>DATJQX010000089.1:0-6071 GCA_035505275.1 Streptosporangiaceae bacterium | reverse complement strand
GGTCACGTGGTGCACGGTGAAGCCGTTCTTGAGGCAGTGCGCGCCGCCGGAGTTCTCCGCCACGTTGCCGCCGACCGAGCACACCACCTGGCTGGACGGGTCGGGCGCGTAGAACAGCCCGAACGGCTCGGCGGCCTTGCTGACGGCCAGGTTGGTGACCCCTGGTTCCACGATGGCCCTGCGGCTGTCGGGGTCGATCGCGATGACCCGGCGCATCCTGGAGGTGACGATCAGGACGCCGTCGGCCCGGGGGAGCGCCCCGCCGGACAGGCCGGTGCCCGAGCCGCGCGCCACGAACGGGATCTTGGCCTGGGCGCACGCGAAAACGATGGCGGCGACCTGCTCGGCGGTGGTCGGGAGCACGACGAGGCCGGGGGAGCAGCGGTGCGAGGTGAGCCCGTCGCACTCGTACGTGGCCAGCTCGGCCGGATCGGTCAGCACGCCGTCAGGCCCGCAGATCTCCGTCATCCGCGGGACCAGCGCCCCGATCCCGGCCCCACCGCCCGCCGCCCCCGCCTCATTCACTGCTGCGCCGACGGTGCCGCGGGTTGCCTGCGCGGTCATGTGTCTCGCCTCCTGCCTGCTCCGTCCCCCAAGCGTGCGCCTCACCGGCCGGGTTTGCCAATCTCGGGAGGCTCCGGCCGCGTTCGGGCGGCCGCCTTGCAGCGCCGTGCAGCCTCCTTGCGGCCCCTGGCGGCGCCCGGGGATGTGCGCGGCGAAACTTGGTCAAAACGCTCACCGCCTCCCGCCGGGCGGGAGCACCCTTGCTAGATTGGGGCACGCTCACCGGACGGGAGCACGATGGCGATCGCGGGACGCCCGACGGGTCATGCTGGCTCCCGGGCGCGGGGAGGGAGCGGCTGGGCGACCCACGCCGCGGCTGCCGTCGTGCTCGTGATCGGGCTTGGCATCACGATCACCCTGGCCGTGGTGACCGCGAGCGGGCATCACCACACGAACGCCAAGCTGCTCGCGCTGGAGTCCCGCCTGATCAGCGGCGAGATAGCGGCGGCGGACCCGCTGTACGTCGAGGACCACCTGGGCGGCGCGGCGGCCCTTGCGGCGGCGGCAAACGGCAGTGCGGCGGCGTTCACCCGCGGCCTGAGCGGCTCGGTCACGGCCAAGGGGCCGTTCGCGACCGCGTCCCTGTGGCGACTCGTAGGCAGCTCGCCGCGGATGGTCACGCACGTGGGCACCGCGCCTGTGCTGGCCCCCTCGTCGGGTGCCATGACTGGGCTACTGCGCCGCGCCGATGGGAGCCACACGTTCGTGGTCACGAAGCTCGTCTCCGGCCGGGAGGCGCGTCTCGGGTACGCGACCGCGGCGAGTGGGCCCGGCGGCAGCTTCATCGCCTACGCCGAGGTGCCGCTGCCCGCCGGCGGCAGGGTGTCCGAGCCGGCCAGCTCGCCCGTCTCCGACCTGAACATCGCCGTTTACCTGGGGCGGTCGCAGACCAGCGCGGCGCTGCTGGAGGCGACCTCCGGAGCGCCCCTGCCGCTGCGCGGAACGACGTACACGACCAGGATCCCGTTCGGCGACACGGTGCTGACGCTCACGACGTCGGCAAAGGGCTCGCTGACCGGCAACCTCGGCGCGATCCTGCCGTGGGCGATCGGCATCGGCGGTGCCGCCCTGACGATTCTCGGCGCGCTGCTCGCCGAGCGCCTGGTCCGTGGGAGGGCCAGGGCCGAGCGGATGAGCACCGAGATCGGCCGCATGTACGTCGAGCAGCGATCGGTCGCGGAGACCCTGCAGCAGGCCATCCTGCCGCACGAGGTGCCGGCCATCCCTGGCATGCAGATCGCCGTCCGCTACCTGCCTGGCGTCAGCGGGACCGAGGTCGGCGGCGACTGGTACGACGTCGTGCCGCTGGGCGGCGACCGGTTCGTGTTCGTGGTCGGCGACGTGTCCGGCCGCGGCGTGCGGGCCGCCGCGACGATGGCGTCCCTGCAGTACGCGAGCAGGGCGTACGCCCTGGAGGGCCACCCGCCCGGGGTGATCCTCGACCAGCTGGCCCGGACCAGGGATATCGCCGAGGATGGCCACTTCGCGACTGTTTTGTGCGGTCTTGTCGACGTGGGCACGCACGAGGTGACCCTGGCCAACGCGGGGCACCTGCCGCCGCTGGTGTGCGGCGGCGACGGGAACGCACGGGCGAGCCTGATCCAGGCGAAGCCGGGCTGGCCGATCGGCATCCCCGGCAGCGGCTCGTTCGAGCCGACGCTGCTGACGACCGCGGCGCACGACACGCTCATCGCTTACACTGATGGCCTGGTTGAGCGCCGCGGCGAAACCCTGGATGCTGGGCTGAAGCGGCTCCAGGAAACCGCGACCGTCCAGTGTGAGTCTTCCCTCGATGACCTGCTCACCAGCCTCGTTTCTGAACTCACCGGCGACTCGCCGACCGACGACATAGCGTTGATTGGGCTGAGATGGCTGAACTAGATCCCGCTGACGAGACGTACTGCGCCGCGGAAGTGTCGCGTGAGAACGGCACCGCGGTGGTCCGCCTGTCCGGCGAGCTCGACATGGTGTCCGTGGAGAACGTCCGCTCGGTCATCGAAGGCGCGCTGGCCAGTCACGGCGATCGGCTCGTCTTCGAAGTCAGCGGGCTGGACTTCATGGACAGCTCCGGCATCGCGCTGCTGATATCCATGACCAGGAAGGTCAAGGCGGTCGAGGTCAGGAACCCCACCGCGATCGTCCGCCGGATCATCGAGCTGACCGGCCTCACCGACATCCTGCTCATGGTGCCGTGAGCGTCGACCGCAGCTTCACGCCGGACGCCGCGTCCATCCGCGCCGCGCGGCGGTTCGTGCTGGCTGCGGCGGGTGACCTGGCGCCGGATCTGCGCGACGCGATCTCGGTGATGGTGTCCGAGCTCGCGATGAACGCCGTTCAGTACGCGCGCACCTCGTTCGTGGTGAGCATCGAGCTCACCGGCGACAGCCTGCGAGTGGAGGTGACCGACTCCGGTGGCGGGAACCCCGAGGCCCAGCCACTCCCGCCGGCCAGCAGCCCGCACGGCCGCGGCCTGTTCCTCGTTGACCGGCTCGCCGACGAGTGGGGCGTCAGCCCGGCGGCCGGCGGCCCGGAGCGCACCGTCTGGTTCCGGGTCGCCACACGGAGCCGTCAGGGCATGCGCTCGTAGGCCGGGATGGTCAGGAACTCGGCGTAGTCGTCCGCGAGGGCGACCTCCTTGAACAGCGCCACGGCCTGGTCGAACTGGCCCACGTCAAAGGCCGCGCCGTACTGCTCGCGGATGCTGGCCAGTTCCTCGGCGATGATCTGCTCCACCAGGTCCACGGTGACCTGCTGGCCCTCGGCCAGGGTCACGTCGTTGTGCAGCCACTGCCAGACCTGCGACCGGGAGATCTCCGCGGTCGCCGCGTCCTCCATCAGGTTGAAGATCGCCACCGCGCCGGTTCCGGCCAGCCAGTTGGCCAGGTACTGCAGGCCCACGCTGATGTTGTTGCGCAACCCCGCCTCGGTGATCCCGCCGGGAGTCTTGGCGACCGCCAGCAGGTCGGCCGCGCTGACCTGGACGTCGTCGCGCAGCCTGCCGAGCTGGTTGGGCCTGTCACCGAGCACGGCGTCGAACACCTCCTGGCACACCGGCACCAGGTCGGGATGGGCGACCCAGGAGCCGTCGAAGCCGTCGCCCGACTCGCGGGCCTTGTCCTCCCGCACCTTGGCCAGCGCCTTGGCGTTGACCTCGGGGTCGCGTCGGCTCGGGATGAACGCCGCCATGCCGCCCATCGCGTGCGCGCCCCGGTCGTGGCACGTCTTGACCAGCAGCTCGGTGTAGGCGCGCATGAACGGCGCGGTCATCGTCACCGCGTTGCGCTCCGGCAGGAGGAAGTCGCGGCCCCGGGTGCGGAACTTCTTGATGATGCTGAACAGGTAGTCCCAGCGGCCCGCGTTCAGCCCGGCGCTGTGGTCGCGCAGCTCGTAGAGGATCTCCTCCATCTCGAACGCCGCCGGGATCGTCTCGATAAGCACGGTCGCCCGGATCGTGCCGCGAGGGATTCCCAGCCGGTCCTGGGCCAGGTTGAAGGCGTCGTTCCAGAGCCGCGCCTCCAGGTGGCTCTCGTTCTTGGCCAGGTAGAAGTACGGCCCCTTGCCCTTGTTCAGCTGCCGCCGGGCGCAGTGCGCGAAGTACATCGCGAAGTCGAACAGGCTGCCGGAGACCCGCTGCCCGTCGACCAGCACGTGCTTCTCGTCGAGATGCCAGCCCCGCGGCCGCACCACGATCGTGGCCAGCTCATCGTCGGGTGCCAGCCGGTAGGCCTTGCCGTCGGGGCTGGTGAAGTCGATCTTCCGGTCCAGGGCGTCCTTGAGGTTGAGCTGTCCGGTGACCATGTTGTCCCAGAGCGGGGTGTTCGCGTCCTCGAAGTCGGCGAGCCAGACCCGTGCGCCCGAGTTGAGCGCGTTGATCGTCATCTTCTTGTCGGTCGGCCCGGTGATCTCCACCCTCCGGTCGACCAGGCCGGGCGCCGGGGGCGCCACGTGCCAGGACGCGTCGTCCCTGATCTGGCGGGTCCCGGGCAGGAAGTCCAGCATCGCGCCGTCGATGAGTTCCCGCTGACGGCGGGCGCGCGCTGCCAGCAGCTCGATGCGGCGCGGGCCAAGTTCCCGGTGCAGCTCCGCCAGCAGGCCGAGCGCCTCGCCGGTCAGGATCTCGTCGTACCGGTCACCCGCAGGGGCGGTGATCTGGACGCCGTCGGTCTCGGTCACGCTTGCTCCTCCCGGAAGGCACGCTGGGCGGGCCCGCGCGGCCAGCGCCGTCCGGCCCATGGTGACGACGCTACCGGTCCCGGCGGGGATCCGTTCAGGTGGCCCGGGTCACATTTGCGGCGCGCTCGGCGTTACACCAGGTGGGGAGTTAACCAGATGACCGTGAGCCCTCGCCGTGGGACCATCGTGGACGACCGGCGGCCGGCCGCGAGAAGGCCGCGATCGGCCAGAAAGCCTAGCCTGGGAGGAAGATGTCCGTTCCATCGAGCCAGATGCCCATGATCCCGGAGGCCGGCAGCCCGGCCGAGCCGGACGAGCCGGACAACCCGGATCAGCCGGAACTGGATGCGGGCCAGCTGGATCTGGAGGACCGGCACGCTCTGCGCCGGGTCGCCGGGCTCTCGACCGAGCTCCAGGACGTCACCGAGGTCGAGTACCGCGAGCTGCGCCTGGAGCGCGTGGTGCTGATGGGGGTCTGGACGGACGGGACCCTGGCCATGGCGGAGAACTCGCTCCGCGAGCTGTCCCGGCTGGCCGAGACCGCCGGGTCGCAGGTCCTTGACGGCCTGATCCAGCGGCGGAGCAGGCCCGACTCGGCGACCTACGTCGGCGCGGGCAAGGCCGCCGAGCTCGCCGAGCTCGTGGCGTCGACCGGCGCGGACACGGTGATCTGCGACGGTGAGCTCGCGGCCAGCCAGCTGCGCAGGCTTGAGGGCATCGTACGGGTCAAGGTCGTCGACCGGACCGCGCTGATCCTGGATATCTTCGCCCAGCACGCCCGCAGCAAGGAAGGCAAGGCCCAGGTCGAGCTCGCTCAGCTGCAGTACCTGCTGCCCCGGCTGCGCGGCTGGGGCGAGACGCTGTCCCGGCAGGCCGGAGGCCGGGTGGCGGGCGGTGGCGGGATCGGGACCCGCGGTCCCGGCGAGACGAAGATCGAAACCGACCGGCGCCGGATCCGGTCACGCATCACCAAGCTGCGCCGGGAGCTGGCCCAGATGGCCGTCGGGCGGCAGGTGCAGCGCGGGCAGCGGCGCAGGCGGGAGGTTCCCTCGGTCGCGATCGCCGGGTACACCAACGCGGGCAAGTCGAGCCTGCTCAACCGGCTGACCGGGGCGCAGGTGCTGGTGGACGACTCGCTGTTCGCCACGCTCGATCCTGCCGTGCGGCGCGCGCGGACCCCCGCTGGCCTGCCGTTCACGCTCACCGACACGGTGGGGTTCGTCCGGCATCTGCCGCATCAGCTCGTCGACGCGTTCCGGTCCACGCTGGAAGAGGTCACCGACGCAGATCTGATCCTGCACGTCGTCGACGGGTCGGACGCCGACCCGCGGGCC
>DATJQX010000088.1:0-23538 GCA_035505275.1 Streptosporangiaceae bacterium | reverse complement strand
CGCGGCGCCTGCGGCCACGCGTCCGCCGAACCGGGCTACCGGCCCAGCCGCAGACTCCAGCACCTGGTCCGCACCCGCAACGCCCGGTGCACCGCCCCCGGCTGCGGCCGTCCCGCGGGCCGGTGCGACCTGGACCACACCGTCGCCTGGGACCAGGGCGGACTGACCTGCGAGTGCGATCTGGCTCCGCTCTGCCGGCATCACCACCGGTGTAAGCAGAGCCAGGGGTGGAAACTCGAACAACCGAGCCCAGGCGTCCTGATCTGGCACACCCCGGCCGGCCGCACCTACGTCACCAGACCCACCCAGTACCCCGCATAGCCCCAACACCTCGGCGTCTCCGAGCGCTGGCGAAGATCATGCCGTAGTGTCCTGGACCCCCGGGCAGCAGGGCCTCGACGGGCGGCAGCCGGAAGTCGCGGGCGTGGTTGGCTGACGACGGCCCGCCGCTCAGCTCGCGCGACCGCCAGTACCTCGGGGTCGGAGAGGACCTCACGTTCTGGGTGGCCGGCCACGGCCTGGACGAGGCCGAACGGCATCCCCAGGTAGCGGGATGCCTTGGCAGCGTCGCCGCCGTTGTCGCGGACGGTGGCGGTAATCTCCCAGACGTTCTTACCGGTTCCGATCAGCCATGCCCGTCGGCCCGCGGGGCCGTCGGCGAGCGGGGCCGTCGGCGTACCGGATGAGCGGATGCCCATGCATGCGCAGGTTCTCTTAGACGTCGGTCATGTAGGGTAGCCGCTGCGCCAGACGGCGTACTCGGGGCAGAGCGGTCGGCCGGCTTCGGGTCGGCTGATCCACAGTCGAAGCAAGTGCCGTTGATGCGTTGGGTCCGCGGCGTCGTCGACGAACGCCGTGCGGGTGTGCACCGTCACGAAGTTGTTGACGAACTGCATGTCGCCCGTCTGGAGCTGCATGCCAAGAGCGACGCCTGGCCTCTTCGCCAGGGAGTCGAAATACGACAAACAGGAGACCTCATCCGCGGTGAGCCTGGGCACCTCGGGGAATCGCATGGCTGACCTCACCCGGCCGGTCCTGACGGTCGCCGAGAGCGCTCCACCGAAGTAGCTGTAAAGCGGCTCCAGGTACCAGCCAGCCGATCCGGGCGCTTCCTCGCTCCGCCAGTCGGTCGGGAAGCTCTTGTTGAGGATAGGCAGGTACGCGGGCTGCTCGTCGACCACGAAGTTGTACAGCAGCCCGGAACTGGCGACGAAACTCTCCCCGCCAGACAGCGCGGTACGCAGGCACATCAGGCCCACGAAGTCGGTGGAGTCCGTGTGGAACCCGAGATCTTCGTTGGTTGCGTAGGCCCGCTCGTAAGGCCCGCGCCTGCCGAGGTCCCGGATCTGGCCGATCAGGTCGCCTTTGCGGTTTTGCGGCACGAGGTTTCCCATGTGCCGGCCCATTCCCCAGTAGATGATCGTGGCCTCGTCCACGCTGAACCGGTCGTAGATGGGCAGCCCGCGCAGCAGGACGAGCCCCAGTCCGTGTTCCAGCCGGTCCACGATGTCGTCGATCCGCTCCTGGAAATGGGGAAGCGGAAAATCCGCTGCCCGGATCTCGGTAACGTCCTTGAGGCCCGCCTTGGCGACATGCGCGAGCGCGCGCTCGAAATCGGCGAAGTCTTCTTCGGCGAAACGAATGATCCAGCGACCGGTATCGGCAAGCTCGTCGCCTCTCCACACGTTCGGAGCCGACACCGGCTCGGTGAGGATCTCAGTCACCAAGACGCTCCTTCTCCGCACCGCGATCGGCGGCGGTGATCGAGGGCGAGCCAGACATCAGCGCCCGGCTCGCGTACGAGCACGTCGGGCACTCCTACGAGTATCGCTGCGGGACTGCTTGGTTGAGGTCGATGAGGACGGGGTTATCCACCTCTACCCAGCTGCGGTGATGAAGGAACTGGAGGGGGCCATGTGGCGGCAACGGCCCGACGATGCCGCGCGGATCGAGGCCAGCCTTTCCAACCCGGCTCAGCTCGTGGAGATGAGCGCGGACGAGCTGTGACCATACGGCTCGCCTTCGAGCCCGCCGCGCGAGACACGTACCTGGCGCTGCGGAAGGATCCGCAGCATCCGCTCTACCTGGCCGTCCGGGACGTCTTGGCCGAACTGCTTGACGATCCAGGGAGCCGACGCTTGAGAAGGCTCCGCTACCGCCCGGACACCTGGGGCGCGCCGTAACGGCATCGCATAATCCGGCACCTACCCGCAGACGCCCACCAGGAAGGGGCGCCCCTTGGCCGGGCAGGCGGTAATCCGGCGCCGCTGTGATGAGATGTCGTGCGAGAACTGGGACCAGCGGCTGACCCGGCCTGGCGCGACCGCGAGAGCGGCCCGCCGGCCGGCCGCCGTGGCGCACGTAGCCGGGCCACGGCGATCAGAGATACCATCCTGGCCGCCACAGGACGACTCCGATATCGACGATGGCCGGCGCAAGCGATCGACACGGGCATCCCGCCGCATCGGGAGCGCCTCTTCTGATCCCGACGCCGCGTAACCCATCCAAGCGAGCAGCCTTTTTAGTACGGGCACCGCGGTCGCACATAAGCCCGAGCAGCGGATTGAGTGCGGCGTATGAGTTAGCCCAAGTCAGCCTGCTTTTAGACCAATTCTTCACCTCGGCTCGTCGCGTCGTCGGCGTCTTGTATGCGATTAGCTGCGCCTAGGTCCTCACGAGCACACTCGGCCACGGTCGTCACGGCCTCGGTTAGCGCGTCAAACAAGGGGCGGCCAATGCCGCCGCCCCAGTCCATGGACTTAACCGCATTATCCAGAGTGTCTGCAGCAGATCGGAGACGCACTGCTGTCGCGTGGCCGCAGACAGTGGTAAGGGACCGCAACCAAAACTGCGCATCCACCAGATCATCGAACCACCCGCCGACCTCGCCAAGCACTGGCGTCAGCCTTCCCTCGTCGAGCTGGAACCCCGACCTGCGGTTCGCAGCTCGAAGCAGATGACGAAGGGCTCCGTCGTAGGCGGCTTGTCGCTTGTCGCGCCGCCATCGCGAGCTTTCCTGCCGCGCCTGCAGCTGTCCGGAGATCACGGACCCCACTAGGGCTGCTATAGCACCCACCAGAGCGCCAACCAGACCTATGATCGCGGGGCCCACCCTGGCTCCTCTCTGTACTCAGCGGTCCAGTCGGCCAACCGTTATATGCCTCCCCGTTGCACCCTATCGAGCAGGCCCCGCTCGGCGGCGCTGCCGTCGCCTCGGATTAACGGAATTTCGTGGCGCGTTATCGGCGGGAGTCGAGTGCGTAGGCATCGCGGTCGCCCCGTCTTGACTCGCTGGAAGCAGGCGGGTTCAGGAGGTCGACCGGACGACCCCCCCTCGGTCGCGAGCTGACTGCCGCTTCGCCCGGGCCTGACGCCTCACGGTCTACGCTCCCAGATCACTCCCAAAGTCGGACACCGCAAAGCCTGCAGGCTCCGCCAAGATCATGGCGAAGCCTCCTGACCTGCGCTTTCAGTGGGGTGGACGAGGGGACTCGAACCCCCGACACCCAGGACCACAACCTGGTGCTCTAGCCAACTGAGCTACGCCCACCATCGCCGCCGCCCGCGCGGTACACGCCCGAACGACAGCAGAACGCGCGCTGCCCCCGGAAGGACATCGCGCGGGTAACCACGAGTATAGCGGCCCGCGGACGCCCGCGAGGCCAGGCAGCAGACCCGCTACCCGCGAGCCCCTGGCGCGTCCTCCTGGGTAAAACGCGCGGCGATCTCGCGCGCGGTAGCGGAGTCCGGTCCCGGCGGCGGGACGAACACCGCCTCCCGGTAGTAGCGCAGCTCCTGCACGCTCTCCCGGATATCCGCTAGCGCCCGATGCCCGCCGTGCTTGACGGGGGAGGAGAAGTAGGCGCGCGGGTACCAGCGCCGCGCGAGCTCCTTGATACTGGACACGTCGATCATCCGGTAGTGCAGGTAGGCGTCGAGTTCTGGCATGTCACGGGCGATGAACCAGCGGTCGGTGGCGATGGAGTTGCCGCACAGCGGCACCCTCTTCGGCTCGGCCACGTGCCCGCGCACGTAGTCGAGCACGAGCTGGCCCGCCTCGGCCACACTGATCCCGTCGGGCAGCTCGGCCAGCAGCCCGGAGGTGGTGTGCATCTCGCGGACTACTTCCGGCATGCCCTCAAGGGCTTCCGCGGTGGGCTTGATGATCAGGTCTATACCCTCGTCGAGCAGGTTGAGCTCGGCGTCGGTCACCAGGCACGCGATCTCGATGAGGGCGTCGCGCTCAATGTCGAGCCCGGTCATCTCGCAGTCGATCCACACGAGCCGGTCGTTCACCCTCACAGACTATGGCCTCGGCGGCCGTGCCATGCCAGCCAAAACCCCATTATCCCCGAACGGACGGTGTTTCTCCCGCCGACAGCGCCCGCGTTCTGGGGCTCCAGGCCGGCGTCAGTAAACCCGGTTCGCGATGTGCCCGGGCGTGGCGATGCCCGGCCGCAGCTCCTTATCGGGCACCGGGTCGCCGAATGCCACGGTGACCGGCACCACGCCCGCCCAGATGTCCGTCTCGTAGTCCTCCGGCTCGTCGCTCGGCCCGCCGGCGCGGATCTTCACGGACGCCTCCGCGAGCGGCAGCTCGAGGACGGAGGTGGCGGCGAGCTCCTTGCGGGTGGGCTGGCGCACGTAGGACCACTGCCCGGGGGCCAGGTGCTCGGTGATGATGCGGAGCGCCTCGGTCTGTTCGGCGGGATCGGTGAGCAGGCGCGCCACGCCGTAGATCATGGCGCTGCGGTAGTTCATCGAGTGGTTGAAGACCGACCGGGCGCAGACCAGCCCGTCCAGGTGCGTGACGGTGACGCAGACCTCGTGGCCGGCCCCGGCCATGAACGTGCTGTTCGCCGACGACCCGTGCAGGTACAAGATGTCGCCGAGGCGCCCGTACCCGGTGGGCAGGACGCGCGGCACGCCGTCGGTGATGACCCCGAGGTGGCAGATCAGCCCGGCGTCGAGGACGGCGTACAGGTCACCGCGATCGGTCCGGCCGCGCTCGCGGTGCCGGTGCAGCGCGGTACGCGTGGTGGCAGACAGCTCAGGCACGGTCCCCCCGCGGGCAGCTCAGACCGCCGCGACCACCTGCGCCGTGCGGGGGCCCAGGCGGATCGCGGACGGGTCGGCGATCGGCGGTTCCGGCCGCTCGCGGGCGAGGCGGTCCCTGCCTGCGAGCTGGTCGATGTCGATTCCGCCGGGGCCGATGCTATCGCAATCGGGTACCTGCGAGGCGCCGAAATGCCCGCCTTGTGCCCACAGCGCGCGGCTGCGCATCCGGCCCGCGTGCCGGTACGGGGCCGGCGCCCCGGCCGGCCAGCGGCGGGGGATCCGCCAGGTGTCGAGCCAGTCGAGGATCTCGCCGAGCCCGAGCATCGCATAGCCGGTGAACGGGTCCCTGGCTGAGGCGAGGACGGCGATCTGGACGCACAGCCGGCCTTCGTTGTTCACGGGGATCGCGGAGTACGGGAGCCGGTCCGGGGCGTAGTCGAGGTCCTCGGGAGTGCCGAGCGCGCAGCCGGCCCGCACGATCGGCAGCAGCTGGGCGATGTCGCCGGTCTGCGGATCCCAGACCAGGTGCGGCGGCCGGTTTTCCTGGTTGAGGCGCTGCGCGGCTGACCAGGCCGAAATCAGGCGCACGTCGGCCCCCAGGGTCATCCACACGACCCGCGGCGCACCCCCGGCTAGTTGTCCCCCGTCGGTCTCTGCCCGGATGCATCTGGCGCCCGGCATCCACGCATCAGCCACAGGGTCCCTCCCAGGTCTAGACCTTCAAGCTTCCTTTCCTGCTTACGTCAGCACCGGTGAATAGTCCATAGGTCGGGAGGAGAAGATTTACCGTTCTATACCGTTCTACGATTCGTAGACCATGAACGTGAGCAGCAGTCCCCCTGGAATCCACAGCCCCGAGCGCCTGGCCGCCTGGCTGAACGAGCACATCCCGGGCGGGCCCCTCGAGCTGGACGGGATCGAGCTCATCGCCGGGGGCCGCTCCAACCTCACCTACCGGCTTTCGGTCTGCGGCCCTTCGGGACGCCGCCTCCTGGTGCTGCGCCGCCCGCCGCTCGGTCACGTCCTCCCGACCGCCCACGACATGTCCAGGGAGTTCCGCGTCCTGTCCGCCCTCGCGGGTACCCGGGTGCCGGTCGCGCGGCCGGTGGCGTTCTGCACCGACGCCGACGTGATCGGCGCGCCCTTCTACGTGATGGAGCACGTGCCGGGGGTGATCCTGCGGACCAGCGCCGACACCGCCCGGCTGAGCGAGGCTCAGAACGCCAGCTTGTCTGAGCACCTCGCCGACATGATGGCCGCCATCCACGGCGTCGATATCGCGGCGGTCGGCCTGTCCGACCTGGGCCGCGGCGCCGGTTACCTGCGGCGCCAGCTCGACCGCTGGCAGCGGCAGTGGGACCTGTCGGTGACCAGGGAAATGCCGGGCTACGCCACGCTGGTAGACCGGCTGACCGCCGCGCTGCCCGGCGAGGGCGACGTGACGCTGGTTCACGGGGACTTCAGGCTCGACAACGTGCTGGTGACGCTGTCGCCCGAGCCGGCCATCACGGCCGTGGTGGACTGGGAGATGGCGACCCTGGGTGACCCGCTGGCCGACCTCGGCCTGACCCTCGTCTACTGGACCGATCCGGGCGAGCAGGGCTGGCTCACCCCGGCCGGCGTGCCCGCCGACGCTCCCGGACTGTCGACCGACGCCACGACCAGCCCCGGCTTCTGGACCCGGGCGGAGTTCACCGCGGAGTACGCCCGGCGTACCGGCCGCGACGTCTCCCGGATCGGGTACTACGTGGCGTTCGGCTACTTCAAGCTGGCCGTCGTGCTCGAGGGCATCAACGCGCGCTACCAGCTGGGCCAGACGGTCGGCGAGGGCTTCGAGCGCGAAGGCCTGGTCGTGCCGGTGCTCATCGCCCGCGCGCACGAGGTGCTGGACAGCGACCTGTAAGGGACGGCGAACCGTTGGGCCGCCGATCCCTGCGTCGCCGGCCCATCCCCTCCTTCGGGAGACCCGGCGCCCCGCTCGCACCGGCCCGCTCTCCGGTGCCCGCTCTCGCCGGGCTCGCGGCCCGGCACCCGCACGTTGCCGAGCTTTGCAGAGGTCCGGCGCCCCGCTTTCGCCGGACCTCTACCCCAAAAGACGCGCGACCCGGACCCCAGGTTCACGCCGGAACGGGCCGAACCCCCGGGAGTTCCGCCACCAGGCCGGCGATGGCCGCGGCCGTCTCCGGTGCCGGGGGGTCGACGGCCATCCGCGCCGTCCTGGTCCCCAGGCCACGCAACTCCAGCGCGTACTTGACGCGGCCGATGCTCGCCCCGACCGCGACGATCCGGTCCAGCATTTCCTGGTGCCGTCCGGCCTCGTCGGCGTCGCCGGCGGCGAGCGCGGCGACCAGCGCCCGGTAGACGTCGGAGTAGGCGCCGCTGCGCCCCGAGATCACACCCGCCGCGCCGGCCCGCATGGCGGCCGCGGGGTTCGAGTCGTTGCCGGAGAACAGCCGCAGCCCGGGGGACTCCGCCACGTACTGCGCCATGTCGGCGGACGCGGAGCCGCTGATCTTGGCGCCGGCCAGGCCGGCGGCCGCGGCCGCCTGGGCGAACACCGCAGGTGGGACGGGCAGGGCGGTTCGTTCGGGAAAAATGTAGGCGTAGAGCTCGGCGCCCGGCGCGGCGTCGTGGATACGCGAATAGTGGACGGCCAGCTCGTCGGGCCGCGCGGGCAGGTAGTACGGCGTGATCGCGGCGAGACGCGTCGCGCCGAGCGCGACCGCTTGCGCAGCGAGGCGGCAGGCGTGCCGGGCGTCGGGGGCGCCGATGTGCGCGAAGACGCGCTCCGGGCCCGCCTCCTCCAGGGCCAGCTCGAACAGCGACAGCCGTTCGGAGTCCTCAAGGGCCGGGAACTCGCCGCTGGTCCCGGCCACGAACAGCCCGTCGACCTGCCCGGCGATGAACGCGTACAGGGCGCGGTTGGCTCCGACGTCGAGCTCGCCGTCGCCGCCGAACAGCGTGGGGACCGCGGAGAAGACGACCGCCGGCCGCACGCTCAGCCCTGCGGCGGCTTGAAGAACGCGGTCGAGTCGGGGCGCCAGAGCAGGAAGACCGCGCCCGCGCCGATCACCCAGGTCACCACGGGGAAGACCAGGTCCAGGGCCGTCTTGGGCTGACTGAACACGCCGAACAGGTCGAGGGTCGCCAGGCCGAACAGGACCGTGGACACGATGCGTGCCCAGCTCCTGCCCTGGCCGTTCGCCCGCGCCATCCAGAGCCAGAGGCCGATCCCGACCAGGCCGGAGATGATGGCCAGGCCGATGATGAAGCTGTTCAGCTGGTTGACCTGGGTAACGGTGAGGCTGGGACGCGCCTTCCTGATCGCCGCCTTGGTCCCGCTGATTTCCGTCAGCGAGATGACCAGGCTGATCAGGCTGACCGCCGCTCCGGCATACATGAGCTTGACCGCGTTCAGCACGGACGCCGGGGGAGCGGGCCGCAGCGGTTCAAGCTGGCCGCCACCGCCGGACGGGAAAGGCTGGTACATGGGGGACCTCTGCTAGGTGAGCGTGCCGAGCGGCGCAGCCCGGTCGTGACCTATTCGAGCTTAGTGGCTACGGCGTTGGTGAGCTATCGAGCCCCGCGGCCGGGTGATACTGAGTCACGATGACCGACGAGACCTCGACGAGCACGCGAGAGGGCTCGGTGCCGCCCGCTGCGGCCGGGCCGATCCCATCGTCTCCTGGGACGCCTCTGGCCCCTCCGGCCCCCCGGCTGCTGCGCTGGGAGATCGTCACCGTCTTCGCCGTCTCGCTCGGCGCCAGCGGCCTGTACGCGCTGGTGAATTTCATCGGCTCACTGACCGCGCAGCAGTCGCTCAGCAAGCAGGTGGCGGTCCTCAACGGATCGCTGGCGCCCGGCCGCCCGCTGCTCGACCTGTTCCTCCAGCTGCTGTCCATCACGCTCGCGCTCGCCCCGGTCCTGCTCGTCTTCTACCTGCTGGCCAGGTCGGGGGAACGGCCGTCCTCGATCGGCCTGGACGCCAGCCAGCCCGGCCTGGACCTCGCCCGCGGTGCGGTGCTCGCGGCCGTGATCGGCGGCAGCGGCCTGGGCCTGTACCTGGTCGCGTACCACCTGGGCGTCGAGCTCAACGTCGTCGCGGAGAACCTGCCCGACGTCTGGTGGCGGATCCCGATCCTGATCCTGTCCGCCGCGCAGAACGCCATCCTCGAAGAGGTCATCGTCGTCGGGTACCTGCTGAGCAGGCTGGACAAGCTCGGCGTCAAGCCGCCCGCGGCCATCGCGATCAGCGCGGTGATCAGGGGCTCCTACCACCTGTACCAGGGCGCGGGCGGGTTCATCGGCAACGCCACCATGGGGGTCATCTTCGGTTTCCTGTACCGCCGCTGGGGCCGGGTCACCCCGCTGATCATCGCGCACACGCTGATCGACGCCGTGGCGTTCGTCGGCTACGCCCTGCTGGCCGGCCACGTGTCCTGGCTGCCCGCGCCGTGAACGTCGGCCACCTCTGGGACCAGATAACGGGCAGCCAGTCCGTGCCGCAGGGCTGGGTGGTCGGCGCGGCCGGCCTGGCCGCCGCGGTCCTCGTGCTGAACACGGTGGCCTGGCGGCTGGCCGGGAAGGTCATCACGATCGCCCATGAGGGCGGGCACGCGGTGGTCTCCCTGCTGGCCGGGCGGCGGCTCGAGGGGATCAGGCTGCACTCGGACAGCTCGGGGGTGACGCACTCGCGCGGCAGGCGCACCGGCCCCGGCCTGATCGCCACGGCGGCCGCGGGGTACATCAGCCCGCCCGTGCTGGGCGCGGGCGCGGCGTGGCTGCTCGACTCGCGGCACCTGGCCGCGATGCTGTGGCTGACCGTGGCGCTGCTGGCCGCGACGCTGATCGTCGTACGCAACGCGTTCGGCGTGCTGGCGGTGCTCGGCACCGGGGCCGCCGTGCTCGCGGTGGCCGTGCTGGCCCCGGTCGGCCTGCAGGCGGGCTTCGCCTACACCGCCGCGTGGTTCCTGCTGTTCGGCGGGCTCCGCCCGGTGCTCGAGCTGCCACGCCGGCAGGTCAAGGGGCGGGCGGGCCTGTCCGACGCCGATCACCTGTTCCGGCTGACCAGGATCCCGACCGGCCTGTGGGTGACGCTGTTCCACGTGGTGTCGCTCGCCGCCGTGGTCGTCGGCGGCCGCCTCCTTATCCCCCTGCACGGGGCGCTGCCCCACGTGACGATTCCTCGGTAGACAAAGGCGCCGGTATAGACTTGCCGGTGGTTATCGCCAGACGATAGTTACGTTCTGACTCCGCGAGAAGAGGACGTATGGCCAAAGCCACCGCGGTGACGATGCCCCCGGAGACGAACGCCGTCCACGGGTCCGAGGGCGCCCGCCGGGTCCTGGCCCTGATGCTGGCCTTCTCGGCGGACAAGAACACCCTGACCGCGCGCGACCTGGCCGCCGCCACGGGTATCGCGCTGCCCAGCGTCTACCGGTATATCGCGCTGCTGCGCGAGACCGGGCTGCTGGCGGGCGACGAGCGCGGCAGCTACCGCCTCTCCGCGCGGCTGATCGGGCTGGCCAGGGCCGCGGAGGCCGCGGAGAGCATCATCGATGTCGCCGATCCCGTGATGCGCCGCCTGGCCGCCGATACCGGCGAGACGGTCATCCTGGTCCGGCTGATCGGCCGGACGGCGGTGTGCGTGCACCGGGTCGAGTCGGCGCAGCGGCTGCGCATCTCGTTCGAGGCGGGCCAGCCGCTGCCGCTGGACCGCGGCGCCAGCGCCAGGGTGCTGCTGGCCGGGCTGTCGCCCGAGGTCCGCGCGCAGTACCTGGCGCCGCTGGCCGCGCGCGATCCGCAGGCCGCGGCCAGCCTGGAGGAACAAGTCACGACCGCCGGACGCCAGGGCTACGCGGTCAGCGAGGAGGAGATCGAGGGAGGCGTGTGGGCCGCCTCGGCGCCGGTGCTCCAGGGCAAGCGCCTGGCGGCCGTGCTCACCGTGCCGTCGCCCCTGGTCCGGGTCCCCGTCTCGCTGCGGCGCCAGCTGATCCGCCAGGTCGTCGGCGCCGCCGAGGCCATCAACGCCGGGCTCCGCGCTGCCCGCAGGTAAGCGTCGGCAGTGGATCATGTACTGCCAGCGATAACGCGGTTATTCTTCCGGCATGCCGGACTTCCCCGAGGTGATCCCGGGCACGCTCATGCGCGCCAGCCACGCGACGCTGGCCGAACTCCAGTCCCTGATGGCCACCGGCGATCTCAGCTCCGCCGCGCTGACCGGTTTCTACCTGGAGCGGATCGACCAGCTGAACCCGGCGCTGCACGCGGTCATCACCGTGAACCTCGACGCCCTGGCCGAGGCGGCGGCCAGCGACGCGGCGCGGGCGGCGGACGGGCCGCGCGGTCCCCTGGACGGCATTCCCGTCCTTGTCAAGGACAACGTGCAGGTCGCGGGGATGCCGACCACCGCGGGGTCTCCCGCGCTGCTGCCGGCCGAGCCGGGCGACGCGTTCTGCGTTTCACGGCTCCGCGAGGCCGGCGCGGTGATCATCGGCAAGGCCAACCTGTCCGAGTGGGCCAACTTCCGGTCGACGCACTCGACCAGCGGCTGGTCGACGCTCGGCGGGCAGACCGCCAACCCGTACGCGCTGGACCGCAACCCGTCGGGATCGAGCTCGGGTTCGGCCGCAGGCGTGGCCGCGGCGCTTGCGCCGGTCGCGGTCGGCACCGAGACGGACGGCTCCATCGTCTGCCCGTCCAGCGCCTGCGGGATCGTCGGCATCAAGCCCACCAACGGGCTGATCAGCCGGCGCGGGATCGTGCCGATCTCGCCGGTCCAGGACACCGCGGGCCCGATGGCGGCCTGCGTCGCCGACGCGGCGGCGCTGCTGTCCGTGCTGGCCGCCGCCGACCCCGGGGATCCCGTCGCAGCTGACGACCTTGATGATGCCGAACGATCATTTGATGGCAGCCATGGGCCTGGCTATACCGATGTCCTCGACCCGGCCGCCCTGGACGGCGCGCGGCTGGGGATCTGGCGGGAGGGCTCCGCCGCGGCCGGCCCCGCGACCGCCGCCGTGCTCGACGCGGCCGTGGCGGCGCTGCGCGCGCAGGGGGCCAGCGTGGTCGACCCCATCACGCTGCCCGGCTCGGACAAGATCCGCGAGCCGGAGTTCGCGGCGCTCCAGCACGAGTTCAAGTACGGGATCAACGCCTACCTGGCCTACATCGGCGCCTTCGGTTTCGCCGGGGCCCTGCCACGCACCCTGGCCGAGCTGATCGATTTCAACAAGCGCAACGCCGAGCTGGTCCTGGCCCGCTTCGGCCAGGAGATCTTCGAGCAGGCCGAGGCGACCAGCGGTGACCTGGCCGACCGCGACTACCGGTCCGCGCGGCGCGACGCCACCCGGCTCGCGCGTGCCGCCATCTCCGGGCCGGTGGCCACGGACGGGGTGGAGGCCATCGTGGCCCTGACGGCCAACCCGGCCTGCCTGACCGACTACGTGCTCGGCGACCACACCGTGTTCCACACCTCGGGCCCGGCCGCGGTGGCCGGGTGCCCGTCGATCACGGTGCCGTTCGGGTACGTGTCCGGGCTGCCGGTCGGCGTGTCGTTCTTCGGGCCGCGCTGGACCGAGCCGCGGCTGATCGCCCTCGCCTACGCCTTCGAGCAGGCCACCCAGGCCCGCCAGCCCCCCGCCCTGGCCGCCAGCATCATCCAGCAGCGCTGACGCCGCACGATAACCTGGCGGACATGGATTCGTGGCGCCGCGCTGAGGTACCCGTACTCCCGGGGAGCGGACCGGCGCCCTGGCTGCACGACACGGCCACCGGCACGCTGGTTCCCGCGGCCGCGGGCCCGGTCGCCACGCTGTACGCCTGCGGCATCACCCCCTACGACGCCACCCATATCGGCCACGCCGCGACCTACACCGCCTGGGACCTCCTAGTCCGAGCCTGGCTAGACGCCACCCCAGCAGAACCAGAGCGCATCGATGCCTGGCGATGGACCGCCCCCGCAACTCCCGTCGCCCCTCCCGCCTCGCGACCGACCGAGCCGCCAACTCCCGTCGCCCCTCCCGCCTCGCGACAGACCGAGCCGCCAACCCCCGTCGCCCCTCCCGCCTCGCGACCGACCGAGCCGCCAAACCCCATCGCCCCTCCCGCCCCCTCCGCCCCACGGTTCACCGTGGTTTACGTGCAGAACGTGACGGACGTCGATGACCCGCTGCTGGAACGGGCGGACCGGGACGGCGAGGACTGGCGCGAGCTGGCCCGCCGCGAGACGCAGCGGTACCGCGGCGACATGGAGACGCTGCGCGTCCTGCCGCCCACCCACCTGGTCGGGGCCGTCGAGGCGCTGCCCGTCATCGAGCGGTACGCCGCCCGGATCGCCGAGCGCGGCGCCCTGTACGACGTGGACGAGGACGTCTACTTCGCCAGGTCGGCTGACCCGGAGTTCGGCGCGCTGTCCGGGCCGGGTACGCCGTCGGGCTTCGGCCTCGGGGAGATGGCCGACCTGTTCGCGCAGCGCGGCGGCGATCCGGCCCGGCCGGGGAAGAAGGACCCGCTGGACTTCCTGGTCTGGCGCGCCGAACGTCCGGGCGAGCCCGCCTGGGACTCCCCCTGGGGCCGCGGCCGGCCGGGCTGGCACGTGGAGTGCGCCGCGATCGCCGCCGAGTACCTGGGCCCGGTCTTCGACGTCCAGGCGGGCGGATCTGACCTGGTGTTCCCGCACCACGAGATGAGCGCGTCGCACGCCCGGGTCGCGTTTGCCCCGGAACCCAGGGTGTTCGCGCGGGTCTACGCCCACGCCGGGATGGTCAGCTACCAGGGCCAGAAGATGTCCAAGTCGCTGGGCAACCTGGTGTTCGTCAGCCGGCTCGTGGCCGACGGCGTCGACCCCATGGCGGTCCGGATGGCGCTGCTCGCGCACCACTACCGTTCGGATTGGGAGTGGACCGACGCGGTGCTGGGCGAGGCCCAGGCCCGGCTGGCCCGCTGGCGTGCCGCGCTCGCCCACGCCGAGGCCATCACCACTGAGGTCCTGACCGCCGACCCGTCGCCGGCGGCGGAACTCGTGCTCGCCGGGGTGCGGGCGCGCCTTCGCGACGACCTGGACGCTCCCGGCGCCCTGACCGTCGTCGATCACTGGGCCGACACCCTGCTGGCCGAGGCGCCGGGGCTCACCGCCGCGGACGGATCCGGTGCGCGGCTCGTCAGGGATACGGTCGACGCCCTGCTCGGGGTCAGCCTGTAGGTCGGCGATGACCTCCACGGGCGCACGCGGACGCGAAACCGTCCTGGCCTACTCGGGCGGCACGATCGACCGCGCGAGCAACAAGCGGACCGATGCGGCCTTCCTCGACGCGACCCTGGCGGCGCCCGGGGCGCGGCTGATCCCGATGTGGCGGGACCGGTGCATCGTCTCCGGCGAGCCGGCCGTCCCCGCGATCCTGCCCGTGGCCGGCGCGGGGCGGGTCCTTGAGGCCTCGGCCGAGACGGTCTTCCTCGGGCTCGACGAGGGCGGCGGCCTGTTCGCGGCCGACCTGTCGCCGCTGGAGGAATCCGATGCGGTTGGCCTGGCGGGCGGGGAACAGGCCCTCGACGTGCGGGGCTTCGTCGGCACGCTGACGCCGCCGGAAGCCGCCGTGCTCGGTTACGCGCGGGGGATGCTGTACTGGCATCGCCACCAGCAGTTCTGCGGGACCTGCGGATCCAGGACGGCCAGCGGCCACGGCGGGCACCTGCGGTCGTGCCAGGGGTGCGAGCGCCTGCACTTCCCGCGCGTCGAGCCCGCGGTGATCATGCTGGTCGAGACCAGTCAGCCGCCGCGCCGGTGCCTGCTGGCCCGGCACCGGGGCTCGGCCCCGGACGGGTTCTCCACCCTGGCCGGCTTCGTCGACGTCAGCGAGAGCCTGGAGGACGCCGTGCGGCGCGAGGTGGCGGAGGAGACCGGCGTCGTCGTCGAGACCGTGACCTACGTGGCCTCGCAAGGCTGGCCGTTCCCGTCCGGGCTGATGGTCGGCTTCCGGGCCACCGCGGTCACCGAGGCGGTGACCGTCGACGGCGAAGAGGTGCTCCAAGCCCGCTGGTTTACCCGCGCCGAGCTCGTGGACCTGGCCGCGTCCCGCGGCCGCCTCGGCCGCGAAGACTCGATCGGCCGCTACCTGCTCCGCTCCTGGCTGGCCGAAACCAGCTGACCACCGACTGTCAAACCACGCGGCCAGCCCTGTGGATAACCTCCCCGGTTATCCACAGTTTGAAAATTCACGCATCCATGCGCCCTCGCCCGGTCCGCACGCTGGCGGTATGAGACAAACAAGCACGGCAAGTGATAATACCCCGCAGACCACCCAGACCACCCAGACCACCCAGACACCCCGGACACCCCGGGCACCCCGGGCCGCCCAGCCCGCCACCGCCATCCGGGCCAGCTCGCCGCCAGACCTGCTCGCGGTGGTGCCGCACCTGCTCGGCTTCGTGCCGGACCTGAGCCTGGTGGTGATCGGGTCCGCGCCGCCCCGCGACCGCATCCGGGTCACGCTCCGGTACGACCTGCCCGATCCGCCCGATGCGGACCTGGCCGCAGACATCGCCGCCCACGCCGCCGGCGTCCTCGGCGCGCAGCGGCTGCCCGCCGCGCTGGCGGTCGGCTACGGCCCCGAGGCGCTCGTGGCGCCGGTTGCGGGCGCGTTCCTGGACGCGGCGCGCCTGGCCGGGATCACGCTGCACGACGTCCTGCGGGTCGAGAACGGCCGTTACTGGTCTTACCGCTGCGGCAACGAGGCGTGCTGCCCGGCCGACGGGGTGCCGTTCGACGGGAGCGCGCACCCCGTTTCAGCCGTCATGGACGCCGCCGGGATGCGGGTGCTGCCCGGCCGGGCCGCCGTGGCCGGCCGGATCGCGCCGCTCGACGGCGCCGCCGCGGCGTCCATGCGCGGGGCGACCCGCCGGGCCGAGCAGCACGCCGCCGCGCTGCTCGGGAAGGTCCGAAAGTCCGGGCGTACCGGTGCGGCCAGGCAGCTGATCGCCGCCGAGGGGCTGAACGCGGTGGGCAGCATGATCGCCGCGTACCGGGCCGGCGATCGGTCCGCCTCGGACTACGAGATCGCCTGGCTGACGGTGGCGCTGCGCGACCTGCGAGTCAGGGATGACGCGTGGGCGCGGATGGACCCGGCGCACGCCGAAGCGCACCTGCGGCTCTGGCTCGACGTGACCCGGCGGGCACAGCCCGGGCGAGTGTCCGCTCCGGCCGCCCTGCTCGCCTTCGTGGCCTGGCAGTCCGGCGACGGGGCGCTGGCCAACGTCGCCCTGGACCGGTCCCTGGCCGATGACCCCCGGTACTCGATGGCGCTCCTGCTCCGGCAGGTGATCGCCGCGGGGGCACCGCCGTCACTGGCCAGGCTGCCGATGACCCCCGAGGAGGTGGCCGCCAGCTATGCGGGCCTCGGCGACGGCGATGACGACGAACTCTGAGGTCAGAGCTACACTGCCTGAAGGTTCGTCCAGCTCAGGGCGAATCTTGTCTTTTGTCAGTCCCCTGCCGTTTTCCATAATGGGTAGGAGGGCTTAACCGGAAGGACGCCAGATGACGGCCAGCGCGCACGAGGTCGCGGTGACCAGCCTCCGTGAGGCGTACGCGGCCCTCCCGCCGGGCGCGCCGGTACGGCTGGCCAAGCGCACGTCGAACCTCTTCCGGTTCCGCGATGCGGGCCCGGCGGCGTCGGCGGCCCTGGACGCTTCCGCGTTCGGCAGTGTCCTGCAGGTCGACCCCGGCAGCAGGACCGCATGGGTCGGCGGCATGACCACCTACGAGGACCTGGCCAACGCCACGCTCAGGCACCGGCTGATGCCCCTGGTCGTCCCCCAGCTCAAGACGATCACGCTCGGCGGCGCCGTGACCGGGCTTGGCATCGAGTCCACCGCGCTGCGCAACGGCATGCCACACGAGTCCGTGACCGAGCTGGAGATCCTGACCGGCGACGGACGGGTCGTCCGCGCGACCGCCGACAACGAGCACGCCGCCTTGTTCCGCGGCTTCCCGAACTCCTACGGCACCCTCGGCTATGCCCTGTCGCTGACGATCGAGCTGGAGCCCGTGCAGCCTTTCGTACACGTGCGCCACTTCGCGTTCGGCACACCGGAAGCCTGCATGGACGCGATCGCGCAGGCTGCGGCGGAGGGCAGCCTGCGCGGTCACCGAGCGGACTTCATCGACGGGATCGCGTTCTCGCCGGACGAGCTGTACCTCACCGTCGGGTCGTTCAGCGACGTCGCGCCCTGGCGCAGCGATTACACCGGGCAGCAGATTTACTACCAGTCGGTCCGGCGGGACAAGGAGGACTTCCTCACGATTCGCGACTACCTGTGGCGGTGGGACACCGACTGGTTCTGGTGCTCACGGGCCTTCGGCGTGCAGCGGCCGCTGGTCCGGCGGCTGTGGCCACGCCGCTACCGGCGATCCGACGTGTACCACAAGCTCGTCGCGCTGGACCAGCGCTACGGCCTCACCGCCACCATGAACGCGCGGCGGCAGCGCCCGGCCCGCGAGGCGGTCACCCAGGACGTGGAGATCTCGGTCGAGCGCGGCGCCGAGTTCCTGCGCTTCTTCGCCGGGACCGTGCCGATGGGCCCGGTCTGGATGTGCCCGCTGCGGCTGCGCAGCGAGCAGGCCTGGCCGCTCTACCCGCTCAAGCCCGGCGAGGTGTACGTGAACTTCGGGTTCTGGGGGACCGCCCCGCTCCCCGCCGGCCGGGCGGACGGGTACTACAACCGCCTCGTCGAGGACGAGGTGACCAAGCTGGGCGGGCACAAGTCGCTGTACTCGACGGCGTTCTACACGCAGGACGAGTTCGACGGGCTCTACAACGGCGAGGCGTACAGGGCGCTCAAGCGCGCCTACGACGGAGGCGGGCGGCTGCTCAGCCTGTACGACAAATGCGTCAGGGGACGCTGAGGCGGTTCCGAAGGACGGAAGGGAACGGATGCATGGCACTAGCTGAGGTCTTCGAATCATTCGCGGGCCCCGACGCCCCGGTGGAGTTCGCGGCCTACGACGGCAGTCATTCGGGCAAGGAGGGATCGGACATCAAGGTCACGGTCCGCTCACCGGTCGCCGTCGCCTACCTGGCCCAGGCGCCGGGCGGGATCGGGCTGGCCCGGGCCTACGTGAGCGGGCACCTGGACGTCGAGGGCGACATGTACGAGGCGCTGGTCCACATGACCAAGGTTCAGTCCACCCGCGTGAGCGCGGCGGAGAAGCTGCGCCTGCTGCGCGCCCTCGGCGGCCCGAAGCTGCTGCTGCACCGGATACCTCCGCCGCCCCAGGAGGTCAGCGTGCGCCGCCGCTGGACCATCGGCCCCCTGCACTCCAAGGGCCGCGACGCCCGCGCGATCTCCCATCACTACGACGTGTCCAACCGCTTCTACGAGTGGGTGCTCGGACCGACGATGGCCTACACCTGCGCCTGCTACCCGCGCGAGGACGCCACCCTGGAAGAGGCGCAGGTCAACAAGTTCGACCTGGTCGCCCGCAAGCTGGGCCTGCAGGCGGGCATGCGCCTGCTGGACGTCGGGTGCGGCTGGGGCGGCATGGTGATGCACGCCGCGCGGGAGTACGGCGTCAAGGCCCTCGGGGTCACGCTGTCCGCCCAGCAGGCGGCCTGGGGCCAGGCCGCGATCGAGCGGGAGGGCCTGTCCGGGCTCGCCGAGGTCCGGCACCTGGACTACCGCGACGTGCCGGAGACCGGCTTCGACGCCGTCAGCTCCATCGGCCTGACCGAGCATATCGGCAAGGACAACCTCAAGGCCTACTTCGCCTACCTGTACGGCAAGCTGAACGCCGGCGGCCGGCTGCTCAACCACTGCATCACCCGCCCGGACAACATCGAGCCCGCCATCCGCAAGGATGGGTTCATCAACAGGTACGTCTTCCCCGACGGCGAGCTCGAGGGACCCGGCTACCTGGTCTCGCTCATGCACGACACCGGTTTCGAGGTCCGGCACGAGGAGAACCTGCGCGAGCACTACGCGAAGACCCTGGCGGCCTGGTGCGCCAACCTGGACTCGCACTGGGACGAGGCGGTCAAGGAGGTCGGCCGGGGCACCGCCCGGGTGTGGCGGCTGTACATGGCGGGCTCGCGGCTCGGCTTCGATACCAACCACATCGAGCTGCACCAGGTCCTCGGCGTCCGGCTGCACGCGGACGGGACATCCGGCATGCCGCTCCGGCCAGACTGGGACACCCCGCGGTTGCTAACCAGCTGATTATCCCGAACGAGCGGTGGTTATCGGCCCGGGATCCTGACCCGCGGCATCGCCGTGGCGTCCTGGCGGCTCGGCCTCGCGCATGCGCGGAATCGTCTGGCGGGCCAGCACGTCCGCAGGCCCGGGTGCCGCCATGAACGGCGCCAGGTCCGTGATCGCCCGCGCGGCGAACAGGGCGGCTACGGTACTGGCCGGCATGTTCCGCGCTACCCGCGCGGGATCGGCCGGCGCCGCTCCGGTAACGGCCACGGCCGGTACGCCGCTGGATCCGGCGGCCAGGGCGGCCAGGCCCGCGTCGGGTCCGGCGACCACGATCAGGTCGGCTTCGCCGGCGGCCAGCGTCATCGCCTGCGCA
The DNA here is from genome assembly GCA_035505275.1 of Streptosporangiaceae bacterium. Taxonomy (GTDB): domain Bacteria; phylum Actinomycetota; class Actinomycetes; order Streptosporangiales; family Streptosporangiaceae; genus Palsa-504. Next base: position 3,914 of record DATJQX010000088.1, on the reverse strand, counting down.
AAGAGCACCGGCACGCTCAGCTGGCGGGCCATCTGCTCCGCCAGGTCGTCCTCCGGCATGACCAGGCGGCCGGTGACGGTGGACACCAGGCGCCGCCGCGGCCGTGCGAAGCGCGTGCCCGCGAAGACGCCCCGCAGCGGGGCCGTGCACCCGGTCATGGCGGGGGAGTGCAGCGCGTGCATGCTGGGGAGCACGTCCGCGGGGATGCGGAGCGCGGCGGCGCGCCTGCTCAGCTCGCGGACGCCCGCGGTGGACCCGGCGAGCACATGCGTCCCGGGTCCTTCGTAAGCGGCGATGTACAGGCGGTCAAGCGTGCACAGCCCGCGCGCCGTCTCCGCATCGGCCGCGATCCGGACCATCGCGGCCGGGGCGCACGCGCAGCCGCGCAGCACCTGGTCGCACTGGGCCGCCAGGCGGGCCGCCTCGGCCGCGGGCAGGCAGTCAGCCCACGCCAGCCCGGAGAGCTCACCCAGGCTGTAGCCCACCCCCGCGCCCGGCCTGACCCCGAGCTGCTCCAGCGTGCGTAGTCCCGCCAGCGAGGCGGCGAGCAGCGCCGAGTAGGTGAGCCCGGACCCGGCCAGCCCGCCGAACAGCACCACGACCCGCCCGGCCGCCCCCGCGGAAACGTGGATGCCAGGATCGGCGGCCCCGGCAGGCCCGCCCGCCCGCAGCTGCCGTGCCGCGGCGCGGGCCCGGTGGGCCAGCTCGTCGGGCACGGCAGCCGTCAGGGCGATCCGCACCGGCGCCCCGCGATCGCCCGCCGCCAGCACGCCGAACGCCAGATGCCGTGCCACCTCGCGTAGTTCGGCCCCGGAGAGCCCCTCGACGCTGGCCGCAATCGCATCCAGCCGCCCGGCCAACTCCCCGGCATCCCCGCCGCACAGCGCGAACACGCTGGAATCCGGTCCGCATCCCCACGCCTGCTCCGCCGCCCGGAGCCGGGCCGGCACGAGACCATCCGGCAAGGCCACGCTCCCAGCCGACGACGCCACGGGGGGCAGCACCTCCGCGCTCGCAGCCGATGGCGCCGCGGGAGGCGGCAGAGCCGGGCTCCCAGCCGATGGCGCCGCGGGGGGCGGCAGAGCCGGGCTCCCAGCCGATGGCGCCACGGGAGGCGGCAGCTCCGCGCTTCCAGCCGATGGCGGTCCGGGAGGCAGGCGCACACTCCCAGCCGGCGGAGGGACAGGAGCCTGCGGTGATTCTTCGATCCCGGGCGGCGCCGCTGATTCCTCTGCGTCAGCCGGGCGGCGGCGCCGCCCGGCCCGCCCGCCGTTCCCCGAGTCGCGACGCAGCACGAGGTGGACCCCCGCGACCTCCTGCGAGCCGGTTAGGCCGTACACCGCCGTCAACCCTTCGGCCTCGTGGGTGCCGGGCGAGCTGACCGCCGCGAGCCGGCTCCGCCCGGCCCCCGGGTCCCCGTCCGGCCACGCTTCCGGCCGTTCGGGCAGCCTGAGCAGCGCATCGCCGAACTCGATGAGCGGGTGCGGCGGCAGGCACCCGGTGCCGGGCGGAATCGTCCCCGCCACCATCGCCAGGGCGGTCTTGATCAGGCTGGCCGCACCTGCCGCCCCTCTGGTGTAACCGATGCCCGCCGAGACGGCACCAAGCGCCGCGGTGGTCACGGCGCCGCGCCTGAGCCCGGTGAACGCGGTCAGCTCGGCCAGGTCAGCCGCCGGGATCCCGGTGCCCTGCCCTTCGATCAGCTGGATGTCCGCGGGATCGACGCCGGCCCGGAGGTAGGCCTGGAAGGCGGGCGGGGTGTGCTGCGACGGCGCGGCGCCAGGCCCCGCGCCCCCCATGGATCCAGGGACCCCAGCAGGCTCCGCCGCCCGTGTAGGCCCTGCGACCCTCGTAAACTCTGTGACCCTCCCAGACCCCGTGACCCTTCCATGCCCCGTGCTCTCCGCAGACGCCGTGACTCCCGTGGCCTCCGCGAACCCCGTGGGCTCCGTGAACCCCGCAGACTCCGCGAACCCCGTGGGCTCACCGGTCCAGCCCGCAATCTCCGCGTACACGGGTACGTCCGCCGCACGGGCGTCGGCCATGCGGGCCAGCACCACGACGCCGCAGCCGTCGCCGGGCAGCAGCCCGGCCGGGTCGGCCGCGTAGACGCGCATCCGACTGGTACCCAGCGTGCCGGCTCGCGCCTGCAGCGCGAGCCACACCGGATCGAGCCCGAGCTCGGCACCGCCCGCCACCGCTAGGTCAAGTTCCCCGGCCGCGACCGCCTGCGCGGCCGCCACGACCGCGTGCAGTGAGGACAGCGCCGCCGCACGCGGGTACGAAACCTCGGTGGCGAACCCGAGCTCCGTCCGCACCGACTCGGAGAGGCCGGGCGTCGAGCTCGCGATGATCAGCCCGGTGCGGCTGCGGCCGGCCGCCTCGCGCAGGCCGGCGTCCGACAGGGCGAGGGCGGTCATCTCCACCGCGAGCTTGCGGACCGGCGCGGCGTCATGCGGATCCTCAAGCGAAACCGGTGCCGGCGCCCAGTCGTCAAGCAGCGCTGCGTGCAGCTCGCCGCCGGGCCACCCGGCCACCGGCCGGAACAGGCGGTGGCCAGCCAGAGTCAGGCGGTGGAATCCGGCCGGCTCGCTCGCACCAGGGAACCGGCACGCCACGCCAATGATCGCGACCGATCCGCGGTGATCTCCCTGACCGTCCATTGCTCCCCATCAAGGAACGGCCACCGGGTCTCCCCAGTGATCTCAGTAATGAGGAATAATTGCTGGCTGGCCGCCCGTCAAGGGGAATGACGAGACGCGCTGATTTCCCCTCGCGAATGCATTTCTGGCCGGTGTTAGAAGCGTTTGCCCGCTATGCGCCGCCCACGCCTCCGGCCCCCGCAGAGCAGTTTAAGCCTAGTCGACACGTCGATCTACCTGCGGGAAGACCAGGGCTCATTTGATTACTATGAGCATCGTGATGTTACCTGTGGTGATCAGACTCGAAATCGGGGGATTCAGTTCATGCGTTCTTCCTGACCCAGTTTCGTACCCGGGTCGTGAGGCCTCGCTGGCTTGCGGCCCTGTCCGGTACGATCGCCGTGGCCGTGGCCGCGGTGCTCACGCTCACCGGTTCCGCGCAGGCCAACTACGTGCCCGCGTACCTTCAGCCCGCTGCGTCCACCCAGCAACTGCAGGTGTGGTCGGGGAATTCTGACGGGCAGACGCTCAGCCCGGCCAGCTACGCCGCGGTCTTGTGCCTCGCCTCGACCGCCTACGTCAGCGTCCACCTGATCAGGACCAACCTGCCGCGCACCACGTTCCAGCCCGTCTACGGCCTGGATTCCGCGCCTTGGGACTGGCCCGGGGTATTCTTCACGACCGACCGGGCCGGGAATGGCTCGGTCAGCTTCACCATAACCGGCCTCGCGGCCGGGAACCACGACATAACCCTCGACATAAACAACACGCCGTCGCCCGGCAGCACCTACTTCATGAACGAGACCTTCAACCACAACGGGGGCATCGGCATCTACTTCGCCTGTCCTTCCTGACCAGCCGCGGCCGGGTGCGCATAGCCCTGCACCCGGCCGCCCGGCGGCTGCGCTATCCTGTGCGCATGCGTGCCGTCCGGCTGCTTCTTACCTAGCCGCGCCGACTTATAGTCGTTGGCGCGGCCGCCCCTCGTGTCGAGGGGCGTTTTCATTGCAGGTGATCTTCACCCGCAGGGTTTGAGGAGTCCGGACCAATGTCAACGGTGAGGGAAACAATGACTGCGGCCGAGAGCGCGGACCTGGCGCAACGCTACGACCCCCGCGATATCCAGGCGAAGTGGCAGGAACGCTGGGCGGAGCTAGACCCGTTCCGCGCCAGCGAGGACCCCGCGGATACCAGGGAGCGCTTCTACCTGGTCGACATGTTCCCGTATCCGTCGGGCGACCTGCACATGGGCCACGCCGAGGCGTACGCCAT
>DATJQX010000087.1:0-8893 GCA_035505275.1 Streptosporangiaceae bacterium | reverse complement strand
CCGCGCTCGCGCTCGATGTCCATCCGGTCCAGGTACTGCGCGCGCATCTGGCGCCCCTCTACCACCCCGGTGAACTGGAGCATCCGGTCCGCCAGGGTCGACTTGCCGTGATCGATGTGGGCGATGATGCAGAAGTTCCTGATCACCGCCTGATCGGTGTGGGCGGGGGCAGGGCTAGGTGACACGCATGTCCGTTCCGGGGTTTAGTCGCCGTCTCGCGGCCTGGCGTTCCATGATCCCATGTCCGGCGGGATGCCCCCGCCGTGCCCGCCGTCCTCGTGGTTTGAGTGCGGGGGCGGGCTCGGATAAGCTTCGTCGTCGCGTCACCCCACGTCCCGTCACCCCACAGACACCCTGAAGGACTCCCACGCGTGGCGAACATAAAGTCTCAGATCAAGCGCAACAAGCAGAACGAGAAGGCGCGCCAGCGGAACAAGGCCGCCAAGTCGTCGCTGCGCACGTCCGTCCGTAAGTTCCGCGAGGCCGCAGACGGGGGGAACCTGGAAACGGCCGAGACCGCGCTGCGGGCCGCCTGCCGGCAGCTGGACAAGGCGGCGAGCAAGGGCGTGATCCATAAGAAGCAGGCCGCGAACCGCAAGTCGGCGATCGCCAGGCGCTACGCCGAGATGGCCCAGGCCAGCTAGGACCCGGCTCCGCCCGCCCCGCCTGCCCCGGACGCAAGCCGCCCGCGTCTACGCGCGAAGCAATCGGTGCGGGTCAGCCGGCGCACCGCAAGGCGCTAGATTTCGCGCGAGCCGGCCCGGGCGGCGACGATCCGGCGGATCGCGCGTTCCAGGGCGTAGTCCGCGCTGGCTGCCTCGCCCTTGACCTGGGCGTCGGCCTCGGCCACCGCGTGCAGCGCGCGGGCGATGCCCGTCGGCTGCCAGCCACGCAGTTGCCGCCGGACGACGTCGATCTTCCAGGGCGGCGCCCCGACCTCGGCGGCCAGCGCCGCAGCACCAAGGTTGCGCGGCGCGGAACTGACCCGGCCGAGCAGCCGGACGCCCTGCGCGAGGGCGCTGCAGATCAGCACCGGGGACACGCCGGTGGCCAGCGCCCAGCGCAGCTGCTCCAGGGCCTGCGCCAGGTGACCCTCGACCGCGCGGTCGGCGACGGCGAACCCGGTCGCCTCCGCGCGGCCGCGGAAGTACCTGGCCACCATGGCCTCGTCCACCTGGTCGCCGACATCGGCGGCGAGCTGATCACAGGCGGCGGCGAGCTCGCGAAGGTCCGAGCCGACCGCGTCCAGCAGCGCCCGGGCCGCGGCGTCGTCGGCGCGCCGGCCCGCGCGCCGGAACTCGGCCCGGACGAAATCAAGGCGTTCGGCGAACCTGGTGACCTTCGGGCACTCGATCACCTGGGCTCCTGCGGCCTTGACGCTGGCCAGCAGCTCCTTGCCCCGCGCGGCGCCGGCGTGGGTCAGGACCAGGGTCACGTCGGGCGCCGGGCTGGCGGCGTAGCTGGCCAGCTCGCCGGCGACCTCCTTGCTCGCGTCCTGGGCGGACCTGATTACCACCACGGTGCCGCCGCCGAACAGCGACGGCGAGGTGAGCGAGTCCAGCTCCCCCGGCCCGAGCTCCGCTCCCCCGCGGTCATGGACGTCCAGGTCGTGACCTGCGTCGTGGCCCGCGTTCCGGCTGGCGGTAACCAGGTCGCGGACGGCGCGGTCGACGAGGAACTCCTCCTCGCCAACGACCACCGTCACGGGCGCGACGGGGGCGGCTCCGGTAGCTGGCTGGTTCACAGCGGTGCGCGCGGCCATGACCGCAGCATGCCACGCCGCGGGCCGGCCTGCCGAGCTAGAACGATTCATTCCATGATCGACTTTTCTGCAACCGAACTGATATCTCGTGGCGGTAAGCCCGGCCATGCGCGGATCGCGTCCAAATGACAGCACCGAGTGATCGGCATCCCCTGGGGGGCCCGTCGAACCACCCGCAGTGAGGTAACCGGCAGCACCGTCACCGGCAACAACTACACCGGGCAAGGTAACGCGTCCTCCACGGGCATCGTGGTCTTCGGCGGCTGAGGGCGGGCCCGCTGAGGGCGGGCCCGCTGAGGGCAGGCCGGAAGCGCGCGGCTCAGCCGGCCCCGCGGGTCAGGTGACCGGCTCGCCGCCGAGCCAGACGCGGCGCGGGGTCAGGCCGTAGGACCAGACGAAGGCGCCCTCGTGATCGGCGTCCCACAGCACCATGTCCGCGAGCCTGCCGCGTACCATCGCGCCGCGGTCGGGCGCCCGGAGCGCGTGCGCGCCGCCGATCGTCGCCGCCCGGAGCGCTTCCTCGACGCTCATCCCGAGGTAGGACACGGCGAGCGAGATGACAAGCGCCATCGAGGTGATCCCGGTCCCGCCGGGCGTGTGGTCTGAGCCGAGCGCGACGGTGACGCCCTTGTCGAGCAGTCCGCGCACCGGCGGCCGGGCGCAGGTCTGGAGCGCCGTGCCCGGGCACACCACGGCGGCCACGCTGGCGCGCGCCAGGGCGGCGACGTCGTCGTCGGTCGCCTCGTGCAGCAGGTCGGCGGACGCGCAGCCGAGTTCGGCGGCCAGCCGGGCCGCGCCGGTACGCGTGCCGCCGCAGGCGTGCAGCCGCAGCAGCAGGCCCGCCCTCCGCCCCGCGTTCAGGATCCAGCGGGACTCGTCCTCGGTGAACCCGCCTTCCTCGCAGTACACGTCCACGCTGTCCGCGCCGACCACCGCGGCGTCCGCGCACCAGGAGCTCACCGCGTCGATGTAGTCCGCGCGGCGGCCGAAGAACTCGGGCGGGATCGCGTGCGCGGCCATGAACGTGACGTGGATCCGCGGCATGCCGGGCTCGCCCTCGAGGCCGCGGAGCATCCGGACCGCCGCCAGTTCGCCGTCCCTGGTCAGGTGGTACCCGGTCTTGGCCTCGATCGTCGTAGTCCCCGACCGCAGCCAGCGGCCCATCCGCTCCCGCACCCCGTTGCACAGGGTCCACGGGTCGGTGCCCCTCGTCACCGTCACGGTCGAGGTCACCCCGCCGCCGGCCTGGGTGATTTCCGCCGCCGACGAGCCGTTGGAGCGCATCGCGAGCTCAGCCCAGCGGTTTCCCGCGTACACCGGGTGCGTATGGGCGTCGATGAGGCCCGGGGTGACCAGGCCCCCGCCCAGGTTCTCGACGTGGTCCACGTCCACGATGTCGTCGATGACGCCCGGAATGCGCCGCGGTAGCTCGCTGGCGGGCCCGACCCAGGCGATCCGCTGATCGCCGGTCACGACCGCAGCGTTGGACAAGACCTCTGAGCCCGTCCAGAGGCGGCCGATGTTGGTCAACAGCCGTACACTCACTCGCGATCCCCCCCGGGACCGGTGAACTCATGCGCCATGAGCGGTCACCTGCCATGGTTCGTGCACGCCGGGAACACCGGCGGGCACCAGACGAGCTTCGCTGCGCACCACGCCGAAGTCAGCGCCGCGCGGGTACGGCGGCCAAGCATCGATTCCGATACGTTATTGCACGGCTGCGGTCGCAGACAAGTCTTTGCGCAATGCGGAACCATGCCCGTCCGGTGTTCCGCGCCGCCATAAATACGCGCCGAACGTGACCGCAATCACGTTTTACGGGACCGCATTGTCCGCCGTGCTTAAGGCGCCGCCGGGGTCAGCGCCGCCGCCTCCAGTTCCGCAGCCAGGCCCGGCGGGACCCGGGCCTCGAGCAGCGTGCCGTCCGGGACGTGATCGGCGTGCAGGATCTCGCCGTCGGCGTGAACGCGCGCCACCAGGTCCCCGCGGCGGTACGGGATGATGAGCCGCACGTGCGTGTCTAGCCGCGGCAGCGCAGCCTCGATGGCGCCGCGGAGAGCGGCGAGCCCGGCGCCGGTCTTCGCGGAGATGCTCAGGCTGCCCGGCTCGCGCGCGCGCAGCGCCTGGAGCACCACGGGGTCCGCCGTGTCGATCTTGTTGACCACGACGAGCTCGGGCACGCCCGCCGCGCCGATCTCGGCGAGCACGCCGCGCACCGCGGCGAGCTGCGCTTCGGGCTCCGCGTCCGACCCGTCCACCACGTGCACGATGAGGTCGGCCTCGGCCGTCTCCTCCAGCGTGGACCGGAACGCCTCGACCAGCTGGTGCGGCAGGTGGCGGACGAACCCGACGGTGTCGGTCAGCGTGAAGACGCGACCGGACGGCGTCTCGGCCCGGCGTACCGCTGGGTCCAGGGTGGCGAACAGCGCGTCCTCCACCAGGACCCCTGCCCCGGTGAGCGCGTTGAGCAGGCTGGACTTGCCCGCGTTGGTGTAACCCGCGATCGCCACGGACGGCACCTCCCGGCGGTGCCTGCGGCCCCGCTGCACCTTCCGGCCGGTGGACATCTCCGAGATGTCCCGCTGGAGCCTGGCGATGCGCGCGCGCAGCCGCCGCCGGTCCGTCTCCAGCTTGGTCTCGCCAGGACCGCGCGTGCCGATCCCGCCGCCGCCGGCCACCCGGCCGCCGGCCTGCCTGGACAGCGATTCGCCCCAGCCGCGGAGCCTGGGCAGCATGTACTGGAGCTGGGCCAGCTCGACCTGGGCCTTGCCCTCGCGGCTGCGGGCGTGCTGGGCGAAGATGTCCAGGATCAGGGCGGTCCGGTCGATGACCTTGACCTGCACGATGCTCTCCAGCTTGCGGAGCTGGCTCGGGGTCAGCTCGCCGTCGCAGATTACCGTGTCGGCGCCGGCCGCCGCCACGATCCCCGCCAGCTCGCGCGCCTTGCCCGAGCCCACGTAGGTGGCCGCGTCGATCCGGCCGCGCCGCTGGATCAGGCCGTCGAGCACCTCAGAGCCGGCCGTCTCGGCCAGCCTGCTCAGCTCGCGCAGCGAGTTCTCCGCGCTGGCCAGGCTGCCCTCGGCCCACACCCCGATGAGCACTACCCGCTCGAGCCGCAGCGCGCGGTACTCGACCTCGCTGATGTCCTGAAGCTCGGTGGACAGCCCGGCCACCCGCCGGAGCGCGTGCCGCTCCTCCAGGTCCAGGTCACCGATGTCCGGCTGCTCGTCAAAGACCGTACTCATCATCCTCCGACATTTGTCGTCTCTCGCCCCCGATGGTCCCACGCGGCGCGCGGGACCGCACTGTATTAACATCCGGGCCGCACCGTATGTGCCCGCGTGCCAACCTTGGGCTCAACCTGACCCGGCCACCGGGGTCGGCGCGCTGTTCCGCGCCAGGTACCCGGAGATGGCGCGGCTGGCCGACCTGCTCGGCGCCGACGATCCGGAGGACATCGCCCGGGCACGTCGGCTTCTGGCCGACCACGGTGGGATCCCCGGTCATCTCCCCGGAGCCGGCCGGCCGCGCCCCGGTCCTGGCCGGGGTCCTGACCCAGGTGTCGTTCGGCTTCAGCGCCGCCACCCGCGGCCCGTCCGTGGTGACGTTCGAGCTGGTCGGCTACGCGGCCGCCGACGCGGCCGCGGGCGGTTCCCTGACCGGCCCTGGCGGGCCGGTCAGCGCGTCAGGCGGTGCAGCGCGGCAGGCAGGTCGCCGTCGTAGACGACGGTGAGGCGGTGCGTGGCCCGGGTGATGGCGACGTAGAGGTCGTGCCCGCCGGCCGGGGACTGGGCGAGGATCCCGGCCGGGTCGACCAGGACCACCCGGTCGAACTCCAGGCCCTTGGCCTGGCCCACGGTGAGCAGGGCAACCGGGGCGTCGAGCGAGGAGGCTTGGTCGCCGGGCACGGCCGCGGGCAGGGCGCGGGCCAGGTCACCGACCAGCGCCGTGGGGGCGATCACCGCTAGCCGGCCGTCCTCGCCTGTGTCGTCCATCTCGTCAAGCTCGGCGCTGACGACCGCGGCGACGCGGCCGAGGCCGCGGACAGCGCGCGGGGGGACGCCTTCCGCGCGGACGGACTCGGGGGGCTGCTCGCCGGGGGCGACGGCGGCGAGCACGTCGGCGGCCACGGCCATGATCTCGGCCGGAGTCCGGTAGTTGACGGTCAGCCGTTCCTCGTGCCAGCGACCGTGGACGTAGGGGTCGAGCATCTGGCCCCAGGAGCGGGCGCCCGCCACGCTGCCCCGCTGGGCCAGGTCGCCGACGATGGTCAGCGACCGGGTGGGGATGCGCCGCATGACCATCCGCCAGGCCATGGCAGACAGTTCCTGCGCCTCGTCGACGATCACGTGACCGTAGGCCCAGGCCGGGTCGGACCAGGCGCGCTCGGCCGTGGTGAGCTGCTGGCCGGGGTCGCGGTTCCAGTCGGCGAGCGTGCCGGCGTCGATCCAGTCCGCCGGCCTGGCCTGCCCGCCCCCGAGGCTGGTGATCTCGAGCACCTCCCTGGCGTACCGCTCCTCGGCGCGGCGTTCCCGCTCCAGGGCCCGGCGGCGGCGCTTGTCCGCGGAGTCGTCGGCGCCTAGTAGCTGCGCAGCCTCGTCCAGGAGGGGTACGTCCGCCACGGTCCACGCATCGGGGGCCTCGGGACGGAGCACCACGGCTCGTTCGGCGTCACTAAGACCTGGGGCGGCGGCGCGGAGGGCAGCTTCCCCGGCCAGCAGCCCGGCGACCAGCCGCTGCGGGGTGAGGAAGGGCCACAGGGCGTCGAGCGCAGCGCGGACCGGCGGCTCGTCCCACAGCCTGGCGCGGGTGTACGGCAGGTCGTCGGGGTCGAGCGGGCGGCCGAGGGCCTTCGCCTCGGCGGCCGCGAGCGCGCCGAGCATGTCGCCGACGAACACCTTGCGGGCCACGTTGTGCGGCTTGCGCAGGGCGCGGGCCCGGTCGCGGGCGCGCAGGCAGACCTCATGCGGCACGGTCATCCGGACGGCGTCGACGGTGAGGTCGAGGTCTTTTTCCGGGACCCGCTGCTGGTCGCGCACCGCGTGGCGCAGCACGGACACCATCGCCAGGCCGCCCTTGACGGCAGCGGCCTCCGGGTCGTGGTCGGGCGCGGCGTTGACGCGGGGGAACAGGTCGGCGATGGAGCTGAGCACGACGTCGGTCTCGCCGAGGGACGGGAGGACCTGGCTGATGTAGCGGAGGAACGTGGCGTTCGGGCCGATGACCAGGATGCCGCGGCGCTCAAGGACGCGGCGGTGCGTGTACAGCAGGTACGCGGCGCGGTGCAGGGCGGCGACCGTCTTGCCGGTGCCGGGGCCGCCCTGGACGACCAGGACGCCCTGGAGGGTGGCGCGGATCACGCGGTCCTGTTCGGCCTGGATGGTGGCGACGACGTCGCTCATCCGGCCGGTCCGGCCGGCGTTGATGCTGGCGATCAGCATGGCCTCGCCGGACAGGGTCTTCCGCTCCGGCTCAGGCAGCCGGTCCAGGTCGAAGACCTCGTCGTCGACGCCGGTGACGGTGCGGTTCCTGGTGTAGATGTGACGGCGGCGGATCAGGCCGTTCGGGTCCATGGGGGTGGCGGCGTAGAACGGGTGGGCGGCCGGCGCGCGCCAGTCGATCAGGCGCGGCTCATAGTCGTCGTCGCGCAGGCCGATCCGGCCGATGTACAGCGTCGCCGCCGGGTCCGCGGCGTTCTTGGCGTCGTTGGCGTCCTGGCCGGGCGTTCTGGGCCCGGGCTTTGGTTCGGCGTCGGTGCGGCCGAAGACCAGGCCGCGCTCCACGGCGTTGAGCTGGGCGAGTCGCCTGCCCTGCTCGGCCGCGGTGACCTCGCGCTCCACCCGGGCCTGGAAGGTACCGCCCGTGGTCCCGCCGGCGTGCGTACGGGCGAGCGCGTTCCCGGTCCTTTCGCGCGCCTCATCCAGCAGGCCGTAAAGCATATCGACGTACGCTTGTTCGTGGCTAATTGCAGTCGCACCGGCGGAATTCGTTTGACTGATCGCCATATTTTCTGGTACACTTTCTTTAGTTAAAATTGCGACACTATAGCGTAGACGAGAGAACACAGAAGTGTAGCAGTTCGATCCCGTCCTCGCTAGTCGTACGCTATTCTGCGCGGAATTCGCCTGCGGTCTCGAAGTTGGGTCCGGCCATCGGCCAGGGCAGCAGCGTGTCCTGGATGGCGTCCTCGGCGTGCCTGCCGCTGGTACACACGCTCACCTGCAAGCTCGCCCGGGATGCCTAGCGATTGGAATCTCCCGCAAATCCTTGGCGGGGGGGCGCTAAGGCGTAGCTCGCCGTCAAGATCATTCCAGCGGTGGACGCGGCGACGGCGGTCAGTGCGAGAAAGCGTTTCATCAGCGTCCTCGAGGCGAGATTCGGATGCAAACAGCGGAATCGTAGCAAGGCCTGGTTTGCCCGGGCATTTCCAGTCGCCCGGCGGGGCCGGCAGCGGATCACCTGCTTGCGGGGGTCCTCCGGCCGGGCGGGCGGCCCCGCCTAGGATGTAGGGCACGAACCTGTGGGGGGTCGGGAGGAGCAGCAGATGCCGGAAACCGAACGCGTGGAGATCACCGGCCCATACGGCGATCGCTACGACGAGATCCTCACGCCGCAGGCCATCGAGCTCATCGCCGCCCTGCACGCCGAGCTCGGCCCCCGGCGGTTCGAGGCGCTCGCGGCGCGCCGGCGTCGGCAGGCCGAGCTTTCCCGCGGCGCGATGCTCGACTTCCTGCCCGAGACGGCGCACATCCGCGAGGACCCGGACTGGCGGGTCGCGGAGCCTGCGCCCGGTCTTGTCGACCGCCGGGTGGAGATCACCGGGCCGACCGAGAAGAAGATGACGATCAACGCGCTCAACTCCGGCGCGAACGTATGGCTGGCGGACTTCGAGGACGCCAACACCCCGCTCTGGGACAACATGATCACCGGTCAGCTCAACCTGAAGGACGCGCTGGACCGGACCATCGACTTCACCAGCCCTGAAGGCAAGGACTACGCGCTGAAGCCGGACGGCGAGCTGGCCACGATCGTGGTCCGCCCGCGCGGCTGGCACCTGGACGAGAAGCACATCCTGGTCGGCGGTCAGCGGGCTTCTGGCAGCCTGGTCGACTTCGCGCTGTACATGGCCAC
>DATJQX010000086.1:0-124781 GCA_035505275.1 Streptosporangiaceae bacterium | reverse complement strand
CGAGCCGGGCGAGGAGGACGACAGCGATCGCGACGAGGCCGAGTTCAGTGACGAATTCGACGATATCGACGGCGAGCCAGAGGAATTCGACGAGCTCGGCATGGAGGGCCTGTTCCTGCCGGTCACGACGCTGTGGCACGTCCTCGGCGCGATCGACGACGACGACTGCCTGACCCCGCTGGGCTGGTGGGGCCTGCCCGAGGCCATGCGCCGCGTCTGGGCACCCTCCGCGGACTAGCGGACTAGCCACGAACCTCGTCGGGGACACGAGCGAGCCTGGCAGCCAGGTAAACCCTCCGGGAGTTAGCATCGTGCTCATGAGCGTGCAGCCATCAGATCAAGGCGGCTGCGCCGTCATCCACCTCGGCGGCGAAACCGCGGTAGTCGTCCCACTGTACGAGTACCGCATGCTGAAGGCGCTGGAGCGGCGGGCGACACCCGGAGACCTCGACGAGGCACAAATCGACGCCGCCATCGCCGAGCACGAGGCGTGGGTCGAAGCGGGGCGTCCGGGCGAGTTGACCCATGATGAAGCCATGGCACGCCTTCTCACCGACCGGTGAGGCTACGGTGGTCTCGGGCACGGAGTCCGGCTCAGAGTTCAGGCCCCTGGTAGTCGTCGGCGAGCTGCTGGTAGGCGGCGGCCAGCACATCGGCCAGGTCTTTACCCCTGACCTGGACCGGCGGCGGGGGGAACATCCGCAGCAGCAGGTCGGGCGTGGCCGACTCGGGAGCGCGGGCCAGCGCGCGGAGCCTGGCCGGGCTCAGGCCGGGTGACCAGAACGACTCCAGGCACTCGCCGAGCGGCGCGGCCGCCCCGTCGAGGCCCGCCCGACCCGCCGTTCCGGCCGCGGAAGCAGCCGCCCTGGGCGGGTCCTCGTGGCCGGCCCGGGCCCGGGGCCCGGCCTGGATCGCGCGCAGCGCGGTGAGCAGCTCGTCGCGGCCGCGGCCGCGCCAGGCCAGCATGGCGAACGGGTCGCGGTCGAATTCCTCGGCCAGCACGTAGCAGACCGCGGCCAGGTGCTTACAGGGCACCTCCCAGTCCGGGCAGCTGCACCGCATGTCCAGGTCGCCGGCTGAGTGCGGGAACAGCGGCGTCCCGCAGTCCGCGAAGACCTCCTCGATCTCGCGCGGCATCTCGCCCGCGAGCAGCTTGGCGCGGAACAGCGCCTGGCTGGCCAGCCGCTCCTGCACCGTCCGCCACTGCGCCGTGGTGAGCGGCAGGATCCCGATGCGGACCTGATAGGGGCGGACCCGGGACCCCTGCACCCGGGCGGTGACCTTGCCCTGGGACAGCTCGAAGTCGAGCACCTGCCCCGCCCTGGCATAACTGCGGCCCCGGGCCAGCCTGCCGCTCATGCCGTACGACTCGAGCACCGCGATGAACCGCCGGGACCACCACTGCTCGCCGATCGCCCCGCGCTTGCTCCGCGCCTTGATCCCGCCCTCGACCCGGCAGGGACGAGACGGGGGCGGCCAGCCTTCCCAGCGCGCGCTCACGCGCTCACCGCGTCGGGCGACAGGGCGAGCACGGACCGCAGGTCCGCCACGGACAGCTCGGTCAGCCAGGCCTCGCCGGTGCCCACGATCCGCTCCGCGAGCTGCTTCTTCTCCTCGATCATCGCGTCGATCCGCTCTTCCAGCGTGCCGACGCAGACGAACTTCCGCACCTGCACGTTCCGGTGCTGGCCGATGCGGAACGCCCGGTCGGTCGCCTGGTCCTCCACCGCCGGGTTCCACCACCGGTCGACGTGGATCACGTGGCTGGCGGCGGTCAGGTTGAGCCCGGTGCCGCCCGCCTTGAGCGACAGCAGGAACAGCGCGGGCTCGTCGAGCGAGGCGAACGTCTCGACCATCGTGTCGCGCTGCTTCTTCGGCGTGCCGCCATGCAGGAACAGCACCGGGCAGTCGAGCCTGGCCGCCAGGTGCGGCTGCAGCATCCGGCCGAACTCGGCGTACTGCGTGAAGCACAGCGCCTTGTCGCCCTCGGCGACGATCTCCTCGCAGATTTCCTCGAGCCTGGCCAGCTTGCCGGACCGGCCCGGCAGCCGGGAGCCGTCGCCGAGCAGGTGCGCGGGATGGTTGCACACCTGCTTGAGCTTGGCCATCGTGGCCAGCACCAGGCCGCGGCGGCTGATGTCGTCGGTGGCCTCCTCGATCCGGCTGAGCATGTCGGCGACCGTCGCGGCGTACAGGCTGGCCTGCTCGGCGGTCAGGTTGCACCAGACCTTCATCTCCTGCTTGTCGGGCAGGTCGGAGATGATCGTCTTGTCGGTCTTCAGCCGGCGCAGGACGAACGGCTGGGTCACCCGTTTCAGGGCCGCCGCGGCGTCCTCGGACCCGTGCCGCTCGATCGGGACCGCGTAGGTCTCACGGAACCTCTCGGCGGGGCCGAGCAGGCCGGGATTGGTGAACTCCATGATCGACCACAGGTCGGACAGCCGGTTCTCCACCGGCGTCCCGGTCAGCGCGATCCGGGCCGCGGCGGGCACGGCGCGGACCGCCCTGGACTGCTTGGTGGCGTGGTTCTTGATGTTCTGCGCCTCGTCGCACACCACCCGGGCCCAGGTGAGCGCGCTCAGCGCGGCCTGGTCCCTGGTGGCGACGCCGTAGCTGGTGATCACCAGGTCCGCCCCGGTCATGCCCTCGCGGGGGGGTCTGGGGGGGTCGTCCCCCCTGGCCAGCAGGGCGGCGAGCGAGTCCCCGTCCAGCCGGTCCGCACCATGGTGTACGTGCACCCGGAGATTCGGGGTGAAGCGGGCCGCCTCCCGCTGCCAGTTGCCGACCAGCGACATCGGGCACACCAGCAGGGTCGGCGCAGAGCCGGGAGGCTGCGCGGCGACCAGCGACAAGAGCTGGATCGTCTTGCCCAGGCCCATGTCGTCGGCCAGGATCCCGCCGAGGCCGAGATCGCCGAGGAAGGCCAGCCAGGAAAGCCCGCGCTCCTGGTAGGGCCGCAGCGTGCCCGCGAAGCCAGCCGGCGCGGACACCGGCGCCAGCCGCCGGTCGGCCTGGCCGGACAGCAGGTCGCCCAGCCAGCCGTCGGCGTCCACGTCCACCAGCGGGGCCGCGTCGTCCGGGGCGCGCAGCCCGGCGGCCAGGGCCTCGCCGGCGGTCATCGTCCCGGGCGGGTTCCGCTGGAGGAACCTCAGCGCGGCCTTCAGGTGCGCCTCGTCCAGCTCCACCCACTGACCGCGGAGCCTGACCAGCGGGACCTTCAGCCGGGCCAGCTCGGCCAGCTGGTCCGGATCGAGCGCCTGATCGCCGACCGCCAACTCGTACCGGAAGTTCACCAGGTCGCCCAGGCCGAACTTCGGCGCGGTGACCGACGAGCCTGACGGGCTCTGGGTCCGCGTGGTCAGCTTCAGCCCGAGCCGTGCCTTGCGCGCCCAGTCGGGCAGCAGCACGCCGAACCCGGCCCCGGCCAGCAGCGGCCCGGTCTCCTTCAGGAACCGGAACGCACCCGGCGTGTCCAGGTCCACCGCGGCGGGCGCCGGATCGCGCAGCGCGTCCTCGAGCTCGCCGAACAGCCGGGCGCCGGCCCCCAGCCCGGCCAGCAGCTCCTCGACCGGATCCCGGCCGGCGGCCAGCCCGGAACCAAGGAGCGTCGCGCCCTCGCCCGCCCACAGGTCCGCGGCCGACACCATCAGGCTCGGGTCCTCGGCGGACTGCAGCGCGAACTCCACCCGCCAGTGATCACCGTCCGGGTCCGATGGCTCGGCGAGCCGGAAGCAGGTCCGCACCGGGCCTGCCGGTATCCGCGCGGCGTCCAGCCACGCCTCCAGTTCCGCGGCGAGCGCGCCGGCCTCCTCCTCGTCCTGGGGCGTGGCCACGTCGAGACGAGCGTCGGTCGTGGTCAGTGCCACCACGAATCGTTCGGGCCAGGGAAGGCGAGCCGGAGTGCGGCCCCGTCTGGCGCTCAGGAGCGGTGCCGGCAACCGGGTGCGCGCCGCGGCATCGGTGAGGCAGTCGAGCGCGGCCGCCAGGAGCAGCCCCGGCGGCTCGGGACCCGCCGCCCGGCACGACGCAGGCATCGCCGCCGCCAGGTCACGCGCGCGCTGGGCGTCGGCGCCATCCAGGACCGGACGCCACCGGGCCGCGTACCCCCCGTCCTCGGCGACCAGGACCGGCAGCACCCGCCCGCGGAAGGCCAGGCCCTCGGCGAAGCGGGCCAGGGCCGCCAGGTACGGCAGCGACCCGCCCGCGACGGCCGCGACGTCGCCGAGGCTGCCGACCGAGCCGAGCAGGTCAAGCGCGGCGGCCCCGGCGAAGGCGACGACGGGCACGCGCCAGCGGGCCAGCGACACCCGGTCCCGCGGTCCCGGCCCGGCCGGGTCGGCGTCCGGCCTGATGAGTTCCGGCGAGGCCAGCGGCCCGCCGCCGGCCGACGGCAGGTGCAGGGTGAGCTCGTCGTCGACCGCCTTGCGGGCCGCCTCGCCCGCCGACCCGGGCAGCGCGGCCAGCAGGTCGGCCAGCTCGCCGGCCTGCGCCGCGAACGGATGCGGCACAGGCGCCCGCGACGGCCGGCCCGCGCCGGGCGCCGGCGCGTGAGCCCGCGGCAGGGCCGGGTCCTCGGCCCAGAGGCAGAGCGCCTCGTCCGCCCAGATCCCGTGGATGACCCGCATGCCGCCACTCCCGCTTCAACCCTGCCCTAAGCACGCTAACAGGACCCGGGACCCGGGCGGGGCGACACGCCGCGGATCGGCTTACCATCACCCGCCGCCCAGTCTGCCAGTCTTACCCCAGCAGGCGCCCACCTGGTTCACAGAGCCGGTTACCGCAGGCCGGATGACCGCGCCAGGCCCCCTTACTGGGGCGCCTTGGCCGGATCCTCAGCGCTGGCGGTAGCGTCCTGGGCATCATCGGCGCCGGGTGGCGGAGTGATCTTCTTAAGGTGCCTGTTCATCGAGCGGAGCAGGAAGACCAGCGCGACGCCCAGCGCGGCGACGACCAGGAAGCCCAGGACACCGGGCTCCACGTCGCTGATGGTGGAGGAGGACGCGGCGACGGCCGCGAGGGCGCCAAGGGTCAAATGCTCACACGCTCCCGGATGCCGGCGAACAGGTCATCTTCCGGCAGTTCGCTATCGACGAGGGACCTAGCCAGATGATAGTCCTCGGTCGGCCACACGGCCCGCTGGACCTCGACCGGGCAGCGGAACCAGAAGCCCTCCGGATCTACCTGGGTGGCGTGCGCCTTCAGCGCCTCGTCCCTGACCTCGAAGAAGTCACCGCACGGCACCCGGGTGGTGATCTCGAGCTGCTCCCGCTCGCCTGCACTCCCGCGCTTCTTCGCGCGCTCCTCCCACCCCTCGAAGATCTTGGTGTAGGGGGACTCCAGGCCGCGGCGGAGCATCTCCTCGTGGAACGCGACGAACTTCGCGCCGTGGAACGACACGAAGTAGTAGAGCTTGAGGGGCTGCCACGGCTCGCCGGAATCCGGGTACGCGTCCGGGTCGGCCGCGGCCTCGAACGCCGCCACGCTGACCCGGTGGGTCATGACGTGATCCGGGTGCGGGTAGCCGCCGTTCTCGTCGTAGGTGAGGATCACGTGGGGCCGGAACTCGCGCACCGCGCGGACCAGCGGCTCGGCCGCCTCCTCCAGCGGGGTGAGCGCGAAGCAGCCCTCGGGCAGCGGGGGCTTCGGGTCGCCCTCGGGCAGGCCGGAGTCGACGAACCCGAGGAAACGGTGCTCGACGCCGAGGATGTCCCTGGCCCGGGCCATCTCCTCCCGCCTGACCCTGGCCATGTCGGCCTTGACCTCCGGGCGGTCCATCGCGGGGTTGAGGACGTCACCGCGTTCCCCGCCGGTCAGCGTGCACACCAGGACCTGCACGCCCTCGCTGGCGTAGCGCGCCATCGTGGCGGCGCCCTTGCTCGACTCGTCGTCGGGATGCGCGTGCACGGCCATCAGCCGAAGCTGGCTTCGCAACAGGATCTCCCTCGTGTGCTGTGCTGGCCCCGGGGGACGACCCCCTGGAACCCCCCGATGAGCGGCCTGGGCCGCCCAGTTGCGGCAACACCCGCGGGCCGGGCGGACATTCCCAGTGCGGGGCGGTTGGTATGATTCCGCATTTGACTAGTTCGCTCTAGTCACCGACGCTTGTTAGCCTCAGCAGATTACGCCCGAGGACCGACATGGTCCCGAGGACTACCTAAGTCCTGAGCTGTACCGAGGAGTACCCGTGACCGAGACGCGCGATGACACCGTCACCTGGCTCACCCAGGAGGCGTACGACCGGCTCAAGGCTGAGCTCGACTACCTCTCAGGCCCGGGGCGAACCGACATCGCGAAGAAGATCGAGGCCGCCCGCGACGAGGGCGACCTGCGGGAGAACGGCGGGTACCACGCGGCCAAGGACGAGCAGGGCCAGATGGAGGCGCGGATCGTCACGCTCCAGCACATCCTGGAGAACGCCCGCGTCGGCGCCCCGTCGCGCACCGACGGAGTGGTCGGCCCGGGCATGACGGTCACCGTCCGGTTCGTCAAGGACGACGACGAGGTGACGTTCCTGCTCGCCTCCCGCGAGGAGAGCGGCTCGCCGATCGACGTCTACTCGCCGCGTTCGCCGCTGGGCGCCGCGATCATGGGCAAGAAGGTCGGCGAGAAGGCCACCTACTCGCTGCCCAACGGCCGCGCCACGACCGTCGAGATCCTGGAAGCCGTCCCCTACATCGGGGGCTAAAAAGCTCCCTTTATGCCGAACGGGCGGTGGTATCACTGACCACCGCCCGCCTGGCGTTTGGCGTGCTTGCCTGCGACCTATGAGACCAGCTCCGGCTGCTGGCTCGCGGCCTCGTCGGCCGATGGGGGCGCCGCCCGCCCGCGCAGCGGGACTTCCTTGACGAGCAGCGCGAGCAGGAAGATGAGCACCGAGGCCGGCAGCGCCCAGACGAAGACCGCCTGGACGGCGTGCGCGATCGCGAAGAACACGTCGTGCTTGACCGCCGCGGGGAGCGAGTTGACGGTGGCCGGGTCGAGCGAGCCGCCGCTCGCGCTGATGTGCACGCCGCTGCCCGCGGCGGCGGCCAGGGACTCGGTCAGCCGCCGGGCGAAGATGGCGCCGAACGCCGCCACGCCGAGCGAGCCGCCGATCTGCTGGAAGAACATCCGCGCGCTGCTGGCCACGCCCATGTCCTTCTGCGTCACGCTGTTCTGCGCGATCAGCGAGACCATCTGCATCAGGAAGCCCATGCCGAGGCCGAGGACCACGTAGAAGATCGCCGACGTGAGCCGCGTGGTGCCGACGCCCAGGTGGGTCAGCAGGTACATGCCCAGGCCCATGATGGCCCCGCCCAGGATCGGGAAGAGCTTGTACCGGCCCGTCCTGGTGGTGATCTGCCCGGCCAGGATCGAGGTGATCGTCACGCCGATCATCATGGGCGTCAGCGCCAGCCCGCTGATGGTGGGCGACTCGCCCTGGACGGTCTGCTGGTACAGCGGGAGGAACGTCATGGCGCCGAACATGGCCAGTCCGGTGAGGAACGTCAGCGCCATCGAGAGCGAGAAGTTCCTGTTCTTGAACACGTGCAGCGGCAGGATCGGCTCCGCCACCCGCATCTCGACCGCGCAGAACGCGACGGTGGCCGCGACCGCGAGCAGGGCCAGGCCGATGATCTGCGCCGAGCCCCAGCGGTACTCGGTGCCGCCCCAGGTCGCCAGCAGGACCAGGGCGGTGGCGGCCACGGCGAGCAGGCCGCCGCCGAGATAGTCGACCTTGTGGGTGACGCGCTTGGCGGGCAGGTGCAGGGTCGTGATGATGTAGACCAGCGCGGCCCCGCCGACCGGCAGGTTGATGTAGAAGATCCAGCGCCAGGAGAAGTCGGTGGTGATGAAGCCGCCGACCAGCGGGCCGCCGATGGTGGCGAGCATCATGACCACCATCATGTAGCTCATGTACTTTCCGCGCTCGCGGGGCGACACGATGTCGCCGAGCGTGGCCATCGCGCCGACCATCAGCCCGCCCGCGCCCAGGCCCTGGATGGCGCGGAACGCGATCAGCTCGGCCATCGAATGCGACTGGCCGGCCAGCGCCGACCCGGCCAGGAAGATGACGATCGCGACGATGAAGAACCTCTTGCGGCCGTACATGTCGCCGAGTTTCCCGTAGAACGGCGTGACGACCAGGGACGCGAGGATGTAGGCGGTCACCACCCAGGACAGGTGGGCCACCCCGCCGAGGTCACCGACGATCCGCGGCAGCGCCGTGCTGACGATGAGGTTGTCCAGCATGGCGAGCAGGATGGCGAGCAGGAGCCCGGGCAGTACGATCATCACCTCGCGCGGCGCAAGGAAATGCCCGCCCCCGCCCGGCACCTCTTGCCCGACCACCCCAGGCCCCGTTGCCTCCGCCACCTGCTCGCTCCTTCCCCGCGTGCTTCCCGTCCGCCTGCAGACCGGATACAATACTTACCGGCCGGCAAGTTATATGCTAGGCTTGAGCTAACCGGCCGTCAAGTAAATTACGGCCCAGCTCCATGAGGGAGTGCGAACCGAACATGCAGGACGCGGGGCTTACGTCCGCGGCGAACGACCGCGGCAAGCGCGGTGCGGGCCCGGCCGAACACCCGGCCGGCAGCATCGGCGCGCCGCGCACCGATACCCGGTCCCGGGTCCAGAAGGTGGCGCTCGAGTTGTTCGCCGAGCAGGGCTACGAGAAGACCTCGCTGCGCGAGATCGCCGAGCGCCTCGGCGTGACCAAGGCCGCGCTCTACTATCACTTCCCCTCCAAGGAAGACATCGTCCACAGCTTTACCGACGACTACTTCGCCGAGATCGACGGCCTCGTGGACTGGGCCAGGGAGCAGCCGCAGACCGAGGAAACCCGCCGCGAGATCCTCCACCGTTACGTGCGGATCGTGCTGGCCGGCAGCGAGGTCTTCCGCTTCCTGCACCAGAACCAGGCCTCGGTGCAGGCCATGGGAGCGGGCAAGGACAGGCTCGCGCGCTTCCGCGGCCGCCTCGACGCGCTCGTCGACGTGCTCGCCGCCCCCGACGCCCCGCTCCGCGACCGGGTCCGCGCCACCGCCGCAGTGCTCTCCGTCGGCGCGACCTACATGTTCTACCTGCAGCAGGTCGACGACGCGGATAAACTCGGCGACATCATCCTGGAAATCGCCACCGACCTGATCCACTGACCGCCGGGGCAGGCGGAGTTTCCTGGATGTCGCGGCCTACCTCCCAGTAGGCCGTCGTCAGGAGCCTCAGCAAGGCTCCGGCGACCTCCTCATCCTCCCCGGCGGGTCCAGCCGCGTTATCCGCCAGAGCCGACACCTGCGCCCGGAGGTCCCCGGTGGCCTGGCGATCCGGGAACACGCCCAGCGCCTGCGCCCAGGCTTCAAGCAGCGACGCGGCGAGCCGGCACACCGCCGTCAGGCGCTGCCGCCTGGCCATCTCGGCGCGGACCACCAGCATGACGGAACGGTGCATGACGATCATCTGACCGTCGCCGCTGACGGTCACGAGGGCCAGTTCGGCCAGCCCGGCCAGCACCTCGTCGACCAGGACCGGAGCCACCCGATGTCCCTCGGCGGCGAGCGCGCCCGCCTGCCCGGCGGCGTGCAGCAGGCCCCGGCGGACGCCGGCCGCGGACAACACCGCCAGGATCTCGATCACGATGGTGCACACGCCGGTCTGGTCGGTCGCCTCGGCGTACCCCAGGGACAGCAGCACCGCCTGCACGAGGCCAGGCCAGGACGGCTGCCCGGCCTCCCGGCTCAGGGATTCCCCGGCCGGCGCCGCCCGCAGGTATTCCAGGTACGCCCGGTACCCCAGGGACCGCCGGAAGATCACCGCCGCGGCCTGCGCCAGCGCCAGCGGCTCGTGCCCGAGCTCGGCCGCGAGCGCGCTGGCTCCCTCGGGATCCACCCGGCCGGTCCGCGCGGTCAGGAACGCACTGGCCTCCGCCGGGCTGAAGACGCCGACCGGGACGCTGGTCCCCCTGATGGCCGGCGACGGCGCGGGAGCGGTAATCAGCACCCGGGCCGCGCCGCAGGCGGGAACGAACGGCTCCAGCAGACCGGGATCCCGCGCGTCGTCAAACACCAGCAGGCAGCGGTCTCCGTCGGCCTCGAGCCGGCGCCGCACCAGCTGGCCCGGATCGGAGATGTCCCGCCCGGAGCCGCCTTCGGTCAGCCCGGCCAGGTCAGCCGTCCTGGCCAGGCCGGCCAGGAGGCTCAGCGTGTCCTCGGCGCTGACCCAGGCCACCAGGCGCCAGCCGGCGGCCAGCTTCGCCCGCGCGTACGCCGCCGCCAGCGTCGTCTTGCCCGCCCCGGGGCGCCCGGTCAGCAGATGAACCACCGGTACCAGCGCACCGGCCCGGTCCAGCTCGGCCAGCAGGGCGGTCCGCGGCTGGAAACCAGGCGGCTCCGGTGGAATGTCGCCCGCTACGACCTGGTGGCGCGCTGCCTCCCGCGGCAGCGGCTCCGGGGGCTGCGACCGATCCACCCCTACTCCCACACCGAGGATTCTGGAGACGGGACAGGTTCACCAACGTGGCCCAGCGGTGACGCAGTTAACATACCCCGTCGATACGGGCTAAACCGGGCCAGGCCGCCATCGCCCGGCCCGCACGCGCCTGCCTGATCGGAGGCCGGGCGGAGCGAGACAAAGTACAATTCTCACCTCTAGCCATCTCGGCTTGCTCGTGGCGAGAGGAGGGCAGAGATGCTGCCGGAGCGCTTGCTCGCGCTGACGGCGCTGGCCGGCCGGATGGTGGTAGTCGCGGCGGCCACCGACGAGTGGGAGACGGCACGGCGCGGGTTCGCTCAGCTGCTGGGGCGTGGGGACGCCGAGCGCACCCGGAAAACTGAGCAGCAGCTGGCGGAGGCACGCGAGCAGCTCATCGGCGCGGTCGCGGGCGAGGCGGGGCAGATCCGCATGGCCCTGGCGGTGAAGTGGGCCGGGCGGCTGGCCAGCCTGCTGGAGCAGAACCCGGACGCCGAGGCTGACCTGCAGGTGCTGGTCCGCAAGATCGAGGCCGGTCCTGGCGCCGAGAGGCCGGCTGCGCCCAGCCACGTGATCTCCCCCAATGGCGGCATGAGCACCGACGCGGCCGGCGGCCCCGGGCCCGAGCATCCCGCCGCGCTGGCCGCGCGCAGCGAACGCGCCTACTCGATCGGGCAGGAGGGGGACGCGGCTGACGCGCGGGACCAGTTCGCCGCGCTGATACCCGTTGCCGAACGCGTCCTCGGCCCCGAGCACCCCGACACCCTGGCCGCCCGCGCCAGCCTGGCCTACTGGACCGCGCAGGCCGGGGACGCGGCCGCTGCGCGGGACCAGTTTGCCGCGCTGGTCCCCGTAGCCGAACGCGTCCTCGGCCCCGAGCACCCCGACACCCTGACCAACCGCCACAACCTCGCCAACTTCACCGGCTACGCGGGACACGCGGCGGCCGCGCGGGACCAGTTCGCCGGACTCCTCCCCATCCGCGAGCGCCTATTCGGCGCGGACTCCCCTGACGCCCTGGCCGCCAGGTTCAACCTGGCTTACTGGACGGGGCGTGCGGGGGACGCGGCGACCGCGCGGGACCAGTTCGCCGCGCTCCTGCTCATCCGCGAACGTGAATCTGGCCCAGACCACCCCGACACGCTGGCCGTACGCGAGGAACTGGCCTACTGGACCGGAAACGCCGGGGACGCGGCCTCCGCGCGGGACCAGTTCGGAACCCTGCTGCTGGCCCTCGAGAAGGTCCGCAGCCCCGAGGACGAGGAGATCCTCGCGGTCTGGTACCAGCTTGCCTACTGGACGTCGCTCGCGGGGGACGCGACGGCCGACCGGGACTAGCTGGCCGCGCTCCTGCCGATCCGCAGGCACGTCCTCGTACCGGCTAGGGGCGGCGCGTCTTGGACGGCGTCGGGGAAGGCGACGGGGAAGGCGTCTGCGAGGGAGAGGTAGAACCGGAAGGCGAGGACGACGGAGAACCGGAAGGCGACGGGGACGGGGACGGGGATTTCGACGCCGAGGGTGACGCTGACGGCGTGGGGGAAGGCGATGAAGACGGCGATGGCGCGGCCTGGAGCGTTGGCGAGGCCGGCGGCACATAGGACGGGGGCACGTAGCTCGGAGACGGCCTGAAGGTCGGAGTCGGGCTGGCCGAGACCGACGTCGGAGCGGTGAATGGGGCCGCCGTTCTCGTTCCGGCGGGCCTCGCCGGGCTGCTCGCGGGTGGCGTGCTGCCGGGCCGGGTCTCCAGGGCGCGAGCCGCGTGAACGCCGGCAAAGGTCGACAGCAAGACGATGACCGCCGCCGCGGCCCACGCGGCGACGCCGATGGCGGCGACCGCTACTCCGTGATTGGCCCGGATATTGCGCCAGCGCAGCCAGCCGACGGCTTGCGAGAATTTCGCGAATAGCGCGAACCACGTCGATTCCGCATGCCGGACTACTCGCCGGCGGTGCGTCACCTCGTCCTCAGTGGTGGCGCAGCAGCGCCTCAAGACCTGTTCCCGCAGCTGCGCAGGCAGCGGGGTCAGCGGCAGCAGCTGGGGAAGAGCCGCCGGGCGCAGGGCGCCACCGCGGTAATGCGCACAGGTCGAGCACTGCTCGATATGCCAGCCGGCCAGATCGAGCGTCTGCTCGGTCAGGCGCCCATCCCAGTCGACCAGCAATTCACCCAGGACCGGGCAGGCATGGCGCACCGCCAGCGCGGCGTGCACCGCACCGAGCGATTTCTCCAGCAGGCCGACGGCGCGCGAGGCCAGGCCGTGCGCGCGGCTCGGCGATACGCCAAGCGCGATGGCCAGATCGTTGTCGACCAGGTCGTGCCGGTAGCTCAGCTCGACGACCTCGCGTTCGCGAGGCTTCAGGTCGACCAGGAGGGAGCGGACCAGGGTCCGCAGTTCGGCTTGCCGTGAGTCGCCGTTGGCATGAGTGGGGCCGGCGGCCGCATGGGCCGGCTCGCTCGCCGCGCGGCGCGGCGCAGCGGCGCCAGCCGGCTCGTAGATCGGCTGGCCGAGCACCCGCATGGGCGCGGTGGCGTCGATCGACTGGCTGACCACGCGGATGGGCATGGTGGCGTCGATCGGCTCGTGGACCGGCTCGCCCACCACACGGAACGACATCGTCGCGTCGATCGGCTCGTAGGCCGGCTCGCCCACCACACGGAACGACATCGTCGCGTCGATCGGCGATTCAGCCGCCTCGGCCGGCTGGCCGGCGTCGTCCGTGCGGTCCGCCGCGCCGGCGCCCTCCTCGCGACCGGCCGGTACCCGCTGGACCCGGCGCCGACATTCGCTGCGGGCTACCGCATAAAGCCGCGGGCGCAGCTTCGAGGGCTCGGGCAGGTCGCTGATCGTGGCGACGGTGATGACAAAGGTGTCGGCCAGAGCGTCGGCCGCCGCCGCCGTGTCCCGCAGGAACCAGTAGCAGTAGCCGAACAGGGCGGCCGCGTACCTGTCGTACGCCTGTGCTATCCCCGTCGGGTCTCCCGCCGCCATCGCGGCGACCAGGGCCTGGTCATCCTGGACGTCCGTCGGTGGCCGGTCTACCGTCCGGCCCGCGGCCGGACGGGGCCGCCGGGCCGGGCCGGCGGGTGGCCGGCGGAAGCCGGAGGGGAGCGTCCGCCGGGCCGGAGCGGCCGGCGGCCGGCGGAGGCCGGCCCGGACCAGTTGTCCGGCGGCATCGGCAGGCGGCTGACCCTCCCGGCCAGCCCGGGCCTGCTCGGCCGGCGCGACCGCCGCAGCGGCCCGGTCCCGCCGGGTGGCCTGGACATCGGGGTGATCGCGGCGCGGTACGTGCTTCCGGCCGGCCAGGAGCTGGTCGAACAGCGGGACCGCCGCATCGATCCGGCCCGCGTCCCGGTAGGCGTTGGCCAGGTTCTTCCGTGAAAGCTGAGTATCGGGGTGATCAGGGCCCAGTACTCGTTCCCGGTCGGCCAGGGTCTGCTCGAACAACGGGATCGCCTCGGCGGCCCGGTTCCCGTCGCGGTAGGCCGCGGCGAGGTTCCCCCGGGAGTTCAGGGTGCTGGGATGGTCCGCGCCGAGGAGCCGCTCTCGTGTGGACAGGACCTGCTCGAACAGCCGGATCGCCTCATCGGCCCGCCCCGCGTCCTGGTAGGCCGCAGCCAGGTTATTCCGCGAGGTCAGGGTCTCGGGATCATGAGGGCCGAGCAGGCCTTGCTGGATGGCCAGGGTCTGCTCGAACAGCGGGATCGCCTGGGCGGTACGGCCCGCCGCGAGGTAGGCGGCGGCCAGGCTGTTCCGCGCGCTCAAGGTGTCCGGATCGTCAGGACCTAGCGCCCGGTCAAGGTCCGCCGTCAGGAGCTCGCCGGTCGCGATGGCCTGCGCGGTATCATCACCCAGCTCAATCAGGTGATGGAAAGCGATAAACCGCAGGCTGAGCAGGATCAGGGCGAGATCCTCCTCGGCCTTCCCCGCGAGCCTGGGCGTGGTGTCCAGCAGCGCTGTCACGTGCAGGGGGACGGTTCTGGCGGCCCAGCGATCCTGGGCACTGCTCACCGCGGTGGCGTGCGCTTCAAGCGCCGAAGCGGCCGCCCAGCACACCGCCCCCAGCCGCTGCCGGCGGGCCAGCCGGCCACGAACGACCCGCGCCACCTGGCGGGGCATGATGATGGTCTGGCCGTCCAGGCTGAACGTCACCACGGACTGGTCGCTCAGCCACTCAAGCACCCGGTCCACCACGGCTGGTTCGACCCGCCGCCCGTCCCTGGCCAGCGCGCCCGCCTGCCCGGCGGCATGCAGGAGCCCGCGGCGGACCCCCGTCGCCGCCAGCACCGCGATGATCTCCATGACCCGGGTGCACATGCCCGTCGGATCGGCCGCCCGGATCACCGCCAGGGACAGCAGCACCGTTCTCGCGACGCTGTGCGGGTACGACTGACCGTCGTCTTCGGTCAGGAATACGTCGACCGGGATTGTTTGCAGGCGGTCCAGATACCGCGCATACCCGTGGTGCTGCCGCTCAATGACCGGCGCGGCCAGCGCCAGAGCCAGCGGCAGGTGCCCCAGGACGGCAGCTACCGCCGCCGCCCCCGCCGCATCGTCAAGTCCGGTCCGCCCGTTGAGGTAGCGCAGCGCCTGATCGGTGCCGATCACGTCCACCGGAACGCCGACCGCCAGATTCGCAGGCGGCGGCCGGCTGCTGGTGATCAGAACCCGAGCCGTCCCGTGAGCCGGAATGAGCGGCCGCAGCGCCTCGGGGTCGGCCGCATCATCGAAGACCAGCAGGCAATGGTCCCCGTCGATCTCGAGCGCGCGCCTGACCGCCCCGCCCACGTCGGCGGCCGGGCGCCCGGAGTCGGTGTCGGTCAGTCCCATCGCGTCAGCCACCGCAGCCAGTCCGGCCCGCAGGCTGTCGGTGTCGGCGGCGTTGACCCAGGCCACCAGCCGCCAGCCGGCAGCCAGCTTCGCCCGCGCGTACGCGGCCGCGAGCTGCGTGGTGCCCACGCCCCGCAACCCGGTCACGGCGTGGATCACCGCCACCCGGGCGCCCGCCTGGTCTAGCCTGGCCATCAAGTCGGTCCGGGGCACGAAACCGGGCGGCTCCTGGGGGATGTCGCCTACGACGACCTCGTGGATCGCATCAGGCGGCAGCAGCGCCTGGGCCCCCGGCCCGGCGTCGTCCGTCTGCGGGGGATTCACGCTCAGCGCACGGGTGGTGGCGTCCAGGCCTTGCTCCGCAGGCGTGTCCTGCTTGACGTTGCCACCAATGGTTCGGTCCACCACCCGCTCCCGGCCCCACGGATTCCCGATGACTGACTGATCACGTCACCATACCCGCCCCATCCGCCCTTACAGGGCGTTAGTCACAGGGTAGCTAATCGGAGTGACCGGCCTGGCCCGCGCCCGACGCGGCGGCGCCGACCAGGGGCAGGATCCGGTACGGGACCTGCGCGGCGAGGGAGATCAGGGTCGAGGAGCGGACCACGCCCTCCGCGGAGACGATCGCGTCGAGCACGCGCTGCAGGTCGGCGTTGCTGCGGGCGACCACGCGGCAGAGCATGTCGCCGGCGCCGGTGATCGTGTGCACCTCGAGCACCTCGGGAATCGCGGCGAGCCGTTCGGCCACCGGGTCGTGCCCGCCGGCCTGGCGTATCTCCAGGGTGATGAACGCGGTGACGGCGTAGCCGAGCGCCGCGGGATCCACCTCGGGTCCGTACCCGGTGATCACGCCGCGCTGCCGCATCCGGTCCAGGCGCGCCTGCACCGTGCCGCGGGCGACGCGCAGCCGCCGCGAGGCCTCGAGCACGCCCACCCGGGGCTCGGCCGCGAGCAGTTCGATCAGCGCGGCATCCAGCCGGTCGATCGGCTCGGCGCTTCCGGTAGTCATCGTGTACAGAAATACCACCGTTCGTTCGGCATAAATATGCATTTTGACTATAGTCTGTGCGGTTGGTTGCGCAGTTTGAAGCCGCATCCGCATGCTAGCCGCATGACCACGCCATCGCAGGACACTTTTCCCATCGTCGGCATGGACGCCGTGGTGTTCGCGGTCGGGAACGCGAAGCAGGCGGCGCACTACTACTCGACCGCGTTCGGCATGCGGCGCACGGCCTACCGCGGCCCGGAGACGGGATACCCGCACGAGGCGGCGCACGTCCTGGAGTCGGGCAGCGCCCGGTTCGTGTTCCGCGGCCCGACCAGGGCCGGGACCCGGCTGGGCCGCGGGGTCACCGCGCACGGCGACGGGGTGACCGACCTGGCCCTCGAGGTCACCTCGGCCGAGGACGCCTACGATTACGCGGTCTCGCACGGCGCGGCCGGCCTGGAGGCGCCGCACATCATGGAGGATGACCACGGCAAGGTCGTCCTGGCCGCCATCGCCACGTACGGCGACACCAGGCACACGCTGGTCGAGCGTTCGGGGTACTCGGGCGCGTACCTGCCCGGGTACGTGCCGGCGCCGCCGATGGTCACCCCCGGGCCGCGCGCGTTCTTCACCGAGATCGACCACTGCGTCGGCAACGTCGAGCTGGGCAAGATGGACCAGTGGGTGGACTTCTACCACCGGGTCATGGGGTTCACGAACATGAAGGAGTTCGTCGGCGACGACATCGCCACCGAGTACTCCGCGCTGATGAGCAAGGTCGTCGCGGACGGGACCCGCAAGGTGAAGTTCCCGCTCAACGAGCCCGCGGCCGGCAAGCGCAAGTCGCAGATCGACGAGTACCTGGAGTTCTACGGCGGTCCGGGGGTCCAGCACATCGCGCTGGCCACCGACGACATCGTGGCGAGCGTCCGGGCCATGGCGGCGGCGGGCGTGGAGTTCCTGGCCACGCCGGGCAGCTACTACGACGAGCTCGGCTCGTGGGTCGGCGAGACCAGGGTGCCCCTCGGCGAGCTTCGCGAGCTCGGCATCCTGGCCGACCGGGACGAGGACGGGTACCTGCTGCAGATCTTCACCCAGCCCGTGGAGGACCGGCCGACGGTCTTCTTCGAGCTGATCGAGCGGCACGGGTCCCAGGGCTTCGGCAAGGGGAACTTCAAGGCGCTGTTCGAGGCGATCGAGCGGGAGCAGGCCCGGCGCGGCAACCTGTGATCGCCACCCCGGCACGGTTACGGACGCCGCCTGGCCAGCATGCGCCGCGCCCAGGCCAGGACGGTCTTCAGGTCGCCGTCGTCGAGGAGGTACGCGACGGCGCCGAACGCCACGATCGCGCAGCCTGCCGCCGGCACCGCCAGGGCGACGGCCACCAGCTTGTGGTGCAGGGGCACCGCCAGGCTGACGCCGACGCCCACCACGACGCCGGCGGCGCAGGCGGCGAGCCCGGCCAGCGTCGCGCGGCCGGCGCCCTGCACCGCGGCCGGGCCGCAGATCCTGCGGGTGACGGAGACCATGGGGATGGCCACCACGGTCTGGCCGACGGTGGTACCCAGAGCGAGCGCACCCACGACCCAGCGGGCCGGAACCAGCTCGACCAGGACCACGTCCACCACGATCGTGATCATCCAGCTTCCGGCCAGCGCGGCGGCGGCGACCTTGAGCCGCCCGATGACGAACATGACCCTCGACAGGTTCGCGATGATCGCGGTGCCGGCAATGCCGGGTGCGAACAGCAGGAAGGCCTCGACCAGCTGCGATACCTGATCGGGCTGCTTGGCCAGCACGTGCGCGGCGGGAACGGCGATGGCCGCGATCACCGCCGTGCCGAGCCACGACATGAGCAGGACCGCCCGGGTCGACCCGGCGCTCGTCCGGTCGAAGTCCGCGCCCTCACGCGCGGACAGCACCGGGAACGCGCTGACCACGATGGACAGGGCCAGGATCGCGGAGATCGAGCTGAACACCTGCGAGCCGTAGTTGAACAAGACGATCGCGCCCGTCTTCCCGTGCCCGTTCGCCAGCTCGATGGCCACCAGATTGGCCACATCGACGGCGATGAGCTCGGCGACGCCGACGAGCGCCAGGCCGCCCGCCCGGCGCGCCACCCCGGGCGGGAACCGCAGGGCAGGCCGGAACCGCAGGTGCAGCCGCCACGTGGGCACGATGGCCACCAGGACCAGGACGGCGATGCCAAGCGTGGTTCCCACCGAGAGGACGTACTCGGCCGCGACCGGAAGCTGGGCGAAGGAATGCCCCTTGTTCAGCGGCACGAACGCGACGTAGGCGGCAATGAGCACCAGGCTGGAGATCCCCGGGCCGATAGACGGCGCGGCGAACCGGCGGTAGGACTGGAGGAGCCCGTAGAGGACGACCGACAGCCCGTACAGCAGGGCCTGGGGGGCGAACACCCGCAGCATGTCGCCGGTGACGGCGACCATCTCGGGCCGGGCGCAGTGCGCGTTCGGGTTGCTCGGGTTAAGGAGCGAGGCGATCGGCCCGGCGGCCGCCAGGATCACCAGGACCAGCGGCACGACGATAATGATGGTCCAGGTGAGCAGCGCCGAGGAGATGTCGCCGACCCGCGCCTTCTCCGCTGGGTCGCTGGCCGCCCGCTCCGCGGAGCGGGCCAGCACCGGGACCATCGCGCTGGTCAGCGCGCCGCCCAGGATCAGCTGGTACAGCAGGTCCGGAACCTGGTTCGCCGTGACGTATGTCGTGCCCAGGCAACTGGCGCCGACCGCCTGAGAGAACACCAGCGTACGGACCAGGCCCAGGACCCGGGACAAGATCGTGAGGCTGGCCACCACCGCGGCGCCGCGGGCGATGCCCTCCCCGAGGCGCTGTCCCGGGCCCGCCGACCCGGCTGCGCCCGTGCCGTCACTCACGCCGGCCTGCACGCGCAGCTTCTCCTCCCTTTGCATGCGAGTCCTCCATCCGGTCACGCCGGGGGCCGGTCCACTATCTAGGTAGACAAGGTCTGACCACAGGAGACTCTAGCGGCCGGAAAAATACGCGCCGCGGGTAACGCATCGCGAAATCTCTGGTGACCAGGGCCATATGCCAACTCCCGCGATGACGACATAGTGTCGAATCGTGCAGCCACCTCACCGCGCCAGCCGACCAGACTCCGCTCCGCCGACCGCCGCCACCCTCGGCGAGCTGCGCGCGACCGGGCACGCCGGGCGCAGCGTCAAGCAAGAAATAAGGCAGAACCTGCTCGCCATGCTGCGAGCCGGGGAGGACCCGTTCCCAGGCATCGTGGGGTTCGGCGAGACCGTCCTGCCCCACCTCGAGCGGGCCCTGATCGCCGGGCACGACATCATCCTGCTCGGCGAGCGCGGTCAGGGTAAGACCCGGCTGATCCGCACGCTGGCCGGGCTGCTTGACGAGTGGACCCCTGCCGTGGCGGGCTGCGAGATCAACGACCATCCGTATCAGCCGGCCTGCGCGCGGTGCCGCAGGCTCTCCGCCGAGCTCGGTGATGAGCTGCCCGTCACCTGGCGGCACGCCAGCGAAAGGTACGGCGAGAAGCTCGCCACCCCCGACACGAGCGTCGGTGACCTGATCGGTGACATCGATCCGGTCAAGGTCGCCGAGGGCCGCACGCTCGGCGACCCCGAGACCATTCATTTCGGGCTGGTGCCGCGGACCAACCGCGGCATCTTCTCCCTGAACGAGCTACCCGACCTGGCCGAGCGGATCCAGGTGTCGCTGCTCAACGTGATGGAGGAGCGGGACATCGGCATCCGCGGCTATGCGCTGCGGCTTCCGCTGGACGTGCTGCTCGTGGCCAGCGCCAACCCCGAGGACTACACCAACCGGGGACGGATCATCACGCCGCTGAAGGACAGGTTCGGCGCGGAGATCCGGACCCACTACCCGCTGTCCCTGGCGGACGAGCTCACCCTGATCGGGCAGGAAGCCGATATCCACACGGGCGCGGAGCTCCCCGCGCACCTGGTCGAGGTCATCGCGCGGTTCACCAGGGCCGTCCGCGAGTCGCCTGCCGTCGACGCGCGCTCCGGGGTCTCCGCGAGGTTCGCCATCGCCGCCGCGGAGAGCGCCACGGCGTCGGCGATGCGCAGGAGCGCGCTAAGCGGGCCCGGTTCGGAACCGCCGGTGGCACGGGTCTGCGACCTGCCTGCCGTGGTCAGCACGCTGCGGGGGAAGGTCGAGTTCGAGGTCAGCGAGGAGGGCCGCGAGGAGGAGGTGCTCGGCGCCCTGCTGCGCAGGGCGATCGCGGACACCTTCCGGTCGCACCTGGGCAGCGTCGACCTTTCCGGCCTGCTCGCCAGGTTCGACGAAGGGGAGACCGTCGAGGCCGGCGAGCTCGTCGCCGCCACGGAGCTGATGCGCGGCGTCGGCGATGTCCCTGGGCTGGCCAAGATCATGTCCAGGCTCGGCATGGACGGCGGCGGTGAGTCCTTCGGGCACGCGGCGGCGGCGGTCGAGTTCGCCCTGGAGGGCCTCTACCTGATGCGCCGGCTGTCCAAGGACAGCACGGACGGCACGAGCCGCTACAGGACCTGACGTGGCGATTTACCGGTACGGCCGGTACGTATACGGCCCGGACCCCTTGGCGCTCCCCTACGACGTGCGCGGTGCCGTCGACGAGATGGGCGACGCGGTGCTCGAGGGGGCCTCGCCCGCCGAGGCCCTGCGGGACCTGCTCAGGAGGGGCCTGCCGGGGAACCGGCGGGGACTTGACGACCTGCTCCGCAGGGTCCGGGAGCGGCAGCGGGAGATCCGCGGCCGCGGGCGCCTCGACGGCATCCTCGAGCAGGCCCGCGCCCTGCTCGACACGGCCATCGGGCAGGAACGGGCCGAGCTGTTTCCCGATCCCAGCGACGAGGCCAGGATGCGCGAGGCGGACCTTGACGCGCTGCCCGCCGACACCGCGCAGGCGATCAGGCGACTGGCCGACTACGACTGGCGCTCACCCGCCGCCCGCCAGACCTTCGAGCGGCTCAGGGAGCTGCTGCGCAGCGAGGTGCTCGACAGCCAGTTCCGCGGCATGCGCCAGGCGCTGCAAAACCCCGACCCGCAGGCCATGCAGCGGGTCAAGGACATGCTCGCCGACCTGAACGAGATGCTGGCAGCCGACGCGGCCGGGACGCACACCCAGGCCGATTTCGACCAGTTCATGGAGCGTTACGGCGACCTGTTCCCCGATAACCCGCAGAACCTCGAAGAACTCGTCGACTCCCTGGTCAGGCGGATGGCCGCGGCGGAGCGGCTGCTTCGCTCGCTGAGCCCGGAGCAACGCGAGGAACTGGCCGGGCTGATGGCCAGCGCGCTCGACGATACCGGGCTCGCCGCCGAGATGGCCAGGCTCGCCGACGCGCTGCGGGCCAGGCGCCCGGACCTGGACCGCGCGGGCATGACGGGCGGGGCCCAGATGTCGGGCGAGGAGCCGCTCGGGCTGAGCGACGCCACCTCGGCCCTGGCCGAGCTGGCCGACCTCGCCGACCTGGAAACCGCGCTCGGCCAGGACTACCCGGGCGCGAGCCTGGACGACATCGATGAGGACGCGGTCCGGCGCGCGTTCGGCCGGCAGGCGGTCGACGACATGGAAGCCCTCCGCCGAATCGAGCGCGAACTCGAACGCCAGGGTTACCTGACCCGTAACGGCGGGCGCCTTGAGCTCACCCCCAAGGCCGTGCGCAGGCTCGGTGACACGGCACTGCGCCGGATCTTCTCCGACATGAGCGCCGGCCTACGATCCGGCGACCACGACCAGCGGGACGCCGGCCAGGCTGGCGAGCTCACCGGCACCACCCGGGCCTGGGAGTTCGGCGACGAGCAGCCGATCGACGTCCCGGTCACGGTCAGGAACGCCCTACTGCGCCGGGCCACCGACGCCGGGAGCCGCGTGAAATTGTCCGCGCGTGATTTCGAGGTCGCAGAGACCGAGCGGCGGACGACGGCGGTGGTCTCGCTGCTCGTCGACCTGTCGTACTCGATGCACCTGCGCGGGACCTGGGGGGTGGCCAAGCAGACGGCGCTTGCGCTGCACGCGCTGCTGCGCAGCAGGTTCCCTCAGGACGCCGTCCAGGTCGTGGGCTTTTCCAACTACGCGCGCGAACTGCGCGAGACCGACCTCGCCGGGCTCGGCTGGGACATGGTGCAGGGCACGAACCTGCACCACGCACTGTTGCTCGCCGGGCGTCATATCGACCGGCATCCCGCCCACGAGCCCGTGGTCCTGATTGTGACCGACGGCGAGCCGACCGCTCACCTGCAGCGCGACGGGCGATCCTGGTTCGACTGGCCCCCTTCGCCCGAAACACTCGAACTCACCCTCGCCGAGGTGGATAAGATGACGCGTCGGCATGCCGCACTGAATATATTCATGCTCGCGGACGATGCTCGGCTCAGAGCGTTCGTTGACAACGTGGCGAGAAGGAACGGCGGCCGGGTGCTGCAGGCGGCGCCCGAACGTCTGGGTGAGTACGTGATCCGGGACTTTCTTCGCACCCGCGGCGCCCGCGGACGGTAGATTCTGCTAGTCGGCTGAGATCCTGACCCGTCGCCGCCGACACGCACCAGGCGGCCGCGACCGGCGGCGCTAACACAGCTTTACCGCATTGCCCGCAAGGAGGAATCGTGAGTTCAATGAGCGGATCGAGTGCTAGGTCGTCGGGCAGGACGATCCTTGCCGTGATTCTCGGCATCATCGCCCTGATTTTCATCGTGGTCGCCGTCATCTACCTGGCTGAACCCGCCAAGTCGCTGCCCAGTTTCATCCCGGGTCACATCGCGGGATCGAGCGGGCACCACCCGCTGAAGGCCACCGGCTGCATCGTGGTCGGCATCGTCTTCGCCGTCGGCGCCTGGTTTGCCCTCGCCTTCAAGCCCAAGGCGCAGGCTCCGGCTTCGAACGACCGGCAAAACTCGCCCGCCGGGCGTAGCTGATCTTCATCGCACGGTCATAGCGCCCGCGTCCTGCCCAGGCAGGACGCGGGCGCTTGGTTGTTCGCCGTCTTCCCGCCGCTCTGTAACAGAGCCTGGCGAAGATCGTCGATCAGGTCATCGCAGTCCTCGATGCCGACCGACAGCCTGACCAGGTCGGCCGGGACCTCCAGGGGCGAACCGGCCACCGAGGCGTGCGTCATCCGGGCCGGGTACTCGATCAGCGACTCGACCCCGCCGAGCGACTCGCCCAGGGTGAACAGGCGGGTCCGGCCGCAGACCCGGACCGCCGCCTGCTCGCCGCCGAGGACCCGGAACGACACCATCCCGCCGAACGCCCTCATCTGCTCCTGGGCGGTCTTGTGGCCGGGGTGGTTGGGCAGGCCAGGGTAGAAGACCTCCGCGACCGCGGGATGCTCGGCCAGCATCTGCGCGACCCGCATCGCGTTGCGGCAGTGCCGGTCCATCCGGGCCGCCAGCGTCTTAATACCGCGCAGGGTCAGCCACGCGTCGAAGGGCCCGGGCACGCCGCCCGTCGAGTTCCTGGTGAAGTCGATCCGCTCCGCGAGGCCCGCGTCCGCGACGACCACGGCGCCGCCCACCACGTCGGAATGACCGCCCAGGTACTTCGTGGTCGAGTGGACCACGACGTCGGCGCCGATGATGAGCGGCTGCTGCAGGTACGGCGACGCGAAGGTGTTGTCGACCACCAGCATCGCTCCGGCCTCGTGCGCGGTCGCCGCAAGCCCGCGGATATCCGCGATGTTCAGCAGCGGATTGGTTGGCGTCTCGACCCAGACCAGCGTGGCCGGGCAGGCGGCGAGCTGCTCGCGGACGGCCCGCAGGTCGGCCATGGGCACGACGCCGTGGCTCAGCCCCCAGCCGGCCATCACCCGGGCGAACAGCCGGTACGTCCCGCCGTAGGCGTCATCGGGGATGAGGACGTGGTCGCCGGGTGAGCAGACCGTCCTGACCAGGCAATCCTCCGCAGCCATGCCGGATGCGAAGGCTAGCGCGGCCGGACCCGCCTCAAGCGCGGCCAGGCACTGCTCAAGCGCGGTCCTAGTCGGGTTGGCGGTGCGGGAGTACTCGTAGCCGCCGCGCAGCCCGCCGACTCCGTCCTGCTTGAATGTGGAAACCTGGTAGATCGGCGGTACCACGGCCCCGGTCAGCGGATCAGGCTCCTGGCCCGCGTGGATGGCTAGGGTCTCGAACCCGTCTCGGCTGGTCATGCGTTCGTGCCTCTCTACGTTTCAGCTGCCTGCGGCCAGGAAAGTAAGTACGTCCTGCCGGGTGAGCAGCCCGGACGGCTTCCCGTTCACGTGCACCACGGCGGCGCCGGCCTTCTCCAGGGCCACGACCGCGCGGGAGACCGGCTCACCCGAGCCCACCGTGGGCAGCGGCGGCGACATATGCCCGCCGACCGGGTCGGACGGTCTGGCCGTGCCGGCGACCAGCGCGTCGAGGAGGTCGCGCTCCACGACCGACCCGACCACCTCGGCGGCCATCAGCGGAGGCTCCTCCTTGACCACCGGCAGCTGCGACACGTCGTACTCGCGCAGCAGGGCGATGGCCGCGCCGACGCTCTCCTCCGGGTGCACGTGGACGAGTTCGGGCAGGCCGCGATCCCTCCTGGCCAGGACGTCGGCCACGAGCGGCTCGGAGGTCTGCGCGGAAAGAAAGCCGTAGTCGGCCATCCACTCGTCGTTGAAGATCTTGGACAGGTAACCGCGGCCGCCGTCGGGAAGCAGCACGACGACCACCGCGCCCGGCGCGGCCGCCGCCGCGACCCGCAGCGCCGCCGCCACCGCCAGCCCGGACGAGCCGCCGG
Source organism: Streptosporangiaceae bacterium (assembly GCA_035505275.1). Classification (GTDB taxonomy): domain Bacteria; phylum Actinomycetota; class Actinomycetes; order Streptosporangiales; family Streptosporangiaceae; genus Palsa-504. The sequence goes on along the minus strand of DATJQX010000086.1, from coordinate 99,758 downwards.
TCAGCAGGGCTTCCTCGCGGGCCAGGCGCCGCGTCATGCCGAACGACTCTGCGTCGGTGACCGCGATGATCTCATCGCACACCGACGGATCGTAGGTGGCCGGCCAGATGTCCTCGCCCACGCCCTCGACCAGGTACGGGCGCCCGGACCCGCCGGAATACACCGAACCTTCCGGATCGGCGCCGATCACCCGCACCGCGCCGCCAGATACGTCCTTCAGGTACCGGCCGGCGCCCGAGATGGTCCCGCCGGTACCGATCCCCGCCACGAAGTGGGTCACCGTCCCGTCGGTCTGCGACCAGATCTCAGGGCCGGTAGTGGCGTAGTGGGACGCCGGGTTTTCCGCGTTCGCGTACTGATCGGGCTGCCAGCCGCCCGGTATCTCGGCCGCCAGCCGGCGCGCGACACTGTAATAGGAATCCGGGTGGTCGGGCGCGACCGTGCCCGGGCAGACCACGACCTCGGCGCCGTACGCGCGCAGCACCCCGATCTTGTCCTGCGCTACCTTGTCCGGGCAGACGAAGACGCACCGGTAACCGCGTTCGGCCGCGACGATCGCGAGCCCGGCGCCGGTGTTGCCGGAGGTCGGCTCCACGATCGTGCCGCCCGGCCGCAGTTCTCCCGAGGCCTCGGCGGCCGTGACCATCCGCAGCGCGATGCGATCCTTGACCGAGCCGCCGGGGTTGAAGTACTCCACCTTGGCCAGCACATCGGATCCGGGGGTTCCCCGGGTCACCGATCGCAGCCGGACCAGCGGGGTGTTCCCCACCAGTTCGGCCAGTGAGTCATATACCTGCATAGTGGTCCTCTTCCTGGCCCTGCCGGGTCTGGACCGACGTTATCGGATCCCGGGCGGTGCCTGCCGCCTTCCTGCCGCCGCAGCCAGGGGCATAATCTGGAAGAACCCTATGCGAGGAGGCCGGTGCCATGCCCGAAGCAGTGATCGTCGCCACCGCGCGGTCCCCGATCGGCCGGGCGTTCAAGGGATCGCTCATCGGCATCCGCCCGGACGACCTGACTGCGCAGATTGTGACCGCGGCCCTGGCGCAGGTGCCACAGCTCGATCCCGCCGACATCGGCGACCTGATGCTGGGCTGCGGCCTGCCGGGCGGCGAGCAGGGGTTCAACATGGCCCGCGTGGTCGCGATCCTGCTCGGGCACGACCACCTGCCGGGGACCACGGTCAACCGGTACTGCTCGTCGTCGTTGCAGACCACCCGGATGGCGTTCCACGCCATCAAGGCCGGCGAGGGCGACGCCTACATCTCGGCCGGAGTCGAGTGCGTGAGCAGGTTCGTCAAGGGGAACAGCGATTCCCTTCCCGATACCCGCAATCCCCTGTTCGCCGGTGCCCAGGAACGCAGCGAACTCGCGGCGGCCGGGGACGCCGGACCCTGGCACGACCCGCGTGAGGACGGCCAGCTCCCGGACGTCTACATCGCGATGGGTGAGACGGCCGAGAACGTCGCCCAGGTGCGCGGCATCACGCGCCAGCAGCAGGACGAGTTCGGCGTGCGTTCGCAGAACCTGGCGGAGAAGGCCATCGCCGACGGCTTCTGGCAGCGTGAGATCACGCCCGTGACCATGCCCGACGGCACGGTGGTCAGCGCGGACGACGGTCCTCGCCCGGGCACGACGATCGAGAAGCTCGCCGCGCTCAAGCCGGCGTTCCGCCCGGACGGCACCGTCACCGCGGGGAACTGCTGCCCGCTCAACGACGGCGCGGCCGCCGTGATCGTGATGAGCGACGTCAAGGCGGCCGAACTTGGCATCACGCCGCTGGCGCGGATCGTGTCCTCGGGCGTGAGCGCGCTGTCCCCCGAGATCATGGGCCTCGGGCCGGTCGAGGCGTCGCGGCAGGCGCTCGGGCGGGCCGGGATGGCGATCAGCGATATCGACCTGGTGGAGATCAACGAGGCGTTCGCGGCTCAGGTCATCCCGTCGTATACCGATCTGGGCATCGACATCGCCCGGCTCAACGTCAACGGCGGAGCCATCGCGGTCGGGCACCCCTTCGGCATGACCGGCGCCCGCATCACCACCACCCTGCTGAACAGCCTGCAGTTCCACGACGCCACGCTGGGCCTGGAGACCATGTGCGTAGGCGGCGGGCAGGGCATGGCGATGATCTTCGAGCGGCTTAGCTGAACATTTGGTGGCCATCAGGGGGTTGTCAGGCGGCCTAGGATAAGGCACTCTCAGCACAAGAGGAGCTTCCTGGAGGTGCCCGTGTCGCTGAGCCACTCACCGAATCTGCACAAGAGCTTGATCGCACGCATCCCGGTCGTCACCGGCCGTGACCTCGCTGAGTGGTTCCACCGTCTCGAATCTGGCCCCGCGTTCCTGCGTCATGAAGAGCGCGCGGTCTGGCTAGCCGATGATGCTGGCATTTCCCATGGGTACGCCTACGCGATCGTGCACGAATACGAGATGCGCAGGCGACTGCGCCTGAACGGAGCGTAACCGGATCGAATCCGATATTACCGACCGGGCACCAGCCCGGTCGGCCGGTATTCCATGCCCGGAGACGGGCGGTACGCAGCTGGCGCTGCGCCACTGGACGCCGATTCTCAGCCTGACGGGGTGCCGGATCACGCGCCAGCATCGTATATGTCATGATTTAGCAGTATAAAAATAGGCCGGAGCGGTCATAGGGATTGTTCGCGGGCCAGTCGCCAGGCATGACCAGAAACACCGTGCAGTTCCCTTTTCGGAGTATTTAGCCAATAGGCCGATCGAAGCATGATCACTAATAGTGCCCCCGGTCGGAGTCGAACCGACACTGGGGACCCTTTTAGGGGGCCGGCCTCTTCCCTTGGGCTACGGGGGCGGCCTCATAATACCGCTCATACAATTGCCGAACATGGGGTGCCAAGGACTTCCTCGCACAATCTTTTCCGGCTGGCTATTGTATTCAGGAAAGAAGTGCGGAGAGTAACTAGTTCATGATCGACATTAGCGTTAAGTAATCGCGCCGGGGGATTCAGCCCGGCGGAGTCGCGAGCGCGGGTGAATATGGCGTCGAGCATGGCCGGCGTGACGCGGCCCGTGAACGTGTTTTGCTGGCTCGGGTGATAGCAGCCAATCAGCAGCACGTCGCCCGGCTGCTGCGGGCTCGCGAGCCACACCTCGGCACCGTGGCTGAACGCGGGCCGCGGCCGCGGCAGCGCGAAGCCGCACCGGCCCACCGCCGACCACATCGCCTGCCAGGCGAACCCGCCGAGGCACACGATGACGCGCAGGTCGGCGGCCACCAGGCGCAGTTCCGCGACGAGCCACGGTGCGCACGCCTCCCGTTCGGCTGGTTCTGGCTTGTTGTCCGGCGGGGCGCAGCGGACCGCCGCCACCATCCTGGCGCCCAGCAAGCGCTGGCCGTCCCCCGCCGCGACGCTCGTCGGCTCGGCCGCCAAGCCGCAGCGGTACAGCGAGGCGAACAGGAAGTCACCGCTGCGATCACCGGTGAAGATCCGGCCGGTGCGGTTGCCGCCGTGGGCCGCCGGAGCCAGGCCGGCGATCAGCAGGCGCGGCCGGTCCGATCCCCACCCGGGGATGGGGCGCCCCCAGTAGCGCTCGCCGCGGAACGCGCGTCGCGGGGCGGCGGCCACCTGCTCCCTCCAGGAGACCAGCCGCGGGCAGGCACGGCACACCGATTGGCGTGCAGTCAGCTCGCGAAGCGTGGCCGCGCTGCTTGCTAGCTCGGCGACCTCCGCCGCGTTGCGCGCAACCGGCGTATCCGGCCCGGCCGGATCGCACGGCCAGCCGTCCCGCGCGCCCGCCGAATCAGCCACCGGAGTCGCTGGCTAGCGACCAGGCGATCCCGTCGAGGATGTCATGCTCGCTGACCAGCACCTCGCTGAAGCCGAACCGCTCCATGATCCCGTCAAGGACGAGCGCGCCGCCGCCGATCACGTCCACGCGTCCGGGGTGCATGACGCCGATCGCCGCGCGCGCGGCGCGTGTCTGAGCCAGCAGGCTCCGCGTCACGTCGTGCACGTCAGCGGCGGACACGCGCGCGTGGTGGATGCGGTCGGCGTCGTAGGCCGGCAGGCCCATCGCGATGGCCGCCACGGTGGTGACGGAGCCCGCGAGCCCGATGAGCGTCCTGGCCTGGCGGACGGGTACCGCTTCGCGCACCACGTCCAGGGCCGCGCCGATGTCGGCGGCCGCCGCGGCTACCTCCTCGCTGGTCGGCGGGTCGCCGTGCAAGTGCCGTTCGGTCATCCGTACGCAGCCGATGTTGACGGAAATCGCGTCCGGGGCAGGGCTGGCCGCCTGGCCGAGGACGAACTCGGTCGAACCGCCGCCGATGTCGGTGACGAGAAAAGGACCGCCGTCGGCGTCGGCGGTCAGTTCCGCGGTTGCCCCGGTGAAGGACAGCAGCGCCTCCTGCGACCCGGACAGGACCTCGGGCGCGATGCCCAGCACCTCGGTAACGCGCTGCGTGAACTCGTTCGCGTTGGCCGCGTCCCGCGTGGCGCTGGTCGCCACCATGCGGATCGCACGCGCCCCGGAAGCGGCGATGACGGCCGCGTAGTCGCGTAGCACGCCCGTCGTCCGCGCGAGCGCCTCGGGCGCCAGCCGCCCGGTCCGGTCTACGCCCTGCCCCAGCCGGACGATCTCCATCCGCCGGGCTACGTCCGTCACCTGCCCCTGGCCGGGATCAACGTCCGCCACGAGCAGCCGCAGTGAATTCGTCCCGCAGTCCACGGCTGCCACCCGGCGGGTCATCAGCCCCGTCCGGGCACGCACGGCCCTGCTAGCCACCACTGGCCCGCAGCCTGGAGTGCCTCACGGCCGAAAGGGTTCACCTCGCCCGCCGCGAGCTCGTGAGCGACCAGCGCATGCAGGCACTTTACCCGCTCCGGCATCCCGCCGGCCGATGGGGTGCCAGGTGGCAGCGGCTCGACTCCCGCGGCGCGCGCCGCCGCGTCCCGTCGGCGGAGGTAGTCGTCGTGCGCGGCCTCGTACCTCTGGCGCAGGGCGCCGTCGGCCAGCCTGGCGGTCATCTCGCGCATCAGTCCTGAGGCCTCAAGCCTGCTCACTGCCGCATTCGCGCGAGGGCACGTCAGGTAGTACAGGGTGGGGAACGGGGCGCCGCCGGGCAGCCTCGGCGTCGTCTCCGCCACGTCGGGCAGGCCACACGGGCACCGGTGAGCGACGCCGAGCAGGCCGCGCGGCGGGCGGCCGAGCTGAGCGGCGATGACCGCCGCGTCCTGCGCCGTGATCACTTCACCCGGCTCGAGTTTGCCTGCTGGACGGATCGCCAGAGCTTCGCGTACCAGGGCGCAGGGCCCGGCCGCGGCGCGACGCTGCCGCCGGTCAAGGACGGGCCACCCTCGACGATGTAGCACTGCGCTCCGGGAAAGCACATGTCAAGCTGCTGGCGGGCCAGCTGCTCGATGTAGGACCGCGCGCCGAGCTTGGCCTGCTCGGCCTGCAGGTCCTTCACCTGGGCCAGCATCGTCTGCTGCTGCGCCACCAGCTGATCGATCTGCTGCCGCTGGGCCACGTACTCGCGGACCGGATAGGCCAGGCTCAGCACGATCGCGCAGATCACCACGGCCAGCGCCGCAGCCCGGCTGGTCAGCCGGGTCGCCCGCGGAACGGCGGCGGGGGGCATCAGGACTTGCTGGCCCGCGCGGCGAACCGCGGGTAGGCCGCCACGCCGGCATAGCTCGCCGCGTCACCGAGGAGCTCCTCGATCCTGAGCAGCTGGTTGTACTTCGCGACGCGCTCACCTCGGGCAGGCGCACCGGTCTTGATCTGACCGCAGTTCGTCGCCACGGCCAGATCCGAGATCGTGGTGTCGTCGGTTTCGCCCGAGCGGTGGCTGATCACGCAGGTGAACCCGGCCCGGTGCGCGAGGCTCACCGCATCAAGGGTCTCGGTCACCGAGCCGATCTGGTTCAGCTTGACCAGCAGGCTGTTCGCCGAGTGCTCGGCGATGCCGAGGCGGATCCGCTCGGGGTTGGTGACGAAGATGTCGTCGCCGACCACCTGGACCGACTCGCCCACGCTCGCGGTGAGCTCCCGCCAGCCCGGCCAGTCTTCCTCGGCCAGCGGATCCTCGATGGACACGATCGGGTAGGCGTCCAGCCAGTCGGCGTAGATGGCCGTCATCTCCGCCGAGGTCTGAGGTTTCCCTTCGAAGTTGTACGCGCCGTCGACGTAGAACTCCGACGCCGCCGCGTCGACCGCCAGGGCGACGTCGTGACCGGGGGTGAACCCGGCCTTGCCGATGGCCTCGACGATCAGGTCGAGGGCGGCCCGGTTGTGCTCCAGGTCAGGCGCGAAGCCTCCCTCATCGCCGACGCCGGTGGACATGCCGCGCTGCTTGATGACGGACTTCAGTGCGTGGTAGACCTCGGCTCCCCAGCGCAGCGCCTCGGTGAAGGTCGCCGCTCCGATGGGCGTGATCATGAACTCCTGGATGTCGACGTTGTTGTCCGCGTGCGCGCCGCCGTTCAGGATGTTCATCATGGGGACGGGCAGCACGTGCGCGTTCGGCCCGCCGAGGTAACGGAACAGGGGCAGGCCGCTGGCATCCGCGGCCGCCCGGGCCACGGCCATGCTGACCCCGACGATGGCGTTGGCGCCGAGCCGCGACTTGTCCGGCGTCCGGTCCAGGTCGATCAGCGCCTGGTCGATCAGGCGCTGATCGTCGGCCTCGTGGCCGAGCAGTTCGGGCTGGATCTCCTCGATGACGTTCTGGACCGCACGGCCGACCCCCTTGCCGCCGTATTCCGAGCCGCCGTCCCTGAGCTCGACGGCCTCGAAGGCGCCCGTCGACGCCCCGCTCGGCACGCCCGCCCGGCCGACGGTGCCGTCGTCCAGTGCCACCTCGACCTCGAGGGTCGGGTTCCCCCGGGAATCCAGGATCTGCCTGGCATGGATCGCTTCAATGGAGGCCACCGCCGGCTCCTTGCCTGTGCTCGTCTCGGGCGACCGCTACGGGCTTGCCGTTCCGATCTCTCACCCAGGAGCCTAACGGAGAGGCAGCATAAGGCCGCCAGGACCACGCCGCTCCTTAACCGGCATTGGGTACAGATCCTCCGCCGCAACGTGACGGGCATGCGCGCTAGCATTAACGCGGCCGTAGGGAGGGAGGCCCTGGTGGAAGTCAGTCATGTTGAGCGTATTTCGGGCGCCCTGGCGTTCAGGCCGACGCCGCATGCGGACGAGCGCGGCTTCTTCTGCCGCACCGTCGACGCGGAGGTGCTGCGCACCGCGGGGATCGAGGCCGCCGCATTCGTCCAGCACAGCCTGTCCCGCTCGACGCGCGGCGTGGTGCGCGGACTGCACGTGCGCCGGGGTGCAGGCGAGGCGAAGCTGGTTCGATGTTCGTACGGGGCGGTCTTCGACGTGGTGGTGGACCTGCGTCCCGACTCGCCAACGTACCGCAACTGGGAGAGCTTCGAACTCCGCGACGACGAGCAGGTCAGCCTGTACGTACCCGCAGGCTGCGCGCACGGCTTCCAGGCTCGCAGCGACATCGCGGACGTGTCGTACATGATCGACCGCGCGCACGACCCAGCCGAGGATGTGTCGATCGCCTTCGATGACCCAGGACTGGCTATCTCCTGGCCGCTGCCGGTGACGATCATGTCCGCACGGGACCGGCTCGCGCCGCCTCTCGCCGACGCGCTCAAGCTGCTGGTGTAGGCGGCTCAGCAGCCCCGGTCAACGACCAGCGCCTTGAGCAGCGCTCCCCATCCGTAGACGATCTGGTAGGGCCAGCTGCTCACCGGCAGCGGTGCCGTGACGGCGTAAACCGAGCCGCCGAAGCAGCGCTCGGCGATGATCCGGGCCCGTGTGTCCTGGGTCCTGATGGTCACCAGGACCACCGACCGCCAGCCGTACTGCCTCGCCATCCGGCCGAGGGCCTCGGCTTCCCCGCGGGTAGTGCCCGGGTCCGGGTCAAAGCAGATGAGTTTCACGTCCGGTACCGGCGATGGACACGGGCCCCCGTAGCCCTCCCAGCCGCGCGACACGACCAGCACCGGCGCCCGGTGCTCCCGAGCCAGTTCCAGCGCCACGGGCAGGCGATCGCCGGGACCGGCCAGCATCACGATCGCGCTCACGCGGGCCGGCGTTCCCTGCGCGGGCCACACCAGTAGCCGCGCGGTGACCAGGCAGAACGCTACTATGACGGTGGCCGAGGCCGCGAGTACCCGGTGCCGGACGCGCCGCGGCTGATAAGTCACCTGCTGAGGACGCCTACGCCCGCGTGCTGGTCCGGCCTGCGCATGAGCCCGAGGCTTTCATCCCTCTTGTCTGCGTCGATCAGCACGACGGACTCCAGCCGCAATCCAGCCAGGCGTATCATCTCGCCGACCCCATGGATCCGCTCCGCCGACGACTGTCCGGCGCTTACCATCACGACCGCATTGGTCGCCCACGTCGCCAGGTAGTCCCCGCCGAGAGCAGGATCGAGGGTGGCCATGGTGATCAGAAGATCGGCGGCGCCGTACGAGGCCGCCAGCTCCTCGGCGGGACGGCCGGATCCCGCCGGTCCGGCGACCGAGGGCAGCGGGCCAACCGGTCCAGGGTCATCACGATCGGGGACGGCCATCGTGAAGCTCACGCCGCCGCGGTTTACCTGGTGCGTTCCTGGCTTCTTCGACCCGAGCAGGTGAGCGAGGTGAGCGCCCTCGGAAAGGTCGACCGTAACGAGCCGATGGCCCTGGCTTGCGGCGGATGTGACCAGCACGGCGACGGCCTGCGCCACAACGGGAGCGTTGTCCACGGCGACGATGGCCAGGCTGGCCGGGCCGTTGGCATTTCTCGGCACGGCGTCCTGCAGGTGGGCGATGACACGCCGCATATCGTGTTCTCGCTTGGCTTTCCGGACGGACAACAGGCGTTTGCGCAATCTGCCGACGCTGAGCTTGACGGGGGCGTCGAGCGCATAGGCGATGTCGTCCCGTCGGCGGAGCCGATCAGATACCAGTGCTCGCACGACGATGATGCTGAAGGCGAGGGCAAGTCCCGCTATGAGGCCGAGCGCGCCGTAGGTCAGCAGGGGTTTTAGCTTCGAGTGAGGAAGCGGGATGACGCTGAGGACCTGGCTGTTCTTCAACGCCGCCGTCAATTCCGCCAGGACGGTCGTCTGGTTGGCGGTGGCGGCGGTCTCCGTGTTGCCCAGCGTGTCTGTCGCTAGTTTCAGCTGAGCCTGCAGCTGAGCGAGCTGAGCCTGCTGCCCTGGTGAGTTGGCCTGTCCGGTCAGCTGGTTGATCTGTGCGGTGAGCGAGTTGACCTTGCGCTTGGCCACGTTGACCTGCTGATTGAGCGACTGCTGCACGAGGTTCTGCTGGTCCTGCAGCTCAGAGGCCCGGAACTTGAGAAAGGAGCTGGCCACGGCATTTGCTCGAAGCACGGCCAGATCTGCGGACGGCGCACTGGCCGTGACCGTTAGCAGCCGGTCGGTGCCGGACGCGGCGATGTAGGAGGACAGCAGGCTGGTGACGCTCTGGTTCAGCCCGAAGTCTTGCACGGCAAGCCCGGCCACCGCGCGGGTCTCCGCGATGGCCTGGTCGTCGGCGGCGGCCGTCTGGCTATTCTCGTAGTAACTGAGTGTAAGCAGGACCGTCGCCAAGGCCTGGAACTGGTGGGGGCGCGCCTTGTAGACCCCGACGCCGGCGACAAGACCCAGGATGGCCATGGCGGACAAAAGCCGCGCACTGCGGCGCAGGGCCGCCATGATAAAGCCAGCGCTCACCAGCCCAGGCGCGAAATCGGCCGGCTGGTTCTCGGTGGAGGCGAAGCCATCGTAAGCCCCGAGCCGACCCGGCTCGGGGCTACCCTCGCTCAGCGAGAAGACGACGGGATCGGTCACCTTCTAATCTCCGTCGCCATACCAGTCACGCGTGTCGGCATTCTGCGCAGGCCCCGTCGTCCAAGCTGCGGCAGGCGGCCTGTCGTCGTATCGGCCGGGTCCGGATTCGCGACCAGTATCCCGGTGATCTCGCGGCCGTCGGAGACGGCGCTCACCGCCACCCGGGCCAACTGGTCGGCGGTCGCCACGCCGGCCGAGACTCCTACCAGCGTCGCGCCGGTCCGCATTGCGCCAGGGGCTTGCGGGTTGCGGCCATCGACGACCCCCACGACCACCGTCAGCTTAGCGTCGTGCTGGACATCCGCTTCCTGGTCGGAAACGAGTACCTGCAGGTGCCCGGGCCATTTCGACGAATTGGGCGGCGCGGCGCAGGCGGTTCGCAGCGAGGCCGTGACCGCGGCGTCTTGCTGAGGGGCGACGACCAGGGCCGTAGAGATTCCCTGGGAGGCGGCGAAGGTCGCTAGCTGTGGACCGAGGGCGAGTGCTCCGGGATCAGCGGAAAGCGACAGGACGGTAAATGACCACCTGTTATTCTCGCCGCTGAAGCTTACCTCGGCCGCCTCCATCTCAAGCTGCTGGAGAGCCTTCCGCAGCTGCAGGGAATGCATGGCGCCAGGCTTGTAATCCTCGAAAAGCCTGGTCCACTCTCCTGGGTTGGATGGGCGGCCGACAGGGAATGACGCGACGACGGGAACTCCGATGGAATTCGCTATCTCGTCACGCGCCCTGAGCCGCCGGTCACTGCGGCTGGTGGCAAGCGCTATGACAATACCTATTACCATGCCAAATATCGCGCCTACCAGAGCGATTATAGCATAGATTACGATCCGACTGGACAGGCCCGAGGCGGTGCTATTGGCCGCCGACTGCAGCAGCTGGGCCTGCACCTCGCCGCCCGGATTGCTCGGGGAGCCGATATAATTGATATAACTCTCGGCGACGGCGTTGGCGTTTGCCGCCGCCTCGGCGCCGCTTTTTGCGGTCACGCTCACCGAAATGAGATACGGCGTTTGAGCGCCGATGCTGACTTCGCTGGTGAGCTGATTGACGGTCATGGCCGGGCTGACGTGAGGCAGCGCTCCCAAGAGCACCGGATTACTTTTCGCAATCACCTCTTGCGTCGCCGTATAAGGATCGAGGCCGCCATTGACCGCTGCCGCTGCCCCAGTCTGCGCGGCCTGGCTCGACTGAGACAGCAAGACCAGCGCGGTACTCGTCACCTTAGGAGGTGTGAGCACGGCATAAGCCCCGCCGACGAGCAGGCCCAGGGCCGCCGTGGTTGCGATAAGGAACTTGCGCCGCCGCATGATCCGGATGGATCTGCGCAGATCCAGTGTCTCCTGGCTCATGTGACCTCCGCTCGGATCTCGGGATTTTCGCTCAGCCGCGCGTCGGATACGCACCATGATAGGGCAGGCTTCGGCGACGCGCCGATCTCGAGGAATTCCAGCCGCGTGGCTAGCGGCGTACCGGGCCCGCTACGTCCACAGCCGAGAAGGGTGAAGGCCTGGACACGGCGCCCCAGGCCGTCGGAATACCAGCCGAGAATGGGATCGGTCTCGCCCCGATGCAGGCTCCACCGGAGCGCGCCCGGCAGTTCCAGCCGCGCCGATCCGGGCTTATCCGCCTGCGGCCAGCTCAGCACCGCACACGATTCGTCGAGTTCCACCCGCACCTCAGGACCGAAGTGGAAGGCAAGACGGACGTCGTGGCGGCCGCCCTCGATCTCGTCGATGATGTCGATGCTGCGCGATGCGCGATCCAGCAGCACCGAGCGGCGATGCATGGCAGGCGGGTCGAGCGAAGCATAGCCATCGTGTTCCGCGGTCCACCTGGCGATGTCGCCGTCATCGATGACCTCGACCTCGCGGGCATTCGCATGATTCGCCCACATGAACGGACCGCGCTCGGCCGACTGGTTCCGGCCGCCGATTTCGGCGGTGTTGTGCGCGATCGTCGACCGGAAATATGAGCGCCACGCGCGCTCACCGTGGTAGCAGTACGTGCCTGGATCGGCCAGGATGTCGATGCCCGCGTAACGGACCTCGACGGACAGGGCGTCCGCGTGGGCATGCCCGGCGATGCTGAGGTACCCGTGCGGGCCACCGTCACACCGGCACCAGATCTCGTTTGCCCCGCTGGTGCGCAGCAACGTCACTCCGGCGTCGGCGAACCGTGACGGCCGCTGGCCCGGCCTGCCCTCGACATGGCGCCTGGCGTGCGCCACAGCACCGACCAGAACGCTGCCCGCATCCGCCGAGGGCGCCGGCCACCAGTCCAGACGGCCCACCAGCGAATCAGCGAGGGCCAGCAACGACGGCCAGCGATTGGCCGCCGGCGCGTCGAGCAGCAGCCCGCGGCCCTCATCGGAATCACCTTGGCGAGGGGGGCGCAAGCGCTCATCTACCATGGCCGCGGCGCTGTCGGCCATCGCGGACAGCCTGGTCCACGTGACCGGGCTCAGCGGAAAGCCGCTTGCCTCGGCTTCAGCGGCCGCGACGAACCCGAGTTCGGCGACGAAGCACTGATAGTCCGACGCAAGCTCCCGGCCGACACCCGACGGGAAGGTGTTACGGATCAGTTCCCGTTCCAGCAGGAGCGCGGACTTGCGCCGCCATCGCTCGCTCTCGCGAAACCACGGGAAGGCGCAACTCGCCGTCAGTTGCCCCGCGGCTTCGGCTATCACGTGGTTGTTGGCCGAGGAGCCCCGGCTGGGGAACGCGGCGAGGTACTGCTGGTGCCAGCGGATCTGCCGCACCGCGAGCGCATCGCGCTCGAACAAGGCGGACACGCCCGGCCAGTTATCCAGCAGGCGCCGGATCCAGACCAGGCTGATCAGGCGGATTCCGAGTTCGATGCCGCTCGTCCAGTGCACGCCGGACAAGAACGGGTTCTCGCGCCACCAGGAGCGCAGATGATCGGCGACCCGGAGCGCGTATCGCTCGTCCTCGGTCAGGAACCAGGCGGTGGCCAGCAGCGTGAGATGCTGCAGCCGGGACAGCTCCCATACCTGCTTGACGTTGCCGACCTGCTCCTCCGAGCGGTGATCGACGCGGAACGCGTAGCGATCAGGGTCCGACTGCCGGCCGCTCTGCGGGTCGCGGAACCAGTCGGGTCGCTCCAGGTCGGTGCGGAGCAGACCCAGGACCTCCCACTCCCCTTGAAGCAGCCGGTCCGCGGCCTCGAGCACCGGCTTCCTGGCCTCCTCCGGCACCCGCGCGGCGGTGCCCGGCGGCAGCGGCCCGGTGAACGCCAGCTCGCGGTCGGGTACCGGCGCGGCCCGGACCAGCTGCTGGCGGGTCACTTGGCGCGGCGACCAGGCCGCGCGGATCACCTGGTCCCGAAAGCGCCAGGCCAGCTCGGCCGGGGACATCAGCGCCGCCCGGCGAGCGTACCAGCCGAGCCGTGAGGTGACGGCCGCGCTCACACCTGCTCCGGCTTGCCGCTCAGCAGGCTGTCCCGCACCGCGATGGTCGCCCTGGTGGTGGCGGCCAGGGATTCGAGCTGGATCGGCATGGCCGCGCCGGTCAGGCACGCCTCGACGAAGGTGGCCAGCTCGGCGCGCTGTCCCTTGTCCTGGCCGCCCCGGGCCCGGATGGTGTTGTGCCCGCGCCCGGTCCAGACCGTGGCCCGGCGGAAGTTGTCCAGCCGCGCGCTGCGGCCGCCGCCGGTGGCGTCCAGGGTCTCCTTGGGGAAGCGCACGTTGCCGGCGGTGAGGTAGCTGACCACGCCGCTGGCGCCGTTGCCGAACCGCACCGTCACCTGCACGCCGTCGGAATCCGGCCCGCCGACGGCGTACACCTCCTCGGGCAGGCTGTCCGCCCACCAGCTCAGCGTGTCGAGGAAGTGACCGCCCTCGCCGGTGAACCTCGATCCCTCGCCCTCGTTGCGGTACCAGCTATCGGCGGCCAGCGGACCCGCGTTGACCAGGTACCGGGTTACCGCGCCTGAACTGGCCGGGCCGAAGTCGGCCTTCATCTTCGTCAGCATGGGGGCGAAGCGCCGGTTGAACCCCACCATCAGCCGGTCGTTGCCGGTCTTGGCGATTACCTCGCTGATCCGGTCGAGCTCCTCGCCGGTCAGCGCGAGCGGCTTCTCGACGAAGACCGCCTTGCCCGTCTCCAGCGCCCGGCAGACCATGTCCGCGTGGGTGGCGTGGCGGGTCACGACGAAAATCGCATCAAGCGACTCGTCGTCAAGCACGGCCTGGGCGCTGGTGGAGGCGGTAGTGAAGCCGAACCGCCGCTGGGCGTTCACCGCGGAAAGCGACCGGGTGGTCGCGACGTGCGCGAGCTGGACGCCCGGCAGCTGGGCCAGTTGCGGCAGCAGCATGGAGGAGGCGTAATTCCCCGCGCCGATGAAGCCGATGGCCAGGCGCTTGCTCGCCGGTCCGTTCGCCCCCCGCAAGACCCGGGCCGGGTCCGCGGGGACGCTGGCGCGGACCAGGCTGGAGGCCGGCCGGACCAGGCGTTCGGGATCTGGTGCCGGGTACTCGAGCAGGACGCCGACCGCCTTCAGCTCGCCGGACGACAGGTCCGCGTAAACCGAGCTGGCGTCCTGCATCGGGAACGCGCCGGAGATCAGCGTCTCGACCTCGAGGTCCTTGCGCGCCAGCAGGTCAAGGAAGCACTCCAGGTTGCGGCGCTCGGTCCAGCGGACGTAGCCGACGGGGTAGTCCACTCCCTCAAGCTCGTACCGGTCGTCGTACCGGCCCGGCCCGTAGGAGCGGGAGAACCGGACGTCCAGCTCCTTGTCGTAGTAGGCGTTCCAGGGAAGGTCCAGCTTGGTCTTGCCGATGTCGACCACGCGGGCCCGGTCCCTGGCCAGCTTGGCCGCGGTCTCGACCGGCCCGTTGGAGGAGCCGCCCGCGGCCAGGAACACGTGGTCGGCGCCGCGGCCGCTGGTGAGCTCGTCCAGCGAAGCCGCGACGGCGGCCAGGCCCTCGTCGCCGGGTGCCGCGCACAGCACCGCGCCCGCCTGTTCGGCAAGCCGGCATCGTTCGGCGATCATGTCCAGGCCGACGACCCGTACGCCGGCCGCGACCAGCAGCCTGACCACCAGCTGGCCGATCAGGCCGAGGCCGATGACCAGGGAGGTCTCGCCGAGCTGCGGCTCGGCGCGGCGGACGCCCTGCATCGCGATGGCACCGACGGTGGAGAACGCCGCGTGCTCGGGAGCCACGCCCCGCGGCACCGCGGCGCACAGGTTGAGCGGGATCCAGTTGTACTCGGCGTGCAGGGCATACTCGTTACCCGCCGCCGCGACCAGTTGGCCGACCTTGAACTCCTCGGCCCCCGCACCTACTTCGACCACGACGCCGCACAGCGAATAACCCAGCGGGGTGTAGGAGTCGAGCTTGTTCATCACCTTCTTGTAGGTGGCCATCGCGCCCTGCTGCGCCACCGTGTCCAGCACCTTGCGGACCTGGTCCGGCCGGGCCCGCGCCTTACCGACCATGGACAGCTTGGCCTCATGCACCTTCATCATCTCGGTACCGGTGGAGATGAGCGAGAACAGTGACTGCACCAGGACGCCGCCCGGACGGCACACCGGTACGGGTGCGTCCAGGACGATGAGCTCCCCGGACTTGTAATTCTGCGCGATCTGCTTCATCGTGTCCTCGCCGGTCATGCCGCCACGCCCATGGACCGCGCGTTGCGGTACCACAGCTCAAGCGACAGCAGCTGCCATATCTGTTTCGCGTTGTCCTCGCGGCCCGCCCGTTCGTCTTGGATCAGGCGGTTCAGCGCGGCGGACCGGATCATCCCTGAACCGGTCAGTTCGCCGCGGACGAGCATGTCGTTGATTACTTCCTGCAGGTCGTTGCGAACCCAGGCGCGGAGCGGGGCGCTGAAGGAGGCCTTGGGCCGGTAGACGATCTCGCGTGGGAGCCATTGCTCGGCGGCCAGTTTGAGCGCCAGCTTGCCCTGCCGGTTGCGGATCTTGTCCCGGCCCGGGATGGCGAACGCCGCCCGTGCCACCACCGGGTCCACGAACGGCACCCGGACCTCGACCGAGGCCGCCATGCTGGACCGGTCAGAATAGGACAGGTTGAGGCCGGGCAGGAAAAGCCGCGTGTCCGCCAGGCACATCCGGTTGACCTCGTCGTCCAGGTCGTTGTCGGTGTAGATCTCGCGGTGGCTGTCGATCACCCGGTCCACCTGGCCGCGCAGGTCCGGACTCAGCAGCCCGGCCAGGTCGTCCGGGTCGTACAGCGTGTAGCTGCGCCGGAACCTGGGTTCCTCGGGCAATTCTGCGAAGGTCAGGAAGCGCTTGGACCAGCGGGCGTAGCGCAGCCCGCGGCCGCCGACGCGCACCGGGGCACGGTCGACCGCGAGCCGCACGGCCGCCCGGGGCAGCGCGGGCAGCCGGCCATAACGGCTGGCCATCATGCAGGCCAGATGCTTGCGGTACCCGCCGAACAGCTCGTCCGCGCCCATGCCGGACAGGATGACCTTGACCCCCCGCTCACGGGCCGCCTGGCACATGAGCAGCGTGTTGATCGCGGCCGGGTCGCCGATCGGCTCGTCCAGCGCATCCACGATGCGGGGCAGCATGTCCACGATGTCCGGCGAGATCTCGATCTCGTGCAGCTTCACGCCGAATTGCGCGGCGACCTTGCGAGCGTAGACCGCGTCGTCGGGCATCGCCTCCAGCGGCTGGTCCTCGGGCCGGAAGGCGATCGTGTAGGCGTCGATCTCCTGGGCGGCGCGGTGCGCTAGCACGGTCACGATGCTCGAGTCCAGGCCGCCGGACAAGAAGCTGGACACCGGCACGTCCGCGACCAGGTGCGCGGCGACCGAGTCCTCGATGACCCGGGCCAGGTCCGGCGCCGGTCCGGCGGCCGCCTCGCGGGCCACGTCGGCGATGTTCCAGTACCGCTCCACCTGGACGGTGCCGTCGGGGTACAGCCTGGCCCACGAACCGGCCGGGAGCTTGTGCACGCCCTTGATGGCGCAGAACTCTTCGGGCACCCAGTAGTAGAGCATCGACGCGACCAGCGCGCCCGGCTCCATGCGCAGCTCGGACCCGACCGCGGCGGTCAGCGCCTTCAGCTCGGAAGCGAACAGGGCTCCTTCGCCTCTTTGCAGGTAGAACATCGGCTTGATGCCGAACGGGTCACGCGCCAGGACAAGTTGACCCGTCCTGGAATCGGCCAGCGCGAAGGCGAACATGCCGCGGAATCTGGGCAGCGCGTCCGGACCCCAGGCGCGCCACGCCTCGAGTGCTACCTCGGTGTCAGACGTCGTGCTGAAGCTGACGCCGCGGCCGGCCAGCTCGGCCCGGATTTCCTTGTAGTTGTAGAGCTCGCCATTCCAGATGATCGTCAGGCCGTCCTTGGTGATCGGCTGATCGGCCGCGGTGGACAAGTCAATGATGGACAGCCGCAGATGGCCGAGATGAATGCTGACTCGTTCGTCCTCATGAGTCCAGATCCCGCTCGCGTCCGGACCTCGGTGCGCGATCCGGCTGATCATGACGTCGGTCAGCTTGTGACCGTCGGGCTGCTGGTAACAGCCCGCGATCCCGCACATCAGGTCATCGCCCGTTCGGTGGCCGCGCGTTCGCCAAGAACGCGTGCATAGACGCCGAGGTAGGCGTTTTCCTGGTAGTCCCAGGCCAGTTCCTGCTCGACGCGTTCCCTGGCCAGCTTCCCCATCTGCGCACGTCTCGGCGCGTCGTCAAGCAGAGCCACGATGGCCTCGGCGTACTCGTGCTCGTCGTTGGGCCGCGCGTACACCGCGGCGTTGCCCGCGGACACACGCGTTTCCCTGAGGTCGAAGGCGATCACCGGAAGCTCGAAGGCCATGTACTCCATCGTCTTGTTCATCGTGGACACATCGTTGAGCGGATTCTTCGGGTCTGGCGAAAGGCCCACGTCCGCGGTCGACATGATCCGCATCACGAGCTCATCTGGCGCCCGCCCGGTGAACTCCACGTGACCCTGAAGGCCCAGCTCGTCGCGCAGTGCTACCAGATCGTTGAACGAGTCCCCGGAACCGATCAACGTGAAGGCGATGTCGTCGCGGCGAAGCTTGTTAACCACGATGTCGGCCACCCGCACCACGATGTCCACGCCGTCCTGGGGACCCATGACGCCGATATAGGCGACGAGGTGCTTGCGGCCGCGGCGTAGCTCCGGGTCGGGCTCAACGCGCCGCAGCCGCCGCAGGTCCGGCCCGGTGCGGACGACCGTGACCTGGTCGGCCCGCTTGCCGCTGCGCCTGATCGCGACCTCGCGGTAGGAGTCGTTGGTCGCGATCACGTGATCGGCGGCCCGGTGCGTCCTGCGCTCAAGGGCTAGCAGCCCCCGGTAAGGCAGCGTCGGTCCTTCGGGGAAACGAGACCGGTAAAGCTCGGGACAGAGGTCGTGGTGGTCGAATACGAAACGGGTTCCTTCGAGCACGCGAAAGGCCAGGGCCAGCGGCCAGAAGATGTCGGGCGGGTTGCAGGCCTGAATCACGGCGAAGCGCCCGGACCGGCGGGCCCGAAGCGCGCCCCGCGTCGTGGCGAGAAACGAATACACGTACTCGGCGATGAAGCTCGCCTTGCTTCCGCCGGGGGCGTAGGGCCGGTACTTGTACAGCTCCACCGAGTCGATGACCTCGTAGGCCGGGTCGCCCTTCCCCTTCGGGCAGACGACCGCCACCCGGTAGCCGGCCGAGGTCAGCGCCTGGCATTCAAGCCATACCCGCCGGTCGAAGGGGACCGGAAGGTTCTGGACGATGATGAGGAGCCTGGCCGACCGGCGGGTCCCTCGTGCGGGGCCGGCTTTGGTTCGCTCGCTGTGGTGCAGCATGTCCCATAAGAGCACCCAGCAGGCGACAGTGATACCGATGGTGATATATCAGTGGTCGCCGGTGCGCGGTCGCCAGCGACCCTGGCCCACCTGGGGCACGGTCACCGAAGGAACTTGTCGGTGCTGCAGCCCGTTACTCAGTCGCGACGCGAGGGTCTCACTCGTTGAGTATCAAAGCGACCCCCGCATTGCTCTCCTACCAGAGGTGGCAGCGTCCAGCAGAGGCTGGATGAGCGCGGATAGGGAGTCCGGTATGCGTGTGCTGCTGGTCCATAACCGGTACCGCTCAGCCATACCGAGCGGCGAGAACCGCGTGGTGGACCAGGAGAGCGCGGAACTCGCGCGCGCCGGGCACACGGTCAGGCGGTTCGAGAAGGAGAGCGACGAGATCGAGCACTGGCCCGCCGTGCGCAAGGCGACGCTGCCCGCCCGGGTGATCTGGAGCCGCGAGTCTCATCGCGAGCTGACCGCGGCGCTGCATGGATACCGCCCCGACGTCGTCCACATCCACAACACGTTCCCGCTGATCAGCGCGGCTGCGCTGTACGCTTGCCGGGACGCGGCGGTGCCGGTGGTGGCGACTATCCACAACTACCGGCTGATGTGCGCGAGCGGCGATCTCATGCGCGAGGGCGCGATCTGCCACGACTGCATGCACAGGCTGCCGATTCCGGGGGCCGTGCATGGGTGTTACCGGGGATCGCGGGCCGCCACCGCCCCGCTGGTCGTGGCCACCGTCGCCCACCGCAAGGCCTGGCGGTCGCTTGTCTCGGCCTACCTGTTCATCTCGGCAGCCCAGCGGGACCTGCACCTGAGCCTCAAGCTGCCGCCCGGCCGGGTGTTCGTCCGGCACAACATGATTCCCTACCGCGGCATCCAGGTAGCGCCGCGCGATCCGGTGGTGGCCTTCATCGGCCGGCTCGAAGAGGCCAAGGGCGTGCGGCTGCTGATGGCGGCCTGGGACCGTTACCTCGGCTCGTCCGGCGACTCGGAGCTGCGCCTGCTCATCGCCGGGACCGGCTCGCTCGACCGCGAGGTGACGGCCTGGGCGGCGGCGCGCCCCTCCGTCGAGGTTCTCGGGCTCGTTCCGCCCGGCCAGGTCCGGGAGCTGACGTCACGAGCGCGCGCGGTCGTGGTGCCGTCGGTCTGGGAGGAGCCGTTCGGGCTGGTCGTCATCGAGGCCATGGCGGCGGGCACGCCGACGATCGCCGCGGCCCACGGCTCGTTCCCCGAGCTGGTCACGCCGGGAGTCGACGGCGTGCTGGTCCGGCCCGGCGACCCGGACGCGCTCGCCGCGGCCGTGGCCGACGTCGCGGCGCACCCGGAGAGGTACGAGGACTACGGACGGAGCGCCCGCGAGACATACGAGCAGCGGTTCAACCCGGACCACAGCCTCAAGCACCTGATCGAGATCTACAACTTCGCGATTACGCACCCGGTGCGGACGCGGGCCGCCCGCGATAGCCGGGACGCCTTATGGCGCCTGGCGACGGGATAATTCACCCTGACGCACCACCCGCGATACGACAGAATTCGGAGGAACCGATGAGGCTCCAGATCACCGGCAGTCACGGTTCAGGCGGAGCCCGCACGCGATGACCGCGACGCCCAGGCTCACGATCGGGCTTCCGGTCTATAACGGCGAGAGGTATCTCGCCCAGGCGATCGATGCCCTGCTCGGCCAGAGCTACGAGGATTTCGAGCTGATCATCTCGGACAACGCGTCCACCGACGGAACCGCGGAGATCTGCCGGCGCAGCGCACAGCACGATGCGCGGGTCCGCTATATCCGCCAGCCGAAGAACATCGGCCTCGCCCCCAACCACAATGTCGTGGTCGAGGAGGCCAGGGGTGAGCTGTTCAAGTGGGCGGCCAACGACGACCTCTACGCCGGTGACCTGATCGAGCGCTGCGTGCAAGCCCTCGACCAGCATCCTGACGTCGTGCTCGCGCACTGCTGGACAGCGCTCATCGACGGCTCGGGCACGGTGACCCGGGCGTACGAGTACCCGCTGAGCACGTCCTCGCCCCGGGCGCCGGAGCGGTTCCGCAGCCTGCTGTTCGACAGCGGCGGCGACGACGACTACGGCGTGATCAGGACCGATGTTCTGCGCCGCACGGCGATGAAGGAAAGCTACCACCACGCGGATCGCACCATCATCGCCGAACTGGCCCTATACGGACGGTTCTACCAGGTCCCGGACTGGCTTTACTTCCGGCGGGATCATCCTGGGCGGGCCGAGCGGTCACACCCGTCGGTGCGGAGCAGGTGCGCCAACATGGACCCGCGGCGAGCCGACCCATTGCGCCATCCGGCCGTCCGGCTCTACGGCGAGTACGTCTGGGCGTACGTCAGGGCCATCTGGCGCGCGCCGCTTTCCGCCGCGGACAAGCGGGAGTGCTATCAGCACCTGGCCGGGTGGTTCGCCAGCCGGGCACGCCAGGTCCGTTCGGCAGGCGAGGCCCCGCTCCCGCCGCACCTCGAGGGCTCGGTCAGGTCCATCGCCGGCCAGCCCAAGGAGCAGCCGGATTAAGCGGTCGCCTTGACGGCCTATGCGCCGTGCATCGGGAAGGGCTCGCTGGTCTGGCGGCGAAGCATCTCGTCAACGAGGCCAGCAGAAACCAGCTCACGGATCCGGCGCAGCCGGACGAAGCGCGCGGACATGAAGTCGCCGTACGTCAGGCCATTCTCGGTATAGGCGCGGACCAGCTCGTCGACGCCGTCCTGTACCCGCCAGCGCAGGCTCAGGCCGGGGAAGGTCCCGGCCAGCTTGGAGAAGTCGACGCGGTAGTTGCGCAGGTCCGGCCCGGCGTTTTCGGCGAGCGACACCTGTGACCCTGGCACCGCTTCGCGAACCAGGTCAGCAATGTCCTTGACCTGCACGTTGTCCTCGGCGCGGCCGACGTTGAACGCCTCGTCGTGGATCAGCTCACGCGGGGCCTCAAGGACCGCGAGAAACGCCCGGCTGATGTCTTCGATGTGCACCAGCGGCCGCCACGGCGTCCCGTCGCTCTCCAGGCGCACCTGACCGGTCGTCATCGCGACGGCGGTGAGGTTGTTCACGACAATGTCGAGGCGCAACCGCGCAGAGGCGCCGTAGGCGGTGGCGTTGCGGAGGTACGTCGGGCTGAACGCGTCGTCGGCGAGCAGCGATAGGTCGCGCTCGGCCGTCACCTTGGTCTCGCCGTAGGGCGTGACCGGAAACAGTTCCGCGTCTTCGGCCACAGCCTGCGAGCCCGCCGCGCCGTACAGGCTGCACGAGGAGGCGAACAGGAACCGCCCGACGCCGGCCTGCTTCGCGGCCCGGGCCAGGCGTAGCGTCCCGTCGTGATTGATCGAGTAAGTCGCCGCGGGCTTGAGGTCGCCGAGCGGGTCATTGGACAGCGCGGCCAGACAGATCACCGCGTCGTAGCCCGCCAGTTCGCTCGCCTCGACGTCTCTGAGGTCGCGCGGCAGCCGACCGCCGAGATCCTCTGGCGCGGCACCGAGGTCACACCCCTCATACAGGCCGACGTCCAGCCCGTCGACCTGGTGCCCAGCCCCGCGCAGGAACGGGACCAGAACGGCTCCGATGTAGCCGCGATCACCCGCAACGAGAACTCTCATCGTCAGCTCCACAGCTTATTCGAGGGCGAGATTAGACGCGGGCGGCAGCAGTACCAGACCCGACTCATACAAGAGCTATTACCGCTGACCTTGATACATCATCCGGCCGTCGCCGACCTGCCAGGCACTCAGCACATCGGCGGGAGTCCTCGCCCGGGGGAGTCGCTAGTGCAGGTGGAGGCTGTCGGCGTACAGCGCCGCCAAGGCAATCGGAACCCAGCCGCTGTACCATTCGTGCGCCATCGGGGTCGGCGTCTCCGTCGTGTGCTGGATGCCCTCCGACGTCAGCAGCGCGTCATAATCGGCCACGTCCTGCTCGAAGTAGTGGTACCCGCCGATCCAGATCCGGTTGGCCGTCCTGAACGGGGCGGCGTGGGCGGCGAGGAACTCGGGGGTCAGCCGGTAGTTCGCCTGGAAGTTGGCGTCCGTGCCGTAGGAGTCCGACGAGTTGGTCCCGTACTCGTTGTAGGCGTCCATGTCGGCCGGGAAGTCCCAGGAGGCTGCGAGGGTGAACGTGCCTGGGTGCCGCAAGATCAGCGTCTGCGCGCCGATCCCGGACTTGGAGAACCCAATCAGCCAGCTCTGCTCCCTTCCGGTGGTGGACAGGTTGGCCTTCACCCAGGGCGCCAGGTCCATGGACATGAACGTGTCCTCCTGCTGGCTAGCGTCCAGCGGGTCGTCGGCGTACCACGGGTTGATGCTGAACGATGGCTCGATAACCGTGAGGTTGTACTTGTTCTGCAGGCCAAGCGACTGGATGACCTGCAGGCCGTCGCCGAAGGTGGTGCCCTCTCCGGGCTCGACCGGGAGGACGTAGAGGAAGTTGTGCGCGACGCCCGGCGCGGGGTTGCTCGGCTGGAGGACCCGCAGGCCCTGCGGGCCCGGGCCGTCGTCCGGCGAGGTCACCAGATAGTCCCGCACGCCGCTGGCGTCGGTGCCCTGGTACTGCACCTGCAGCCTGGAGTTGCCGCCCGAGCTTGCCGTACAGGTCACTGCGACGCTGGTGATTTTCGCAGTTCTTATCGTCCCGCTGCCGTCGGAGACCGCGCACTCCTTCCGCGCGGGCTGGGTCTTCACCGTCACCGAGTAGTCGGCGCCGCTGGAAAGGTGAGTCGGGAACGTGAAGGAGCCGTTGGCCTTGACGGACAGGTTGTCGCCGACGTTGTCCTGCAGCACCACCGTCCCGGTCAGTCCCGACACCATCCCGCCGACCGAATACGCCGATGTCGCGGCGACGTCGCCGCCGAACCAGTTCGTGATCTCGTTGGCCGCGAAATACATCCAGATGCCGGGGGCGCCGGTCGTGTAGTGCGTGTCGGTCGTCGTGACGACCAGCTCACCGTTCTGGTAGCCGGTGAGGGTCGACCCGACCGCCTGGAGCTGCCATACGTCCGTCGGGTTGATGGTCAGCGGTGCGCTGGCCTTGAGCTCGGTCCACTTCGATGGGCTGTCCATCCGCCAGATCGAGACGGTGTCGGCCGAGTTGCCGTACCACAGGAAGTAGCCCGTGGAGTTGCTGAGCCGGACGCCGATCGCCGGCCCGTAATTGCTGCCCGAGCTGTCGGGGAAGCTAGCCGCCGCGTACTGGTTACTGCTGAATTTATTCGCGCTCCAGTAAGCGCTGTTCACCTTTCCCGCGGATCCGGGCTGCGCCGTGTCATTCACGATTTGCGGTGCGACGGTGCCGCTGACGGTCGTCCAGTCAGAACCGAGCCCGCCGTCCACCTGGTTGAAATTGTCCGACACCGTCGCCGTGCCTGCGCCCGGCTGAAAGAACGGCAGCGCCAGCAATCCGAGGAGAAACAGCAGCACCGATCCGCCGCACACTATTTTGAGTACGGTGCGCCGTCTCAATGCGCCTGGCCGCGCCAAGCCCCGGAACCCGCACACGGTACGGTTCTCCCTACGCAGACCCCCAACTCAACCTGCAATCCGGCGGATACTACCTTGACCTAGCCGGCGATGCAACGCCTTCTTACCCGGTCTGCGACCATACGTCTGGTTAACGAGTCCGTTGGGTGCTGGACCCGTGCCGGACGGATCGACGCTACACTACAGATCGTAGTTTTCAGTTACTCTACGTGTGAACACGCTTCGAGCCGCTCGCCGCGGCGGTGCCGGAGCGTGTCCGCGAACTCGCACACCAGGTGCCACTGTCGTGGTGTACGCTCCCGGGAACAGAGTTGATGCAGTCGCTCCTGAGCCGCGCTTGACTATGCGGGGTTCGCGAGATCGGGCGAAGGCAAAACGTAAGGGCCCAACCCGTCCAAACCGGTGAGACCCCAGGCGTGTGGCAAGAATCGGCAGATCTTGATGTCGGCGGAGGGGTGCGCGATGGACGGTGGTGCGACCGAGCCCGACGGCGAGGACATCCTCACTGACGTGTGCGTGGTCGGCGCCGGCCCGGCCGGCCTCACCCTCGCCCGCGAGCTAGGCGCGAGGGGCGTGCATGTCTGCGTCCTGGAGAGCGGTGGACTCGAGTTCGAGCCGGACGTGCAGGCTCAGAGTCAGGGCGAGAGCGACGGATACCCGATCGAGCGACTGGACCGCTGCCGGGCGCGCGGGTTCGGCGGGACGCTGCTGCACCCGGACATCATGGCGGCGGGCAACGGGTGGGCGGCGCGAGCCTTCGACCCCATCGACTTCGAGGTACGCGAGGGGCTGCGTGACGTGGGATGGCCGTTCCCGCGTGAGCATCTCGACAGCTACTACGCCCGGGCCGCCGAGGCGTGCGGCCGCGTTCCGTTCGACGAAGCGGCCAAACTGTGGATGGCAAAGACGTCCGAGCTCGGTCAGTCCTTGGTCAAGAGTGAGCTCGAGTCGGCCGTCTTCCAGTTCCGGACGCCTGACCACCTGCAGATGTGGAATCTTCTCAGCGCCTTGCCGAACGTTCGCATCTTCCTGCACACGCGTGCGGTGGAGGTAGTGACCGACTCATCTGGTGGCCACATTGAACGCATCGTCGGGGTCCGCGGAAGCCGGGAACGCGTCGTCATACGCCCCTTGCAGGTGGTGTTCGCCACCGGTGGAATCGAGAACGCTCGTCTGCTCCTAACCGCGAACCACGGGCGTGGTCTGGGAAACGAGCACGACCTCGTCGGTCGTCACTTCGCCGAGCGGCTCGCGATCCATGGCGGTCATGTTGTGCTGTCCGATTTGGCCCCGATCCAGGAGCTCGTGTCGTTCTATCGTCCGGCAGGCGAGGCGATCGGCGGTGGGCTTCGCGTCCCTGACGCCGTCCAGCGCGACCTAGGCCTCCTGAACTGCTCCTTCTATCTGGTGCCGCGACCCAAGCCCGTGACGAGCACAGCCGTGCGATCGCTGGCGACCCTGGGCAAGGCTCGGTGGCGTCGGCCGGCGATCGGTGCCCTCGGTCGCCACCTGCGAAACGTGCTGGCCAGCCCTCCCGCACTAGCCGACATCGCGCTCGGCAGGATCATGTCGCGGCCTCGCGTGCTGGTCCTGCGCGCCGACGGCGAGCAGGCCCCCAACCCCGAGTCTCGCGTGCGGTTGGGGTCTCGTCGTGACGACCTCGGAATACCGGTTGCGCGCGTGACGTGGCGCATCACCGACCATGATTTCGCTTCCATGAAGGCGTCAGCACAAGTGCTCAACCACACCCTGCAGGCACTGGGTCTCGGTTTCGTTGAGTGGACCGCGGACCCGCGCACCACGCTGGTGGAGGGCAGCCATCACCATTTTGGTACGACGAGGATGCACACGGATCCGGCCAGGGGCGTCGTGGACCCGGTCTGCAAAGTGCACTCCGTCGACAACCTCTATATAGCAGGAAGCTCGGTGTTCCCGACCTACGGAGCCTCCAACCCAACGTTGACGATCATCGCCCTATCGATCCGCCTGGCCGACCACCTCCGCGAGATTCTCGGGCGTATCTGAGCCGGCGAAGGCACCCGCGCGCGGACATGGCGCTGGCCCTGGCGATCCTTGGAGCGCCGTATCACCACGGCCGGTTCGCTGCTCTCCTATGACGGGCTCCCTGAGCGAGGGAGAATCAGGCATCCAGCGGCGCGAGGTGACACGGTGATGGTCGACGGGGCGGCGGAAGCGATCGCCAAGCGGCGGAGGCACGCGTGAGGATCCTCGTAACCGGCGGCGCGGGATTCATCGGATCCCATACCTGCGACCGGCTGCTCGCCCTCGGGCATCAGGTTGTGATCCTGGACGCCCTGACTCCCCCGGTGCACCGGGATGGGAAGCCGATGTACCTGAGCCCGGGCGCCGAGTTCTACCAGGGCGACACCCGCAACCGGGACCTGCTGGTGAACCTGCTGCGGCGGGTCGATGCCGTCTACCACTTCGCCGCCTACCAGGACTACCTGCCGGACTTCTCCCGGTTCTCTGACGTGAACGTGGTCTCGACCGCCCTGATCTACGAGATCATCGTGGCCGAGCGCCTGGACCTGGCCCGTGTCGTGGTGGCATCATCCCAGTCGGCAATGGGCGAGGGGCTCTACTGGTGCCCGTCCGACGGGGAGCAACTGCCGGGAATGCGACCAGAGAGCGCGCTGGCCGCGGGTCGATGGGACATTCCCTGCCCGGTCTGCGGCGGGCCGCTGGAGATGCGGGCCACACCAGAGCGGGTCTCCAACCCCCAGAACGCATACGGCATGTCAAAGCTCGGCGAGGAGATGGTCGCCATCAACCTCGGCCGGCGGTACGGCATCCCGACCGTGGCCTTGCGCTACAGCATCGTGCAGGGCCCGCGGCAATCCGTCTACAACGCTTATTCCGGCGCGTGCCGTATCTTCTGCCTCAGCTATCTGCAAGGAATGGCGCCCACCCTTTATGAGGACGGCGGGGCCATCCGCGACTACGTCAACATCGACGACGTGGTGGACGCCAACGTGCTGGTGCTTGAGGATGACAGGGCCGCCGGGCGGGTCTTCAATGTCGGCGGCGGCACGGCCGTTACCACGCGGGAATTCGCGGATATCGTGATGCGCCAGTACGGGTCTGCCGAACCTGGGTCGGTCACCGGCGAATACCGCTTCGGTGACACCCGCCACATCCTCTCGGACATCGGCGCCCTGCGGGCGGTCGGCTGGCAGCCTCGGCGCACGCCAGCCGACTCGGTCGCGGCGTATAGCGCCTGGCTCAAGGGGATCGACGGCCTTGATGGTGTGCTTGTGCAGGCGAACGCGCGGATGCGCGCCCTGGGGGTAGTGAGGAAGGCTGGCGTATGAAGGCCTTCCTGCTCGCCGCGGGAGTGGGCAGCCGGCTAAGACCGATCACCGACACGATCCCGAAGTGCATGGTGCCGATTGACGGGCGGCCCCTGCTGGACATCTGGCTTGACGCCTTCGACCGGGCGGGCGTCGACGAGGTACTGGTCAACCTTCACTACCTGCCGGACGTGGTGCGTGATCACGTCGCGGCCCGGACCGGCCCGCCGGCTGTCCGCACGTCCTTCGAGCCGGAACTGCTGGGCAGCGCAGGAACCCTCATCGCCAACCGGGACTGGGTCGACGGGGACGAGTCGTTCCTGGCCTGCTACGCCGATAACCTCACGGACTTCGATCTGCGATCGCTGGTGCAGGCCCACGCGGAACATGACGCGATCGCGACGTGGACGGTGTTCCATTCCGAACGGCCGTGGGCGGGGGGTGTCGTGGAACTCGACGGGGACCGGGTCGTCGGGTTCGTGGAGAAACCAGCCGACCCGGTTTCCGACCTGACCAATGCCGGCATGTACGCCTTCCATCCGAGCGTGCTTGGTGAGATCGATGGCGTGCCACCGAAGGACATCGGCTTCGACTTGCTGCCCCGGCTGGTCGGCCGAGCGCGTGCGGTGCTGGTGGAGGGGTACTTCCGCGACATCGGCACGGTCGACGCGTACCAGCGAGCCAGGAAGGAGTGGCCCACCAGGGCACTGAGATGATCATCAGCCAGACACCACTGCGGATCGGACTGCTCGGCGGGGGGACCGACCTGCCTGGCTACTACCGGGAGCACGGCGGCCGCGTCCTCAACTGCGCGCTCGACAAGTACGTATACGTGATCGTCAAGGAGCGGTTCGACGACGCCATCTACGTCAACTACTCCAAGAAGGAGATCGTTTCGCGAGTCGACGACCTCGAGCACGAGTTGGTGCGAGAAGCCATGCACATGGCGGGCGTGGCGAACGGAGTCGAGATCACGACCTTGGCCGACATCCCCTCCGGGGGCTCTGGCCTCGGGTCTTCGTCCGCGGTCACCGTTGGCTTGCTGCAGGCGTTGTTCGCCTACCAGGGACGACAGGTCGCGGCCGAAGAGCTTGCCGAGCGGGCATGCACGATCGAGATCGAGCGCTGCCGGAAGCCCATCGGCAAGCAGGACCAGTACATTGCCGCGCTTGGCGGGATCCGCGACATCCGGTTCGGGCCAGGAGACGAAGTAGTGGCCCAGGAACTAGGGCTGTCCGCGGCCGGGCGCCGGGCGCTTCAGCAGCAGATCATGCTGTTCTATACCGGCGTAACCCGGAGCGCGGACTCGATTCTGGTCGAGCAGCGCGCGAACATCGAGTCGACCCGACCCCAGCTCGACCTCCTTCGTGACCTTGCGGGCTTCGCCGCCGACCGGCTGCGCAACGGCGACGTGGACGCGATCGGCCCCGCGATGCGCGAGAGCTGGGAGGCAAAGCGGAGGCTCGCCACCGGGGTTTCCAACGACGAGATTGACGCCTCGGTCGCCAAGGCGCTTGGCGCCGGTGCGGCTGGCGCGAAGCTGACCGGAGCCGGCGGCGGTGGCTTCTTGCTCGTCATCTGTTCTCCCGAGCATCAGCGCAGCGTACGCGAGAGCCTGGACGGCATGCGGGAATTGCCGGTGAAGCTGGATCGTCTAGGGTCGCGTATTGTCCTTAATATGCAGCGTGACATCTGGTGCTAATGCGTTTTGCGGTTCGGGATGCGGCTGAGGGAAAGATGAGATTCGAGACCGCACAGGGGGCTCGCTGGTGGCCGTAGCGGTGCGAAGGATACCGGCCGCGCTGTCCTGGAGTATGGTCCGCCAGGCGAGCCGCCGCATCAGCTGGGGTATCGCGGATCAGGGCATGTCCAGCCTGACGAACTTCCTGCTGAGCATATCCGTCGCCCGCACGCTGGGCGCCGCGCAATTCGGCGCCTTCAGCCTGGCCTACGTGACCTACGGGCTGGCGGTCAACGCGTCACGCGGTCTTTCTATCGAGCCGCTCCTGATCAGGTTCAGCGGCACGATGCCGCCGACCTGGCGGCGCGCCACCGCGCGCTGCACGGGCACTGCGCTGCTGGTGGGCCTGGTCACCGGGACCTGCGCGCTTGCGGCAGGACGGCTGGTCGGCGGCACGACCGGGCTCGCCTTTCTCGGCCTCGGCCTGGCGTTGCCTGGGCTGATGCTGCAAGACAGCTGGCGCTACGCGTTTTTCGCGGTGGGACGCGGCCAGCATGCCTTCATCAACGACACGATCTGGGCCGTGGTCCTGCTTCCCTCGCTGGTGATCCTGCGGATCACCGGCCACGCCAACGTCTTCTGGTTCGTCATCGCGTGGGGCGCAGGAGCGGCCGTCGGGGCCGCCGTCGCACCGCTGCAGGCCCGGGTCATGCCGAACCTGGCCGGCGCGACTGAATGGCTGTCGCGGCACCGCGACCTCGGCCCCCGTTACCTGGTGGAGAACACCGGAGGTAACGTCGGCTCCACGCTGCGGATCTACGCTGTTTCTTCCCTCTTGGGCATCACCGATGTCGGCTACGTCCAGGCGGCCAACACGCTCATGGGCCCGCTTAACATCGTCTTCTCCGGCATTGGCCTGATCACATTGCCGGAAGCGGCCAAGCTCCAGCGTCGCTCGCCGCGGCGTCTGCCTCTTTTCTGCGCGGCCGTCAGCGCCGCGCTCACCGTGCTAGGGCTGGTGTTCGGAGCGGTACTGCTGGTGGCGCTCCCCAGAGGACTAGGGCACCTCATGCTGGGCCGGATATGGCAGCCGACCTATCCGCTGGTGCTGCCGGCGACGCTTGCCGTCATGGCCAGCTGCGCTACCACCGGAGCGTACCTGGGCCTGCACGCGCTGGGTGCCGCGCGCCGGAGCATGCACGCCGTGCTCGTGACCTCGGCCCTCATCGTGGCCTTTTCCGTCGTGGGAGCCGAAACCGGAGGCGCGCTCGGGACAATGCGTTATTTTGCGGCCGCATCATGGGTCGGCACGCTGGTGTGCTGGTGGCAGTTGCGGCGGGGCCTGCACGACTCGGGCACCGTCCCCGCATGGCTGTGGCCCGGCCGGGCGGCGGGGCACCAGTCCGGCTCCCCCAGCTCCTCGTAGCGATCGGCCGCACCGGTAAGGCCAGGGTGGTTTCGAGTAGTATGGTACGGTTTTAGGCCGACAAGCTGGACAATTTCAGGGATTTCCCGGACGGCTTACCGGGGGAGATATACGGTGTCGTGATATGACGCGATCGAGGCATCGATCTGGACGCCGAGTAAGCGCTTGGCGACCGTTGGTATTCATGCTGCCAATCACGATTTCCATAGCCGGAGTATTGTTTGCGGCCGGCCCGCGCGATGTGCTTGCGACGGTGTCGAATACGGTGACCCACACGGTGCGGCATAGGCCCGGCCCTACCCAACCGTCATACAGCCTGTCCCCGTGGTGTCATAAGCAGATGTGCCCGTCACAGCAGCCGACTCGCACTCTGAAAGTGACCAATACACCAACACCGGATGACCCGCCGACGACCGTCGTGCCCGTGATTACCACTTCCTCGCCGAGCCTGACGCCGACCCTCGCGCCGACGCCGACCTTCACCCCGACGCCCACCCCTACGCCGACGCCGACGCCGACGCCGACTTCTGGGTCGACTGCGACGGCCGCGTCGTGCACGACCAGTGCGGCCAGCGGAAGCTGCGGCCCGTATAACTACGCGCAGATATCAGGCATTAACGGCGACGTGACCGTCGGAAACAACGTGTGGAGCCCGATCTCAGGATGGTCGCAGACCCTGACCGCCGATAACCCCGGCGACTGGTCCGTCACCGCGAACATGCCCGCCGGCAACACCGCGGTCGTCTCCTACCCGAACGTCGGCACCACCGTGCCGTGGCTACCCAACACAGACGTCAACCCGGACCTGTCGTCCTGGTCCTCCATGTACTCATCCTGGAACGTGAACATCGCCGGCGACGCCAACAGCGGCTCCATCGGCGAAGCCGGATACGACATCTGGCTGAACAACTGGAACAACGAAGTGATGATCCAGACCGACTTCGTCGGAGATTCCCTCCGCCCCCGCTGCGACGCCAACGGCGACGTCATCGCATCGGCCTCCTTCGGCGGCTCAGACGGCGTACCCGTGCAGAGCTGGAACCTGTGCCAGTTCGGCTCCGAGCTCATCTGGCAGCTCCCCACCGGAACCAACGACCCGTCCGGCAGCGTCGACGTCATGGCCATGCTCACCTGGCTGGAAACCCACGGGAACGGCAACTACCTGCCCGCCAGCTCCACCCTCACCGGCCTCAGCTTCGGCTTCGAGATCTGCTCCACCGGCAAGCAGAACGAAACCTTCCAGCTCAACAGCTTCACCCTCACCGCCACCCCCAGCTAACGGCGGCCTTACTTGCGGATGCCCGCGAAGACTCCCAGCGGCACGACAGACGCGGTAAGCAGCGACGCCGCCA
Organism: Streptosporangiaceae bacterium; assembly: GCA_035505275.1. Classification (GTDB taxonomy): domain Bacteria; phylum Actinomycetota; class Actinomycetes; order Streptosporangiales; family Streptosporangiaceae; genus Palsa-504. Next base: position 67,874 of record DATJQX010000086.1, on the reverse strand, counting down.
CGGTGAGATGGAGGAGATACGTCGAGACGTCGGTGAAGGAGTCCTCGGTAAACGAGGCGATCGTGCAGTAGGTCAGGAGGAACAAGGTGAGGGCGCGCCGTATGCCGCTTGGCTGGAAGAAGGCGGTCACGATCAGCCACACCAGGATCGCGGCGCAGACCACCACCCCGAAGAGCCCTTCCTGCATGTAGCCGGATAGCCAGTTACTGTCGATGGGGAGCCCATCGACGCTCGCGTTGGACAAGCCGAATCCGAATATCTCCTCGAACTTGGTCCGCGGCGTGTTGAGGACGAGGGCCCAGAAGTTCGTCCGGCCGGTCAAGGAGGTCAGGCCTTTTGAATTCTCGCCACGCTCCAGGTAGGTCAGCACGATGCCGGACGCCGAAATGACCCCGACCGACACGACGGCGGCACCCGTCGCGAAGAGCTTCCGCACCCGCGTGTTGCTGGCGAACAGGCTCAGGCCAGCGACGATAACGCCCACCACCAGGCCCACCAGTGCGGTCCTGGTATGCGTGAGGAGGAGGATGGCCACGGCGAAGGTAACGCCGACCACGGTGGCACGACCGCTCACCAGGCGGCCGAACCAGAGCACGACCGTCAGCCCGGCCGCCACCGCCGCGTACTGGGCCACCTGCGTGGGCAGCATCGGCCAGATGATCCCTTCGAGCCTGCCGTCGTAAGAGGTGGCGTGATGGTGGGCAATCAGGAAGCCGAGCATCACCGAGGCCAGCGCCACGTAGAGGCAGCGAAGCTGACACCGCAGGAGAAGCATGTCGTCTCGGCCCCAGAAGGGCGTCAGCAGCCAGAGCCCGACCACGAACTCGGCGAGCCTGAAGGTCCGGAAGGCATCGCCAAGGTGGGGTGCTGCCGTGGCGGTCACCACCGTGTCAACGACGAGCAGGCTCACGAGGCAGAGGAACACGTTCGGGCGCAGCCTGAGCTTCGGGTTCGCGGTCAGTGCCACCAGGAGCGCCAGCGGCAGGGCACCTTGTGAGGCCGCCTTGCCGACGTGAGAAGGCACGTGGATGAGACCGCCAGGGATATAGGTCAGGGTATTGAAGAACAGCAGCGCCCAGGCGGCGCCGACCCTGCGCCGGACAGAACGATCACGCGCCTCAGCCAGGTCCAGCGACGTTACGCCCGGCTGGCGCCGGAGTGCGATGGCGGACATCAGCTATGACCCTGGAGTGAATCGGTCACGGCGACCTTCATCCGTCTCACCTCGCTGTGCTGGCTGAGCGCTCGCTCGGGAGAGCCCTTACATAAGAGCGTCGAGCGTACCGTGATAATACGGGCGAACGCTTGCTGGTGCCGCGCGCAGGTACCCCCGCCTGCGCCGCTGAGCAACGAACTATCGCGTCGTTGTATCAGGGCGAGGGCGCGGTGAATCCTGTGTGGTGCGAGGACTGTCTCGGCTGGCGTCTGGACCCGTGCGGAGAGGTAAGGAGCACGATCTACCGTGAAGGCTTACGTCATCAACTTGGCTCGGTCCCGCGACCGGCGGGCGCACATTACTGCCGAGTTGAACAAGACCGGCATGGACTACGAAATCCTGACCGCCATAGATGGGCACGAGGTAGACCTGACCGACCGCAGCATCGTCGATCCTGCGCTCACGTACATGACGCAATTTCTGGCCGGCACGACCGGGGCCGCACTGAGCCATCTGAGTGCCTATAAGAAAATGGTCGAGGATGGGCTGGATAAAGCACTGGTGCTGGAGGACGACGTCGTGCTGCCTGCCGACCTGGCGAGTCTGGCCGACGCCGTGGCCGATCAGCTAACCGGCGCGGAAGTGGCGCTGCTCAGCTACGGTAGTAATCGCTCATGCAGGCTGAGCCGAGAGGGCTCGACAGAGCTCCCGTCAGAACGACTCCTCGCACTGCCCATCGAGATTCGCCTGGTCGTCAGCGGAGGCGCCTACATCATCACGCGCGAGGCATGCGATAGGCTCATCAAATTCATAATGCCGGTACGGGTGAACCCTGACGACTGGTGGTACTTCTACAGAGAAGGCGCTCTCGACCGAGTGCGGTGCGTCGTGCCGATGCCGGTTCACAAGGAGTCCAAGCTTATCTCGACGCTGGGGTCCTATTCGCTAGGGCGCAGCAGCCTTAAGGGCCGCCTGGCCTGGTCACTCGTGCGCTCCAAGATCCCGATCTTGCATCAGGTGCTGAACCGCCGCAGACAGCGCATTCACGATCAGTGGACGAACCAAGAACTCGTCGACATACCGTTCATAGAGAAGCCGTCCAGGCTGGACTAGGCGCGGGGCCTCGTCAAAGTCACGGCACGCGATCACGAACCCGTACGCTTGGCGCAGATAAAGAAGTACTCCACCGCCAGTACCGGGCTAATAATCGGGACATTGAAGTTAATGTACCTGTTGGCCGCCTTGATGACTTTACGCTTAGGCTCGGAATGCTGCCAGTTGTGCGAGGTCGGGAAGGACCTCTTAATCTCGAAGTACTGCGCGAGATTCTGGCGGAAGTCAGGCAGGGCCTGCACGTTGCTGTAGGGCCAGTACACGCTCTTGTTGCGATGGCCGAAGTTGACGTACGACACGATAAATGTACCGTCGTCATTCAGGAGCTGAGAGATCTCGGCAAATTTCTGCTCCTGGAAGGTGCCCACGTATTCAAAGACACCCTGGGCGATGACAATGTCGAAGCGCTTGTCATCGAACCGGATTGGCGCCTCGAGGAAGTCGGCCTCGAGCAGATTTGGTGCCGGGTCATGTATGGCGATATCGATACCGTAGTACTGTATATTTGGCCGGAGCAGGGGCATCAGAGCCGCGGGCCCGCAGCCGACGTCGAGCAGCGTGGACCTGTTGTCCCCGGCCAGTCCGTTGACGATTCGCGCGGCCTTCTCAAGGCGAAAGTGCGGCCGGCTGTACTTCAGGTTCTCCTCGCTCCAGAAGTCCTTCTTATGGAGCGTGGTGCCGACGCTTTCCCCGGAAGCGAGGTTCTCGCCGCCTGCCTGGTCGTTCATCAAAGCTTCTCCTTGGAAAGATCCGTGCGGGCACGCTTGTGTTCGGCCGCGGCCGCATCTGGTCCGGCGGACGGGAAGAGCAAGGCGGACAGCGTAGCGAATTGCTGGTTGAGAAGTCGCGCGTTCTCCGCGGTACGCTCGATGATCATCTGGTGTACCTGAGCTGACCGGCTTTCCAGTTCGGTAAACTGCTCGATCAGCCGGTCAGCATCCACCGAATTGGCGGATTGGCAGAACTCGGCCAGGCCCACCTCTTCCATCAGCGCACCGAACTTCGCGGAGTAACCAACCGACACGGTTGGCTTCGCCAGCTTCAGCGCGCACAGGACGTTGTGGAAGCGGGAGGCCACGATGGTGTCGACCGACGCTATCTGCCGCATCAGCTCACCGAGAGAGGACACCGGCTCGGCGATGATCTGGGCTGGGGCGAGCTGCGGCCGGCGGGCGCGTACGTCGGCGATGACCTCGCGCATGATGGGTTCGTCATGTACGTCCGTCGTGAACAGCCGTACCGAGCGGCCGTTGTCCACCAGCCACAGGATAAAGGTCTTCATGTTCGCAACGTAAGAAGCATGCAGCCGATCCGCCTGGTCACGCTCGTCGTTGCTGCCGTTAAAGTCCATAACGCCTACGCCGACCATTCCGGGGATGGCCGCGACATCGCGCGGGACCGGCAGCGCGAAGGCCAGATCGGGATAGACGGGGTCGGCTGAGGTATCCAGGCCCATTCGCCGCATCGCGTCCTTCGAGAAGACGTCTCGGTAGGACCGGTAATATGCGAGCCGGGCCGCCGCGGTGACCAGGCGCCGGGCAAGCGGCTGACGGATGTCGCTCGCCCCCACGCTCACCAGCGCGACCTTGGTCCCGAACATCCTGCCGAACGCGGAAACGAGGAACATCGAGTACGGGGTGTGCCACGGCCGCAGCGGAAGGGCGGTCTCGAGCACACCCATGCCCGGCACCATCACGACATCGTGCCGACGGACCCACGTGCCTATGCGAACCGCGTCGATCATCATCCCGAGCGGAACCATCAGGCCCTTGGCGACGAGCCCGATCTTGCCCGGCGCGGCCTGAGCTTCCGTGTTGTACCAGCGAATACGGGTCGCCGGAACGCCGTAGCGCGCCGTCATCTGGTCTGTTCCTGTGCACAGGAAATCCAGGATCGCGCCGGGGTACTCCGCGCCGAGCCAGTCGAGCACGGCCTCGAGCGAGCCGTCGTTACCGAGATTGCCTTGGCCCAAAAGGCCGACCAGGCCCACCCTGGGTGCGAAGGCCATCGCGCGAGTGCGTCTCTTGGCGTCACGAAGCACGGTCACCATTACCTTTTCGCCCAGCCTTCCATGCGATTCCGGCAGCCTCTCACCTTAGGGTCCGCTGGATCGGCAACTAGTCGCCATCCTCGATACAAGACCTGCAGCGGTTCCGTGGTGATACATCCAGGTGCGGACGGTTGGCTGCCATATTTTTAGAACACGCTGGCCGAGATCGCGTCGGCGCTCATCCGCGATTGGCGGATGTACTGCGCCAGGGCATGCATGACGGCTTGGTGCAAGTCCTCGATGACGCCGTAGTTCGCGCAGTCGACATGAATGCTTACCTCGGCCTCTGACTTAGCGGCGCCGCCCTCGAAGCCGGTGACCGCGATGGTGCGCACACCGTTGTCCCGAGCCCAGGTCACCGCCCGTACAATGTTGGCCGAGCGGCCTGACGACGAGACCGCTACGAGGACGTCGCCCGGCCGGGAATGAGCCTGGAGCTGGTACACGAAGACGTTCTCGTACCCCATGTCGTTGGCTATCGCGGTCAGCAGCTCCACGTTGGTGCTGAGGCTCTGCACATGGGGGGTCAGATCGGTGGCTGTCCGGACGCCCTTCACGTGGTCGCATTGCATGTGGTTCGCGATCGACGCCGATCCTCCATTGCCGCACGAGAATATCCGGGCGCCGCGCGTATAGGCCTCAAGGAGGATGGCCGCCGCGCGGTCGAACATGACCGGGTCGATCGTCTTAGCGGCCCGCGAGATCTCATCCGCGTAGGCGTCGAGATATGACGCCGCGTTCGCGTACGGTGCCGCCGGGAATTTCACCGGGCGATCCGCTCGAGGATGAACGGGGCCGCGGCGGCCAGGCTCGGGAACGACCAGGCACCTGGGCAATCGCCGGCTCCCACGTAGATGGCCGATGCACCGACCGCCTCCGCGAGGCCGATGTCTTCCGGACGGTCGCCCACGACCCACGACGCCGCCAGGTCGAGGTTCAGCGCGGCCTCGGCCGCCTTCGCCATACCCGGCCTCGGCTTGCGGTCCTCGCTCGTCCGGGCAAACGCCTGCACGACCCCCTCAGGATGGTAGGGACAGTAGACGAACAGGTCGACGTACGCCCCGTGCTGCTCCGCGAGGTACTTGGCGATGTGATCGTGCACCCGGTCCACGTCGTCGATCCCGTAGAGGCCCCGGGCGACACCCGCCTGATTAGTCACGACCGCGACCGGAATGCTGGCCCGGTTGAACCTGGCGATCGCCTCTGCTGCCCCTTCGATGAACTCAACCCGGTCGACCGTGCCCACGTATCCGTGATCGACGATGATCGTGCCGTCACGATCAAGGAGGATGCCCGGCCGCGAACGCGGGCTTCGCACCCCAGGCACCGCGTCACCTGGGCCGGCCGCACCGGCCTCCGTCACGCCCCCTCGCCTGGGTCGCTCGAGCCCGGGGCACCGAATACGAGCATCGCATCGGCCGGAGGCGCGCCGAACAGGTCGACGACGGTCCGCTCGTCGAAGCTGCCCTCATCGGCGACGTTGATGAAGTCCCTGATCGCCGTGCCGGTGCAGTACGCGTCCACGAGGCGGGCGCCGCGGCCGGCCAGCAGGTCGGGCACGTCGACCGTGCGGAAGTCGACGCTGTACCTGGCCCGCCCGGAGGTATTGGGGATCGAGGCGTGCAGCTGGTTGCCCGAGAACAGCAGCACCTCGCCGGGCGCGGGCAAGATGACCAGCTCCTGCTCGGCCTTGTGGTCAACCGCCCCGGGGCGGGACTGCACCTCACGGGTGACCCCGGTCGCCGTGGTGAGCCGGCTGGCGTTGTTCTGGTAGTAGTCGAAGCCGCCTGACGTATTCGGTACCGCCCGGCCGAAGCTCGCCAGGTCGAAGCTCATCGCATTGTCTTCCCGGACGGGAAAGATGGGAAGCCACCAGTTGATCTGCTGGCCCGGCGCGCTGTACCAGGTATCGCGATGCCAGGGGAAGGCAAAGGCGACGCCCGTGGTCAGGTGGCCGACCGGGAAGGACGTCCGCGGCTTGGGCAGGTCGAAGTGTGTCTCCGCCGCCGCGAAGCCCGCCTCCTCGACGATCGCCCGGACCATCTTCTTCGACTGGTCGGAGTGGATGAAGCGGGGCTTCCACGTACTCAGGATCTTGGCCATCTCCGGCGGGTCGATGTACTCATGAACGTGTTCCGGGTCGTGCGGCTTGAACAGCTCGGTGAGTTCCTCGCGGGTGTAGTCCACGAAATCCCTGAGCGCCTGCAGCCGGGTCAGGGTCACCAGGTTCCCCGCATACAGCTGCTGCCGCAGATCGGCTCCCGGCACGTTCGGGTCGATGACTATGTTCATGACAGATCTCTCTCCTGGGGAGCCCCGGGCCCGAACGCCACGGGCACGATTACTGCCTTCGCACACCTGAACGCCTCGGCGTAGCGTGCCCGGCACTCCATGCCGCGCAATCTCGCCAGGCCGAGGAATACCTCGTCGTCCCACCAGTCACGGGTCCGCTGCGAAGCGAAGCACTTGTTCAGCAGTTCCACCTTGCGCTGGGCCGTGTCGGCGGACATCGGGACGTACATCGAAGGTCGGCTCATGTCGCCGTCCCACTTCGGGATCTCGTAGGCGAGATAGAGTTGATCGCGGAAGACGGTGAGCACGAGCTCGCCGACGGTCCGGTGATCCTGGTGCGCATCGTCGGACGAGGGCGCGATGATGAGGTCGGGCGAGCACGATCGCGCCACGTCCTCGAGGATCTCCTTCACGCTCCCCCAGGCCGCGGGTAGCCGGCCTTCGGGCAGGTCGAACAGGTCGACGGTGAGGTCGGCGCCGGGCATGAACGAGTGCGCCGCGGCCCGCGCCTCCTGGTGACGTCCGGGTGTGCCCGTCAGGACGACGTAACGCGCTCGCAGGTCTGTGCTGGCTAGGCCGAGAAGCAGCCCGCCGGCGCCGATCTCGATGTCGTCTGGATGCGCGCCGATCGCGAGCACAGAAAGCGGCCCGCCAGATGACGCGCGCAGAGGTAGCGACAGCATGACCGCTGGCCGTTACGCCGACGGCGCGGTCGCGGACGGATCCGACTCGGGCGCGACGTTCTTGGCTACACCTGAGCGTTCAGGGTCCCAGATCATCCACGGGCAATGACCGCGGTAGTACATGTCCTCGAGCTGGGCCCGCTCCTTCACCGTGTCGGCGGGGGACCAGTAGCCCTTGTGGGCGTAGGCCAGCACGCGACGCTGCGCGATCAGCCGCGGCAGCGCGTCTTCCACGAGGTCCTCGCCCTCGTTGAGATAGTCGAAGATCTCATTGCGGAGCACGAAATAGCCGCCGTTCTCCCACTGGCGCAGGTCGCGGACGGGCGTGACCTGCGTGATAAGCCCGTCTTCTGCCACGTCGACCACGTGGTGCGAGGACTGGGGCGGCACCGCGAGCAGGCTGGCCACGGCGTTGCTCGCCTCGAACCGCGCGACCATGTCCGGCAGCGACGCGTCGGTGAAGACATCCGCGTAGTTGGCGAGGAACATAGGCTCGTCGTCGACGAACCGGCGGACCCGGCGCAGTCGCTCGCCGATGGCGGAGTTCAGGCCGGTGTCGACGAAGGTGATCCGCCAGTCTGAGATGTCGGTCCTGAAGAGCGTCACCTCACGCGCCGCGCCTTCGAGCACGAAGTCGTTCGATCTGGTCTCGTCGTAGTTAAGGAAGAAATCCTTAACATAGGATGCGCCGTAGCCCAGGCAGAGAATAAAATCGGTGTGGCCGAAATGCGCGTAGTAGCGCATGACGTGCCACATGAGCGGACGATCCCCGATCATTGCCATCGGCTTGGGACCGCTGTTGACGCCGTCGCGCATCCGCATCCCCAGGCCACCGCAGAAAAGCACGACCTTCATGATCTCACCCCACAGAAACGATTTCGAGGTCGGGGATCGGGAATACCAGCTTTCCGCCCCAGGACCCGACATAGCTGAGCTGGCGGGTAATTTCCTCCCGCAGATTCCACGGCAGGACGAGTATGTAATCGGGTTTGGTCTCGGCTAGCCGCTCCGGTGCATATATCGGAATGTGCGTGCCCGGCAGGAACTTTCCTTGCTTCACCGGGCTCCGGTCGACGGTGTAGGCGAGCAGGTCCGAGCGGATGCCGCAGTGGTTGAGCAGCGTGTTGCCCTTGCCCGGGGCGCCGTAGCCGGCCACGGACCTGCCCTGGTCCGCCGCCGTGAGCAGGAATCGCAGCAGGTCGCTCTTGATCTTGAGCACCGCGGGGGCGAAACCCTCGTGGCCCGCCGCGGTGTGCAACCCCGCCGACTCTTCCGCGGTGAGCACCGCCTTCACCCGGGCGGTCGGCTCGCCGGCGCTGTCCTCTGGGCAGGCGTAGACCCGGAGCGAGCCGCCGTGGGTGTCGAGTTCGTCGACGTCCACCACCCTCAGCCCGGCCGTCTCCAGGGCCCGGGAAGAGGTCAGCAGGGACAGGTAGGAGAAGTGCTCGTGATAGATCGTGTCGTACTGCCTGCGCTCGATGAGGCGAAGCAGGTGCGGGAACTCCAGCGTCACCATGCCCTCGTCCTTGACCAGGGCGCGCAGCCCGGCGGCGAAGCCCTTGATGTCCGGCACGTGGGCGAAGACGTTGTTCCCGGCCACCAGGTCCGCGCGCCCGTACCGGCCGGCGATCTCGCGGCCCGTCTCGGCCCCGAGGAACTGCACCTCGGTACGGATGCCGCGGGCGCGCGCCGCCTCGGCCACGTTCGCGGCGGGCTCGACGCCGAGCACCGGGATACCCGCGGCCTGGAAGTGCTGCAGCAGGTAACCGTCGTTGCTGGCGACCTCGGTAACTAGGCTGCCGGCGGTCAGGCCGAGCCGGCCGATCATGGCCTGGGCGTACCGCTTCGCGTGCGCCACCCACGAGTCCGAGTATGAAGAAAAGTAAGCGTAATCGGAGAAAATATGCTCGCCGGATACGTAAGCGGGAAGCTGCACGAGCAGGCAGGCGTCGCATAGCCGGACGTGCAGCGGATAGAAGGCCTCGGCCGCGTCGAGCTGATCTTCCGGAACGTAGCTCTCGCATAGCGGAGACATCCCAAGATCGACAAACGTGTCGTTTAGCCGTGCACCGCACAGGCGGCACTGATACAACGGTGACATAGACCTAAGACCCCCCAGTTCCCCGGCTTGTCCTGCCCAGGTTAACATCAATATCGCGAAAACGGTCAATTTCGGAGAAATGGGGCGGAAATGGATCATCACGCGTGCCGGGCCTGTCGTGGACCGGCCGGTCATCTCGTGCTGGATCTAGGCGAGCAGCCGGCCTGCGACTACTTCCCGCGGTGGGATGACGCCCGCCCGGATCCCGTTTATCCACTGCAGATGTGGCTGTGCTCATCGTGCGGCCTGGCCCAGTTGCTGACCGACCCCACCGTGCCCGAGGAGCCGAGGGGGGCCGAACCCGCCGCGCTCGTCGCGCAGGCGGCGGACGCGGTGGACCGGGTCGCGCGGGCGGGATTGCTGCCACCGCGCGGCGTGGTGACCGAGTACGGCAGCCCTCATGGAGGGTCTTGGCTGGGGTTGCTTACCCAGCGCGGACTCGTGCCATCCAGCGACGGCCAGCCAGCCGACGTGATCCTGGACTGCTTCGGCCTGATGCACGCGGCGGATCAGGCTGGGGCACTCGCCGCGCGCGCGGCGGGGCTCGCTCCCGGTGGAATGCTGTTGCTGCAGTATCACTGCCTGAGCACGATCATCCGCCGCGGGCAGTGGAACGCGCTCAGGCATGGGCACTACGCGTACTATTCGACCGCCGCGCTCATCGCCATGCTGGCTGACGCCGGCTTGCGCCCGCGCACGGCCTGGCGATTCGACCTCTACGGCGGGACCGCGTTGCTGGCCGCGAGCAGGGATGCCGACGGATCCGGCGAACCGGACGAAGCGGTGCGGTCGCTGCTCGCCGAGGATGCGCGCACGGGCGTGAAAGATCCGGCCGTGCTCCGCGGCCTGCAGCACGATGCGTGGGTCCGCGCCAGGGACCTGCACGAATGGCTGGTCCGCGAGGCATCCGCCGGACGCAAGGTCGTCGGCTACGGTGCTGCGTCGCGCGCGGTCGCCCTCTTGCGCCTGGCAGAAGTGGACCGCGGGCTGCTGCCTGCCGTGGTCGACGCATCGCCGGCTAAGCAGGACTTGCGGATGCCAGGCACCGACATTCCGGTCGTCACCCCAGCGGAACTTACCGTGCGCAGGCCAGATACCGTGCTGCTTTTCGTCCCCGACCTGCTGGCCGAGGTGCGCAGCGCCTTCCCCGAGGTCGAGGCCTCCGGTGGCCGGTGGGTGGACGTCGAAGCCCATGGCTCAGGTGGCTTGGAGCAGGACGCGTAGCTGGGCCAGGCACCGCCCCCGGGTAGGTCCGATGCTGCCGATGGGCAGCCCGAGTTGATCCGATATCTCCGTGTAGGGCAACGGCGGATCGGCCATGAGCATTTCCAGCAGACGCTGCCATCGCCGCGGCAGGTGAGATAGCGCATCGCGGACCACCTGCGCGCGCTCGTCGGCGAGCAGGCGCTCGTCTATTTCCGGGCCGTGCGCGGCGAAGTTCTGCAGATCGTCCTCGTTATCGTGACCGAGCACGACTCTCTTTCGCGCCGCCAGGGTACGCAGGCATTCATTCCGCGCGGTCGCCGCCAGCCAAGAACCGATGCGGTCTGGGTACTGGATGCGGTCGATGTGCTCGAGCAATCGCAGCCAGGTCGTCTGAGCGACATCGGCGGCGTCGCTCTCCACGAGCTTGAATTCCCCGGTGATGGACCAGATGAGTCTCGCGTACTGATCAACGAGGCGTTCCCACGCCTGTCGATCCCCCTCGGCTGCGCGGCTCACCAGCCGCGCGACGCTGCCTTCGCCGGGATCTTGCTCCACCACGGTCGTCACTACCCCTCCCGCTATACGTCAAGGCAGGTACCCGGCGGCCTCAGTAGGCCCCCGACCGCTGCACGAGTGTTGCGAACGTTTTCCACAAGATCTGCAGGTCCAGGGCAAACGACCAGTTCTCCACGTACCGGAGGTCGAGCCGGACCGATTCCTCCCAGGACAGATCGGATCGCCCGCTGACCTGCCACAGCCCGGTGAGGCCCGGCTTGACCACGAGTCGGCGGCGGACGTGATCGGCGTATCGGGCTGCCTCCTCGGGAAGCGCCGGCCGGGGCCCTACCAGCGACATCTGCCCGAGCAGCACGTTGACCAGCTGCGGTAGCTCGTCGACCGACCAGCGCCGCAGGTGTGCCCCCACCTTGGTAATCCGGGGATCTTGCCGCAGCTTGAACAGGACGCCGTCGGATTCGTTGCTGGCCATCAGGTGTGCCTTACGCGCCTCGGCGTCGACGACCATGGTGCGGAACTTGTAGATCTTGAATACCCGGCCCTCCTTGCCCACCCTGGTCTGCGTGAACAGCGCTGGACCGCCGTCGTGGAGCCAGATCATCACACCTAGCAGGGCCATGAGCGGAAAGAGCAGGATCAGCCCGGCCGCGGCCGTACACCGGTCGAACAGGTCCTTGACGACCAAGCGGATGCCGGTCAGCTGCGGATGATCCACGTGCAGCAGGGTGAGCCCCGCCGTGGGTCTGATCGTGGTCCGCGGGCCCGCGACGTCGAGCAGCGCGGGCGAGACGCACAGGTCGGTACCGGTTTTCTCCAGCTCCCAGGCCAGGCTGCGGAGCCTGATGCCATCCATTTCGGGGCAAGCAAGGACGGCCACGGTATCGGCGCCATATTTATCCACGGCGGCCGCGACATCGTCCAGTCCCCCGCACACCGGAACCCCGGCGACCTCGCTGCATCCCGATGGCTGCGTCAGGCAGGCGCCGACCACCGTCAGCCCGTGGTACCTGTCTCGGCCCAGTTCGCTGATCAGGTCGGCGACCGCTGTTTCATGGCCGACCGCCACCACGCTGAGCAGGCCAAATCCGGATGCCCGCTGATTGTGCAGTCGCTTGCGAAGCGTATACCTGGCGACCAGGTCGAACAACGTGACGCTGGGCAGTGCAATCACCACATACCCGCGCGACAGTTGGAGGTTGACGGTATACGACAAGAGCGCCACGGCTGCGGTGAGGCCCACCCCGGCGTTCAGCACTTTGCGGTACTCGTCAGAACCGACGCCGACGAAGCGGACGTCATACCCTCCGGCGAGCCAGAGAGCGGCGATCCAGAGGACCGGCAGCGCGAGGCTCAGCGCTACGTAGGTCCCTGTGGGGTCGTTGCCGAAGCGGAGCTGGACAGCGGTGAATACGCCCAAGGTCGCGCAGCCAAGGTCCACGACGGCGGCCTTGCGCAGGTAGTCCTTCGCCCAGGCGGACGACCGCCTGACACCCTGCCGCCCGTAACGTTCCCGGGTAACGGCAAAATCAGACATGCGCTCCCACCCCCCGCGGGCAGCACCCAGCATGCTCGGCACTCCCACGCTCCCACTTCGGTCCCGAGATCCACCCTAATAAGGGACGCATACCTAAATCCAGAGGTTTACGCGCACAGGTCGTAACTTGTCCGATACATTCCCGTGCGCGAATCACCAACATACGTTGAAGAACGCGGGAAAAACGGACAGACTGGTGTAAAGCAACCAATTTGCACCTGAGTTGCTACGAACGCTCCCAGGCGCGCACCAGGTCCCGGTAGCGGCGCGCGGCCGCACGCAGTTCCATCTCGGGGTCCCGGCCCGCCTCGCGGGCCCTGGCGACGATCCGGAACAGCTCGCGCCCGATGTCCTCGCCGCTTCTGGCCGGCTCGCCGGCCCCCGGATCACCGTCCAGGCGCGCCAGTTCTTCAGGTACCCCCGCCCTGGCCGCCCGGCGCTGGAGTTGTGCGGCCAGCGCGAGGGCGGGCTGCGCGAACGGCACGCCGTCCAGCACGGACGGGGCGGCCGGCTCGGCTCCGGCGTCGGCCCGCCGCTGCGCCTTGGCCCGCTTCTCTTCGGCCTTGATCGCGTCCCAGTTGCGCTTGACCTCATCGGCGCCGGAGACCGTCACGTCCCCGAACACGTGCGGATGCCGCCGGACCAGCTTGTCCACGATCCCGTCCGCGACATCATCGATCGTGTACCCGGTACCGTCGTCACGTTCGGCCGCGATGCGCGCGTGGAACACCACCTGAAGCGCCACGTCGCCGAGTTCCTCGCGGAAGGCCTGCTCATCGCCGGACTCCAGGGCCTCGAGGGCCTCGTAGGGCTCCTCGAGCAGGTGCGGCGCGAGCGAGGCGTGAGTCTGCCTGGCGTCCCACGGGCAATCGGCGCGCAGCCGGTCCATGGTAGCCACCAGGTCGATCAGGTGAGCGCCCGGCAGGTCCGCCGAGCCGTGCACCAGCCGGGCACCCGGCGGGAGCGGCGGGGCATTCCCAGGCCTGGGCAGCCAAACCACGACTGCGCCCGAGTCGGACGGCTCGGCGCCGGGCTCCTCGACCACCCGGTAGGCAATCCCCGCCGCGTCGAGGGCGGGCAGGGCGGGGTGACCCGGCGGCGCGAGCACCGCGTCGGCGGATCGCAGCGCCTCCCAGGCCGGCCAGCTGAGCAGTCCGGGTGCCACCCGCGGGCTGGTCGCCAGGACGATCAGCAAGCGGGCGCCAGCCCGGAAAGGGATGCCGGCGTCGCCGGCCCCTCCGGGCGCGACACGGTGACCGGGGAGGAGACCACCAGGAACGTGGCGTAGTTCATCCGGCCGAACTGCGGGTTGATAAGGATGTTGAGGTTCTTGGCCGCCACGCACAGCGCGTGCTCGAGCTTGTTGTCGAGGGCCGTCTGCTTCGAACTCGACGTGGGTATCGTGCCGCCGTTGGCGTTCTCGATGAACTGCGTCTCGATGGCCTGGTAACGGCCGAGCTCGCTGCTCTCGTTCGGCGGGATGCCGTTAGCGGCCATGATCTCGTTGCGGGTGACGCCGGTCAGGCCGTTCGCCTCGGCCTCCGACTTCGCCGCGTTGACAAGCTCCTGGAGTCCGTTCGCCCCCTGGGCGGGCGAGATCGTGATGCCGTACTGCCGGGCGAGCGCCTCGTTGATCTTGAACCGGACCAGCCAGCTGAGCGCTTCCTGGGTCTCCTGCGTCGCGGTCAGCTGGACGACGCCGGGGTACTGACTGGCGACCTGGCTGAGGTTGGTGACCTCGGTGTCGAGGTTCGCGATCGTGATCCGCTGGTTGCCTACGATCGCCGCGGCACCCATCTCGACCGGGGCGCACCCGGTCACCACGAGCGCGGTGCCGATGACGGCGGCGGACACCTTGATAAGCCTCCGGAGCACCGGAATGTCCCTTCTCACGCTTCAGGCGGCAGGTCGGCCAGTACCGACTGGATGACCTCGCCGCACCAGGCCAGCAGCTCGGCATCCCGCAACGGTGGTCCGCCTGCGGCGGCTTTCGGTACCGGTACGAGCATCGTACGCACCGCGGGCTTCAGCACCGTCTTGGGGTACAGCCGCTGCACCCGGACCTGCCGCGAATCGGGGAGCGCGACCGGCGTGAACCTGATGTGATGACCCGCCGCGGTGATGTCCGTCAGCCCGGCCCGGCGCGCCGCGGCGCGCAGCCGCGCCACCTCGAGCAGGTTGAGCACCGGCTCGGGCGGCTGGCCGTAACGGTCGGACAGCTCGTCGCGGACGGCCGCGACGTCGGCCTCGGAGTCGATCGCGGCGATCCGGGTGTAGGCCTCCAGCCTGAGCCGTTCGCCGGGCACGTAGTCGTGCGGGATATGGGCGTTGACCGGCAGCTCCACCCGGACCTCCGGCTTTTCCGCCGGACCGTCGCCCTTCAGCTCGCTGACGGCCTCGCCGATCATCCGTACGTACAGGTCGAACCCGACCCCGGCGATGTGCCCGGACTGCTCGCCGCCGAGGAGGTTTCCCGCGCCCCGGATCTCGAGGTCCTTCAGGGCGACGTACATGCCGGCGCCGGCCTCGGTGTGCTGGGCGACGGTGGCGAGCCGCTCGTGGGCGGTCTCGGTCAGGGCGCTCTCCGGCGGGTAGAGGAAGTAAGCGTAGGCGCGCTCGGTGCCCCGGCCCACCCGGCCGCGGAGCTGGTGCAGCTGGGACAGGCCGTACATGTCGGCGCGGTCGATGATGAGCGTGTTGGCGTTCGGGATATCGAGGCCGGATTCCACGATCGTCGTCGCGACGAGGACGTCGTAGTTCCGCTCCCAGAAGTCGACCATGATCCGTTCAAGCTCGTGCTCGTTCATCTGCCCGTGCGCGATCCCGATCCGCGCCTCGGGGACGAGCTCGGCGACCCTGGCGGCGGCCTTCCTGATCGAGGTGACCCGGTTGTGCACGTAGAAGACCTGGCCGTCGCGCAGCAGCTCGCGCCTGATCGCGGCGGCGACCTGCTTGTCGTCGTAGGCGCCGACGAAGGTGAGCACCGGGTGCCGTTCCTCAGGTGGCGTGAGGATGGTCGACATCTCCCTGATCCCGGCCACGCCCATCTCCAGCGTCCGCGGGATGGGGGTGGCCGACATCCCGAGCACGTCCACCTCGGTGCGCAGCCGCTTGAGGTACTCCTTGTGCTCGACGCCGAACCGCTGCTCCTCGTCGATGACGACCAGGCCGAGCCGGGCGAACCTGGACTCGGGGGATAGCAGCTTGTGCGTGCCGATGACGACGTCCACCGTGCCGTCGGCCAGCCCGCGCAGGGTCTGCGCCGTCTCGGCCGGGCCCTGGAATCGCGACAGGGGCCTGACCGTCACGGGGAACGGGGCGTACCGCTCGGAGAAGGTCGAGTAGTGCTGCTGGACCAGCAGCGTGGTCGGGACGAGCACGGCGACCTGCTTGCCGTCCTGCACCGCCTTGAACGCGGCGCGCACCGCGATCTCCGTCTTGCCGTACCCGACGTCGCCGCAGATCAGCCGGTCCATCGGGACCGGCCGCTCCATGTCGTGCTTGACCTCGTCGATGGCCGCGAGCTGGTCGGGGGTCTCTACGTAGGGGAACGCGTCCTCCAGCTCGCGCTGCCAGGGGGTGTCCAGCCCGAACGCGAAGCCCGGCGAGGCCATCCGCGCCGAGTACAGCCGGATCAGCTCGGAGGCGATCTGCCGGACGGCCTTGCGCGCCCGGCCCTTGACCTTGGCCCAGTCGGCGCCGCCGAGCCGGTGCAGGGTGGGCGCCTCGCCGCCGGAGTACTTCGTCACCTCGTCCAGCTGGTCGGTGGGCACGTAGAGCCGGTCGGGCGGCTGGCCCCGCCGGCCCGGGGCGTACTCGATGACCAGGTATTCCCTGGTGGCGCCCGCCGCCGTCCTGGAGGTCATCTCCACGTAGCGGCCGACCCCGTGCTGCTCGTGCACCACGTAATCGCCGGCCTTGAGCTGGAGCGGGTCGACGCCGCCGCGCCGCCGGCTCGGCATCCGCCGCATGTCCCTGGTCGTCGGCAGCCCGGCCGGATGGGCCGCCAGGTCACTCTCGGTGAGCAGCGCCACCTTGACCGCGGGCCAGACGAAGCCGTTGTCCAGCCTTGCGGTCGTCACGTAGGGGACGCCGGGCTCCGGCGGATCGTCCAGATCGCTCATGCGGGCGCCGATGCCGTCACCGCGCAGCATCTCGGCCAGCCGCTGTGCGGGCCCGTGCCCCTCGGTGACGAGCACGACCCGCCAGGCCTCCGCCAGCCAGCTCCGCACGTCGGTCATCATGCGGGCCGTATCGCCGCGGTAGGCGGGGGCGGCGGAGGCATTTATGCGGAACGGCATGTGTTCCACGCTCCCGGCGTCCGGGATCCCGGTCCCGTGGGTCTCGTCCGCCGGCGGCTCGTCGGCCTCGGTCACGCCGAACGGCGCGATCGTCCACCAGGGCAGCGCCCTGCTGGCCGCCGCGGCGCGGATCCGCGCGATGGGCTGGAAGGCGGCCGCGCCGAGATCGACGGGAGCCTCCCCTCCCGCCGCGGCATTGCCCCAGGACGCCTCGAGGAACTCGCGGCTCGTGCTGACCAGTTCCTCGGCTCGCTTGCGAATCCGCTCGGGATCACAGGCGAGCACCATCCCGCCCGCCGGGACGTGGTCGATGAGCAGCTCCATCCGGTCGGCGAGCACCGGCGCGAGCGCCTCCATGCCCTCGACGGCTATCCCCTCCGCCAGCTTGCCGAGAATGTCGGCCAGGGCGGGATGGGCGTCGGCGAGTTCCTTGGCGCGGTCCCTGACCGCGGGGGTAAGCAGGAGCTCACGGCACGGCGGCGCCCATAGGCCACGCTCGACGGGGACCAAGCCGATGCTGCGCTGGTCGGCGACCTTGAAGTACCGGATCTCTTCGATCGTGTCGCCGAAGAACTCGACCCGCAGCGGGTGTTCCTCGGTGGGCGGGAAGACGTCGACGATGCCGCCGCGGACGGCGATCTCGCCGCGCGCGGCGACCAGGTCGGCGCGTGCGTAGCCGATCTCCACCAGCCGGGCTAGCAGGTCGTCGAGCTCACAGGCGTCGCCCGCCCGCAGGCTGACCGGCTCGAGCTCGCCCAGCCCGGCCACGATGGGCTGCAGCAGGCTCCGCACGGGCGCCACGACGATCGCGAGCGGGCCGTTCGGCTGGCCCGGCTCCGCCGGGTGGGTCAGCCGGCGCAGCACGGCGATCCGCCGCCCGACGGTGTCGGACTGCGGCGAGAGCCGCTCGTGCGGCAGCGTCTCCCAGCCGGGGAAGCTGGCCACCGAATGGGCGGGGAGGAACGAGCCGAGGGCGGCCGTCAGGTCGTCGGCCTCACGGGCGGTGGCGGTCACCGCGAGCACGAACCGGGACCGCGCCGGCCCCGTCAGCGCGGCGGCGAGCACGGGCCGCAGGGACGCCGGGGCGACGAGGTCCTCTCCGGCGGGTGCGGTGGCTCCCCGCACGGGCCCCGCGACGGCGGCAGCATCGCGTTGCGCGCGCGAGACGGCGGTACCTAGCTGCGGGTCATCCTCGACAATGGTGAGCAGTCCGGCGAGGCTCATGACGTCTTCGTGATCGCTGTTCTTCTGGTGTCCTGGGTTAGCATGGCCTTGGTCCGGGCAGCACGAAGCGCCCGAGTTCTGTATCAGACTCGCCCTCGTAGTGCTCTCCAGTTTACTGCCTTGGCGTGATAGGAAAGCCTGAGTCAGGAGTCATCCTCGGAGGCACAGCTGACTGCTCATCCCCCGCCCGGACTGCCCGCGGCGCTATCGGACTGGCCGGCGTACACGCTCGACGCGGCACAGCTGGGCGATCTTGAGCTGCTTACCTCGGGCGCGTTCGCGCCGCTGCGCGGCTTCATGGCGGCGGCCGACGTGGCCGCGGTCGCGGAGCGCGGAATGCTGGCCGACGGCACCGTCTGGCCGCTAGCCGTGACGCTGGAGGTGCCCGACCACGGGATCCCGGCCGAAGCCGACCACCTGGTCTTGCAGGATCAGGAGGGCTCGCCGCTGGCCGTTCTCTCCGTCACCGAGCGGCGCGTCCTTTACGAGCGCGGTATCCCGGGCGATCCGGCGGATCCCCTGCTCATGCGCCTGGCCGGGCCGGTGAGGGCGCTCCGCGAGCCCGAGCACGGGCCGTTCCGCCAGCTACGGAGGCGGCCCGAGGAGGTACGTGCCGAGTTCTCCGGCGGTAACGTCCTGGCCTACGCCACCCGGCGGCCGCTGAACAGGCGCCACATCGGACAGCTCCGGCACTACGCCGGCCAGCTGAACGCGCGACTGCTCCTGCTGCCGCTTGTCGTCGGGGCGGCCGATGTCGTCACCCGGCCGGAGGCGCTCGTCCGGGCCGTGCTTGCCGCCAGGCAGCACCTCCCCCCTGGCACGCTCGTCATCCCCGTCCCGCTCGCGCGGCGCGACGCCGGACCCGCCGCCGACCTGCGCGCTCAGGCGGTCGTGGCCGCGGCCTACGGCGCGACGCACCTGCTGGCCGATGCACCGGGCGGGAACGAGCCGGCCGGTTCGCCTGGCGCGCAGAAGAACGGCACCCTGGCCCTGCCGGGAGTACCGATTCCCGTCATCAGGGCGGGCGAGTGGGCCTACGACCCGCGCTCGGAAGTATGGCGACCGCTCGCCCTGATCGAGCCCGGCGCCGAGCGCGACGAGCTGACCGACTCCGAGCTTGGTGCGCTGCTCGATTCGGGTGCCGAGGTCCCCTCGTGGTTCACCCCGCAGAGCGTCGCCCGTGAGCTGCGGCGGGCCCGCCCGCCCCGGGCCGAACGCGGCCTGGCCGTCTTCTTCACGGGCCTGTCGGGTTCGGGTAAGTCCACCATCGCCCGCGGCCTGGCGGAGGCGCTGACCGAGCGGGGCGACCGCACCGTCTCGCTGCTGGACGGGGACCACGTCCGTCAGGTCCTTTCGGCGGGGCTGACCTTCTCCCGTGCCGATCGTGACCTCAACATCGCGCGCATCGGCTATGTCGCGGCCGAGGTGGCCCGGCACGGCGGCATCGCGATCTGCGCGCCGATCGCGCCCTACGCCGCGGCACGCGCGGCGGCCAGGGATATGGTCACCGAGGTCGGCGACTTCCTGCTGATCTACGTCGCGACCCCCATCGAGGTATGCGCCGCGCGCGACCGTAAGGGCCTGTACGCCAAGGCGCGCGCCGGGCTGATCAAGGAATTCACCGGAGTGTCCGATCCCTACGAGGCGCCGCGCGACGCCGACCTGGTGCTCGATACCTCGGCCATGACCCGGGATCAAGCGGTCGGCGCGGTGCTGAGGCTGCTCATCACCGGCGGCTGGCTGGTCGCCGCCGGACCGGACGAACCCGGTGGGCCTGGCGGATCCTCGGGCCCGCGGGCCACGTCTGAATTCCGCCCGGGCCCCGCCGTCCGCCGGCTGTAACCGAATCGGGCCGGGCTCGTCAGTCGTCGTCTTCGACGCGGGCGCCTTCGTCGATCCGCGCGCGGAATTCCGCCAGCCGCCCGCGGCCATGCCCGAGCCGGGCCGAGAGCGCTCCCGATATCCGGTCCCGCTGCTTGGAAAGCAGCACGAAGCTGGCGATCCCGCTGATCACGAAGGCCAGCGCGAGCAGCAGGAGCCCGCGCGCCCCGATCAGGTACAGCAGGATGACCGAGACCACGAGGAGCAGGATCCGCGCGGTCGCGTAGGCAAGGGTGGCTCGCATGACGGCTTCCAGCATAGCCATGCCGCCGGATGCCTCTTGGCCACCGGCGGAATCCAACGTCACGAACGCGTGGACGCCGCGGCGTCTACCGAGCTGCCGACAGCCGGCTGGGTAAACCAGCCCCTGATGACCGAAAGGTCGAGGAGGAGCGCGAGGCCGCAGACCGTTCCGGCGCCCACTGCGGCGCCGGCCACGGTGTCCGTGAAGTAGTGCCATCGCAGGCCGATGACGCCGACGGCGACCACGACTCCCAGCGCGCACACGGCCGCCGGGATCAGGACCCGCAGCGCCCAGGCCTTGGCCGACCGCGGCGGGACGAGGAGCAGGATTGCGACCGTGGTGGCGAGCGCGAACACCGTGGCGGTATGCCCGCTCGGGTAGGTGAGGGCCCCCAGATAGGTCCGGTGAACCAGGGGCTTGAACAGGCCGTCGTTCAAGCCGACGGCCGCCGGAACGGCCGCGGCGGCGAGCACGGCGCCATTGAGTCGGCCGGTGCACAGGCAGGCCACCGCGATTGCTGCGCTCAACACGATGGCCGGAACCAGCGATCCCGGAGCAGCAAGCCAAGCAGCCAAGCCCGGATGGCCGACAAACCAGGTTATGAAAGGAGAGTCGACTGTACGATCGAGCCGATCTGCGCCTGTCTGGTGGGCGAACAGGACGCCGAGCGCCGTGACCAGGAAGGCGCAGCAGGCCAGTAGCGCGGCGACCCAGCGTCGGGCCAGGGCCCCCAGCAGGGGTCGGCCATACCGTAGCTGCACGCAGTTCACGCGACGGGTCCTTCGGGGCGCGGGGCGGGGCACCTCGGTCGACTGGTCAGCCCCGCCGTCCTTGAGGTCGCCTTGACCAAGACCAGGACGAGTACCACCGCGTAACCGCCCGTGCGCAGCAGCCGAGCCGGTCGGCTGCCTGCTACCGGACCGCGAATCCGGCGGATGGCCCATGGCAGCCCGGCCAGGACCACCGCGACCGTAATCACGTTCATAGCGTTACCCTGGCCGCTACCCGGCGTTTGCTCTCGCCGCGGACCGCTGCGGGAGCCTGTGCGGCGGAAGGCGCCCGCGCCAGCGCCCCCCTGGCTGCCGCGAGCCCTTCCGCTGTCAGTCGGTACAGATGCCGCCGCGGCCGGCCAGCCGGCTGCTCATCCTCCCAGTGCGCTTCGACCAGGCCGCGGTCAGCCAGCCTGATCAAGATCGGGTACAGCGTGCCTGACTTCAGCCCGGTGCCCCTGGCAATCCCGTAGCCATGCCGCCACTGCGACGGCGTAGCGCACAACTCGGCCAGCACGGCCAGTGTCTGCGCGGAGAATTCAGAACGACGACCCACGGCAGGCCACTCTATCTAGGTAGAGACTTTCTGTCGATCTAGCTAGAGAAATGATCAACCGGAGTCCTGCGCGAGGATGCCGGCCAGCAGCCCGGGGTCGATGTTGCCGCCGGACAGGACGGCGACCGCGGTCTTAGCCTCCGGCAGCTCACCGGAGCGGAACAGGCACGCCGCGACCGCCGCAGCCCCGCCGGGTTCTGCGATCAGCCGGGCCTGCGTCGCTAGCCGGCCGACCGCCGTCAGCATCTCCTCTTCGGTCACCGTGATGATGTCCGTCACCAGCTCACGGATGTGGGCGAAGGGCAGCACGCCCACCCGCTCGACCCGCAGCGCGTCCGCGACGGTGCGCCGGACGTCGGCGGCAGGCCAGGCGACGCGCTCGCCACGGCGGAACGACTCGCGGGCGTCCGCGGCTAGCTCGGGTTCCACGCCTACCACCGCCGCTCCGGGAACGAGGGCCCGCAGGGCCGCCGCTACGCCGGAGATGAGGCCGCCTCCGCTGACCGGTACGACCACGAGATCGGCCTGCGGGCAGTCGGCCGCGATCTCCAGGCCGATCGTGCCCTGCCCGGCGATGACGGCCCGGTCGTCAAAGGGCGGGATGATCACGTACCCGTGCCTGGCCGCGAGTTCTTCTGTAACGGTGACGCGCGCTTCGAGCGTGGGCTCGACGGTGACCAGTTCCGCCCCGTAGTGCTTGATCGCGTCGGTCTTGATGCCCGGCGCCGTCCGCGGCACCACCACGACCGCGCGCACGCCGAGCAGCGCCGCGGCGTAGGCGACCGCGTGACCGTGGTTGCCGCTGGAGTGGGCGATGACCCCGCGCTGCCGGGCGGCCCGGCCGGCGGCGGCGATGGCGGTATAGGCGCCGCGCAGCTTGAACGATCCGGTGGGCTGGAGCGACTCCGGCTTGACGAGGAGTCCGGGCCTCAGCCCGGGGACCGGAAGGAGCGGCGTGCGGACCGCGACCGGCGCCAGGACCCGCGCCGCCTCCTCGATCTCGGCCAGGCTGACCAGGCTGGGCTCGCCTGCTCTTGCCGTGTCCTCGCCCACGCCACGTACCTTCCCCGATGAAATACCTGTACACAAATGGGGCTACTACCGCAAGTAGTTCTCAAACTACTCAACGGCTTCCCGACATCGGCGAATTGTCAGTCGAATTTCCAGAAATCTAGGTAGAAAGTACTCGTTCAGCGCCAAACTAGAGGGACACCTGACCGGAGGTCGAGGCAGACAAGTCGGAGGGGACTGAACGTGGACGGCAATAACGAGCGCCTGCTCACGCCAGGAGAGGTGGCGGCACTGTTCCGGGTGGATCCGAAGACCGTCACCCGCTGGGCAGCCTCCGGGCGGATCACCAGTATCCGTACCCCCGGCGGACACCGCAGATTCCGCGAATCCGAGGTGCGTGCCTTGCTGCGCGGCGACAGCGAGCCATCTCCTCAAGGTCACATAGCCGCCGCACCGGTCTGACCTTACCGAGCTCGCCACGGGTTGCGACCCCGAGATCATGCCGTGCTAGCCCGGCCCTTCAGGCTCCGGAGGTCGGCGGGGCTGCTGGTCGTGGCCTCGGTACTGGGGGGAATCGGGAGCGCGCCTGCTTACGCGGCAGCCCTGGCCTCGGCGGGCGGCGGCGCGAGTTCGTGGACCGTTTACCACAATGACCCGCTTGGCGCCGGTATCGCGGCGCCGGTAGCCGCGGTCGACACCATGACCCGGGCTTGGACCTCGCCCGGCCTGGATGGCCAGATCTACGGTGAGCCGCTGGTGTTTGCCGACCGGGTATACGTGGCGACCGAGAACGACACCGTTTACGCGCTGTCGGCTGCTACGGGCACGGTAGCCTGGTCGGCACATCTGGGCAGGCCGGTGCCCTCGGCAGCGCTTCCGTGCGGCGACATCTCGCCCACGGTGGGCATCACGGGCACGCCGGTGATCGACCGGGCGCGGGATGAGATCTTCGTGGTCGCCGATGTTCTGACGGGCGGTGGCCCGGCGCACCGGCTGCTCGGCCTCAGCACGGCATCGGGCAAGGTCGAGCTGGATCAGGACGTGGATCCCTCCGGAGCGGATCCCGCGAACCTGCTGCAGCGTACCGGGCTGACGCTGGACGCCGGACGGGTGGTGTTCGGCATGGGCGGCAACTACGGAGACTGCGCCACCTACCGCGGCAGGGTCGTGGCCGTTCCGGAAACGGGCGGGACGCCGAGGTACTTCACCGTCGACGCCGCGCCAGGCGAGAACCAGGGAGCTGTCTGGATGGGCGGCGCGGCGCCTGTCGTCGACAGCCGCGGTGACATCTGGGTCAGTACCGGTAACGGGTCGGTCTACTCGGACTCGCATGCCTATGACGACAGCGATTCGGTACTGGAGCTGTCATCACCGCTGAGGCTCTTGCAGTTCTTCGCTCCGACCACCTGGGCCACGAACAACTCCCGGGACCTCGACATGTCCACCGCGCCGGTGCTGCTGCCCGACGGCCAGGTGATCCTGGCCGGGAAGTCCCGGATCATCTACCTGCTCGACGGCGGCCACCTCGGCGGCATCGGCCATCAGCAGGCCACCCTGGGCGGCGGCCAGCAGACCATTATCGGGTCGGCGTGCAGCGACGACATCGACGGCGGCAGCGCCGTGGTGGGCATGACCGTCTACCTTCCGTGCCTGGCCGGCATCATCGCGGTCCGGGCTACAAGCTCCCCGCCCGCACTGCACCTGCTCTGGAGCTCAGGAATCGGCGGGGGCCCGCCCGTCGTGGCGGCGGGCCTGGTGTGGACCATCGGGCAGAACGGCGTGCTGTACGGCCTCGACCCGGCTACCGGCAAGGTGCGCCAGCAGGTAACGATCGGCGTACCGGCCAACCATTTCCCGACGCCGAGCGTGGCCGACGGTCTGCTGCTCGCTCCCTCCGCGGAGAACGTCATCGCGTTCGACGCGCCTGCTGCGGATACCGCACCCGGGACAACGCCGACCGCTAGTCCGGGGCCGCCCACGAGCTCCCCGCCGCGCGCCGCACCCGCGTCCCCGGCACATGGCCAGGCGATCGGCCTCGCCGCGATCGTCGTCGCCGGTCTGGTGATACTCGGGGGGCTTGGCTGGTTCGTCCGCCGGCAGCGGGCCCGCGGCAGGAGCTAGCCGACCAAGCCGGCCAGGTTTCCCGGCCGGGTCAGGATTCCTCTCCGTCCGCGGCGTCCGGCCAGATGGATTCGCCGCTGCGCCTGGCGAACTCGAGGAACTCCTGGCGGAGCGCCTCGTCCCCGGCCTGCCAACGGTCACGGCGCCGCTCGGCTTCCTCGGGGGTCAGCGCCTGCGCGGCCAGCCGGGAGTAGTCAGCATCCTGCGGGCCGATCTCCACGTACACGTCGCCGATCACCCGCCCGTCGTGGCCGACGGCGGTCTGCGGAACTTTCAGGTTCCCGTTCGGGAGTCGTATGACAAACATCGCGCCATCACCCTAGATGCCGTAGCGCCTGTTGAAGTACAGCATGACTCTCAGCGCGGTCCGCGTGTCGCCGCTGAGCATGTCCACCAGGGCCGGCCGCTGGCTCGAGGCGATCGCGGCGAACGCGTCCGCGAAGAACTCCTTGCGCCCGAGGCCGCCCGGCTGGCGGTGGAAATCGCTGGCGAGATGGGGCTGGCAGTGCTCGTAGAGCAGGCGGAACTCGGCCGAGTCAGATTGCCATTTGCCCGGCGGGCTATCGAGATCATCGAGGGCGTGCCCGACCTCGTGGCACATCACGTCCGGGGTCGGCGACGGCTGGTCGCCGACGACGATCTTGCGTTCGCCGTACGCGCCCGCGCAGGCATCCCACGACGCCTGCCCGGAGGGGAGCCGGACCCCCCGCAACGCGGTCATGTCGTCGAGTTCCGGGACACCGCCGGGCCCGACAAAGATCGCGTCAAGCCCGGTGGCCAGCCTTTCCTTGATCCGCTCGGGGAGCTCGGCCAGCCGGTCGACGGCCAGCACGACCTCGGCGGGCGGCGGTACGGCGGCGTCCCACTGCCGCCAGAGGATGGGTTCGAGCGTGCCGCAGTTCCGCAAGCCGTCGGCGGTGCGTGACCGCTCTCGCGAATGCGGCGCGGCAAAGGGCAGCCTCGCCCGTACCGCGGCCCCGGCGGCCCGCAGGGACGGCCGCCCGTCGCTGCCAGGCTGGCGCGGGACGCCGGATGCCGCGCGGAACAGCGCGTCGGCCCGCCCGTCGGCTGCGGCTACCGCGCTCGGCGCGGCGTTCATGCCCATCCCGGCCGTATTCGCGGGCGCATCACGCACCCGGGCCCTGGCCGCCCCCACGCGCACCGCAGGCGCGCCAGGAGCCCTGGGGGCGGGAGCAGCCGGGCCGTCGTGAACAAGCGATCCTCCGGCCACGGGCGGTCCGTCCGGTCCGGGCGCGGTGGCAACAAGCGGCGCGTCGCGCAACCCCGGCCATTCCCTTCGCCCCGGCGGCCCGCCGGACGTCGGCGGGCCCTGATGGCCCTTGCGATGCTTCCCCTGTGACGGATGGGCGGCTGCGGGGCTACGGGGGTGTGCGAGCCTTCGGATGCGGTCGAACAGCCCTAGCCGCATGAAATCGTTCTCCTGCCCTGTCGCCCTGACGGCCAGCGTATGCCGAGATCGCCCGCCACGTCACCCGATGCCGTCAATGCCAGGACTGGTTTGCCATATGAAAATAATTAACCATTACTACACAAGATGCACTACTTGCCGTTAGGCTTCCGCCATGCTCCTGTCCGGTGCCCTGTTTGCGCTGTTCATGGCCGGCATCTGGCTCTACTGCTTGACAGACGCCGTACTCACCCCCGTCGCAGAGTTCAGGGGCCTTTCGAAGGCGGCCTGGATCGCGATCATCGCCGTCACGTTCCTCGCCGGCGCGCTCGCCTGGCTTGTCGCCCGGCGCCCGCTCGGCCGGTCCTACCGGACGCCCGGGCCGGCGCCGCTCCGGGACCGGGACGGCTTCGCCGACGGGGGTTACCTGCCGAGCTGGCGATGGACGGACGCGGACGATGCCGTGGCCCGTCACCCGGCGGGCCGGGCGATGGCGGCCGACCCGCTGGCGATCCCCCGGGGCCCGGACGACGACGTGGAGTTCCTGCGCACCCTCAGCCGCTCGATCGGCGGCGACCCGCCCTCCGGCGATCAGGTCTGAGGTCAGCTCACTCCGGCGTAGGAGTGCAGCCCGGTGATGAAGACCTGGACGACCAGGATGTTGAACATCAGGCTGGCGAAGCCGAGCAGCTGGATGTAGTGGGCGCGCCTGCCGCGGAAGCCCGCGGTCGCCCTGGCGTGCAGGAACGCCGCGTAGAGCACCCAGGTGATGAAGGCCCAGGTCTCGACCGGGTCCCAGCCCCAGTACCGGCCCCAGGCCTGGTCGGCCCAGATCGCGCCCGCGATGACGCCGAAGGTCCAGACCGGGAACCCGAACACGATGGTCCGGTAGGTCAGCCGGTCGAGCTGCTCGATACTCGGCAGCCTGCTCATGATCCCGTTGCCCGGCGCGGCTCGCCCGGCCGCGACCCGCCTGGCGTAGCGGTCCTCCACCAGGTAGACGACGCCCAGGACGGCCGCAACGAAGAAGATGCCGGTCGCCAGGGTCATCGCCGTGACGTGGATGTCCAGCCAGTAGGACTGGAGCGCGGGGACCAGCTGCCCGGCCGCGGTGTAGATGACCGTTTCCGCGAGTCCGAGCGTGATCACGACCGCGCCCATGACGAACACCCCGAGCGCCCAGGCCCGGTAACGGATCATGACGAACAGGAAGAAGATCGCGGCCACGCAGGTCAGCGCGGTGACGAACTCGTACATGTTGCCCCAGGGCGCCCGGTGCACGGCCAGGCCGCGGGTGATGACCGCCGTCAGGTGGGCGGCTACCGCGACGGCGGCGAGCGTCATGGCCGTCCGGATCCAGGGACCCGCCTGGCCGATCGCGCGTAGCGCCGGGACCGCCAGCTCAGGCATCGAATCCCCCGCGGCCGGGCCGGACGCGACCCGCCCGAGAGCCTCGTCGGCCGGCGAGGTGACCGGCGGGCTTCCGCCCCCGCCGGCAGCCGCGCTCGCCGCGCCGACGGTGGCCAGGGCGGCGGCTCGCGCACGGGCCTGGCGCACGCGAACCGTCGTTTCGGCTCGCCGCGGCCGCCCGAAGGCGAAGTCGCCGGCGAAGGCGACCACCGACAGGGAGTAGATGACGATGGCAGCGATCAGGAAGTCGTTGCTGACGTGGCCTAGGGCAAGGTTGACGGGCATGAACCCTCACTCTTCCTCGTGTTGGGCGTGCACGGCGCGGTCGTGCGCGGACCTGAGCTCGGCGGCGAGCGACGCGAACTCAGCCTCGAAGCCGCCGCTGGCGTCGGTACGGGCCAGGCCGCCGACCTGGACCGTGCTTCCCGGCCCGCCTGGGCGGGCCCGGACGAAGACTCGCCTGCGCCGGACCATGAACGAAAGCAGCAGGCCGCCGAGGGCGGCGATGCCGCAGGCCAGGGCGGGCACCTGGCCTGGGTCGTGCGTGATGGCCAGGCTTACCCAGGGGACGTAGCCGGTGAACGTGATCGTGCCCTGGCCGCCGGGCAGTTTCAGTGACTGGCCGGGCAGCAGCGACTGCGGATCGGCGGTCAGCCGCCGCATGCCCGCGGTGTCCAGCGCGTAGACCGATTGCGGGGGGCCGGAGTCCATGCCGAGGTTCCCGGCGTAGGCGATCAGGCTCACCGCCGGGTAATCGGCCGCGGGGAAGGCCGACTCGAGCGTCCCGCCGACGTCGATCGCGGTCGGCACGAAGACCCCGGAGAAGCCGAGCTGGTCCGGCTGCGCGTCAGGGACCTTCACGACGCCCTCGGACAGGAGGTTTCCCGAGCTTCCCGAGCTCGCCGCGATAAACGGCGTTGGTGCGTCGTACACCACCTGCCCGCGTGCGTCCGTGACGCGGAACACCGGAGCGTACCCGTGCCCGATCAGGTACACCTTGGCTGCGTCGACCGAGAGCGGGTGGTTGACCTCGAGGTTGTCCGTGCGCGCCGGGCCACCGGGGTGCGCGGTGTAGCTGATCTGCGCGTCGTAAGAGAGCGGCTGTCCCCGCTGCGACCCCGAGGTGATGTAACTGGCGCTGAAGTGGTTCAGCGTGATCGTGAACGGGGCTAGGTCGGCGTCGGTCGCGAGCCGGCCCAGGTGAATCTCGTCCAGCGCGCTCGCCGTGTCCGCGAAGGTGTCGCCTTGCACCAGGAGCCGGTCGGTCTTGTAGCCGAAAAGCCCGCCCAGCGCCACCGACACGAGCACCCCGAGCAAGGCCAGGTGGAAGAGCAGGTTGCCCACCTCGCGGAGGTAACCCTTCTCCGCCGATACCCATCCGTCGGCCGGGGCGTCGCAGCGGCGCAACCGGAATCCGTGACCGGACAGCACGGCGGCCGCTACCTCCACCGCCTGGTCGGGGGGCAGCGCCGTGCCGTACTCGGCGGAGTGCGGCAGCCTGGTCAGGTGGCGCGGGGCGCGCGGGGGGAGCGTGCGGGCCGAGCCCGC
Organism: Streptosporangiaceae bacterium; assembly: GCA_035505275.1. Taxonomy (GTDB): domain Bacteria; phylum Actinomycetota; class Actinomycetes; order Streptosporangiales; family Streptosporangiaceae; genus Palsa-504. The sequence continues at coordinate 38,749 of DATJQX010000086.1, read as the reverse complement.
CAGGCGGAACGTCCTGGGTACCACGCAACCCACGAGGGAGGCGAATAGCAGCAGGTAGATGGCGGCGAACCAGGGCGCGGCGAACACGTTGAACAGGCCGAGGTGGTTCAGCAGGGGCGCCAGTGCGGGATGCGACGTGTAGTACTGCTGGACCCCGGCCGGGTCGGCACCTTCCTGGGGCAGCATGGATCCCGGCACGGTCCCGAGGGCCAGCAGGAAGAGCAGGACCAGCGCGATCCGCATCGAGGTGAGCTGCCGCCAGCCCCACTTCAGCCAGTCGGCGATCCCGTACGCGCGGCCGGCGGGGCGCCCGGTACCCGCGGGCGCGGCCTGTCGGTCGTCCTGTCCGGCAGCCGGCGACGGGCCTGCCTCCGGGGCGCGCACGTCGGTCATCCGGCTGCCGCCTTCCCGTCAACCCGGTTCAGGATCGTGGTCAGCTCCTCGTACGTAACGGTGCCGAACACCGCTCCCGCGATGTGCCCGGTACGGTCGATCACCAGGGTGGTGGGCGTCCCGGCGATCGGGACCACCGCGGTGAAGTCGAGCGTGATCTGCGAACTGGCATCGGTCACGCTCGGGTAGGTGATGCCGAAGCTGCGGACGAACGCCTCCGCGCTGGCCGTCGTGTCCCGCACGTCCACGCCGACGAAGGCCACGCCGGCCGGCTGGTACTGCTGGGCCGCCACGGCCAGCGCGGGCGCCTCCTCGCGGCACGGGACGCACCAGGATCCCCAGAAGTTGAGCACGACCACCCGGCCCCGGTAGGAGGAAAGGCTCAGCCGGGAACCGGTCAGCGTGGTGGCCGTGAATCCGGGCGCCGTCGGGCGGTGCCCGACAGCGTACAGCACCGCGTTCGGGTTGCCGTCGATGTCGGCTACGCTGCGGCTCCCGCTGGTCGCCCACCCGGCCAGCAGCACCACGAGCAGCAGCGCCCCGGTGCTCACGGCCGCCACCAAGGCGACCGTGCGGCGCTTGGTTCGGAACACAGGCGGATCCTTGCGGTCTCCTACAGGGGGTAGTACCCGCCCTATTGTGCCGCATCTGGATGGGGTACGTGACGCCGGGCCGGCACCGTGTACGACACCCCGGTCAGCCGGTTGCCCGAATAGGTAAAGCTGGTCACGCTGCCGAGCGCGCACTGGCGCCTGGCCGGGTTGTGCCACAGCGGGCGGCCCTCGGCCATCCGCCTGGCCGCCCAGATGGGCAGCTGGTGGCTGACGCAGACCGCTTCGGCGCCATCGGCCGCTTCCCTCGCCACCTCCATCACGGCGAGCATCCTGGCCACGACGTCCCGGTACGGCTCGCCCCAGGACGGCGTGAACGGGTCGCGCAGGTAGGGCCAGTGCGACGGGTGCCGGAGCAGGCCGTCACCTACCCCGAAGGTCAGGCCCTCGAAATGGTTCGCCGCCTCGATCAGCCGGTCGTCGGTCACGATCGGCAGGCCGAGCCGCTCGGCCACCGGGCCGGCGGTTTCCACCGCACGCTCGAGCGGTGAGCTGAACAGGGCCACCACGGGTCGTTCGGCGAAATAGTCCGCGGCGGCCACGGCCATCGCCCGGCCGTTCGCGGACAGGTGGAACCCGGGCAGGCGCCCGTACAGGACGCGCTGCGGGTTCTCCACCTCGCCGTGCCTGAGCAGGTGGACGATGGTTGAGTCGGACATCGCCCGGTCAGCCTACTCGCTCGCCCTCAGGCGAGGATCTCGAGGTAGCGGCGCCGGTCGGTGATCGTCTCGCGGAGCCGCCCAAGGTGCTCCTCGATCGCGCCGATGCCGAGCTGGTCCAGGGCGCTGCACTCGGCCGTGGCCGTGGCCACCGCGTCGGATTCGCCCACCAGGGTCCAGTCGAACTGGAACAGCTCGTCGAGCCCGACCGTGCGTACCCGGTCCCACACGCGGTCCTGGCTCAGCACCGGCAGCCCGCCCACCGCCGTGGACAGCTCGTCGATCGCGCGGCACAGGCGCTCGGCCCGGCGGATGGGCTCCATCACCTCGGCGGGCGGGAACGGCTGCTCCCGGGTGGACGGCGGCACCCGGTCAGCCCGCCACTGGCTGATCAGCTCGCGCAGCCGGGCCGTCGCGTCGCCGAGCCCGTGCCGCACCCGCTCGCGCACCAGCAGGTCATCCGAGCGCAGCCTGCCCTTCTGGGTATACACGTCAGACCCGAGCAGGCTGCGCAGCTTGCTGGCGACCGGTTCGCTCATCGCGCCGCTACCCCGGGATGCTGCCGTGCGGGCCGTCGGGCGGATGGTAGGAGGTCGTTGCCGGGGCGACCTGCGTCCGGGCCGGCGCAGCGCCCGGCGGGGCCGCAGGGGGGTTCGCGTGGCCGCCAGGAACGCCGGCGATGCCGCCGCCCGCCTGCGGCAGGGCGGCCAGCGCGCCCGCGGCTCCGGTGAGCGCCGCCGCGGTGAGCCCCACGTTGAACGGCTCGCCGACCGCCATGTTCGGCGCGGTCAGCAGCCCGTGCTCGGCCATCTTCATGGCCACGTAGTAGCGCACCGCGTCCAGCTCGGACAGGCCGAACGCGCGCAGCGAGATCAGCTCGCGCATCCGCTCGTCCCTGGGCCTCATCAGGACCTTCACGTCGTTGAGCATGACGCCGTAGACGCTCAGGAAGTCCTGCACGTGCCCGCGGACCAGTTCGGTGATCTCGTGGATCTTCTCGTTCACCGCCTCCAGCGGCGTCACCTGGACCAGCTGGTTCACCGCCTGCTCGATGACCGGGCCGACGTAGGCGTTCAGCGCTTCGGTGGTGAGCGTGTGCCCGTGGTACGGCATGTGGGTCACGAGCTTCACCGCGTCCTGCGCGGTGTCGATGTGGACGTAGTAATCCACGTCGTAGACCAGCTCGGCCAGCTCGCGGGAGAGCGCGACGCCCTTGGCCTTGGCCACGCTCTTGGCCCGGGAGATGAACAGCACCTCGTACTGCCACGGCGACCCGCCGCCGTAGAAGGCCTGCTGGAAGCTGCCGATCAGCGGCCGCTGCGGCGTCTCGACCGGGTACTGCCCGGTCTCGTAGACGTTCAGGATGGCGCCGCGTGACTTCAGCACGCAGAAGTGGTTGCTCTCCACGGTGAGCAGGCTGCCGTTCATGATGTCGTTGGCCGGGTAGTGGTACATGAGGATCCCGGGTCCCATGACCTCGGTACCGTCGGGGTTCAGGGTGCTGATGACAGTCCGCGTAGGCATGGCCGTTGCTCCCGTCCGTCGTGGGCCTGTGCCAAGAACTATAGGCTTCGATCCCGCTCGAGCACGGCGGCGGCGGCCCGGGCGGCCGCGGGGGCGGCGTCGGCGATGCGCGACACGGCGCCCTCGTCGTGCGCGGCCGACAGGAACCAGGCCTCGTAGCCGGAGGGCGGGAGGTACACCCCGCGGTCGAGCATGGCGTGGAAGAATGCGGCGAACGCGGCGGCCGACTGATCCTTCGCGTCGTCGAAGGACGCCACCGGCTCGGTCCGGCCGAGGAACACCGAGAACAGGCTGCCCGCCTCGGACAGCCAGAACGGGACGCCCGCCGAGGTGAGCGCCGAGGACACGATGGCCGCCACGGCACCCGCGGTCGCGCCGACCCGCTCGTACACGCCGGGGGTGCACGCCCGCAGGGTGGCCAGGCCCGCCGCCACCGCGAGCGGGTTGCCCGACAGCGTGCCCGCCTGGTAGACCGGCCCGGCCGGCGCGAGCCGCGACATGATCTCGGCCCGCCCGCCGAAGGCCGCCGCCGGCAGGCCGCCGCCCATTACCTTGCCGAACGTCATCAGGTCCCCCGCCACGCCGTCGACCCCGTACCAGCCGGACGGCGTGACCCGGAACCCGGTCAGCACCTCATCCATGATCAGCACGGCCCCGGCCGACCTGCACAGGGCGGCCAGCAGCGCGTTGAACCCCGGCGCCGGCGGCACCACGCCCATGTTCGCCGGGCACGCCTCCGTGATCACGCACGCGATCGACTCACCGCGCGCGGCGAACACCGCGGACACGGCGTCAGGGTCGTTGTAGGGCAGCACGAGCGTGTCCCCGGCGGCCGCGCCCGTCACGCCCGGCGAGTCGGGCAGCGCGAACGTGGCGACGCCCGAGCCCGCCGCCGCGAGCAGCGCGTCCACGTGCCCGTGGTAGCACCCGGCGAACTTCACGACCAGGGAGCGCCCGGTGAACCCGCGGGCCAGCCGCACCGCCGACATCGTCGCCTCGGTGCCCGAGCTGACCAGGCGGACCTGCTCGGCCGGGGTGCGCGCGACGATCTCCTCGGCGAGTTCCACCTCGCCCGGGGTGGCCGTGCCGAACGAGGTCCCCTGGCGCACCGCGGCGGTGACCGCGGCCACCACCGACGGATGCGCATGGCCCAGGATCATCGGTCCCCAGGAGCACACCAGATCGACGTAGTCGCGCCCGTCGACGTCGGTCAGGTAGGGTCCAGACCCGCGGACCATGAACCGGGGCACGCCGCCAACCGCGCCGAACGCGCGGACCGGCGAGTTCACCCCGCCGGGCGTGACCTCGCGGGCGCGCGTGAACAGCGCTTCACTGCGGTCAGGCACGCTAGGCCTCGCAGGCGTCGATGAGGTGCTCAAGCACCCGCAGGCCATCCGGCAGCGCGTGCTGTCGCGGCGGGCGCAGCCAGCGCGCGGACAGGCCCGTCGCGTATACCGACGGCGGCGCGAGCACGTAGCTGTCACGGCAGTGCCAGCGCAGGCCCTGCGTGACGCTTTCCGGCTCGCAGTCAAGCCCGCACGACCACCACTCGTCCTCGTCGGCGGGTGCGCCCCGGGTTATCACGAAGAACAGCATCCGGTCCTGGCCGAGGCGGGCGACCGGACCCACGGCCGCGCCCGACGCCTCCATCCGCGCCAACGCGGCTGACCCGGCGGACGCAGGCACGTCGAGCACGTCGAAGACCCGGCCGGTGACCAGGATGACGTTCGCCTCCGGCTGGGTTTCCCACCAGGTCCCTATGATGCCGACGTCGACCGTGGCCTGCATCTGCCAGGCCGGTGACTGCGGGTGCGCGCCGGGCGCCGGGCATCCGACCCGGTCGCAGGAACAGGCACGCCCCGGCTCGCGGCCCCCGCGGACCCCCCGGTAGGGACGCGCGCCGAGGACGACGGGCCAGCCCAGCATGGCGTACTTCGCCGCCGCGGCACCGAGCGGGCGATGACGCTCCGCAGCCCGGCCGCGGCTCCGGCGCCGCACCACGTGGACCATAGACCCTGCCATTCCCCTGTTTATCCCGGTTACCTATCGTAGGACATAAACCACAGGCCGTTCGGCCTGTTGAGCTAGGTATGCGGGCCGCGACGGTCACGTTTTGCACACGGCCGCCCGCGGTCAGCCGCCCGGCTCAGGCGCGCAGCCAGCCCGCGACCTCCGCCGCCCAGTAGCTGACGATGACGTCGGCGCCCGCGCGGCGGATCGCGGTGAGCGTCTCGATGATCACCCGGTCCCGGTCCAGCCACCCGTTGGCCGCCGCCGCCTCGGCCATCGCGAACTCACCGCTGACCTGGTACGCCGCGACCGGCACGGGCGCGGTGTCCGCGACCGCCCTGATGATGTCCAGGTAGGCGAGCGCCGGCTTGACCATCACCATGTCGGCGCCCTCGTCGAGGTCCAGCGCCACCTCGCGCAGCGCCTCGGTCGCGTTGGCCGGATCCTGCTGGTGGCTCGCGCGATCGCCGAACGCGGGCGCACCCTCGGCGGCCTCACGGAACGGCCCGTAAAAGGCGGACGCGTACTTGACCGAGTAGGCGCAGATCCCCACCTCGGGATGCCCGGCGTCGTCAAGCGCCGCCCTGATGGCCGCCACCTGGCCGTCCATCATCCCGCTCGGCGCGACCAGGTGCGCGCCCGCGTCGGCCTGCGCCACCGCGATGGCGCGGTAACGCTCGAGCGTGGCGTCGTTGGCGACATCGCCGCCGCCGGTGAGTATCCCGCAATGGCCGTGGTCGGTGTACTCGCACAGGCACAGGTCCGCCATGATGACGCACGCGTCGCCGATCTCCGCGCGCAGGTCGGCCAGCGCGAGCTGGGAGATACCCGCGGGGTCGTCCGCAGCCGAGCCCCGGCCGTCCTTGGCGGCCGGGACGCCGAACACCATCAGCCCGCCCACGCCCGCGCCGGCGGCCTCGGCGGCGGCCTTACGCAGGCTGTCCCTGGTGTGCTGGACCACGCCGGGCATCGAGGCGACCGGCCGCGGCTCGCCGATGCCTTCCTTGATGAACACCGGGAGCACCAGGCCCGCCGAACGCAGCGAGGTCTCGGCCACCATGGCGCGCAGGGCGGGTGTCCGGCGCAGCCGGCGGGGACGGACGACCGGGTAGCCCGCGCTCATATCGGCACCTTCCCTGGGTTCCTCTGGTGGTCGGCTGGCGGTCAGCGGATGCGGCGCCGGGCGCCGCGGCGGCGCTCGCTCGGCCGCCGGACGGGTTCTCCCGCCTCCCGCGCGGCGGATCGCAGGGCCGCGCCGTACTCGGCCATCGCGTCGACCAGCGCCGTCATCGTCGGCTTCGGCGCGGTCACGTCAACGCGCAGCCCGAACTCCGCCGCCGTCTGGGCGGTCTGCGGGCCGATGACCCCGATGACCGTGACCGCGTGCGGCTTGCCCGCGATGCCGACCAGGTTCCTGACCGTCGAGGAGGAGGTGAACAGGACCGCGTCGAAGCCTCCGCCCTTGATGGCCTCGCGGACCGGTGCGGGGGGCGGCGCGGCGCGCACCGTCCGGTACGCCGTCACGTCCTCGGCTTCCCAGCCGAGGTCGATCAGCCTGGCCAGCAGCGTCTCGGTGGCGATGTCGGCCCGGGGCAGCAAGACCCGGTTGATCGGGTCGAGCACGTCGTCGTACGGCGGCCAGACCGCGGCCAGCCCCTCGGCCGACTGATCGGCTTCCGGTACCAGGTCCGGCCTGATGCCGAAGTCGAGGAGCGCCGCCGAGGTCTGCTCGCCGACCGCGGCCACCTTCACCCCGGCAAAGGCCCTCGCGTCGAGGCCGTACTCCTCGAAGCGCTCCCTGACCGCGCGGACCGCGTTGACGGACGTGAAGGCCACCCACTGGTACCGGCCCGTGACCAGGCCCTTGACCGCGCGTTCCATCTGCTGCGGCGTGCGGGGCGGCTCGACCGCGATGGTCGGGACCTCCTCGGGCACGGCACCGTACTCGCGCAGGCGCTGCGAGACCACGGCGGCCTGCTCCTTCGTCCGCGGCACCAGCACCCGCCAGCCGAACAGCGGCTTGGTCTCGAACCACGACAGCGTGTCCCGCGCCGCTACCGCGTCACCCACCACCGCGATGGCGGAGCCCCTGGTGTTGGCCAGCGACACGCCTGCGGCCTTGAGGTCAGGCCCGACGCGGCCCAGGGTGGAGACCACGGTCTGCTGCGCGCTCGTCGTGCCGTCCCAGGTGATCGCGAGGGGGGTGGCTTCCGGCCAGCCCGCCGCGACCAGCATCTTGCCCAGGTCGGCCGGGACAGCGTCGGCGCCGAGCACCACGAGCGTCGCCGGGCTGTACGCCACCCGGCTGGCCTCGGCGGCGTGGATCACGCGAAGCTCGCCGTTCGGTTCGCTGGCCAGCGGGATGCCCGCGTAGGCGGGAACCGCGATCGCCGAGGGCACGCCCGGCACGATCTCGAACCTGACCCCCGCCTGCGCGCAGGCCGCGGCGTCGTGGACCGCGCCGTTCAGCAGCGGATCGCCGCCGTAGAGCCGGACCGCGAGCTCGCCGTCCTGCGCCGCCCGCCGCAGAGCGCTCATCGCGGCGCCGTCGGCCGGGTCGGCGAGGCGGGCCTGCGGGCTCATATGGCGGCGCGCCAGTCCGGCCTGGTCCGTCCCGGCCACGACCAGGCTCGCGCTGGCGAGCAACTCGGCCCCGCGCACGGTCAGCAGCCCCTCGTCGCCCGGACCGGCGCCCACGAGGGCGACCCAGCCGCCCGCGCGCTGGTCCGCGGCTCCTGCGTTGATAGATCCTGGCATGCTCACTCCGCATCCATCCCGCTGCTGTCTGGTGCCTGTGGCACGCCGATGAGATCGCAGGCCCCGCGGCGGAGAAACTCCGCCGCCAGCTCACGGCCGAGCCGGTCGGCGTCCGCACTCGGGGCGCTGCCGTGCGCGCGCAGCACCCGGCTTCCGTCGGCGCTGATGACGGCGGCCCGCATCTGCAACCGCTCGCCTCCGGCCGCGTAGGCGCCGATCGGCGCGCTGCAGCCCGCAGACAGGGCGTCGAGCAGGCTGCGCTCCGCGGTGACGGCGGCCAGGCTCGCCTGGTCGTTCACGGCCTCGAGCAGCGCGGCAAGCCCGGGCTCGCCGGCGCGGCACTCCACGGCCAGCGCTCCCTGGCCGGGCGCCGGGAGCATCTCGTCGGGCTCGAAGACCTGGGTGATGGCGCTGACGTACCCGATCCTGGCCAGCCCGGCGCAGGCCAGGACCACCCCGTCGAGCTCACCCTCGGTCACCTTGTCGAGCCTGGTGTTGGCGTTCCCGCGGATCGGCACGCAGCGCAGGTCAGCGCGGAGCCCGAGCAGCTGGGCCGCCCGCCGCGGCGAGCCCGTTCCGATCCTGGCTCCGTACGGCAGGTCGGCAAGCTTGGCGCCGTCGCGCGCGACCAGCGCGTCCCTGGGGTCATCGCGCAGGGGCACGGCGGCCAGCGCGATGCCGACCGCGGGGCCCGTCGGCAGGTCCTTCAGCGAGTGCACGGCCAGGTCCACCTCGCCGCCGGCCAGCGCCTCGCGCAGCGCGCTGACGAAGATGCCCGTACCGCCGATCTGGCTGACCTGGGCTCGGCTGACGTCACCCAGCGTCGTGACCCCGACGATCTCGACGCGGCACCCGGTCCGCTCGGTGATCATGCCGGCCACCTGGCGGGACTGCTCGATGGCCATCGGGCTCCTGCGGCTGCCCAGCCGTAGCGTACGCCCCATTAGGCCGAACCTCCCTCACCGCTCACGTGTGCCTCCTGCTCCGTGGCGGCGCGGGTAACCGCCTCGACGGTGCGCGGATCGATGTCGAAGAGAACCCGCAGCGCTGCGGCGTATTCCTCGCCCCCGGGGGAGCCCGCGAGTTCCTTGACCCGCACCGTCGGCGCGTGCAATAGCTTGTCTACCACTCGCCGCACCGTCTGGGCTATCTCATCCATGACGTGCCCGCTCAGCGCCTCTCCGCTCAGCCGGCCGCCCAGCCTGGCCAGCTCGGCGTCCACCAGGGTGGCGGCCTTGGCCCGCAGGGCGACCACCGTCGGCGCGACCCGGGCGGCATCTACCGCCGACTGGTACGCGGCGAGTTCGGCCTCGCAGATGGCCCGCACCGCGGCGACATCGCCGGCACTCGCGGCCGTGCCCGGCCCGCCGAGCTGATCCAGGCCGATGAGGATCACGCCGGGCAGGGCGGCGACCGCCTGCTCCACGTCCCGCGGCATGGCCAGGTCGAGGAACACGAGCGGATCCCGGTGGGAAGCACTGCCTCGGCGGGCCCGGCCGGCCAGGGCCCGCGACACCATCTCCGTGGTGATGACCTGGCCGACCGCGCCGGTGCAGGAGATGACGATATCGGCCGCCGCCAGGGCGTCCGGCAGATCCGCGAGTGCGGCCACGGCCGCGCCCGCCTGCCCGGCGAGCCGCTCGGCGTGGCTGCGGGTCCGGTTGGCGATGACGATGCTCGCCGGCCCGCTCCTGGTGATCGCCGCGGCGGCGAGCGCGCTCATCGAGCCTGCGCCGACGATGAGCACGACGCGTCCGGCGAACGCGGGGGCGCCCGGCGGTACGCCGAGGCGGGCGGCCGCGTCCTCGATCGCGACGTTCACCAGGCTGCGGCCCGCCCCGTCGATGCCGGTCTGCGCGCGGGCCCGCTTGCCGGCCCGGAGGGCGAGCCGGCCGAGCTCGCCGAGGACGCGGCCCATGGTGCCCTGCTCTCCGGCGAGCTTGAGCGCGGAGCGCACCTGGCCGAGGATCTGGCCCTCGCCGACCACGACCGAGTCAAGCCCGCAGGCCACGGCGAGCAGATGGCTCACCGCGGTGTCCTCGTAATGCACGTACAGGTGCGGGGTGAGGTCGCGGGCTTCGATTCCGCAGTGCCGGGCGAGCAGTTCACAGATCGCCGTCACGCCCGCGTGGAACCGGTCCACGTCGGCGTAGATCTCGACACGGTGGCAGGTCGAGATCACGAAGGTCTCGGCCACCGATTCCGCCAGCGCCACGTCGCGCAGCAGCTTGGCCAGCGCGTCACCGGATACCGCGGCCTGTTCCAGCGTGGCCACGGGCGCGCTCTTGTGGCTGAGCCCGACTACCAGCACGCTCACCGGTCCACCGCCTAGGCCCTGGCCGTGAGTTCCGTTGGCGTGAGTTCCGCGGGCGTGAGATCCGCGGGCACCGGCCGCCTCGGGTCGTGCCTGCCGTTGACGGTCCGCGGGCCGGCGGGCTCCGCTCCCGAGGCGGACCTGCGCTGGGCGTGGAAGGCGAGAATCTGCAGCTCGATCGAGAGATCGACCTTCCGTACGTCGACCCCCTCCGGCACGCTCAGCACGAGCGGCGCGAAGTTGAGGATGCTGGTTACCCCCGCCGAGACGAGGCGGGCGCAGACCGCCTGGGCGGACCCGGCCGGGGTGGCGATCACGCCGATCGCCACCTTGTGCTCGGCCACGACCGCCTCGAGCTCATCGACGTGGCGCACCGTCAGGCTCGCGATGGCGCTGCCCACGATCGCCGGGTCGCAGTCGAGCATCGCCGAGATCGTGAAGCCGCGTGAGACGAACCCGCCGTAGTTCGCCAGGGCGCGGCCGAGGTTCCCCGCGCCGACGATGACGACCGGCCAGTCCTGCGTCAGGCCCAGCGTCCGTGATACCTGGTAGACCAGGTAGTCGACGTCGTAGCCCACTCCCCTGATCCCGTAGGAGCCGAGGTGCGACAGGTCCTTGCGCAGCTTGGCCGAGTTGACCCCGGCGGCGGCCGCGAGCTCCTCGCTCGCGACGGTGCTGACGCCCCGCTCGGCCAGCCCGTAGAGCGCCCGCAGGTAGACAGGAAGCCGTGCCACCGTGGCCTCGGGTATCCCGCTGGCCGGGCCGCTGACCTCAGGCGGCATAACGTTACTGTGCATCGCGGCAGCGCTCCTGTATTGCTGGGTTGGCGGCGTAAGAGCCAGCGTCAGCCGACGTCGTTCCCACGGTACGCCTTTGTGCACCGCTTCACAAAGTCGCTACCTCCGGCGGTCGAGCCCGCGCTCAGCCCGGCCTGCCAGCGCCGCCCGCAGCCGGGTCTCGCTCACCCGCCAGAAATCGACCTGCACCCCGTCAACGAACGTGACGGGGATCTTGTCCCAGTACTCGCGCATCTCGCTCGGGGAGGCGGTGATATCGCGTTCTTCCCACCCGACGCCAAGCTCGCCCGCCACGGCCTCGACCACCGCCCGCGCATCGTCGCACAGGTGGCAGCCCGGCCGGCTCAGCAGGGTGATCCGGTTGCCCTGACGCTGCGCAGCGGGTGGTTCGCCGGTCATGCTAGGTGCCGCCATGACGCCGGCCGGCCGAGGGCAGCCGCCGGCGGTCAGGGCCGGGCGGCAGGGGCTCCAGGGTCTGGACCTGACCCTGCGGCCAGGCCTGAGGCGGGCCGGGCGGAACCGGCGGGAGGGCCGCGGGCTGGCGCGGCGGGAGCTGCCCCAGCGCCCCCGGCGGCGTCTGCGGGCCTTCCGGCTGCGAGTACGGCAGCGGAGCGACTTTGGCGTATTTAAGCCTCAGTTCGATCACGTTGGTCGCTAGCACGCAGGATCTGCGCTCAGCCACGAAACGCTGCATATAAGGCTGGCTTTCATGAGCGTCGAATGCGGCGTGGTCACGGTAAATCTCGTAGAAGATCCGCTGCATTGGAGCGTTCGGCACGAGATGAATAACGTATACGAGGGTGTCAGGCTCTCCGGTCCTGACCTCCTCCGCAGTTTGCTCGGCGAGCCGGTCGAAATCCGCGACCCTGTCCTCGAGCAGCGTGAATATCAGGATCCGGCCATACGGCCTGGCGGGTTTGCCGGCCGGGGATCCGGCTGGTTTCGCGGGCTGACCGAATTCGCCGTCCGCTCCGCCCAGCCCGCCGGCCGCTCCGGAAAGCGTCGCGGGCGCTCCGGCTGCGACGAGCGGCTGGGCCTCCTGCGTCTGCCACGGTGCCAGCGGGCGGCGGTCCGGGTCCAGGCCAGCGGGTTCTGACCCGTCTGGGTACCACGGCTGGCGGGAACCACGTGGTTCCCGCGGATCCCGGCGGCGTCCCCGGCCGCCGGCCTCGTACCCGTCGGCGGCCGCGTACCCGTCGGCCTCGTACCCGTCCGCGGCCGCGTACCCGTCGGCCGCGTACCCGTCGGCCTCGTACCCGTCGGCGGCCGCGTACCTCTCGCGGGTCCGGTCCGGCCGGCCAAACCTGGCGGACCGGCTGAACCCGCCGGAGTGACCGGCCCGGCCGGACCTGCTGGGCGGGTCCTGGATCCTGGTCACGCCGAACCAGACGAGCCCGGCCGCCACCATGGCGAGCAGCGGGTAGGCCGACCTGGCGGGCAGCGAGAACCGCAGCGCCAGGGTGAGGAGGACGGCCACGCCGACCGGGGCGATGCCGGTCAGCGTGGCGAACCATGGCCGGTCGTTCCTGGCCCGCACCGCAGCCACGCTGACGCTCGCCAGAGCGGCGATGACCGCCACCAACTGCACCAGGTCGAGCCCGTAGTGCGAAGGCGGCTGGTAGTGCAGTCCGGCGACGGGCCAGGATTTGGTGAACGGCTGCGCCGTGAGCGGGTCGGTCAGCAGGACTACGCCGCCGAGGATCGTCAGCGCGCCGACCGCCAGCCTCATGGCGAACCTGGCGGCGCCCGTCCCGGCGACCAGTTCGACCAGGCCCCAGGCGAGCCACAGCGGCGCGAGGAGCAGCGCGAAAAGCTGGACCGTCCGGAAGGTGACCGAACCGAAGCCACTGGCGAAGCCGATGCTCTGCGCCGCGAGGGCGACCGTCAGCCCGAACGTCGCCGCCGTCCAGGCGATGAAGTCGATCCGTGGCCGGCGCGCGCACCGTCCGGCGAGCATGCCGGTAGCCACGGCCGCGACCACCACGCCCGCGAACCCGATCAGGACCGGAAGAGACATCAGGGTCTATCGTGCACGATGCCCGTCGGCGCCGGGACCAAGATCGCGGAGGCCAAGGGTCCGGTTACTTCTTGTTCCTGCGCTGGATGCGCGTCTTCTTCAGGAGCTTGCGGTGCTTCTTCTTGGCCATGCGCTTGCGGCGCTTCTTGATGACAGAGCCCATGAGACCACCCTTTCTAGGGCCTTGCGGATGACGGGCACGCCAACGCGCTCGCCCCGGTTGAGGCGGCTGGACACCTACCCAACGTTAGAGGTTACCCCCGATGCGGTGCGCTCGTGCGGCCATGGCTCCCCGACCGTGTGCCGCATGGTGACCCGGATCTGACCGGCACAGGGATCCGGCCTGGGCACCCCCCCCAGACCCGGGCCCTCGCGGCCCGGGTGTCCGTGCTACCTCATCCGGCGCCGACGAAGGCGGCGTTCAGGTACCGGTTAACGGCCTGCTCGGGTACCCGGAAGGATCGTCCGACGCGGATCGCTTCCAGCTCGCCGGAGTGCACCAAGCGATACACCGTCATCTTGGACACGCGCATGATCGTGGCCACTTCGGCAACGGTGAGGAATCTTACGTCACTAAGGGGGGTTTCGCCTGCCATCCAAGTTGCCTCTTCCGCACGGAGCCGCGCACTTGACGGGATTCAGCGCACCAGTCACGTACGTCTCCAGAGTAAGTCCCGTACAGAAAAGAGCAACCCCGTCCATAGCCTCATTGTTGTTACCGTTCGGCAGCAATCACCCATACCCGGATGTTGCAATCCTTGGACGATCGTCACATCGGCGGGTTCAGGCCGTGCCAGGAAAAGGTGGCGCGGCAGGTGTTCACGATCGCGGCGTCGACGGGGTCGCCGGGATCGATCCCCGCAGTGACCGGGACGTACTCCGCGGACTGGCCGTCCGTCATCACCGTCGGGGCGTCTTCGCCGACCCGGTCGCTGGCCAGGGCCCGCCAGGGGGCCGGCACCGGTACCGAAGGATCGATCTGCTCGCCCGCCGCGGCGGCCAGCAGGTGGGTCCATGTCCTCGGGACGACCTGGACGAGCTCGTAACCGCCGCCGCCGGTCAGCAGCCACTTGCCCTCGGCCGTCTCGTGCGCTAGCTCGTGCACCATGAGCGCGGCGCGCCGCTGCCCGTCGACGCTGAGCGCCAGGTGGGCCAGCGGGTCGAGCCGGTGGCTGTCGCACCCGTGCTGGCTGACGAGGACCTGCGGCCGGAACGCCCGGACCAGCGGCGGGACCACCGCGTCGAACGCCCGCAGCCATCCGGCGTCGCCGGTCCCTGCGGGCAGCGCCACGTTGACCGCGTAGCCGCGCCCCTCCCCGCTGCCGATCTCCGACGCCAGCCCGGTACCTGGGAACAGCGTCGCCGGGTGCTCGTGCAGGCTGATGGTCAGCACCCGCGGGTCGTGGTAGAACGCCGCCTGCACCCCGTCGCCGTGATGGACGTCGACGTCGACGTAGGCGATCCGCTGCGCGCCCTGGGCGAGCAGCCAGCTGATCGCGATGGCCGGGTCGTTGTAGACGCAGAAGCCGCTGGCCGACCGGCGCATCGCGTGGTGCAGCCCGCCCGCGATGTTCGCCGCGTGCAGCGCCTCGCCGCGCCAGACCGCGCGCGCGGCCGCCAGCGTCGCCCCGGCGACCAGCGCGGAGGCCTCGTGCATGCCGCCGAACACGGGATTGTCCGGGGTCCCGAGCCCGTACCTGCCGTTGCCGAGGCCGTCGTGGCCGGCCTGGCGCACCGCGTCGATGTAGGCCGCGTCGTGCACCAGCTCGAGCTCATCCACCGTCGCCGGGGCGGGCGCCACGACCGACACCGAAGGCCGCGCCAGCACGCCGAGCTCGCGCGCCAGGGCGATGGTCAGCTCGACCCGCACCGGCGCCAGCGGATGGCCGGGCCCGAAGTCATAGCCGGTCAGGCGCTCGTCCCAGACCAGCGTGAACGCGCCCGCCACTACTGCCCGCCAGCCTGCGCCGCGCCGCCGGGACCCGCGGCCCCGGGGTCGCCGCCGAGCTCCCGCCCGCGGTCCCGGGCCGCCTCGATGGCCGCCAGGAAGGCGGCCCGCACCCCGTGCCGCTCAAGCTCCCTGATCGCCGAGATCGTCGTCCCTCCCGGCGAGGTGACCGCCTCGCGCAAGATCACCGGATGCTCGCCCGATTCGCGCAGCATGGTGGCCGCGCCGTAGACCGCCTGGGTCACCATCTCCAGCGCCGCGCCGCGCGCCATGCCGAGCAGGATGGCGGCATCCACCATCGACTCGACGAGGTAGTACACGTACGCCGGGCCGCTGCCCGACAGCGCGGTCGCGGCGTCCTGCTGCGATTCCGGTATCCGCAGCACCTTGCCCACCGGGCGGAGCAGTTCCTCGGCCCGGCCCAGGTGCTCCTCGCCCGCGTAGGACCCGGCCGAGATCACGCTCATGGCCTCGTCCACCAGGACCGGCGTGTTCGACATGACCCGGATGACGGGCACCTCGCCGGACAGCCGCCGCTCGATGAACGCCGTGGTGATCCCGGCCGCGACCGAGACCACCAGCCGGTCGGCGGGCACCGCCGGCGCGATCTCGGTCAGCAGCCGGTCCATGTCCTGGGGCTTGACCGCCAGCAGCAGGGTGTCCGCCACCTTCGCGGCCGAGGCCGCGTCGGTCACCACGACCCCGTACCGCGCGTGCAATTCGGCCGCCCGGTCCTCGCGCCTGACCGCGGCGACCAGCGCCGTCGGCGGACGGCCCGCGCGCAGCAGCCCGGAAAGGAGCGCCTCGCCCATCTTGCCGGTACCGATAATGGCGATCATGGGGCGCGCCTAGCTCTTCGACCCGAGCGAGCGCAGGAAGAAGGCCAGGTTGCGCGGCCGCTCGGCCAGCCTGCGCACCAGGTACGCGTACCAGTCGCCGCCGTAGGGGACGTAGACGCGCACCTGCGCCCCGGTGTTGGCGAGCCGCCGCTGCTCGGCCGGGCGGATGCCGTACAGCATCTGGTACTCGAAGCTGCCGGCGGCGCGGGCGGTCAGCACCCCCAGCGAGCCGGTGACCTCGATCAGCCGCGGGTCGTGGGTGGCGACCATCGGGTAACCCGGGCCGTTCATGAGCACCCGCAGGCAGCGCACGTAGGACAGGTCCACCTCGCGCCGGGCGGTGAACGCCACGCTCTCCGGCTCGCTGTAGGCGCCCTTGCAGAGCCTGACCCGCAGTCCCCCGGCCGCCAGCGCGCGGCAGTCCGCTTCGCTGCGGCGCAGGCACGCCTGGACCACGTGGCCGAGGTGGCGGTGATCCGCCCGGAGTTCGGCGGCGATCCGCAGCGTCGGCTCGATCGCCTCGTGCTCTTCGGCGTCCAGCGTCACCGTCGTCCCGGCCTGCTCGGCGGCGGCGCAGATCCGCGCGATGTTGCCCGCCGCGATCCCGGTGCCGAGGAACAATCCGACCGCCGTCGGCTTGACCGACACCTCGGCGGCCCCGCCGTGCGTCAGGCCCTCGGCCCCGAGCTTGCCGAGCAACTGGACGTACTCGTCGGTGACGGCCGCGGCCTGATCCGGGTCCTTGGTGTCCTCGCCCAGGTAGTCCAGGGTGACCAGCAGGCCCGCGCCGCGGAGCGCGCGGGCGACCCGCACCGCGTCCTCGGCGGTTTCCCCGGCCACGTAGGAGTCGACGATGGCCCGCGTCTGCGGCGCGGCCATGATGAGCTCGCGCAGCCGCGGACTGGCTGAGGCCGCGCGCAGGGCCCTGCGCAGCACCGGGCTACCTCCCTCCGCAGGGATCCGTCACACTATCTGCCGTCGGCGCAGCGTGACCTGCACGTTGGCGCCGGCGTCCGGCGGCACGATGACCTCCTGGGCCGCGGCCACGCCCCCGGCGACCAAGGTAGCGTCCACCGGGACGGTCCGCTTGACCAGGGCGAGGCCGATCGGGCCGAGCTCGTAGTGCCGCGCGGCCGACCCGACGAAGCCTATCGTGGCGCCGTCGAGCTCGACCGGGTCCCCGTGCGCCGGGAGGCGGTCCACGCTGCCGTCCAGGTCCAGGAAGACGAGCCGCCGCGGCGGGTGGCCGAGGTTGTGCACCCGCGCGACGGTCTCCTGACCCCGGTAACAGCCCTTGTCCAGGTGCACGGCGGCGTCGATCCAGCCCACCTCGTGCGGGATGGTCCGGTGATCGGTATCCAGGCCGAGCCTGGGCACCCGCGCGGCGATCCGCAGCGCCTCGAACGCCCACAGGCCGGCCAGCCCGCCCCCGCGCCGCGCCAGTTCCCCGGCCGCGCCGGCCAGCCCGTCCCGCGCCACGATCAGGTCAATCATGCCGAACGATCGCGGGTTCACCCGTGCGGCCACGCCTTCCAGTCCGGTGGCGAGATCGGCAGCGGCGGGACCCAGCACCGAGAGCACCGCGTAGTCCTGGCTGACGTCGGCGACCTCGACGCGCAGCATGAACCGCATGGACTCAAGGAACGCGGCGAGCGCGGCCGCCGTCCGTGGTTCCACGTGAACCCACACCGAGGTGCCGTCGTCGGTCAGCGTGAGATGGTGCTCCACGTGCCCGTTCGGGCTGAGGATCAGGGCCTCCGCGCTCTGGCCGGCCGCCAGCCCCTCCAGGTGCTGCGTGGACAGGCTGTGCAGCCAGCCCAGCCGGTCCTGGCCGGTGATCTTCAGCACGCCCCGGTTGGACCGGTCCACCATCCCCGCGGAGGTGTCCAGCACGCGCTGCTCGCGCATCGGGTCACCGTAGTGGGCGGCCACGCCCTCGTCCGGCCAGCCGGCCTCCACCGCACCCGGCCAGTCAAGCAGCGGGCTGAACGCTTCTTCCCGGCCCGGCTCAGGCATCCGCGGCCGCCCGGCATTCCGCGCAGCGCCCGAAGACGGTGAGGTGACTGACGTCCGTCTCGAAGCCGTGCCGTTCCTCCAGCGCGGTGATCAGCGGCCGGATCGCGTCCGTGCTGATCTCGGTCACCCGGTCGCATTCACGGCAGACCAGGTGAACGTGGTCGGCATCGCTGGCCAGGTGGTAGATGGGCGCCCGCTCGCCCAGGTGCGTATGGGTGACCATGCCGATCTGCTCGAGCAGTTCGAGCGTGCGGTAGATCGTGGAGATGTTCACGCCCCGCGCCGTCTGCTGTACCTGGCTGCCGATCTCCTCCGGGGTGGCGTGATCGAGCCGCGCTACCGCCTCGAGCACCAGCTGGCGCTGCGGAGTCACCCGGTAGCCGCGGGCCCGGAGCTGCTCGTCCCAACTGCGCACCGGCAGGGGCGGGGACGGCGCGTCGGCGTCCATGGCCCCATAGTAGTTGCGCTGGCGTGATCGGGCGGACGGTGAAATGGTCTTGCCTGCCCGCCCGCCTCCCGGCTAACGTGCGAGGTACGCGGGAAAGGAGGTGGTCCGAAAGCATGCATGATCAACGGACACGCGAGGTGGCTGTCAGCTAGCCGCCTTCCCGCCGGCACGACGTCCAGCGAGACGGCGGCCGGCTAAATCTGGCAGACACCGAGTCCCCGGGCTGGCCGACCTTGTCCAGTCGGCCCCTGCCCCCCGCGCCGCGGGGGTGACAGGAGTCGCCCGGGGATGTTTTTTGTCTAGCGGTACCCGTCAGTCGGGTGGGCCTACGTACTTGAGCTGGGCAGACAGGTGAGGCTGGAGGGGATGTCCCATGGCGGCCATGTCGTAGGCGTAGGCCAGGTCGCCTCCGGGCAGGCCGTAGAGGCGGTGGCCGGCCGTCACCTCCTTGGCCGAGGCGGTGCGGGCGACCACGTCGGTCGCCATCTCGATGCGGGTACCCGTGATCTCACCGACGTAGATCTCGACGATCCCGGTCGGTTGGGCCAGCATCACCTCGATCTGGTTATCGGGCCGGGGGCGCCAGTACCCGGTTTCCGTGCCCAGCGGCGGGCCGAGCCGCCCCTCCTCATCCAGCCGCCATGTCTTGCTGGTGTAGATGAGGAACGGCTTGCCGTTGTGGCTGAAGTTGATCTCCTGGCCGAACTGGAACGACTCGATCGTCGGATACCCGCCGACCCCGGCACCTTCCCAGCGGCCGAGCAGGAACTCCAGCGGTGCGAGATCAGGATGCGCCTCCACCGCGCCCCCCGGCCAGGTAGACGCGCGCGGCCACGTACAGGCACGCAGCCGCGATAGCGCCGAACACGCCGATCAGGACCGAAGCGCTCACCATGCCGTGCATAACCCGAAGTGTACGGGTGTGCGGCCCGGCCCGGGCCCCGCCGCGCCAAGCGTGACCGGGCTAGAGTTCTGCCATGGCGGAGCGCTCCCTGGTCATCAAGGTCACCGCGGGCAAGGACGACCCGGAGCGCTGCAACCAGGCCTTCACCGTCGCCGCGGCCGCCGCGGCCAGCGGGGTCCAGGTATCGCTGTGGCTGACCGGGGAGTCCGCCTGGTTCGGGCTGCCCGGCCGCGCGGACGACTTCTCGCTCCCGCACGGGGCGCCGCTCGCCGACCTGCTGGCTGTGGTGCTGGCCGCCGGGACGGTGACGGTCTGCACGCAGTGCGCGGCCCGGCGGGGCATCACCTCCGACGACCTGATCACCGGCATCCGGATCGCGGGGGCGGCGACGTTCGTCGCGGAGATCATGACCGAAGGCGCCCAGGCCCTGGTCTACTAGGTGGCCGTTCGACCTGACGCGGCGGCGGCCGGCGACCGCTGAGGAAGGTCTCCCGTGCCTCGCGCCGCGCGTGAAACACGACGACCAGGGCGGCCAGCGGGCCGGCCCGCCACCAGCCGGCGGCCATCCGTGACCCTTCCAGGCAGCGAGAGCCCGTCCGGGCAGATCCTTCTGTGATATAACTATAAATAGTTCTCTCGCAGAAGTAAATCGGATCAGGCTGGGCGTGTCCAGGCGCCGCGGCGGCCCCGGGCGGAGAGCCGGCGGTGCTGCTGCGGGAACCGGCCCGGCCGTGATCCGGCGACTGTCCGGCCGGACCCTCCTGGCCGGCGACTCTGGAGCTACGCGGATGACCAGTCCTGACCGCCGGGCCCGCCGTCCCGGCCCATCGCACTGGCTCAGCCACGCACGGACCGGCCGGCGGGCCGAGACCTGCGAGCGCCGCCGGCGCCCGCAGCCGTTGCTGAAGCAGCGCCTGCCTTCCGGCCGCGGTGCCACGGAGCAGCCGAACATCACCAGCGGCGGGGCCGGCATCCTCACCCCTCGGTTCTGGGTGCTGGTGGCGCTGACCGGCATTGCCGCCGGCCTGCTCGGCGCGCTGATGATGGCGATCTTGTTCAACGTGCAGTACGCGGCGTTCGGCTACCACTCGGGCAGCTTCCAGCACGGTGTCGAGGAAGCGCCGGCGGTCCGCCGGGTCGCCTCCCTGCTGATCGCGGGCGCGTTCGGCGGCGTCGCGTGGTTCCTGCTGCGGCGGAACACCAAGGGCGAGCCATCGGAGATCGACGAGGCGCTGTGGAACGGTGACGGGCGGCTGTCGTTCCGTCGCTGCCTGGGCACGTCGGTCATCTCCGAGGTCGTCATCGGCATGGGCGCCTCGATCGGCCGGGAGGCGGCGCCCAAGCTTCTGGGCGGCGCGGCGGGCAGCGTCCTGGCCGACTGGTGCGGCCTGTCGGTGCAGCAGCGGAGGCTGCTCGTCGCCTGCGGCGGCGGCGCCGGGTTCGCTGCCGTCTACAACGTCCCGCTGGCCGGCGCCCTGTTCACCGCCGAAGTCCTCCTCGGCAGTATCTCCCTGCCCGTCGTCCTGCCGGCCATCGTATGCTCCTGGATAGCGACCGCCACGGCCTGGGTCTACCTGCCTGATCGCGCCATCTACCCGGGCATTCCCGACTATTCCGTCACCTGGTCGCTGATGATCTGGGCCCTGCTGGCCGGGCCGGTCATCGGGCTGGCTTCGGCCGGTTACATCCGGCTCATCGGCTGGGTGTCGTATCACCGCCCCAGCGGGGCCAGGGCGCTGGTGGCGCCGGTACTCGCCTTCGCGATCCTCGGGGTCATCGGCATCTGGTACCCGCAGCTGTTCGGGAACGGCCTGGACATGGCCCGTGACGCGTTCCTCGGCGCGGGCGGGCTCGGCCTGCTGCTCACCCTGGCCGCGCTCAAGCCTCTGGTCACGTCCCTGTGCCTGGGCAGCGGGGCATCCGGGGGCCTGTTCACCCCGACGCTCAGCACCGGAGCGGTCCTCGGCGGCGGGCTCGGCGTCGCCTGGAGCCTGGCCTGGCCCGGCACCCCGGCCGGAGCGTTCGCCATGATCGGCGCGGCCGCCATGATCGGCGCGTCGTTGCAGGCGCCGCTGTCCGGCCTCGCCCTGGTGCTCGAGCTCACCCATAGCGGCTTCGGGCTGATGGTCCCGATGACGGCGGCGGCCGTGCTCGCCACGCTCGTCGCCTTCCACGTCGACGGCTACTCCATCTACTCCGCCCGGCTGCCGACGCGCCCCGCCGACAGTACGTCCGCCGCGTCAGCCGAGGACCAGGACTGCGCCCGTGTCCCGCCAGGACCCGGCCCGGGTCCTTCCCGCTAACCGACCCGCGGCGGTTGCGGCAGGCAGCGCGGCAGGGTATCAGTGGTGCTGCAAGGACACGGCAGTCACGGCGGCGTCCCCGCACAGCGAGACGCCGCGGGCAACGAGCGGATGGTACGGGTGACCCCCAGAGAGCCGGACGGGCGGCAGGCGCCGGATCCTGCGGCTCGTCGCGGCCAGGCCGGCTCGCGGGCCGACGGCCTGGCCGAGGCGATCGCCCGGCTGCGCCGTGCCCTGCGGCGTGGTGCCCGGGTCGCCGATCCCGGCAACACCCTGGCCGTGGCGCAACTGGAGTTGCTGGCGGCGCTGGCCGAGCATCCCGGCGCCCGGCCGGGGCAACTGGCCCGGCTCCTGAACATGAGGCCCAACACCGTCACGACCATCGTGAACGCCCTCGGCGCACGAGGAATGCTGGGCCGGACCACCGCCGAGGAGGACAGGCGCGCCGTCGAGCTGACCGTGACCAGCGCCGGGCAGCAGGCGGTGCTGGCGTGGCAGGCCACCAACGCGGCCGTGCTGAACCTGGCGCTGTCGGCGCTTCCCGCCCGGCAGCGGCGTGCCCTGGCTACCGCGGTCCCAGCGCTGCACGCGCTCGCCCGGGAAGTCGACCGCCTGGCCGACATGCCGGCCACGCCGGCGGAAGCGGACCGCTGACCACGCCGCTGCGCCGCGCATGCTGGACGGGTGCCGGCGGGGCGTCCTACCGTCGGCTTATGGCCGTTCCCGAACCGCCCGCGCCACGCTGGGTGAAGCTGCTCGACCAGTCGCGCTGCATCGGCTGCCACGCGTGCACCACGGCCTGCAAGAGCGAGAACGAGGTCCCGGTCGGGGTGACCCGGACCTACGTCAAGTCGGTGGACGTCGGGGTGTTCCCGCAGGTCAGGCGCGCGTTTCAGGTGACCAGGTGCAACCAGTGCGAGGATGCCCCGTGCGTGGCGGCGTGCCCGACGCAAGCCATGTTCCGGCGCGGGGACGGCATCGTCGACTTCGACAAGAGCGTCTGCATCGGCTGCAAGGCGTGCATGGCCGCGTGCCCTTACGACGCGATCTTCATCAACCCCGAGGACAACTCGGCCGAGAAGTGCAACCTGTGCGCCCACCGCCTCGACATGGGCCTCGAGCCGGCCTGCGTCACGGTATGCCCCACCGAGGCGATCCTCGTCGGCGACCTGAACGACCCGGCCTCGGCGGTCGCGCAGGTCATCAACCGCGAGCCGGTGCAGGTCCGGCGCCCGGAGAAGCACACCCGGCCCCGTGTCTTCTACAAGAGCGCGCACCAGGCGACGCTGGACCCGCTGGCCGCGCGCCGCCCGGACGGCGGGCTGTTCGCCTGGGCCACCCAGGGCCGGCCGGATCCGCAGCTCATCACCTCGGGGCACCCGGGCCTGACGGTGTCGTCGGCGGCGGCACTGCTGTCCTACGACGTGCCGCACCACGCGCCGTGGGGCTGGCGGGTCAGCCTGTACACCTGGACCAAGTCGATCGCAGCCGGCGGCTTCGCGGTGCCCGCCACGCTGGCCTTCGCCGGGATCCTGCCCTGGGGGAACGCCGCGGTGCGCTGGGCCGCGCCGGTACTGTCGCTGGCGTTCCTGGCCCTCACCGGCGGCCTGCTGATCGCCGACCTCAGGCACCCGGAGCGGTTCTACCTGATCTTCACCCGGCACCACTGGCGCAGCTGGCTGGTGCGCGGGGCGTTCATCCTGGGCGGGTTCGGCGCGGTTACGGCCCTCTACCTGGTCGCGGCGCTGGCCGGGCTGACCGGGGCCCGGCAGGTGCTGGCCGGGGTCGCGCTGCCCCTGGCCACGGCCACGGCGGCCTACACCGCGTACCTGTTCGCCCAGGCCAAGGCGCGTGACCTGTGGCAGAGCCCGCTGCTCGCCCCGCTCCTGGCGGTGCAGGCCGCGCTGACGGGCGCGGCGGCGATGCTGCCGCTGCTGGCGTGGCTGGCGCCGGGACGCGCGGTGACCGCGGACGAGGTGATCCTGGCCGCCACGGCGGCCGCCCACCTGCTGCTCGTCGCGGGCGAGGTCACCCTTCCGCACGTCACGGCGCACGCCCGGCTGGCCGCCGAGGAGATGAGCCGGGGGAAGTACCGCCGCCCGTTCGGCCTGAGTTCGATCTTCATCGCGGTCGCGGTCGCCGCACCCTGGATCGGGACCCTGGCCGCCCCGTTCGCCCTGGCCGGGCTGCTCGCGTACGAGCACGCGTACGTGCAGGCCGGCCAGTCGGTTCCGCTCGCCTGACCGGGAGGCCGATGCCGTGGGGAGTCCGCAGGACAGCAGCCTGGACGAGCTCGGGCGCCGGGTGTCGGCGGCGCGGGCCGCGGTCGAGGCGCGCGGGGAGACTTTCTACCAGGGCGCCAGCCGGGTGCACCTGGCCGCGTTCCCGCCGAAGGAGCGGTGGGACGACTGGGTGGAGCTGTCCTCGCGCGCCTGGCCGGCCCGCGAGGAGCGGCACTACATGCTCGTCCCTACCACCTGCTTCAACTGCGAGTCCGCGTGCGGGCTGCTCGCCTACGTGGACCGGGACACCGGGCAGGTGCGCAAGTTCGAGGGCAACCCCGAGCATCCCGGCTCCCGCGGCCGCAACTGCGCCAAGGGCCCGGCCACGATCAACCAGGTCACCGACCCGGACCGGATCCTGTACCCGATGAAGCGGTCCGGGCCGCGCGGCGGCGGCGGGTGGGAGCGGATCAGCTGGGACGAGGCCCTGGACGCGCTGGCGGCACGGATCCGGGCCGCGCTGACCGAGGGGCGGCACAACGAGGTCATGGTGCACCTCGGACGGCCCGGCGAGGACGGCTACACCGAGCGGGTCCTGGCCAGCTGGGGGGTCGACGGCCACAACTCGCACACCAACGTCTGCTCGAGCGGCGGCCGGACCGGGTTCCAGTTCTGGATGGGGATCGACCGGCCCAGCCCCGACCACGCGCACGCCAAGGTCATCTACCTGATCAGCGCCCACCTGGAGAGCGGGCACTACTTCAACCCGCATGCGCAGCGCATCACGCAGGCACGCCAGAACGGCGCCAAGGTCATCGTGCTTGACACCCGGCTGTCCAACACCGCCACCCACGCGGATTACTGGCTGTCCCCGCAGCCGGGCAGCGAGGCCGCGATCAACCTGGCCATCGCGAACCACCTGATCCAGGCCAGGGCCTACGACCGGGAGTTCGTCCGCCGCTGGTGGAACTGGGCCGAGTACCTGACCGAGTGCCATCCGGGCGTCCCGGTCACCTTCGAGGCGTTTGAGGGCATCCTGGCCGGGCTCTACGCGGAGTACACCTTCGAGTTTGCCGCGGCCGAAGCGGGCCTGGACGCCGGCGTGCTGGCCGAGGTCGCCGGCGTGGTGGCCGGGGCCGGCCACCGGTTCTCCTGCCACTCCTGGCGGTCCGCGGCCGCGGGCAACCTCGGCGGCTGGCAGGTCTCCCGCACGCTGTTCCTCGTCGCCGCGCTGCTCGGCGCGGTGGCCACGGAAGGCGGGACGTTCCCGAACGCGTGGAACAAGTTCGTGCCGCGGCCGATCCACGTGCCGCCGCACCCGGGCGTGTGGCAGGAGCTGTCCTGGCCGCCCGAGTACCCGCTGGCCCAGAACGAGATGTCGTACCTCCTCCCGCACTTCCTGGCCGACGGCCGAGGCCGGCTGGACACCTACTTCATCCGGGTCTACAACCCGGTGTGGACCAACCCCGACGGGTTGTCCTGGATGGAGGCCCTGTGCGACCAGGACAAGGTCGGCTGCTTCGTCGCGCTGACCCCGACCTGGAGCGAGTCCGCCTGGTTCGCCGACTACGTGCTGCCGATGGGGCACAGCTCCGAACGGCACGACACCCACTCCTACGAGCAGTACGACGGGCAGTGGGTCGCGTTCCGCCAGCCGGTGCTGCGGGCGGCGCGGTCCCGGCTCGGCGCCCCGGTGAGCGACACCCGCGAGGTCAACCCGGGGGAGGTATGGGAGGAGAACGAGTTCTGGATCGAGCTGTCCTGGCGGATCGACCCGGACGGCTCGCTGGGCATCCGGCGGTACCACGAGTCGCGGGAGCGGCCGGGCGAGAAGCTCAGCGTGGACGAGTACTACGGCTGGATGTTCTCTCACTCCGTGCCCGGGCTGCGCGAGCGCGCCGCGGCCGAGGGCCTGGCGCCGCTGGAGTGGATGCGCCGGTACGGCGCGTTCGAGATCAGCCGCGGGCAGGGCGCCGTCCACGAGCAAGAGGTGCCGGAGGCCGAGCTCGCCGAGGTCAGCGTGAGCCCGCTGGGACGGGTGTATTCGGCGGCACCGCCGGCCGCGAGCCCGAACATCGTGCCGACCGGGGCACCTTCGCCCGATGAGACGGGCCGCCGGGCCGCCGGGGTCATGATCGACGGCGTGGTCCGCCGCGGGTTCCCGACGCCGTCCGGGCGGCTGGAGTTCTGGTCCTCGACGCTGGCCGCGTGGGGCTGGCCGGAGCACGCGCTGCCCGGCTACATCCGCAGCCACGTGCACCCGTCGCAGCTGGCCGAAGGCCACGTGGTGCTGCTGTCCACGTTCCGGCTGCCGACGCAGATCCACACCCGGTCGGCCAACGCCAAGTGGCTGGACGAGCTGGCGCACACCAACCCGGTGTGGATACACCCGGGCGACGCGGCCCGGTTCGGCGTCGGCCGCACCGGTGATCTGGTCCGGGTCGAGACCGAGATCGGCCACTTCGTCGCGAAGGCCTGGATCACCGAGGGCATCCGGCCCGGGGTGGTCGCGTGCAGCCACCACATGGGCCGCTGGCGGCTCGACGGCGCCCCCCGCGGCGCGGGCGCGATGATGGCCACGGTCGGGCTGAGCCGCGGGGACGAGGGCTGGCGGATGGAGCGGCGGGCGCCGGCCGGGCCGTATTCCTCGGCCGATCCCGACAGCCAGCGGATCTGGTGGACCGACACGGGCGTACACCAGAACCTCACGTTCGCCGTCCACCCGGACCCGATCTCCGGGATGCACTGCTGGCACCAGGCCGTCCGGGTCCGGCCGGCCGCGGCGGGCGACCGGGACGGTGACATCGCGGTGGATACCGGCCGGGCGCGGCAGGTCTACCGGGACTGGCTCGCCCTGGCGCGCCCGGCCGGGCAGGTCTCGCCCGACGGGACCCGCCGCCCGGGCTGGCTGATGCGGCCGCTGAAGCCGGCCGCTGCGGCGTTCGCCCTGCCGGCCGCGGATCGGGATCCGTCGTGACGGCCGTACCGGCGACGGCGGGGCGGGCGGAGCTCTTCCGCGCCCTCGGCGCGGTGGCAGGTGATCCCGCCGACGCCCGCACCGCCTGTGCCGCCCTGGGCCTGCCCGTCCCCGGCCAAGCCGAGCATACCGAGGTGTTCGTGCTCAACTGCCCCCCTTACGCCGCCGTATACCTGGGCGCCGAGGGCCGCCTCGGCGGCGAGGCCGCCGATCGCGCTGCCGGGTTCTGGCGGGCCATCGGCGTGGCGCCGCCGGCCGAACCAGATCACCTGACCGCCTTGCTCAGCCTGTACGCCCGGCTGGGCGAGGCGGCGGCCGGCGCCCTGGCCCCGCCGACCGCCGGCGCCCTGACGCGGGCCCGGCAGGCGCTGTTCTGGGAGCATCTGTGGCCCTGGCTGCCGGGCTACCTGGACGCGGTGGACGACCTCGGGACCCCCGCCCTGGGGCCGTGGGCCCGGCTGGCCAGGCGGGCCATGGCGGCCGAGCGCGCCCACCATCCGGGCGGCCGGCTGCCGCTCGCGCTGCGCGCCGCGCCCGCCCTGGGCACCGAGCCCGCGGGGATGGGTGCCCTGCTTGAGGTGCTCACGACCCCGGTTCGCAGCGGCTTCGTCCTGACCCGCCGCGCGCTGGCCGCGGCAGCGGCCGAGGTCGGTGCCGGGCACCGGATCGGCGAGCGCCGCTTCACCCTGCGCGCCCTGCTGGAACAGGCCCCCGTGCCGACCCTGGGCTGGCTTTCCGGGGAGGTGTCGCGCTGGTCCGCCCGGCAGAGCCGCGGTCCGGCCGGGGACATCGTCCAGGCCTGGTGGGCAGCACGGGCCGCGCGCACCGGGCAGTTCCTCGCCGCCGAGCAGGCCACCCGCTGACCACGGCCTCAGCCCTGGGCCGCCAGCCGCTCGCGGCGCAGGCTCAGCACCAGCTCCTCCTGCCGGGGGTCGACCGCCGGCAGGGTACCCGCCACCCAGCCGAGCAGCAGGTCGGCCAGGCCGGGGTTACGGACCAGGGCGGGGCCGTGCAGGTAGGTGCCGAGGACGCGGCCGCAGTAGGCGCCCTCGGTTCCGTCCCCGTTGCCGACGCCGGTTACCACCGTGGCCAGCGGCTTGACTTCGGGGCCCCGCACGGTGGTGCCCTGATGGTTCTCGAAACCGGTCAGGCGCTCCACGCCCAGCGCGGGATCGACGTCGGCCGTAATCTCGCCGACCCCTCGCCGCTGCCCCCGGCCGCTGCGGATATCGAGCAGCCCGAGCCCAGGTACCGGCTCGCCGTCCACCCCGCCGAACTCGGTCCCGATGATCTGATAGCCGGCGCAGACGGCGAAGACCACCGCGCCACGGTCCGCCGCGGCCGACAGGCCGCCTGCCCGCAGCCGGCGGGCGGCGAGGATCTGCGGCAGGTCCTCTCCGCCGCCGAGCAGGTAGATGTCGCCGTCCACGGGGACCGGCTGGTCCGAATTGACCTCGGCGATCTCGACCGGGATGCCGCGCAGGCGGGCCCGGCGGGCCAGCACGAGCAGGTTGCCGCGGTCGCCGTACGTGCTGAGCAGGTCGGGGTAGACCCAGACGAGCCTGATGGCCGAGGGCCCCTGGGGCCCGGGTCCGAATCCGCGTTGCATCATCGTCGCCCCCGCTTCACGCGGCCCGGCCGAGCACGGCGCGGATCTGCTGGAAGGCCGTGTAGTTGGCGATCACGTCCATGGACGCGCTATGGGCGAGATCGACCGCCTCATCGACCGTGCTGACGATGCGGAACGCCACCTCGTCCGCTTCGCACCTGGCGGCCAGGTCGAGCTTGCGTTCTCCGGCCACGAACACCGGCCGTCCGCGCAGGCGGCGGTAATCCACGTCCCACAGCCATGAGGTATCTTTGCCGTCTGGTCCCTGGGCGTTCACCGCCAGCATCACCGGCACCGGGGCGGGGGCCAGGACATCGAGCGCCTCGAGCCAGCCAGCCGGATTCTTGGCCAGCAGCAGCCGGAGGTCACAGCCTCGCCGCTCGACCTGCGTATACCGGCCCGCGACGGACCGCACCTGCCGGACCGCGCTCAGCGCCTGCGTGACGCCGACCCCGAATACGTCCGCCACCGCGAGTGCCATCACGGCGTTGGACCGGTTGGCCCGCCCGGGCAGGACCAGGTCGAGCGGGCGGGACCGGCCGCCGGGACCAATCACCTCGTCGCCCGCGAGCACCCAGCTGACGGGCGGCCTCCGGTTCGGGCATTCGCCGCAGTACCAGTCCTCGCCGTCGCGCCTGAGATGGGATCCGCAGCTGGGACAGCACCAGGAGTCATCGTGCCACCGCTGGCCCGCGGCCACCCAGGTGACCCTCCGCGCCTGACCGGCAGCCCACGCCACGAGCGGATCATCGGCGTTCGCGATGACCGTGCAGTCCGGTGCGGCGGCCAGCGCGGCCCGCCAGCGCCGCGCAAGCAGCCAGATCTCCGCCGCGCGGTCCATCTGGTCCCGGCTCAGGTTCAGCAGCGTCACCACGCGTGCGCTCGTTGCCTCGAGCATGGCGGGCATGTGCTTCTCGTCGACCTCGAGCACGGCCATGGTCGCGTCAGGCGCCTTGGCCAGCGCGGACACCAGGCCGGCCTCCATGTTGGCGCCGAACGCGTTCGATGCGACCTGCTGGCCGAGCGTGCCGAGCGCGGCGGTGATGAGCCTGGTCGTGGTGGTCTTCCCGTTGGTGCCGGTCACCAGGACGATCCGGCGCCCGCGGGCGAGCAAGGAGAGCAGATCCGGCTTCATTCGCAGTCCGATGACCCCGCCGATGACGGAACCGTCGCCGCGCCCGGCCAGCCGGGAGGCGCGTCCGGCGGCGCCGCCCACGGTGGTGGCCAGGCGTGCGCGCAGGGGAAGACCTGACCGCCGCGACGGCGGGCTGTGAGTGCTCATCGTCGCCGATGCTATCCGGTCGCGGTCGGGCTAAGTTCCGCGTGCCAGGATGGCCTGATGATCCGGTGCGGCCAGGAGAGCACCACCTCCAGCCAGCCTGGTTCTGGCCCGGGCGCGCCGACGCCCATCATCCGCGCGGCATAGCGCAGGCGCGCCTGCGCGGACAGCCCGATGGCGGCGGTCGCGAGGTCGACGTCGAAGCTGCCGCGACCGTCCTCGCCGAGGAGCGCGATCCGCGCCGACCGCCGGTTCCGCGCCGACTCCATGGACAGCGGATGGCGGTGCAGCCCGGCGAGCCGGTCCCTGACGCGGATGCCGGGCCAGTCCGGCAGCCCGGCGAGGCCGAAGTCGAGCGGCGGGGCGATGTCATCAAGGCGGATCGTTCCCCGTCCGAGCGGGTTCAGCCGCTCGGTCTCGTGCAGCCACCGCAACTGCGGAATGACCCAGAGCTGGCCGGCGCGGAAGGGGACGTCGGCGCCTCCTTCCAGCGTCCGGCCTGCCACCTTCGCCGCGACGGACAGCAGGCGCCGCGGGTCGTAATACCGCCTCAGCGCCGTCGCGCGCGTCGTCACCGCGGCGTCGAGGATCGTGGCCAGCACGCACTCGCGGGTGCGCGGGCCGAGCGTCTGCCAGGCCGCCCGGAGCTCGGCAGGCACGCGCGGCAGCGGCCGGCCGGTGAGAAAGGCGAGCAGCAGCGTCTCCGCCCACAGCCTGAGCCAGACCTGTCCGTCCCCGTGGGCGAGCAACTCGGCGGCGGACAACTCGTACCCGTCGCAAGGCCGGCGCCGGGTGCACTGCTCCCCGCAGGCGGCCGACCTGCGCGCGGACAGCACCTGCGCGCAGACCTCGGCGACCCGGCCGGCGCTGGGCGCGGTCGTGGCCGGCTCGGACCGGGCCGGCCCGACCGGCCAGGTCGCCCCGGGCGCGACGCCCGGGCCTTCGTGGGCCGCGATGACCTCCGCGCCATGGAAGCGCAGCTCCTCCAGCATCCGCGCGAGCCATTCGGTGGCCTGGGGTTGTGCCGCCGGGCCGGCCAGGGGCCAGGGCCGTGGACCCGCCACGACGATGGCGGAGCGCGGATCCGGCGTCCGCCTGCGACCGCAGGCCGAGTCGCGGCCGCGCAGCCTTTCCGCGACCCTGACCAGCAGCGAGCCGACCAGGAAGAACAGGGCTTCGTCATCGGCCAGGCCGCTCACGGTGAGCACGATGCTCCCGGTGAGTAGCTTTCCGGCGTCGACCGGGTGCCCGCCTTCGAGGAAGCGCCCGGCGGGCCCGGCCCACAGGGGCTCAAGCCTGGCCTGAACAAAGCCGCGGACCGCGGCCCGCATGCTCCGGTCGTACCCGAGGTCCTCGGCGGCCGCCAGGACGGCGTGCCGCAGCTGACGGAAGGCGGGGACGGCGGCCGGCGCGGCCACGGCGGGCGGGGCGGCGCCGGTGAGAGCGTCCCAGCCGGAGGCCCCGTACGCTTTCCGCAGCCCGGTCCTGATCGCGGTCGCCACCGGGTCGGTGAGCCCGAATGCCGCCTCGAACAGGCCTGCCACGCGGTCGGCGTGCGCCTGGACCGGGTAGCCCTTCTCGGGTTCGAGCGGATTGACCATGACCGGCGGCACGTGCGGGTCCGTCAGGTCGATGACCATGCCGCCATCGGGCAGCGCGTACCGGTCCTGACCGCCGGATCCGGCCATGGCCAGCGCCAGCCACGGCACGCGCGCCGCCGCGAGCTCGTGCAGAACCGCACCGATCTCGGCGCCCTGATCCCTCGGTATGGTCACCTAGAGTGAATATCAGCTCACCCTAAGCTGCCGCCACCGTTATCGGCACGGAGTAGCGATCACGAGCGGCGCTTGCGCCAGTCCAGCCGCGGCGGAGGCGGCCCGAGGTTGGGCGGAGGACGGTCGCCGCCCGAGCGCCAGCTCGCAGGCGCCGGTCGGCCCTCGGCACTTGGCGCAGGTCGCGGAACCGGCGCGACGGGCAGGGCGCGGAACTCCTCGAGCGTCATCATCGTCGCGGCGAGCAGGCCGCCGATACCGGGATTGGCGTCGGCCATGACCACCTGGCGCCCGGCCGGACCCGCGTAGGTGATGATCATCGCGCTCGACGGCAGCTGCTGCAGCTGGTGCTGCTCGACGAGGAATTCCCTGGAGCGCTGCAGCGCGAAGGCAAGCGATTCGCTGTCGCCCGTCGCGGTGGATGTGGTGATCCCCCACGCCGTGCTCGTGCTGATGCCGGTGCTGATCGATTCGCTCTCGCTGGTGCTTCGGGACTGGCCGGTCTGCGTGTTGCGCGAGAAACTGGCGGGCCAGGGCCCCGGCGCGCCGCCCTGGCCGGTCCAGCCTGACCCGGTGCCGCGGGTCGAGCCCTCGCTGGTCGACCGCGAGCCGGCGACCGAGCCCACCGAGCCCGCTGTGCTGGTGTACGTGCTCGCGGCGGTGTCCGTGACGGACAGGCCGACCGTCTCAGTGAGCTGGGAGACCACGAAACGGTGCTCGGTGCCAAGCTGCTCGCTCGCGGCCCTGGCGTCTTCGACGTTGCCGAGTCGCATGAACCCCACCACCGCGTTTCCGCGTCCCAGGCGCTGCCTGACGTGCGGCGGGATGGCGCGGTAGGCGAGCACCAGTCCAGTTCCCGTGCTCTCGCAGGCGTCGGCGAGCCGGTCGAGCGTATCGCCGCGCAGGCGGTCCGCGCCCAGCACGAAGACCGTGTGGCGCCAGGGCGGTACCGGCTGCGCTCCGCGCAGCGCGTGGGTCAGCGCGACGGCGAGGTAGGTCCCCACCACCTTGCTGTCCACCGCGCCCGCGTGCCGGCCCACGGCCATCACCCGCAGCGGGGTTGGCGGCAGCGGAACCAGCGCCGAGCCCGCGGCCGCCAGCTTGCGCAGCTGGGACTCCAGGACCCAGGCCCGCTCGACCACCACCCGGTCGGCGGCGCCGCGGCCGAACATCGCGGTAAGGGCGCCTCGCTGCTCGTCCGTGATGAGCCCGGCCGCCACGTCGTCGTGCGGGTCGCCGACCTCGGCGAGCGCCCGCAGGCCAGCCGTGACGCTGGCGACGGTCGCCGTGCTCCCGAGCACGTCGATGACCCGCTCGAGGATGGCGTTATCGAACGAGAGGTCCCGCGTCGAGCCTTGCTCCTCGGTCGCGCTGACCACCAGTGACAGCACGTCGGCCAGGGCCCGCGGGCGCAGGCCGGTACCCAGGTCGAGCCTGGGCAGGTCCTCGGGCAGCACCCAGACCAGCGGATCGATGCCGCGGGTCCGCGCGAAGGCGATCAGGTCCAGCCCGACCGCGCCTTCGGACAAATCCAGGACCGTGACCTCGGCGCCGGCCGCCAGGCGGTGCGCGGCCACCGTGGTAAGCATCGCGGCCCAGCCGGACAGCGTGCCGCCCGCGACGTCCACGCGCTGAATCCCGCCCGGCGGCCGCACCGCGTACCAGCGCTTCTGGTGCTCATAGGCGATACGCTGCGACCGCCAGTCACGGACCTGCCTGGCGTGCTCGGCCTGCCACGCGTAGAGCTGGCTCTCCTGCGCCGCGCGTAGCTTCCCGACCCGGCTTCGCTCATCGGCCATTTGCGAGCGCAGCGCGCGCTCACCCTGCCAGATGGCATATCCGCTCACGGCCGCGACCAGCACGCCGCCGATCACGCCGAATCCGGTCTCCAGGGCGTTCAGCCAGCCGATCGCCCCGAGTGCGATCGCCGCGACGACGATCACCATGGCCAGGACGAACGCCACCCGCAGCGGCCGGTTGAGCAGGTTCTCCTCGCGGCGCTGAGCCGCCGCCCACTCGGGGTTGAGCCGTTCGGCCTCCGGCGGGACAGGGCGACGTGGCGGGGGCCCGGGGTCAGGGTGCGGCGTCGCGTATTGCCAGCCCAGGCAGAGCCGGTCAGCAGGGGGAGACGTCATGCCCGCTCCCCGTGGACCAGCCGCGGCGGGTTCTTGACCGCGAGGAAGAACTCGCCGGCGCGCAGCAAGGACGGGTCCGCCGCGGATGCGGACCAGGGATCGGCGGCCAGCCCGGGATGGGCGCCAGGCAGAACCGGGTCCGGACCGCCAGCGGCCGCCGCGAGCTGCCGCGCCGCGGCCGCATCGGTCATCTGGTGGACCACCAGCACGTTGGTAAGGCTGGCCAGCTCGGCCGCGACATGCGCGGCGGTGGTGACGGCCAGTACGGGCAGCCCCGTATCCGGGCCGCGGGCGATCATGTCGGTGACGGAACTGGCCGGCATCGAGCCGCACTCGGTCAGCCAGACGATCCCGTCGCCGTCGACGCCCATCCGGTGCAGCGCCTCACCCGCCGCCAGCAGGTCCTGGCCGACCAGCCGGGCGAGCATGGCCGCGGGCGCCCCCAGCGGCGCGCCGCCGAGGCAGAAGAGCACCACGCCGCGTTCGGTTACCGTCCGGCCCAAGTCGATCTCGGCCGCGGCGCCCCGGCCAGAGGGACGCAGCCACCGGCCGAACGGCGACGCCCTGAGCTCACGCAGTTGCCGTGCGAGCGGTGCGATGGTCGCGGGCTCGGCCAACAGCAGGCTGGCCGACACCTGCGTCCGCTCGGCGAGCAGGTCGCGCCGGGGGTAGCCGGGCGGCACGTGCTCCATGCGCGCCCGCAGCGCTTGCGGATTGAGCAGGTGGATGATCTCGTCGAGCACGGGAACTCGCGGGTCGCCGGGCGCGACGTCGAGCAGCTCGAAGACGTCCTCCAGGTAAGCGGCGCAGCTGCGCCGGTACTGACTGCCCGGGCCCTCCCAGCTGATCATGCCCA
Source organism: Streptosporangiaceae bacterium (assembly GCA_035505275.1). Classification (GTDB taxonomy): domain Bacteria; phylum Actinomycetota; class Actinomycetes; order Streptosporangiales; family Streptosporangiaceae; genus Palsa-504. Next base: position 4,359 of record DATJQX010000086.1, on the reverse strand, counting down.
TGATCAGCGCGGCGCGCCGCGCGGGATCGCCGTGCCTGAACGGCTCGTAGCACGCCGCTCCGGCAGGCGCCTTCGCTGCGATCTGGCCAGAATCCGCGTGGCCGAACACCTGCATGGGCGTGCCGGCCGCGGCGCACGCCGCAGCCAGCCGCCGCGGCACGCCGGGGTCGGCGGTGAGGTCCACCGCGAACACCGGCTTGCGCCGCCGGACGGCAGCGTGCACCAGCTGAAAGCTCGTGGTGAGCACGTCCTGCTCGGCTGAGCCGCACACGCCCACCCCGCCGGCCGCCTCGGACCAGGACAGCATGACTCGCGCGCCGGATCCCGCTACTACCCCGAGGCAGCCGCCGTCCCTGGTCACGACGCTGCCTGCCCGGATGGCTCGCCTGGTCGCCGTGCGCCGCAGGGCCGCCAGCAGGCCGGGGCGGGCCCGCGGCAGGTCCTGCTCGTGCGTGTGCAGCCAGCCGACCCAGCCGGCTACCGCCGCCTCGGCTGAGCCGGCCAGGATGGCCAGCGGAAGCTGCCGCGGCAGCCAGCTGCCGATCCCGGCGTACGCGGCGGTGAAGTGCAGCAGGTGGGTCAGCTGTCGCCCGCTCGCGCCCAGATACCCGGCGACCTTGGCGGGGCCGTCGGAGAATCCGGCCGCCGCGGCCCGCGGGCCCGTCGCCAGCGTCCAGGCGGCCCCGATCGCCGCCGGGGCGATCAGCCACGACAACCGCCACCTCGTGGCCTTGGTTATCAGCCAGAAGATGACGGCCAGGATCAGCGTCAGCTGGGCGAACACCACATGCACCAGGACGATGAGCACCGCGCAAGCGGCAACTATCTCGCCGCGGCGAGGTAGGCCCTTCGGGATGAGGTATCGGGCACGCCGTGGCATCCGTTCCGCCTCTGCTGCGACCCTGGCGGGCATCTCGATCCAGGTTCCCAGGTGCGATGGACGCGTGTCCAGATGGTAACCGTTTCAACACGCCGGCCCGGTAAGGGCGCCGTGACCGATGCCTCGGCCGTGTCCATCGTGACCCTGAACAATTCCGGTTTCAGCATCACCACGGTAAGCCCGCCCGGAGCAGCCGCGTCGGAGCCGTCGAACCTGATCGTCACGGTGGTCACCGGCTGTCCGGGCGACAGCCGCAGGCTGCGGGCCACCGCGGGCTGAGGCGGGCTCATCTCCACGCTCACCGCGACCGCCGACAGGGTGTTGACGACCGCGCCGAACGACGAGAACTCCTCATCGGCCGCCAGATCCTCGTCCTTGCCCTCGTCAGCCGACGCTTCTCGCAGGTAGGCGGTGGACACGGCGGCCGGCTCGCCCGCGGCTGACCACACAGAGCGGATCACGCGGATCGGCGCGCCAAGCGGCAGGCCGAGCACCCAGGCCACGTCCTGCGGCGCCTCTCGCCGCGATACGTGCCGGGACTGGCAGGCAATCGCTCCCCCCATGGGATCCAGGCGCGTCTTGAGCCCGCCGGAACCCTCAATGGGGATCCAGTAGTCGGCCGGGCTGGCGCGGTACAGCTGCCCGTCCGGCAGTCGCCGGACCAGGGACCGGCGGGTGAGATCGGTGACGGCGGCGTCGATCTCCGTCAGGCTGACGTTGTACCTCCGGGCGAGCGCGCTGCGCCGCGGCAGCCGCCACCCAGGCTCACGGTGCACGAGCGCCGCCGCCATCCGGTCGGCCAGCACTCCCGCAGCCCGGACCGGCGACCGCATGCCTTCGGTGCCAGCGTGATCCACCGGCGGCAACGAGCCAGCGGGCGGCGCTGCCGTCTGCGCGGGGATCCGGTGCGCATCTCCCCCAGCGCCAGCGTCATTCCGCATTTCGCCGGGAAATCGCGATGACCACCCGTCCCAGGAGGATGAGGATGAGGACAAGCACCAGGAGGATCAGCGCGGCGTCGTAGGACAGGGCGACGGAAACCGAGCCGTACTGGTAGAAGGAGAAGATCGGGTACGGAAGATAGCCGACCGGCGCGTGGGTCAGGGCGCTGCTGGGCAGCGAGTCCGACCAGCCCGCGGTGGTTAGCAGCGGCGCGGTCTCCCCGACCGCTATCGCCATCGCCACCAGGAGGCCGGTGATGATCCCCGGCACGGCGGACTTCAGCACGATCTTACGTAGCGTCCAGACGGGCGGCAGGCCCAGCGCCTCGGCTCCCTCCCGGTAGCTGGTCGGCACCTGGGCCAGGGAGGATTCCGTCGCCTTGGTGATGTACGGAATCGTGATCACCGAGACCACAAGCACCGCAGGCAGCAGGCCGAAGCCCCAGTGCAGGCCCACGCACAGGGCGACGTACCCGATGAAACCGAGCACGATCGACGGGATCCCGGCGAGCACCTCGTACCCGCCGCGCAGGATGCTCCGGTGCCGGCCGCTGGCGAACTCGCCGAGGTAGATTCCGGTGAGGATGCTGGTCACGCCGCCGATGATGAGAACGCCGACCGCGATGACCAACGTTCCGAGCAGGGCGTTCTTAAGCCCGCCGGCCGGGCCGGCCGAGGTGACCGTCGTCGTGGTGGTGAGCACGCTCCACTGCCAGTGCCCGACGGCCCGGTAGACGATCCCCCCGGCGAGCCACAGCGTCGGCGCGATCACGGCGGCGAGTCCGAGGAAGCACAGTCCCCAGAAGACCGCGTTGCCGACCCTCCGGCCGCGCGGCGCGGCCGGCCACTGGAAGCCGCCGGTGCCTGCCGCCGAGGAGCGCCCCGCGCCCGAGGCTGACGATGAAGTGCTCATTCCGCTCACCTCTCAGAAGCCCCGGCCCACCGGGAGCGCGGTGCCGGAGACCCGCCGGACCAGCAGCCGGGCGAGGATGTTGGTGGCCAAGGTGATGATCATCAGGATGAGCGCGAGCTCCGCGATCGTATCGATGGCGAACCCGCTGCCATCGGTGAACGCCGCATCGAGGTTCTGCACGATGGAGGCCGCGATCGTGGTCATCGCCCCGTAGAAGTTCGAGGAGAGCGAGCTGAAGTTCGCGCCGGAGACCATCGCGACCGCGATGGTCTCGCCGAGCGCGCGGCCGAGCCCGAGCACCACCGCGCCGACGATGCCCGCGCCGACCCAGGGCAGGGTGACCCGCCGGGCGGTCTCCGCGTCCGACATGCCGAGCGCGACGGCGCCTTCCCGCGGCAGGATCGGCACCTGCCGGATCAGGTCCCGCGCGGTCGCCGCGACGATCGGGATGATCATGATCGAGAGCACCAGGCCGGAGGTCAGCAGCCCCTGGCCGTTGCCCGCAGCGCCGCTGAAGTACTTCAGCACCGGCACGTCGGGGATGGCGCCGGCGATCGGGCCGGCGATGTTGTGCGCGATCCAAGGCCCGAACGTCAGCGAGCCCCACAGCCCGATGACCACGCTCGGGATGCCGGCCAGTAGCTCGAGGAAGATCCCGACCCCGGAGGCCACCCGGCGAGGCATCCTTTCGACTATCACCAGGGCCGCGCCGATCGAGACCGGCACCGCGATGATCAGCGCGATCGCCGAGGTGAGGAGCGTGCCCACGATCTCGGCCAGCCCGCCGAAGTCGGCTCCCGACAGATGCGTGGCGCCGCCGCTGGTCACGATCGATGCGTTGTAGCCTCCGCCCTGATCCCAGACGCTCTTGGTGAAGAAGGCGAAGCCGTTGTACCTGAACGCCGGGATCGACTTGACGATCAGGACCGCAAGGACGAACGCCAAGGCCAGCGTCGGGAGCAGGGCCACCGCCCCGCCGACCCAGCGGATCGCGTCGCGGCCCAGGAAGCTGGCGCGCAGGCTGCGGCGCCGGCCGGGAAGCGGGACTCCCGCTTCCCCGGCCGGGCCGCCCGGCCCCGCTACCGGTGCCGATGCCGTCATGAACTCAGCCGATCTTCTCGATCTGGTTCTCCGAGAGCTTCACCACGCTCGCCGGGAGCGGCTGGAAGTCCACCGCGTTCAGGAACGACGTCGGACTCTGGCCCGCGGTGACCGCCCAGTACAGCAACGCCCGGATGTCCTGCGTGGTGGTTGCGCTGCTCTGCTTGGAGTTGACGATGAGGTACTCGTAGTTGACGATCGGGTACCCGTTGGGGGCCGGCCCGTCGATCAGCGAGATGGTCTCGTCCGCCGGCGTCTTGCTGATGAAGCTGGACGCCTCGGCCGAGATCGTGGTAGCCGATGGCGACTCATACGTACCCGAGGCGTTCTTCAGCATCGCCTGGCCGAGGCCTGCCGCCTGGGTCTTCGCGAGGTAGCTGATACCGATGTAGGCGACGCAGCCCTTGGTGGCGGCGCAGCCCGCCACCATCCCGCTGTTGCCGGTCTCGGCGAGCGCGCCGGACACCGCCGGCCAGCTCACCGTGGTCCCGACATCAGCCGAGGTCCACAGGCTCGGGTCCTGG
>DATJQX010000085.1:0-11661 GCA_035505275.1 Streptosporangiaceae bacterium | reverse complement strand
CTGCTCCTTGTTCTGTAGCTGGCTCTTCTCGTTCTGGCAGGAAACCACGATGCCGGTGGGCAGGTGGGTGATCCGCACCGCCGAGTCGGTCGTGTTGACGCTCTGCCCGCCGGGCCCCGACGAGCGGAACACGTCGACCTTGAGGTCGTTCTCGTTGATCTGCACGTCCACCGGGTCGGCCTCGGGCGTGACCAGCACCCCGGCCGCCGAGGTGTGGATGCGGCCCTGGGACTCGGTGACGGGCACGCGCTGCACGCGGTGCACGCCGCCCTCGAACTTCAGCCGGGACCAGGCCCCGGTGCCGCCCTTGCCGGCCTTGACCGCCATCGTGGCGTCCTTGACGCCGCCGAGGCCGGTGACCGTGGAGTCGATGATCTCCGTCTTCCAGCCGTGCCGCTCGGCGTACCGCTGGTACATCCGGAGCAGGTCGCCGGCGAACAGGGCGGATTCCTCGCCGCCCTCGCCCGCCTTGACCTCCATGATCGTGTCGCGGTCGTCGTTCGGGTCCTTCGGCACGAGCAGCTTGCGAAGCCGTTCCTCGAGCTCTTCGCGCTGCTTCGCCAGGTCGTCGGCTTCGGCGGCGAACGCCGGGTCCTCCACCGCGAGCTCACGCGCGGCCTGCTCGTCCTCGCCCGCCTGCTGCCACTCGCGGAAGGCGCTGACGATCGGGGTCAGCTCCGCGTACCGCTTGGCGAGCGTCCTGGCCTGGTCCGCGTCCGCGTGCACGCTGGGATCGGCGAGGGCGCGCTCCAGCTCCGCCTGCTCGCTTGCCAGCTCACCAAGCCTGTCGAACACCTTCCAAACACCTTCTATCGAGACCTTTTACGCAAACGACCCGGCCCGAGTGGAACCTTTTGCGTAAACGGCGCCCTCTATCGGGCCCTTTGCGCAATCGACCCCACTGGGGTGGGCCGCAAACGAGGCTAATGGGCTACCCCATGGGAAGCGCCCGTGGCCCCCTTGGGGACACGGGCGCTCTGCGCGTACCTACTTCGCCTTCGGGGCCTTGCCCGAAGTGCCCTGCACCTTGCCCTTGCCGAACCGCGCCTCGAACCGGGCGACACGGCCACCGGTGTCGAGGATCTTCTGCTTGCCCGTGTAGAACGGGTGGCAGTTCGAGCACACGTCGGTGTGGATCACGCCGTTCGGCGCGGTCGACCGGGTGACGAATGTGTTGCCGCAACCACAGGTCACGGTGGTGGCCTGGTAGGTCGGGTGAATCTCAGGCTTCATTGCGTTTGGCTCCTTGGCCTCATGCGGTCGCCGGGTCGTCTGCGCGGGGGCAATAGTGACGTGAACCGGTACCGCGTACTAGCGGCTTCTTAGTCTGCCACACCTGATAACCAGCTGTGACCGGTGAAGATTCCCCGGCGGGCTGGCCCGCCGGGGGTCGTTCAGCGATCCTGGCCCAGGGTCGTCTTCTGCACCTGGAGCAGGAACTCCGCGTTGCTGCGGGTCTTGCGCAGCTGCTCCATGAGCAGCTCGAGGGCCTGCTGCGGCTCAAGGGCGTGCAGCACGCGGCGGAGCTGCCAGGTGATCTTGAGCTCATCCGGCGCGAGCAGGATCTCTTCCTTACGGGTGGACGACGCGTCGACGTCGACCGCGGGGAAGAGGCGCTTGTCGGCGAGCTCACGGCGCAGCCGCAGCTCCATGTTGCCGGTGCCCTTGAACTCCTCGAAGATGACCTCGTCCATCCGGGAGCCGGTCTCGATCAGCGCGGTCGCCAGGATCGTCAGCGAGCCGCCGTTCTCGATGTTGCGGGCCGCGCCGAAGAACCGCTTCGGCGGGTACAGCGCGGTCGAGTCGACACCGCCGGACAGGATCCGGCCGCTGGCCGGCGCTGCCTGGTTGTAGGCGCGGCCGAGCCGGGTGATCGAGTCGAGCAGGACCACCACGTCGTGCCCCATCTCGACCAGCCGCTTGGCGCGCTCGATCGCCAGCTCCGCGACCGTGGTGTGGTCGTCGGCCGGGTGGTCAAAGGTGGAGTGGATGACCTCGCCCTTGACCGTGCGCTGCATGTCGGTGACTTCCTCGGGCCGCTCGTCCACGAGGACGACCATGAGGTGGCACTCCGGGTTGTTCTTGGTGATCGCGTTGGCGATGGCCTGCAAGATCATCGTCTTGCCCGCCTTAGGCGGCGAGACGATCAGGCCGCGCTGGCCCTTGCCGATCGGGCAGATCAGGTCGATGATGCGCGTGACCATGTTGGTCGGGTCGGTCTCGAGGCGCAGCCGCTGCTGCGGGTAGAGCGGGACCAGCTTGGAGAAGTCGGGCCGGGTGGTCGACTGCTCGGGGTCCAGCCCGTTCACCTTGTCGAGGCGGACCAGCGCGTTGAACTTCTCCCGGCGCTCGCCTTCACGCGGCTGGCGGACGGCGCCCTCGATGACGTCGCCCTTGCGCAGGCCGTGCTTGCGCACCTGCGACAGGGACACGTACACGTCGTTCGGCCCGGGCAGGTACCCGGTGGTGCGGACGAAGGCGTAGCCCTGGACCTCGAGCACGTCGAGGATGCCGGCGATCGGGATGAGGACGTCATCCTCGGCGATCACGGGCTCGGGGTCGGCCTGGCGGTCGCGCCGGCGGTTCCTGTTACGGAACCGGTCCCGGCTGCGGCGCTGACCGGGGCCGTCGTCATCGCGGAAGCTGTCCCCCGAGGGTCCGCGGCCCGCCGCCGCGGGCTCACGGCGGTCACCCTGATCGCGGCCGCCGTTGTCGCGGCCGCCCTGGTCGCGCCCGCCGTTGTCGCGCCCGCCGTTGTCCCGGGCGCCCTGGTCCCGGCCGCCGCCCTCACGGCCGGACTGCTCGCGTGGGGCCTGGTCCCGGCCACGGGACGGCAGGTCGGGCCGGCCGTTACGGCGCCGCCGGTCGGTGCGGGGCGCGTCGCCCTGGGTGACTTCGCCCGGCTGCCCCCCGGCCTGAGCCGCGCCGTCGCGCCGGGCCGGCCGCTCGGCCGTCCTGGCCTCGGTCTCCTCGTAGAAGCTGAGTTGCTGGGCGGCCCCGTCCCCACCGAGGCCACCTCGGGTTGCGTCGCCGAGGCCCGCCGCCGCGCTGTCTCCGATGCCCGCGTGCGGGCCTGCTCCTGGTTCCATGGCGTCCTGCTTCACCGGGCGAGTCGCGTCAGCTCCCGCGGACGCGGCGCGCTGGTCCGAACCGCGGCGGGCGGGCCCGCCTTCGTGCCGGGGACCGCCGCCCTGCCGGGCCTCGATCGCCTCGACGAGCTGACCCTTGCGCATCCGGCCCGCACCGGGTATGCCCAGGCCCTGCGCGATCTGCTGCAGCTCGGGCATGAGCTTGGAGGAAAGGCCAGTAGCACCGCGACCGGGCGACTTGGACGTCGATGCCGTCGCTCCTCGTGAAGCCACGTTCCCCAGGTCAGCCGCGTTCCCCGCAGGCATTCCGCCCGAGGCGGGGTGCGCCGGGCTGCCGACTGGGGCATCCTCAGGCGCGGTGGATGCGCCGCCGAGGATTTCGGTTGTGTCGCTCACTAATGGTCCTTCCCTATGATTCTCGGCCGCTGGGGCGTACCCGCTCGGCCGGTCGACCCGGTAAGCGGCCCCCCCGGGGGCCAGAGATGATCCGCGCTGGTCTTGATAGCCGCTCTCGTCAGCCAGATGTCCGCGATTGCCGCAACGCCTTGCGTTCCTCCGTGCGTCTGCGTGTGCCCGCTAGCAAGGGAGATGAGCCAGAAAGCGCCGGGACGGCTGCGTGGCTCGCCCGCGTCCCCGGATCGCGTCCTGGTACCAGAGCACCTCTGCTTCTCATGCGGGAAGAGAGCGGGGCGTCTGGCGGCAAAGACCCTGGGTACGGCAACAATACCGTGCCGTGGGAGTTTGCCGGTTAGCGTCCGGTTTGCCGACGAGCACCCGACCCGAAGCGAGGCACCCGATGCGCCACCAAGCCTAACACCATCAGGACTCACGGCATTCCTTCGCAGCCGTCCGTGTCACGCGGAGAGGAGGCAATGTCCCATGGGGCTCGCCAGCATGGCCGTGTATCCGGGATTGGCCGCTTCTCCCGCGTCAGCGCCCTGGCGGGGGCTTAAGGCGCAGGACACGCGCACCTTGCCGCTCGACGTCTAGCGAGCTTACATGCCATGCATTACCCGTTTCTCTCACGATTGAACCCAGGCTGTCCAGGTGGTGACGATTCTCCGACCCGCCGTCGGCGCCCAGCAGCGCGAGCACCGAGGGCCCCGCGCCGGACACCACCGCGGGAATGCCCGCGGCCCGCAGGCGCTCGACGAGCACGTGCGTGTGCGGCATCGCCACCGCCCGGTAGTCCTGGTGCAGCCGGTCCCGCGTGGCGTCGATCAGCACCCCGACCCCATCCGCGTGGCCGGCCCCGGTCAGGGCGGGGCGGGACTGCCCGGTCAGGGCGGCGACGAGCAGGGCGCTTCGCCCCGCGTTGGCGGCGGCGTCCCGGTGCGGCACCCGGTCGGGCAAGACGCCCCTGGCCACGTCGGTGCGCACCGGGCCCGGCGCGATGCAGACGACGGGCGTGATCGACGCGAGCGGTTCCAGCCGCGACGCGCGCGGATGGCCCTCCACCATCCACGCGATGGTCAGCCCGCCGACCAGGCACGCGGCCACGTTGTCCGGATGTCCCTCCAGGTCCGTGGCGAGCTCGAAGGCGGCCTCGTCCGGCAGCAGCGAGCTCCCGCGGCCGGCCAGGGTGCGAGCGGCGAGGATGCCCGTCACGATCGCGGCCGCCGAGGAACCAAGGCCCCGGCCGTGCGGGATCGCGTTCACGCAGCGGAGCCCGAGCCCGGGTGGCTGCCCGCCGGTGACGGCGAACGTCGCCCGCATGGCCCGGACAACCAGGTGGTCCTCGCCGGCCTCCGCCAGGTGAGCACCCTCGCCCGAGACCTCGATGGCGAGCCCGGATTCGGTGGTCCAGGCTTCCACCTCGTCGTACAAGGTCAGGGCCAGGCCGAGCGCGTCAAAGCCCGGGCCGAGGTTGGCGCTGGTCGCGGGGGCTCGCACCCGGACCGCGCCCGCGGCCCTAGGCAAGTCCGAGGGCCGTCGCGGCGGCGCCTGCGTCGGCCGCGATGATGGCCGGGGCCGGGGCGCCGGACAGCGCCCAGTCGGGGTCCTTCAGGCCGTTGCCCGTGATCGTGCAGACCACCCGCTCGCCCGGGTTGAGGAGGCCGTTCGCGCTGGCGCGCAGCAGGCCGGCCACGCTCGCGGCGGAGGCCAGCTCGCCGAACACCGCTTCCCTGGTCGCCAGCAGCCGGTAGGCGGCCAGGATCTCCCGGTCGGTCACCGAATCGATCAGCCCGCCCGATTCATCCCTGGCCGCCTCGGCGAGGTGCCAGGACGCGGGGTTGCCGATCCTGATGGCGGTCGCGATCGTCTGCGGGTGCAGCACCGGCTCGCCGGCCACGATCGGGGCCGCCCCGCTGGCCTGGAACCCGAACATCCGCGGCGTCCTGGTGGCCAGGCCCGCCCGCAGGTACTCGGTGTACCCGATCCAGTAGGCGGCGATGTTCCCGGCGTTGCCGACCGGCAGGCAGTGCACGTCCGGCGCGTCGCCCAGGTCGTCGACGACCTCGAAGGCGGCGCTCTTCTGGCCCTGCAGCCGATCCGGGTTGACCGAGTTGACCAGGGCGACCGGGTACTGGGCGGCCAGCTTCCTGGCCAGTTCCAGGCAGTCGTCGAACGAGCCGTCCACCTGGAGCAGCCGGGCCCCGTGCACCAGCGCCTGGGCGAGCTTGCCGATGGCGATCTTGCCCCGCGGCACCAGCACCGCGCAGGTGATCCCGGCCCGCGCCGCGTAGGCGGCGGCGCTGGCGCTGGTGTTTCCGGTCGACGCGCAGATGACCGCCTTGGCCCCCGCGCCCGCGGCCAGGCTGATCGCCACCGTCATGCCGCGGTCCTTGAACGACCCGGTCGGGTTCCCGCCGTCGACCTTCAGGTACACCTCGCACCCGGTGCGCGCGGACAGGACCGGAGCGGGCAGCAGCGGCGTTCCGCCCTCGCGCAGGCTGATCACCGGCGTGGCGTCGGTCACCGGCAGCCAGCTCCGGTATTCCTCGATCACGCCCCGCCAGTGTTCGCGAGCCTGCTGCTGAGCCGGGGGCATCATTACTCCTCTTCCCCTTCCACGCGCATGACGCTGGCGACCGCGCGGACGACGGGGAGGGCCTCCAGGTCGCGGACGGTCGCGGCGAGCGCCGCGTCCGTGGCCGTGTGGGTCACGATCACGAGCTGCGCCTCCTCTCCCCTGCTGGTCTGGCGCACCGTCTCGATCGAGACGCCGTGGTGCGCGTACACCCCGGCGACCGGGGCCAGGACGCCGGGCCGGTCGTCGACGTCGAGCGCGACGTGGTAGCGCGTGTGCGCCTCCCCCATCGGCATGACCGGCAGCCCGGCGTAGGTCGACGCGTCCGGGCCGCGGGTCCCGGCCAGGCGGTTCCTGGCCACGGCGACGATATCGCCGAGCACCGCGCTCGCGGTCGGGACCCCGCCGGCGCCCGCGCCGTAGAACATCAGCCGGCCGGCCGAGGAGGCCTCGACGAACACCGCGTTGTAGGCCTCGCTGACCGCGGCGAGCGGGTGCGAGCGGGGGATCATCGCGGGGTGCACCCGGACCGAGACGCCGCCGTCGCAGCGCTCGCAGATGGCCAGCAGCTTGACGACCCGGCCGAGCGCCCGGGCGCTGCCGATGTCGGCGGCGGTGACTTCCGTGATGCCCTCGCGGTGCACGTCGGCCGCGGTCACCGGCGTGTGGAAGGCCAGGCTGGCCAGGATCGCCGCCTTCGCGGCCGCGTCGAACCCCTCCACGTCCGCGGTCGGGTCGGCCTCGGCGTAGCCGAGCGCCTGGGCCTCCTCCAGCGACTCGGTGAACCCCGCGCCCGAGGAGTCCATGCGGTCCAGGATGAAGTTGGTCGTGCCGTTCACGATGCCGAGCACGCGGTGGACCGTGTCCCCGGCCAGCGACTCCCGCAGCGGGCGCAGCAGCGGGATGGCGCCGGCCACGGAGGCCTCGTAGTACAGGTCGGCGCCGTACTCGCGGGCCGCGCCGTAGATCTCCGCGCCGTTCTCGGCGAGCAGGGCCTTGTTCGCGGTGACCACCGGCCGCCCGCCCTTCAGCGCCGCCAGGATCAGCGACCTGGCCGGCTCGATCCCGCCGATCACCTCGACCACGATGTCGACGTCCGGCCGGCTCACCAGTGCGTATGCGTCAGCGGTGAGCAGGGCCAGGTCGATCCCCTCGGCCCGGCGGTGCCCGACCCGCCGCACCGCGATCCCCGCCAGCTCCAGCCGCGCCCCGACCCGCAGGGCGAGGTCATCGGCTTGTTCGGCCAGCAGCCGGGCCACCTGCGTCCCGACGACCCCGCACCCGAGCAGGGCCACCTTCAGGGTAGGGAAAGGTCCGGTCATCCGACATCCAGGCTCAGCAGGTCGTCCATCGTCTCGCGGCGGACGATGACGCGCGCCTCGCCGTCGCCGACCGCGACCACGGCAGGGCGCAGCACGTGATTGTAATTGCTGGCCAGCGACCGGCAGTAGGCGCCGGTGGCCGGGACGGCCAGCAGGTCGCCCGGGGCCAGGTCGGACGGCAGGTACGCGTGCCGCACCACGATGTCGCCGCTCTCGCAGTGCCTGCCCACCACGCGAGCCAGCATCGGCGGAGCCGACGATGCGCGGGAGGCGAGCGCGCACACGTACTCGGCGTCGTACAGCGCGGTCCTGATGTTGTCGCTCATCCCGCCGTCCACGCTGACGTAGGTGCGCAGGCCATCGACGTCCTTGATGGTGCCCACCGAGTACAGCGTCACCATCGAGGGCCCCACGATCCCGCGGCCGGGCTCGACGGTCAGCCGCGGTACGGGCAGCCCGGCGGCCTGGCACTGCCAGTCCACGATCTGGCGCAGGCTGTGGGCCAGCTTCACGACCTCGGGCGCGTCGTCCTCATCGGTGTAGGCGATGCCGAACCCGCCGCCCAGGTCGAGTTCGGCGATCTCGATGCCGTGCTCGTCGCGGATCCTGACCGCCAGGTCGAGCACGCGGTGCGCCGCCACCTCGAACCCGGCCGTGTCGAAGATCTGCGAGCCGATGTGCGAGTGCAGCCCGGCGAACTCCAGGCCCGGGCAGGCCAGCACCCGCCGCACCGCCTCGTCGGCGGCGCCCGAGGCCAGCGAGAAGCCGAACTTCTGGTCGTCGTGCGCCGTGGCCATGAACTCGTGCGTGTGCGCCTCGACCCCCGTGGTGACCCGGACGAGGACCTTCGGTCGGGGGGGTACGGCCGCGGGGGTCTGGGGGGGAAGGTTCCCCCCCAGGCTCGGGGGGGGTTTGGGGGGGGTCGTCCCCCCCGGGTCAGCACTGCCGGTGAGGTAGGCCAGGCGCGCGATCTCCTCGAACGAGTCCGTCACGAGGTGACCGACCCCGACCGCGACGGCCCGCCCGAGCTCGTCGAGCGTCTTGTTGTTGCCGTGCAGCGTGATCTGCTCGGGCGGCACGCCCGCGGCCAGCGCGATCTCGAGCTCGCCGCCGGTGCAGACGTCGATGCCCAGCCCCTCGGACGTGACCCAGCGGAGCATCGCGCGGGAACAGAACGCCTTGGCCGCGTAGAACACGCGGGCCTGCGGCCCGAACGCCTCCAGGTACTCCCGGCACCGTGACCGCACGTCCGCCTCGTCGCACACGTACAGCGGCGTGCCGAACTCATCCGCCAGGTCCCGCACGTCCTTCCCGCCGATGGTGAGCACGCCGCCAGACCGCCGGGCGCTGCGCGGCCAGATGCCGGGGTGCAGTGCGTTCAGGTCCGCGGGCGGGGCAGGCGGGTGGTCGGCGGGCAGCACGTCACCGTGGCGTGGCCCGGCCGGGTGCGCAACACGGCTCATGCGGTCCCTCCGATCCCTACAGGCGCTCGGGCGCGCCGATCCCGAGCAGCCCCAGGCTGGCGGCCAGGCCGGTCCGCGCCGCGGCGGCCAGCCACAGCCTTTCGCTGCTGATGGCAGACATATGCGTAAAGCCCGAGGTGCTCATCGTGTCAAGCGTCCGCGCGGCCAGTTCCTCCAGGTACCCGGCAAACTCGTCGGGGCGGCCGCGGCGCGCGGCCATGGCCACCCGTTCCGGGAGCCAGGACAGCGCGTCGAGCAGCGCCAGCTCCTCGGGTTGGGTGAGCAGGCGCGGCTGGAACTCCGCTGGCCGCGTGCCCAGCGTGGCAGCCCAGCGCAGCACGGCGGCAGCGGCGGCATGCGCGTACCGAACAGCATAGGCGGGATTGGTCAGCACATGCCGGGCAAGGGCCGCCGCATCCGGGTACGCCCCGCCGGGAGGCGTGCGCGCGAGCGCGAAGCGCACGGCATCGTAGCCCGCGTACTGGATGGCGCCGGCGACCGGTTCGGCTCCGGGCGGGGGCAGAGGAAGGGAGACCGGGAGGGGAGCCAGTGGTCGTTCGGGAGAAAAGAGAGGAGTCGCGCCGGCGGCGACGGCCAGGCGGGCGGTCAGGTCGGCGGCGAGGGCCGCCCGCGCCTGCGGCCAGTCCGCGGCGGCGGCCAGGTCGGCGGCGGGCGGCACGGGCACGGTGCGGCCGCGCAGCGCGTCACTGGCCGCGCACGCCTCGCCCGCCTCGGCCACGCGGACCGCGAGGCCGGCCAGCGCGTCGTGGGTGACGGCGACCGCGAGGTAGCCGGGGCCGGTGGCCGCGGCGGTCGCGATGTCCGGCTCGGCCATCAGCCTGGCGGCCAGGGCCGCTGCGATGTCGCGCGGGTCCTGGCCGGGCCCGGCCAGGCGGAACGGCAGGCTGGAGGCGTAGCTACCCGGTCCCCCGCCCGGGCGGAGCAGCGGATCCTCGTCATCGGTACCGGCTGCGGCCAGGATGGCCCGCCGCAGCCAGGCGGTGATCACCTAGCTGGCGCCGGCGAGCTCGCGGACGACGCGGATCATCTCGTTCGGGTCAAAGGGCTTGGTCAGGTAGGCGTCCGCGCCCACCCGGTCGCCCCTGGCCTTATCGTCCTCCTGCGCGCGCGCCGAGATCAGCACCACCTTGATGTGCGCGGTATCCGGCGAGCTGCGCAGCTGGACCGCCGTCTCCCAGCCGTCAAGCCGCGGCATCATCACGTCCAGCGTGATGACGTCCGGATCGATGTCCCCCACCTTGTCGAGGCAGTCCTGCCCGTCCACCGCCATCGACACGTCGAACCCCTCGAGCTGGAGGTTGACCGCGATCAGCTGCCTGATCACCTCGTCGTCGTCAACGACGAGCACCCGTCTCAATCCCTGCTCCACTCGCGTGAGGGTAGCGTCTTGCCTTGTGATTGCGCAGTGTACCCGCCGCGTGTACTGGTAACGGTTGCTGGCTGGTAGCCTTTCCCACGTCGCGTTGCCCCCATAGCTCAGGGGATAGAGCATCGGCCTCCGGAGCCGTGTGCGCAGGTTCGAATCCTGCTGGGGGCGCCCATGTGCTGGGAGCGCCCATCGTTACCGGCGCCAAATGGGCTCTGGCCTGCGGGAACAGTGAAATGTCCGTTGTCGCGCCTGGTCACGGCTCGCCACATCGACCGCGGCTACTCGCTCGTAGACCCGCTCGTGCTGTTCGTCGTCGATCACCTGCGGTTTCACCTGTGCTTGTCCCGATGGGTTGAACCAGCGGGCTGCCCGGGGGCCCCGTTCGGCGGGGAACAAGCCCGGAATACTGACCGGCGTGCTCGAAGCACAGTGTGCGACCCTCGGGTCAAGGCCCCAGCGCTCAGGCTTGTGAACGGGCCCATCTAGAAAGTACTTGCCTACCTGGAGAGCTCATGGTACTTCCTGATGAGGAAAGTAGTTTCTCGGAGGAGACCTCATGGGCGGCGGACAGCAGCCCCGGCCGGCCGGAACCGGGACGACCCGCGCCGAGGCGGCAGCCGGGCTGGCCGAGATCCAGCGGCGGCGCGAGCAGGTCATCAAGGCCGTGCTCGTGCCAGCCTGGTACTGGCCGGCGATGGCGGCCGCGATGATCGCCTACGGCGCCGGCCGGGACATCAGGGAGCTGGCCGTGAAGGCCACCGTGATCCCGCTCGCCGTGCTCGCCCTGGCCGCGCTGACCGGCGCGGTGATCCCCGAGCTGCGCCGCCGGGTCAAGGTGCACACCGCCGCGCAGCCCGGCGCCCGCGCCGTCGTCGCGGTAGCCGGCATGACAGTGCTGGTCAACGCGGCGGCCATCAGCACCGCGGCCAGCCTGGCCGCGGCCCGCGCCCCCTATCCCGCCACCACCGGCTGCGCCGCCGGAGCCGCCGCGCTCGTGATCGCCGGGCCGCTGCTGAACCAGTACGGGCGCAGGCTCATGCGACCAGGGCCCGGCAGCAGACGGGCGGCTCGCCGCAGGCCAGCGGCACCCCATGAGCACCGCCCGGTTCGATGAGCTGATCCACGCGCCGACCCGGCTGGCGATCATCTCGCTGCTCCCGGCGGCGCACTGGGCCGACATCAAGTACATCCGCGACGAGCCCGGCCTGTCCGACTCGGCGCTCTCCCGGCAGCTGACCACCCTGGAATCGGCCGGCTACGTCGAGGCGAGATCCGCACAAGATCCGCGGGCAAGCGCCCGCGCACCTCAGCCAGCCTCAGCCCAGCCGGCCGCCAGGCATTCGAGCAGCACGTGGCGGCCCTCCAGCAAATCATCGCCCGGCCACAGCAAGACGGCGGCACCGGGCCGGCCGCCGAGGCCGCCCGC
>DATJQX010000084.1:0-24193 GCA_035505275.1 Streptosporangiaceae bacterium | reverse complement strand
TGATCTGGATGCTCTGCACGTAGTCCCGGTTCAGCAGCGGCTCGATGATCGAGTTCGCGAAGCGGACGAACATCAGGCTGTCGACCGGGTCCAGGCCCAGCCAGTGGTCGACCCGGTAGATGGCGTCCTCGGGGAAGTACGTCTGCATCGTCGCGTTGAGCTGCTGTGCGCTGGCCAGGTCGGTGCCGAACGGCTTTTCCACCATGACCCGGTTACCCGCCGCCCGTCCGGCCTTGGAGATGCCCTCGGCGATCCGCCCGAACAGCGGCGGGGGCACCTCGAGGTAGAACAGGGCCTGCTGAGCCTGGCCCATCGCAGTTGACATGGCCTCGTAGGTGGCCGGGTCGTCCAGGTCGCCGTCCACGTACCGCAGGAGCCCCAGCATCGTCGCCGCGGCCGGGCTGGCCGGGTCGATCTTGTTCAGCCGGAGCGAGGCGGTCGCGTAGTCGCGGAACTGGTCAAGGCCCCAGCCGCTCTTCGCCACGCCGACCACGGGCACATTCAGTACGCCCCGCTCGACCAGCCCGACCAGGGCGGGAAAGGTCTCCAGCTTGGCCAGGTCGCCGGTCGCGCCGAAGATCACCAGCGCGTCAACGTGGTCCGTGCTCATGTCCGCCTCCTAGGTGCCGCCGGGTTTCCGGGACCTATCCTGCCGCACCGAGGGATGCTGGCATCATCGAGGCGTGGCCGAACACTACGACGTCGTCATCGTCGGCACCGGCGCCGGGGGCGGGACCATCGCCAGCGTGCTCGCGCACGCCGGCAAGCGGATCCTGCTGCTCGAGCGCGGCGACTTCCTGCCCCGGGAGCTGGCCAACTGGGATCCTGAGCAGGTCTTCGTCGACGGGAAGTACGTCTCGGCGGACACCTGGTACGACGCCGACGGTCACCCGTTCCAGCCGCAGGTGCACTACTTCGTCGGCGGCGCCACCAAGATGTACGGCGCGGCGCTGTACCGGCTGCGGCCCGCGGACTTCGGCGAGATCCGGCACGTCGACGGGCTGTCGCCGGCCTGGCCGGTCGGCTACGACGACTTCGAGCCGTGGTACACCAAGGCCGAATGGCTCTATCAGGTGCACGGCGCGCACGGCGAGGATCCCACCGAGGGCCACTGGTCCCGGCCGTACCCCTGGCCAGCGGTCAGCCACGAGCCGCGCATCCAGCAGATCGCCGACGCGATGCGCCGTGCCGGGTATCACCCGTTCGCCGCGCCGTGCGGGATTCTCCTCGACGAGGCGAACCAGCCGTTCAGCGCCTGCATCCGCTGCAACACCTGCGACGGGTACCCGTGCCTGGTGCACGCCAAGTCCGACGCGGAGACGATCGCGGTACGCCCCGTCCTTGACCTGCCGAACGTGACCCTGCTGGTCAACGCCGAGGTGCTGCGCCTGGAGACCGACCCGGGCGGCTCGTCGGTGACCGGTGTCGTGGTGTCGCGGGCCGGCCAGACCGAGACGTACAGCGGTGACATCGTGGTGCTCTCGGCCGGAGCGGCCAACAGCGCGGCGATCCTGCTGCGGTCGGCGTCCGACCAGCATCCCGGCGGCCTGGCCAACGGATCGGGCCAGGTCGGGCGGAACTACATGTTCCACAACAGCAACGCCGTGGTGGCGCTGGGCAAGGAACCCAACGACACCGTGTTCCAGAAGACGCTCGGGCTCAACGACTTCTACTTCGCCGGGGACGGCCGGCCGTGGCCGCTCGGCAACATCCAGATGGTCGGGAAGTCGAACGCTGCCGCCATGCGGGGCGAGGAACCCGCGCTGACCCGGCTCGCGCCGCAGCTCAGCCTGGAGGAGGTGGCCAGCCACGCCGTCGACTTCTGGCTGACCACCGAGGACCTCCCCCGGGCGGACAACCGGGTCACCGTCGACGGCGAGGGCCGGATCCACCTGGCCTACCAGGCCAGCAACGCCGGCGAGGCGGCGGGCCTGTACGGCGAGCTGCGGACGATCATGAACCACATTGGGATAGCCGCCCACCACCTGCTCGACAAGAACTTCTACCTGCACATGAGCATCCCCATCGCGGGCGTCGCGCACCAGGCGCGGACCTGCAGGTTCGGCGCCGACCCCGCCGCCTCTGTGCTCGACGTGCACTGCAAGGCGCACGAACTGGACAACCTGTACGTAGTCGACGCGAGCTTTTTCCCGAGCATCGGCGCGGTGAATCCCGCGCTGACCGTCATGGCGAACGCCATCCGGGTCGGCGAGCACCTCGTCGGGCGGACGGCCTGAGGCGCGATCAGTCCTGGTCGCGGCGGAACTTCGGCGGCGCCGCGCCGCGGCCCAGGCCCCAGGTCCGGCCGCCGAGGCGTCCTTCTTCTGGAGCTCTGGCCGGGCGCTCGCGGTAACGCGATAGCAGGATGGGCCGGGCGTCCCTTCCGGCCTGCAGGGCACGGCAGGGTTCGAAGTAGGCGCACGGCGGGCAGTTCGCCGCGGACGGCACGGGGTACGCCTCGACGTCCGCGCGGATCATCTCGGCCGCGTCGGCGCCGAGCCTGCGCCCGGCCTCCGCGACGTCGGCCGGCGCGCGGCGCAGCCAGGTCCTGCGGAACCCGTCCTCGGTGCGCTGCTCGATCGGTACGACGCGCCGAGGTGCCCTGGCCTGGGCGTACATCCGCCGATGCTGGGGAATCGACCGGCCGCCGCCGCTCGGTTCGTGCTGCCGGACAGCGGGCATCTTGCTGATGGCCCCTGACCAGAACCCTCGCCAGGGCCACCCGGTCCGCCGCCGCGGGTCCAGGGAGGGCAGGCGCAGTTCGTTGTAGACGGTCCCGGTGATGGCCATCCCGAGGTAGAACTGCTCCCAGGCCCAGCACGCGGCGAGGGTTTCCTCATCGGCGACCAGTTCCTCGGTGCGCGGCCACTCCGCGTCGACCACGCGGTGCCGGACGATCCAGTACGCGTCGTGGGCGTCCACCGCCATCAGGTCGATCCGCCCGGTGTACCTGACGTTCTCGCCGGCCTCCGTCACCAGGCCGGCCTCCAGCCGGACCGGGTCGAGCACGTCCACCTCGAAATCGGCCTCGACCAGCACCGGTGAGAACCGGTCCGCGGCGGAGGACCACGCGATATAGCGGTCGAGCAGGACGCGGCCCTCGTCGAGGGCTTGCCGCCACACCCCGGGCCCGGCGTCGTCCTCGGAGCGCTGCCGCTGTCTGGTCAGCGCCCGTTCAAGCTCCTGGGCGACCAGCGGGAGCCGCACCCCACGATCCCAGTCCCACATCCCGGGAAAGTAGTAAACGGCCAGCGCGTCGCGCACGGCCCGGTCCAGGTCGGGGAGCGCGGGGCGGTGCAGCGGCTCGAGATCCTGCCGGGCCACCGCGCCGAAGTCCCACTGCCGACGGCACCGCCGGAACGAGGCGCGCTCGGCCGCGCTAATGACACACGGCATGGGCGGCAGGCGGCGGGCTCCGCCGGCGGAAGGGCTCGGTCCACCCGCATCACGATACGCTGGCTGCCGCGGGCGCGCTGGAGCAAACCAGCGCAGAAGGGTAGCAACCGGGCACGGTGGTGGCGCGCGGGGCGACCCCGGCCGAGGGCGGGATGCGGACGGTGAGCGGAGGCGACTGATGATGGATCTGATCGTTGAGGATGCGGTCATCATCACGATGGCGGCGGGCGCCGGGGCGGCCGACAGCATGCTAGTCAGGGACGGGCGGATCGCCGCGGTGGGGACGGCCGAGGCGGTCCGCGCGGCGGCGGTGCCCGGCGCGGCCGTGGCGCGGCTGGACGGGGCCACCGTCATCCCCGGCCTGATCGACGCCCACTGCCACGTCGCGGACATCGGCTACCTCGCGGCGGCCGCGGACTGCAGCCAGCCGTCCGCGCCGGACATCGCGACCATCCAGGCGCGGCTGGCCGAAGCCGCCGGGCGGACCCCGGAGGGCTCCTGGGTCACCGGCGCCGGGTACGTGGAGTACAAGCTGCGCGAGGGGCGGCACCCGACCCGCGAAGATCTGGACCTGGCGGTGCCCGGCAGGCCTGCCGTGCTGTACCACACCTCGCTGCACGCGGCCGTGCTGAACACCGCCGCCCTGGCTGAGGCGGGGTTCGCCGACGGGCAGCCCGATCCCCCGGGCGGCGCGTTCGGCCGGGACAGCGAGGGCCGGCTCGACGGCGTGGTGTACGAGCGCCCGATGTTCGCGCTGTTCGAGCGCAACCTGCGGGATGACATGGCCCGGATGGACCGCGCCCGGCGAAACGGGCTGGTATCGGCGGCGGGCCAGCGGCTGGCGGCGTTCGGCGTGACGGCGGCGTGTGACGCGGATATGCGCAGCGACAGCTTCGCCGCGTACGCCGAGGCAGACGCGGACGGCCTGCTCGGCCCGCGGATCTACGGTCTGGTCGTGCACGACCACGCGGACCGGGTCCCGCAGGGCCGGCACTCGGACAAGCTGGCCACCGGGGCGGTGAAGATCTGGGCCGACGGCGGGATGAGCAGCCGCACCGCGGCGATCCACGGCAGCTACCCCGTCCCGCCGTACGGCTCCGGCATCCTGTACTTCTCCCCCGCCGAGCTGACCGAGATGGTCCGCGATTTCGACGCCCGCGGCCTGCAGGTCTGCATCCACGCCCAGGGAGACCGGGCGATCGAGATCGTCCTGGACGCCTACGCCGAGGTGCTGGCCGACGGCGCCGGCAACCCGCTCAGGCACCGCATCGAGCACGGCGGCGCGATGTACGCGCCGCTGGCCGACCGGGCCGCGGCCTGGGGGATCGTGCTGGTGAGCCAGCCCGGGTTCATGTCGACCCTCGGGGACGGGTTCGCAGAGGCGTTCGGCGACCGGAGCGACGAGCTCTACGCGTTCGCCTCCTGGCAGCGGGCGGGCATCACCGTCGCGGGCTCCTCCGACGCCCCGGTCATCACCGCCGACCCGCTGGTCGGCATCCGCGACGCCATCCTGCGCCGCACCGGCGCTGACCGGGTGCTCGGCCCCGGCGAGCGCCTGCCGGCCGGGGACGCGCTGGCCCTGTACACCACGCAGGCCGCCTTCGCCTCGCATCGCGAACGCGAGACCGGCTCACTGGAGGCCGGCAAGCTCGCGGACTTCGTGGTCCTGCAGGAGAACCCGCTCCGGGCGGAACCCGCGCGGATCGCGGACATCGGTGTCCTGGCCACCGTGATCGGCGGCACGCCGGTCTACCAGCCCGCGAACATCTTCCCTGGATGACCGTTTTCCGCTCGTTCCTGTCCCAGGAGTCAGTTTCTTGCCATTTTTTGCGCCCGCCGGCAACTTTCTGGTGTATTCCGCCGTTCGATGGGTAGAACGCAGGGCTAGCCGTTGGCGTGCGTGGCCGCAGGGGTCACAGGCACCAGTACGGGAACGGCGGCTTTTAACAGAGGGGAACTCTCTATGCGATTCGGCACCAAAACGGCGATCGCGGCCGCCTTCGCCGGTCCGGCGATCGCGGCCTTGATCCTCACCGGGGCAGGGGCGGCTAGCGCGTCCGTCACCACCACGAGCAACCCAGGGCCGTTCTGCAACCAGGGCCAGTACCAGCCCGGATACGGGCACGGGCACGGGCAGAACCAGTTCCAGCAGGAACAGTGGAACCTCAGCGGCTCCAACACCAACCACGTCAAGTTCGAGGTCAACACCTACGACTACTCGATGTACATCAGCCAAGAGGGAAGCTGCCTCACGGGCTGGATGACGGACCCCGGCGCCTCGTTCACCGGGCGGATACACGGGACCGTCTACGGGAACTTCGTCACCTTCTCGATCACGTACCCGTACGGTTCCAAGCAGGGAACGAGGACCTTCAACGGGACCATTAACCAGTGGGGGCATGTCTCCGGTTCCTGGTCCGAGACGGGCTCCGAGAACGCCAGCGGCAGCTGGTGGCTGAGCAACGCGGCCCGGCCGGGCTGCCAGATGACCCACTACCCGAATTACCCAGGGAACCAGTACCAGTACTGCAACCCCTACCCGGGTGTGGGCCCGTAACACAACCGACGGCCTAGACATGGCCGGGAGGCGACCAGCCTCCCGGCCATGTGTTTTGTCCGGGCACGGAGCGCCGGGAGCCGGGGAAGCCCGGGCGGGCGGGCGGCGGGATATACCCGTTCACGAGCATCTTCACCGGTTGACCGTTTCCTGTCCACTCATGTCATTTTCGGGCCGTTTCTGCCAGTTTTCCGGCATGCAGACAACCTTCTGGGATATTGCCCCGTCTTATAAGGGAATGCAGGGGCTAGCCGTTGGGGTGCGTGACCGCAGGGGTCACAGTCACCGGTACGGGAACGGCGGCTTTTTACCAGAGGGGAACTCTCTATGCGATTCGGTACCAAAGCGGCGATCGCGGCCGCCTTCGCCGGACCGGCGATCGCGGCCTTGATCCTGACGGGGGCAGGGACGGCTAACGCGGCCGTCACCACCACCACGGCACACACCACAAGTTCGGGGTCATACTTCCCGTTCTGCAACCCGTTCCAGAACCAGTCACAGTTCCGGAACCAGCGGGTTCAGTGGAACGTCAGCGGCTCCAACACCGTCGACGTCACGTACAAGGGCAGCAACTTCTACTACCCGGTGAGCTTCACGCAGTTCGGGAACTGCCTCAGCGGCACGCTGACCGACAACGGCTACCCGACCTCGGGACCGATCAACGGGACCGTGTCCGGGAACCATGTCCAGTTCTCGTTCAGGTACCCGTATGGCTCCAGCCAGGGGACAAGGACGTTCGTCGGGACCATCGACCGGTGGGGGAACGTCTACGGGTACTGGTACGAGACGGGCTCCGAGCACGGCCACGGCACCTGGTCGCTGACCAAGAAGGTCCACCGGGCCTGCCAGCGGTACGAATGGTGGAACCCGAACCGGGCCTGCACCGTCTTCCCGCTCTAACCTGACGGTCTCGCCACGACCGGCCCTGGTCCTGCTGGACCAGGGCCGGTTTTCCGTTGCGTTGAGCTGGGCTGAGCACGCTCGCAGCCCACGAGCAGCTTCCCCGGCTGACCGTTTCCTATCTGTTCGCGGCTTTACGGTCAGTTATTGCCAGTTGTCGGCATGCGGGCAACCTTCAGGTAATCCACACCGTCTCTTAAGTACAAGCAGGGTTAGCCGCTGGGGTGCATGACGGCAGGGGTCGGAAGCACCAGCACGACAACAGCGGCCTGTACCGAAGGGGAACTCTATGAGATTCCGGACAAGAGCGGCGATCATGGCGGCCTTCGCCGGGCCGGCGATGGCGGCCCTGATGCTCACCGGGGCGGGGACGGCTAACGCAGCTGTCACCACCTCCGCGGCACCGACCGCAAGTACCTGGCAGCCGGTCTTCCCGTACTGCAGCCAGCGGAACCTGGAGCGGTACGACTTCAGGGGGGACAACACCCTCCACCTCCACTTCAACGGCAGGACCTACAACTACGCGGTGCACTTCAACCAGCAGGGCAGCTGCCTGTCCGGCTGGCTCAGGGACACCTACATCCCCAACCCCTACAACGAGTACCTGCCGATCCACGGAACGGTCTTCCAGAACCACGTGACGTTCGCGGTGACCTACACCTATCCCGGTGAGGACCAGGGAACGCGGACCTTCACCGGCTACATCAGCCGTGGCGGCTGGGTCTCGTGGACCTCTTCGAGAGGGTGGTACCCCGGGGGCTGGGTCTCTGGCAGGTGGTCCGAGACGGGCACCGAGAACGGCAGCGGCACCTGGTCGCTGGCGAACGCGGTGCGGCAGGCGTGCCCGTGGTGGAACCCGTGGCAGGGATTCTTCCAGTACGGCAACGGGTGCCCGGTCCCGTTCCCGTACCAGTTCTACTACTGATCCGGCCTTAGGCCCGACGGCCTCGCGCGGGGTCGCACGACCCCGCGCGAGGCTTGCCTGGCGTGCTGAGCGGTGATACCACCGTTCGTTCGGCCATAAAAATAAGGGGTTACGGGGGGCGGCAGGGGTTGCGGCGCCCGGCTGGGCCTCCGGGGAGGACGGCGGGCCGGGGCTGGCGGTGCTGCCGCGGAGCAGGTACGCCGACCTGAGCAGGTCCGGGTTCGCGCGCAGCTCGCTGGCCGGGCCGGAAAAGCGGATCCGGCCGCCCTCCATGATATGGGCGTGGTTGGCCAGGCCTAGCGCGACGGTCGCGAACTGCTCGATCAGCAGGATCCCCGTGCCGGACTCGGCGACCGCGGCGATCACCGGGATCAGGCGGCTGACCACGACGGGCGCCAGGCCCAGCGACAGCTCGTCGATCAGCAGGAAGCGCGGCTGGGAGATGAGCCCCTGGGCCAGCACCACCATCTGCTGCTCGCCGCCGGACAGGGTCCTGGCCTGCGCGGCCAGCCGCTGGGTGAGCTGGGGGAACAACTCCAGGACCCGGGACCGGCCGGCCTGCGCCTGCTCGCGGGATAGGGCGTAGCTGGCCACGCGCAGGTTGTCCTCGACGGTGAGGTCAGGGAGCAGCCTGCGGCCTTCTGGGACGATCGCGACGCCCGCCTGCCTGATCCGCTCAGGGCGCCGGCCGGCCAGGTTAAAGTCGTCCAGGAGCACAGACCCGTGCTTGGGCCGCAGGACACCGCCGACGGCCAGGACCAGGGTGGACTTGCCCGCGCCGTTCGGCCCCAGCAGGGCGGTCACCTGGCCGGACGGTATCTCGACGGAGACCTCCCTGACCACGGGGCGCCCGCCGCGCTCGACGGTGAGGTCGCGCAGCAGGAGCGCGCTCATGCCACCCCCAGGTAGGCGCGGATCACGTCGTCGTCTCTGAGCACGGCGGCGGTCGGGCCGGAGGCGATCAGCTTGCCGAAGTCCAGGACCGCGGTGGTCCGGCAGCAGGCCGAGACCAGGCTCATATCGTGGTCGACCAGGATCACCAGTGCCCCGGTGTGCTCGGGGATGCTACGCAGGACCTCGCTGAGGTGACGGGTCTCCTCGTCGGGCAGCCCGGCGGCGGGCTCGTCGAGCAGCACCAGCCTCGGCCGGCCGACGACTGCGCGCGCGACCTCGACGAGGCGGCGCTGGCCGGCCCCGAGCGTGCCGACCTTGGCGTCGGGCCCGGTATCGAGACCGACGAATCCGATCGCTTCAAGCACGGCCTGGCGGCGGGCGGCGCGCCCCAGCCCGGAGTGCTCGTGCACCAGCGCGACGTTGTCGAACACCGACAGCTCCTCGATCGCCTGCTCGGTCTGGAAGGTCCGGCGCAACCCCCACCGCGCGCGACGGTAATGGGCCATCGACATCAGGTCTACCCCGAAGGCGCGGACCGTCCCGCTTGCGGGCCGGATGAACCCGCTCAGCACGTTGAGGAACGTGGTCTTGCCCGCGCCGTTCGGCCCGATGAGCCCGCACGTGCCCTGCTCGAACGTCAGGCTCATGTCATCGAGTGAGGTGACGCCCCCGAAGCGGACGGTCAGGCCCGCCACCTCGATCACGGCGGATCACCCCCGGCCGGCGCGGGGGCCCGGGCCAGGCGGCGGCGCAGGAGACGGCCGAGACGGGCCAGGTCCTTCGGCACCTGGTCGGCCAGCCCGGCGGGCGCCGTCGTCAGCACCTGCAGCACGCCGAGCCCGAACAGGATCGTCAGCCAGTCAGCCGAGACGCCCCAGTTCTGCAGCAGGGCGGGGAGGAACTGGTAGAGCAGCGCGGCCACCACTGCCCCCCACATGCTGTAGACCCCGCCCATCAGCACCACCCCGAGCAGGATGATCGAATTCTGGGCGGGAAAGTCGATCGAGTACAGGTAGTGGGAGGCGCCGGCCAGCAGGCCGCCGGCCACGCCGGTGATGAACGACGCCAGCGCCAGCGCCCACAGCTTGTACAGCGTGACGTTGATCCCCGTGGCGAGCGCGGCAGGCTCGCTCTGCCTGATCGCCGCCCAGGCCCGGCCGGGCCGCGTCCGGATGTGCGCGAACACCAGCAGGAACATCACGATGGCGACCACGACCGAGTACTGGAAGTAGGCCTTGTCGCTGGCCGCGATGCTGGGCAGCCTGATCGCAGGCGGGGTGATGGCGCCGCCGTTGTAGCCGAGGAAGCCCCGGCCGCCGTTCGGGAAGTTGATCGTGTCGAGGACGATCGTGATCGCGCCGGCCAGCATCAGCGTGATCAGGGCCAGGTACAGGCCGCGCAGCCGCAGCGCCGGCAGCCCGATCACCACGCCGGCCACCATCGTGATCAGCCCCGCCTCGATCAGCACCACCGGGTAGGGCTGGGTGGTGGCGAACAGCAGCCTGGCCGCGGACCAGGCGCCGATCGCGAGCACCGCGACCTGCCCGAGCGACACCAGCCCGACGCGGCCGACCAGCACGCCGAGCCCGAGCGCGACGATGGAGTAAACGGCGACCTCGGTCATGGTGTCGACGTAGTAGAGGCTGAACAGCTGCGGTATGCCGAACAGCACGAACGCCAGCAGCGCAACGATCACGGCCGCGCGGATGCGCACTACGCCTCCTCGCGGGACCGGGACATGACCTGCCGCCGCGAAACCACGAGCAGCGCTACGGCGGCGAGCACGAACGGGGTCATGTCGCGGTAGTTGGTCAGCGAGGTGATCGGGGTGATCAGGTCGTGTACCAGGCCGATCACGATCGCGGCCGCGAACGTGAGCGCGATCGAGCGCAGCCTGGCGATCAGCACCGCGGCCAGTGACGAGACCACCAGGAACGTCAGGGTCGTGGCGTCGAGCGCGACCATGTCGGCGAGGAGCAGGCCGGCCACGCCGGCCAGCACCCCGCAGCCGAGCCAGGCGGCGGCCTCCACCTTCCTGACCGGCACGCCCAGGGTGGCGGTGATCTCGCGGTCGTTGGCCATCGCGCGCATCGCCGTGCCGAGGTTGGTGTACCGCAGGAACGCTCCGGTGGCCGCCGTGATGACCACCCCGGCCGCAAGCCCGATCACCTGCGTCCAGTTCACCTGGATCGAGGCGACCGTGAAGCCGCTGTTGTCGGTGGGCAGCGTGATCGAGCGGGCCTCACCGCCGCTGGTCGTCCACAGCAGGTCCATCACGCCGTACAGGACGAGGGTCAGGCCGAGCGTGGCTACCGCCTTGACCAGCGGGTCCCGTTTGGACAGCGGCGGGCCGAACAGCAGGCCGTAGCCGAGGGTGATGAGCGCGGCCACGGCGATGCAGACCAGCCAGCTGATCCAGCCGGGAGCGCCCGCCTGGACCAGCGACCACGCGACCAGCGCGCCCATCGCGCCGACCGCGCCGAAGGCCAGGTACAGCACGCCCGTGGCCCGGTAGAGCACGACCAGCCCGACCCCGGACAGGGCATACACCCCGCCCAGGGCCAGGCCGCTCACGATGAAGGGCTCGAAGTCGGACCAGGGGGGCATGGCCTGACCTTACGGCGCCACCGGTGCCAGCGCCGCGGTGCCCGCGTCAGCGCGGTACGCGGCGATCTGCGGATCGACCGACGAGATCAGCGTGCAGCCCTGCGCCTGCACCATCTTGCCGTTGTCCGGCGTGACCGTATAGTCCTCGTTGTTCGCGATATGCATCGGGTAGTTGCCGAACGTCCAGAGCTGGCACAGCATCCCGGTGTTGTAGTTCGTCACCGCCTTGAACGCGGCGTTGACGGTGGCCACGGTGTACGTCCCGCTGGTGATCGACTCCAGCGCGTGCACCGCGATCTCGGCCTCGGTGAAGCCCATCTGGCTGAAGCTGCCGATGCCGCCGGAGACCGCCTTGCCGTACTGCTTGAGTATCGCCTTGTACAGGTTCATCGTCGGGGTGTTCGTCGAGTCGGGCGGGGCCAGCTCGGCGTTGACGAACAGCTTGTCGTTCCACTTCGGGCCGAGCGACTGCGCCAGGAAGTCGGTGTTGCACGGTGTCGAGCAGCCCCACAGCTTGACGTGGTCTTCTATGTTCAGCGTCTGCGCCGCCTTCAGGATGACCAGCGCCTCCGGCGGGGTGAAGTTGAGCACCACGGCGCCGTTCGGCCCGGCGTCGTCGACTTCCTTGATCGCGACGGAGTCGGCGTCGGAGATCGGCACATTCTCGGTCAGGTCCGTGATCGGTACGCCGGCCGCCTTGGCCAGGGCGTTCGGCCCCGCGGCGATGTACCCGGTGCCGGGGACGTTCGACTGGTCAAAGACGATCTTGGACACGTGCTGCGCGATCGCGTACTGCACCGCTCCGTCGGAGCTGTAGCGCGGCCCCATGTTGACCGTGATGTTGTTTGGCGTCCCCCAGCACTGGGAGGCGATGCCGGAGCCGATGACGTAGTAGCCGAGCTTCGCCCAGTAGGGGGTGTCGACCGCGCACTCGATGATGGACGTGTTACCGACGATCCCGACCACGTGATCGGTATCTACGAGTTGCCTGGCGTCGGCCGCGATCTGCGTCGGGTTGGTCTGCTCGGTCTCGATGTAGTACTTGATCGGGTGGCCGTTGATGCCGCCGTTGGCGTTGACGCAGGCGAAGTAGGCGTTCGCCATGTTGGCGATGTCGGTAAACGACGTGCCCGGCTGGTTGGTAACGATCCCGCCGAGCGCGATCGGCGTGCCAGTCGCCGCCACGCCGGGCTTGGTGCCGCACTGCGAGGTGCTGACCGCCGCGACGGCCGGCGCGCTCGTAGCCGACGGCGGCGGCGTGCTGGTCGTCGTGCTGGTGCTGCTACTGCTGCTACTGCATCCGGCGGCGGCCAGGGCCACGCCGGCTGCGGCGATCAGGATCCGCGCCGACGGCGCGTGCCTATGTCTGTTCATCTCTCCCCCTCAGGGCAGTGATTACGAGGTGCCTTAATTCACGGCCACCACGATCTTGATCGCGTCCGGTGGCCGTTTCATCGCGAATTCGAATGCCTCCGCCGCGCGCTCCAGCGGGAAATGGTGCGAGAAGAGCGCGGCGAGGGATGCGCTATGGCCCGATACCAGCCGCACCGCATCGAGGAAATCTCCAGCCGTCGCGCAACTGGAGCCGATAACGTCAATTTCCTTCTCCGGGAAGGCGCCCGGGCGCAGCACCGCGGTGCCCGAGGACATGCCGACGACCACCACCCGGCCGGCCGCGGAGACCATCTCGATGGCCTGCGGCAGGACGGTGGGCTCGCCGCTCGTCTCGACCACCACCGGCGGCCCCTCGCCGCCGGCCCAGTTCCTGGCCGATTCGAGCAGTTCTCCAGGGGAGGCCCAGGCCACGCGCTCGGCACCGAGCCGCGTGGCCAGGTCGCGCCTGGATGCGACGGGATCAATGGAGAGGACCCGCGCGCCCGCGTCCGCCGCCGCGAGCACCGTGGCCAGGCCGATGGGGCCCGCGCCGAACACCACCACCTGCTCCCCCGCGCACAGCCGCCCGCGAGCCAGGGCGTGCACGACCACCGAGGCAGGCTCGACGAACGTCGTGCAGTCGGGATCCAGATCGCCCGTGGGGAAGATCGTCGCCGCGGGCACCTCAAGCCGTTCGGCCAGGCCCCCGTCGAGGTGGACGCCGACCAGCCGGAATGATACGCAGACGTTGGGCCGCCCGGACCGGCACGGGTAACAGCCGCCGCACGGCAGCAGCGGCCAGATCGCGACGCGCTCGCCTTTGGTTACGTTTGTGGCGTCCCCTGGATCTTCGACCACGGCGGACACCTCGTGGCCCTGGATCCGCGGGTAGAAGTCGCGCACGCCGGAAAGCGCAGCGAGGTCCCCGGAATACAGGTGGTAGTCCGAGCCGCAGATACCGACCGCCTCAGGCCGGACGATAACGTTCCCGGCACGGGCAGGTCCCAAATCGGGAACGTCCCCGATCACCATCTCGCCAGGTGATCTGGTCACTGCGGCCAGCACTCGCGGCCCCTCTCATTTCGGCGGCCGTCAAGAACGGAACTGGGACTTCAGGCAGCCGAAAGACACGCTTATTTCATGCTTAGGCGGAGATTTCCATGAAAGACGCAGCGGAACAATGACGTGATCCCCAAATCGGCCCGGCTGGTTCCTGAGCCAGACCACAAGCGGCCGGCGCGGGGGCTAGCCGAGCCCGGCAGCGGGCTAGCCGAGCCCGGCCTCGGCACGGAGAATGGCAGCCTTGTCCGTGTACTCCCAGGTGAAGCCGGGCTCGTCGCGACCGAAGTGCCCGTAGGCCGCGGTCCTTTGGTACACGGGGCGGCGCAGGTCCAGGTTCTGGACCAGGGCGGCAGGCCGCAGGTCGAACTGGTCGCGCACCAGTTCGGCGATGCGCGGCCGGTCGATCTTCTCGGTGCCGAAGGTCTCGATGAGCAGCGATAGCGGCCTGGCCACCCCGATCGCGTAGGCCACCTGGACCTCCGCCCGGTCGGCGAGCCCGGCCGCGACGATGTTCTTGGCCACGTGCCGCGCCGCGTAGGATGCCGACCGGTCCACCTTGGTGGGGTCCTTGCCCGAGAAGGCGCCGCCGCCGTGCCTGGCGAATCCGCCGTAGGTGTCGACGATGATCTTGCGGCCGGTCAGGCCGGTGTCTCCGACGGGCCCGCCGATCACGAACCGCCCGGTCGGGTTGACGTAGAACTCCGCGCGCAGCGCGGCGGCGTCGTACAGTTCCGGCGGCAGCGCCTGCGTCACCACGTGCTCCCACAGAGCGTCGGGGAGCTTGTGCTCCACGCCGTCCTCGTGCTGGGCGGAGATGAGCACCTTCTCGACCCGCACCGGCCGGCCTGCGGCGTCGTAGCGCACCGTGACCTGGGTCTTGCCGTCCGGCCGCAGATACGGCAGCAGCCCGTCGCGCCGGACCTGGGCCAGCCGCCGCGCCAGCTTGTGGGCCAGCACGATCGGCATCGGCATCAGCTCGGGGGTCTCGCTGGTCGCGTAGCCGAACATCATGCCCTGGTCGCCCGCGCCCACCGTGTCGAAGGGATCGGTGCGGCCCAGGGTCCGCGCGTCGTGCGACTCCGCCACCCCGCGGGCGATGTCGGGCGACTGCTTGTCCAGCGCCGTGATCACGCCGACTACGTTGCCGTCGAAGCCGAAGTCCCCGGTGTCGTAGCCGATCTCGCAGATCACCCGGCGCGCGATCGCGGCGAAGTCGAGGACCGCGGTGGTGGTGATCTCGCCGGCCAGCACGACAAGTCCCGTCGTCAGCAGCGTCTCGACCGCCACCGCCGACCGCGCGTCCTGGGCCAGCGCGGCGTCCACGATCGCGTCGGAAATCTGGTCGGCCACCTTATCCGGGTGGCCTTCTGTCACCGATTCCGAGGTGAAAAGGAACCCGTCATCGGCGCTGCTCATGTCTTGTTGCCTCCCTCAAGTTCGGCTCGGACCGCGGCGGCCGCGGCCACCATGGCGCGCAGCTTCTGCCTGGCCACCTCGGGCGCCAGGTGCCGCAGGCCGCAATCCGGGTTGATCATCAGCCGGTCGGCCGGCACGTATTCCAGCGCGCGCCTGATCCTTGACGCGACCAGCTCGGCCGACTCGATCTCGGCGGTCTTGACGTCGATCACGCCGAGCCCGAGCCACCTGTCCCACTCGTGCTGCCGGATCAGCCGCAGGTCGTCCAGGCCCTTGCGGGCGAATTCGAGGACGATCTGGTCCACCCGCGCGGCCTGCACCGCGGGGAACAGGAAGTCGTAGTGCCCCTCCCAGGACGGGCGCGCGTACCTGTTCCCGTAGCACACGTGCAGCGCCCAGGTCGCGGCCACGCCGTCGGTGACGATGTTCACCGCCTCCACCGCGAGCTCGACCTGCTCCGGGTAGCCGGCCAGGAACGGCTCGTCGATCTGCAGCAGGTCGGCGCCAGCCGCGGCGAGCTCCCTGGCCTCCGCGTTGAGCCTGCGGGCCAGCGCGCGCACCAGGTCGCCCGGATCGGGGTAGGCATGGTCGCGGATCCGGCGGGACAACGAGAAGGGGCCGGTGAAGGAGAACTTGACCGGCCGGTCGGTGAGCTGGCGGGTGAACCGGAAGTCGTCGGCCAGGCGCAGCCCGGACCGCTCGGGCGCCTCGCTCCGCTCGGGCAGCTCGGGCAGCGGCCTGGTGACCTCCGCGTCGTAGTAGTCGAAGTAGTCGGTCTTGGCGCGCTGCGGGATGTGCACGCCGGGAATCCTGGCCAGGAAGTAGTCGACGTCGTTGTCCCGGCGCAGCTCACCGTCGGAGACGATGTCGATGCCTGCCAGCTCCTGGTCCTTGACCGCCGCCTTGATGGCCACTTCGTGGATCTCGGCGAGGTGCTGCGCGCTGATCCTGCGCTGGTAGTACTCGGTCTTCAGCCGCTCCAGCCATTCCGGCACCGAGTATGAGCCCACCACGGTGGTCGGCAGCAGCATCGGGTCCGCCATGGTCAGTCCCTGGCCTGCGCGGTGAGCGTCGTGATGTTCGAGCCAGGCCGCTGGCGGAACGGCGTGAACTCGACGCCGAACCCCCGGCGGCTCGCGACCAGTTGCAGCAGCGGCCCGTTGACCCAGTTGACCACCGAACCGTCGTACTTGCCCGGGCCGTAGAACCCGGTGCGATACTGCTGGCGGCCGGTCAGGAACAGGTCGTGGCACTGCACCCGGCCGAACGGGTGCAGCAGCGGCAGCGTCCCGGTGAAGCTGGCCAGCGCGCCGTTGCTGACGTGCATGCGGACGTCGCCTTCGGTCTCGAGCAGCGGCCGCAGGATCTCCCCGGTCAGCGAGGGGCTGACCGGATAGCTGTCCAGGCCCTCCAGCGGTGTGTACCGTTCCCGCAGCCGGAGCGCGTCCCACACCGCCTGCCAGAAGGAGACCGCCTGACCGACGTCGGCGAACTGGTGGGGGGCGGATTCGGCAAGCAGCTCAGGCCCGATCCGCAGCAGCCGGTCGATCAGCGGCACCAACCCGGCTCGGCTGGCGCCGAACCGGCCGGCGATGTCGTCGGCGTCCTGTTCGCCGAGGAACGCCTGTATCTCGACCTGATAGGTGTGCCCGTGGATGAGGGCCACCTCGTCGGTGGGCAGGTTGTCGTACACGTTGGAGATGTAGACCAGGAAGGCCTTGCCGGCCAGGAAGCCGAGCGTGACAGCCGGCCTGGTCGCCTCGACGACCAGCGCGCTGACCCGCTCGCCGTGATGGGCGACGGCCTGGCGCGCCCGCTCAAGGACGTGGGCCGAGTAGTCGCCCATCAGGTAGCGCAGCCTGCGGTAGTAGTCACGCCCGTGCCGCTGGTCGAGCCTGACGAACTCGTCCAGCCAGGTGCGGGCCTGGTTCCCGTTCCCCACGCCGAGTTCGAGCACGTACAGCTCGCCGGGCAGCGCGCGGCGCGCGTCGAGGTCGTCCCAGAGCCGGAAGAGCTCCAGGATGAGCTCTCCGGCCGCCTCGGTGTTCCGCGCGTCGCTCTCGCCGCCGGGCAGTGACTGCTCGTACTCGCGCCCGGTGGCCTGCTCCCAGGCCGACAAGGCCTGCCAGTACAGCGCGTTGAACCGCCAGATGCAGCTGTCCCGCCCGCGCGCCCAGGGCTCCAGGGCCAGCCCGGACTGGTCGGACAGCGCGTGCTTGACGCCGGCCGCGAGGTCATCCGGCGCACTGTCACCGCAGCGGCGCAGGTCGACCGCGATCTCGACGTCCGCGGCCCCGATCGGCCTGCTGACCACGGCGTCGCGGAAGTTGCTCCGGTACTGTATCCAGTCGCAGACCACCCGCAGCCGGGACAGGTCGGCGGGCGAGGTGCACACCGCCTCGATGATCGGGCCGAGCGCTGACCGGACCGCAGCGGATTCGCGCAGCTTCTTGACCGGCCGCAGGTCAACGTCCATTGTGCCCCTCCGATCGGGCTCCGAGGCCAGCCCCGTCCAGGATGCCGGGGACCACCCGCTCGTTGCCTGCGACCAGCAGGTGCACCCCGGCCACGCCCTGAATCTCGCGCACCTGCCCGACGATCTCGGCGGCGAGCCGCGTGCCCTCGGCGGCGGTCCGGTCGGCCGGGACCGCCCGCAGCCTGCGGTAGACCTCGTCGGGCACGTGCACCCCCGGCACCTTGTCGCGCATGTAGTCCAGGGCCCGCAGGGACCGGACGGCACCGACGCCGGCCAGGATGGCGCACCGCTCGTGCAGCCCCAAGTCGCGGACCTGCGCCATCCACCGGCCGAACGCCGGGACGTCGAAGACGAACTGGGTCTGCACGAACTGGGCGCCGACCGCGACCTTCTTGCCGAGTCGCTCGGCGCGGAAACCGACCGGCGGGGCGAACGGGTTCTCCACCGCGCCGAGGAAGCACTCGGGTGCCGGGTCGAGCGCGCGCCCCGAGAGCAGGGTGGCCTGGTCGCGCATGGTCCGCAGCGTCCAGAGCAACTGGACGCTGTCCAGGTCGAACACCGGTTTGGCGCCCGGGTGGTCGCCGAACTTCGGGTGATCGCCCGTCATCACCAAGACGGTTCGGATGCCGAGCGCGGACGCCCCGAGCAGGTCGGACTGGAGCGCGATGCGGTTGCGGTCCCGGCACGTCATCTGCATGACCGGCTCGAGCCCGGCGGCCAGCACCGCCAGGCTCCCGGCCCAGCTGGCCAGCCGCACGTTCGAGCCCTGGTTGTCGGTGATGTTGACGGCGTCGACCCAGTCGCGCAACAGGGTGGCCGCCGCCGTGATCGGGTCCGTGCTGGCCCCGCGCGGCGGGCTGATCTCGGCGGTGACCGCGAAGCTACCCGAGGCCAGGCGCTCGCGCAGGCTCACCGGGGCCCTCGGCTGGACCCGCCGGCGTCGCCGGTGCCATCGGCCTCGCCGGTCTCGCCGGCGTGCCCGGTCCACAGCCCCGCGTCGCGGCCCTGCCAGTAGTTCAGCCAGGAGCTCTGGCCCCACCGGCGCTGGTCGGCGGGACGGTGCAGCACGCGCAGGTCGGCCGCCCGCCCCTGGCTGGCCGCGCGTTCGTAGGCCTCCACCCAGACGCAGCGCCGCGCCGGGTATACCTCGCAGGAACCGTCCGGGCCCACTCCCCCGCACGGCCCGTTGCGCAATTCCTTAGGGCAGCCCATCGGGCAGACGTACCCGGTGACGGGCAGGGCGCACTGGCCGCACATGCGGCAGCCGAACAGGGGTTCCTTGACCAGTTTCTCCGCGCTGGTGAAGGCGGCGCGGGCCGGCCCTGACGCCTCGATCCTGGCGCTCAGCCACCGCCAGCCCGCATTGGGGCGGAGCATCCGCTGCAGCAGGTACGCAGTGCGGGCGCCGATGCGCGGGTGCGCGGGTATGGCCGGCCTTGCGGTCACCAGGCCGACCGTGCCGCGCGGAATGCAAATGCCACGGAGGCACATTGCGAATGGCCAGAATTTACCCGGCGAGGAAAAGTAAATGGCGGCGGGCTGTCCTGGTCCATACTGGACCCCATGGTGGCTATCCTGGGTGTTCACGCGTCGGATGGCAACGACAAGCACCACAAGCTTTCCGGCCGGTCCGTTGTCGCGGCGCACAAGGCACATCCGGGAATTCCCGGTAAACGGAACGGCTAATAGTCGCGGGGCACAAAGTTCACCGCGCTGGACTTGTGGCGTTCCCTCAGGCCCCGTTCAGCCGCGGCAGCACCTCGCTCCCGAGCAGGCGTATGTGATCCAGGTCGGCCACGTCATACAGATGGAAATAGACGGTGTCCGCGCCCGCGGCCCGAAGCTCGGCCAGCCGCCCGACGATGTCGCCGGGCGGGCCGGTGATCCCCATGCGCAGCATCCGCAGGCCGTCCTCGCCGAGCGCGGCGGCCCGGCGGCCGGCCTGGCTGCGCGTCGCGCCGCAGCACACCGGCAGCGTGGTGGACAGGCGGACGTCTGCCGGGTCGCGCCCGGACTCCTCGCAGATCCGCCGGAAGTTGGCGAACCGCTCGGCCAGCCCGTCGGACATCCCGCTGTTGAACTCGGCGGCGAACCGCGCGGCGAGCGCGGGCGTCCGCCGCGGCCCGGCCCCGCCGATGATGATCGGGATGGCGGCCGCCGGCCGGGGGATGCTCGCGCACTCCTGCAGCTGGTAGTGCTTTCCGTGGTAGCTGAACGTCTCGCCCGGTGCGGTCCCCCACAGCCCGGTGACGATGTCGAGCTGCTCGGCCAGGCGGTCGAACCGCTCGCCGAGCGGCGGGAACGGGATGCCGAAGAACCGGTGCTCACGCTCGTACCACGCCGCGCCGATGCCGAGCTCGACCCGGCCGCCGCTCATCGCGTCCACGGTGGCCACGGCGATGGCCAGCGGCCCCGGCTGGCGGTAGGTCGAGGCGGTCATCAGCGTGCCGAGGCGGACCCGCTCGGTCTGCACCGCGAGGCCGGCCAGCGTGGTCCACGAGTCGGTCGGGCGGTAGCCGGTGTCGGCGGGATCGATGCCCAGGTAATGGTCGGACCGGAAGAAGGCGTCGAAGCCCGACTCCTCGGTGGCCCGGGCCATCGCGAGGATCTGCGCGTAACTGGCCCCGTGGTGCGGCTCGAGCAGGATGCGCATCCTCATCGCGGGGTCTCCCCGATTCTTTCCTCCGAACGGGCGGTGGTGCGCGCGGCCGGCCCGGCTCCGGCCTCCGCGGCGGCCCCTTCCAGCGGGAAATGGCAGGCCACGGAATGGCCGGTGGCCAGTTCGCGCATGGGCGGCTCCTCGGCGGCGCACAGTTCCCGGGCCCGCGGGCACCTGGTCCGGAACCGGCAGCCGCTCGGCGGGTGGACCGGCGAGGGCGGCTCGCCGCTGATGGTGGTCGTGGCCCGGCCCGCCGCGGGGGCGGTGCCGGGCACCGAGTCGAGCAGGGCCCGGGTGTAAGGGTGCAGCGGTTTCCGGTAGACCATCTCCCCCGGGCCGACCTCGCACAGCTTGCCCAGGTACATGACCGCCACCCGGTCGCTCACCTGCTTGACCAGGGCCAGGTCGTGCGCGATGAACAGGTAGGACAGGCCGAGCTCGGCGCGCAGCTGCTCGAACAGGTTGAGCACCTGGGCCTGGATGAGCACGTCCAGCGAGGACACCGGCTCGTCGCAGATGAGCAGCGCCGGGGACAGCGCCACCGCCCGGGCGATGGCCACCCGCTGGGCCTGGCCGCCGGACAGCTCCCGGGGCCGACGGCGGCCGTGTACCGCCGGGTCGAGCCCGACCAGCTCGAGCACCTCGGCGACCCGCTGCCGCCGCGCAGCCCGGTCGCCGGTCCGGTAGGCGATCAGCGGCTCCTCGACGAGAGTCCGCACGGTCCACTTCGGGTCCAGCGACCCAAACGGGTCCTGGAACATCATCTGCAGGTGCCGCCGGGCCTTGAGCAACGCGGTACCGTGCAGGGTGGTCAGGTCGGTCCCGCGAAAGGTGACCGAGCCGGACGCGGGCCGCGGCGCCTGCAGCACGCAGCGGGCCAGGGTCGACTTGCCCGATCCGGTCTCGCCGACGATGCCCAGGGTCTCGCCCGGATGCACGTCGAAGGACACGCCGGAGACGGCCTGGACCACGCCGGCGTTGGTGGGGAAGTGGTGAACCAGGTCGCGGACCGACAGCAGTGCCGCCTCGGCTGGTCCCTGGGACGTCACGCAGCACCTCCGGAAGCGTTTCCCGGGGCGAGCCGTCCCGCCGGGCCCCCCACCGGATGCCAGCAGGCCCAGCTGTGGCCGGGCTCGTGCTCGGCCAGCGGGGGCTCGGTGGCCCGGCAGTCGTCGGCGGCGTGGCGGCAGCGCGGCGCGAACGGGCAGCCGGCGGGCAGCGCGGACAGGTCCGGCGGCCGCCCGCCGATCACCGGCAGCGGCGCGTGCGCCGGGCGCTCAAGCCGCGGGATCGCCTCAAGCAGGGCCTGGGTGTAGGGCATCCGGACCCGGGAGAACAGCCGTGACGCCGGGGCCTGCTCCACGACCCGCCCGGCGTACATGACGATCACGTCGTCGGCGTAGGACGCGGCCAGCGCCAGGTCGTGGCTGATCAGCATCAGTGCCATGCCCAGCTCGGCCTGCAGCTCCAGCAGCAGCTCCATGATCTGCGCCTGGGTGGTGACGTCGAGCGCAGTCGTCGCCTCGTCGGCGATGAGCAGCCGCGGGCGGCAGGCCAGCGCGATGGCGATCATGACGCGCTGCCGCATGCCGCCGGACAGCTGATGCGGGTACTCGTCGAACCGCCGCTCCGGCAGCGGGATGCGCACCA
The DNA here is from genome assembly GCA_035505275.1 of Streptosporangiaceae bacterium. Lineage (GTDB taxonomy): Bacteria > Actinomycetota > Actinomycetes > Streptosporangiales > Streptosporangiaceae > Palsa-504. The sequence continues at coordinate 2,277 of DATJQX010000084.1, read as the reverse complement.
GGCGCAGCAGGTCGACGGCCTGCTCACGGGCCTGCGGCCTGCTAACCGGCCGGTGCGCCCTGACCGCCTCGGCGATCTGGCCGCCGACCCGCATCGTGGGGTTCAGCGACCTGGTCGGGTCCTGGAACACCATCGCGATGTCGGCCCCGCGGTGCCTGCGCAGCTGCTCGTCGGTCAGCCCGATGAGCTGGGTCCCGGCAAACCTCGCCGAGCCGGTGGTCACCGCGGTCTGCGGCAGCAGGCCCATCACCGCCCGGCAGCTGACCGTCTTGCCCGATCCGGACTCGCCGACGACGGCCAGCGTCTGCGCGGGGTGGACGCTATAGCTGACCCCGTCGACCGCGCGCACCGGACGACCGCGGCCGGCGAAGGTGACCTTCAGGTCCTCGACGTCGAGCAGTGCTCCGGTCACATACTCCGCCTTTTCATATGGCCCAGCGTTCCCGCAGCGCGTCGCTGACGAGGTTGAGCGACACCACGGTCGCGAACAGGAACGCGCTTGGGATCAGCACCAGGTCCGGGGTCGCCGTCAGGGACTGCTGCCCCTGGGCGATCATGCTGCCCCAGCTCGCCTCGGGCAGCGGGATGCCCAGGCCCAGGTAACTGAGCGCTCCCTCGAGGATGATGATCACGCCGAAGCCGAGCAAGCTGAACGTCATCAGCTGGGGCACGATGTTGGGGATGACGTGACGCACGATCACCCGCCAGCCCCTGGTGCCCGACAGCCTGGCCGCCAGCATGAAGGTCTGCTCGCGCAGCTCCAGGGTCGCGCTGCGCGCGATCCGCCCGGTGGCGGGGATGCTGAAGACGCACAGCGCCCAGATGACGTGCACCTCGCTGGGGCCGAGCCCCTCGGCGATGGCCAGCGCCAGCACCAGGGCGGGGAACGCGATCAGCACGTCGAGCACGCGCGAGATGATCGCGTCGGCGGCGCCGCCCCAGTAGCCCGCGGCCATCCCGAGCCCGCCGCCGACCGCCAGCCCGATGACGGTGACGGCGAACCCGACTTCGAACGAGACCTGGCCGCCGTAAAGGATGCGGGAGAAGACGTCGTTGCCGACCGGGTCGGTGCCGAAGATGTGGCCAGGCGACAGCGGCGGCAGGCCCGCGTCCAGCACGTTGCCGCGCACCGGGCTGGGCACCGGGTAGATGTGCGGCCAGGCGAAGCACGCCAACGCCAGCACGATGAGGAACCCGGCGGGCACCCACAGCCGCAGCTCCAGGACCCAGCCGGCCCGCGCGCGGTCCCGTGGCGGCCTCGCCCGGGCCGTGTCGGCCGTGGCCAGCAGGTCAGGAAGCGACGCGGCCATAGCGGATCCTCGGGTCGAGCACGGCGTACAGGATGTCGGCGAGCAGGTTGGCCACCACGACCACCACAGCGAAGACGACCACGATGCCCTCGACCACGGGCACGTCGTGGTTGCTGATCGACTGGACCAGAATGTCGCCGGCGCCCGGGAGCGAGAAGATCGGCTCGATGATCGCCGTCGCGCCGATCAGCGTGCCGAGGTTGAGCCCGACCAGGGTGATCAGGCCGAACATCGAATTCGGCAGCGCGTGCCGCAGCAGGATCCGCCATGGTCGCACGCCCTTGGCCCGCGCGGTCACGATGTAGTCCTCGCGCTGTAGCTGCTCGACGATGTCGGCGCGCAGCAGGCGGGTGTAGACGGCGAACAGCGGGAAGCCGAGGGAGGCGGCCGGCAGGGTCAGCGACTTGATGTTCTCGACCAGGTTGGCGCTCGGCGACGTGTAGCCGAGGGCCGGGAACCAGTGGACCTTGACCGCGAGCAGGTAGACGAGCACCAGGGCCAGCACGTAGGGCGCGATCGACAGGCCCATCATGCTGATCACCAGGCTGAACCGGTCCATGATGCCGTTCGGCCAGCGGGCCACGAGGACCGCGAGGCCGACGGCGAGCACGAGCGAGACGACGAACGCGTAAAGCAGGAGTTCCGCGGTGACCGGCAACCGCGCGCCGAGGATCGTGGTCACGTTCTGCCCGCTCTGCAGCGACGTGCCCAGGCTGCCGTGGAACATGGCGCCGAGCCAGATGCTGTAGCGCACCCAGAACGGCTCGTTCAGGTGCAGCTGGACCGACAGCTGGCGGATCTCGGCGGGTGTCGCGTTGATCCCGAGGAGGATCTGGGCGGTGTCGCCGGGCAGCAGGTCCATCACTACGTAGGTCAGGAACGTCACGCCCCACAGCACCGGGACTGCCGCCAGCAGCCGCCTGCCCACCAGCCGCAGGCTGGGCGAGCTGAGGACCCGGCGCGCGGA
>DATJQX010000083.1:0-104971 GCA_035505275.1 Streptosporangiaceae bacterium | reverse complement strand
GGGCAGCAGGACGCGCGCGAGCTGCCCGGTAACCGGATCGTATTCGCGCACGCTCGGCACGGCATCAGCAGCGCCGAACGGCCATTCGCTGGCCACCACGATGTTCCCGTTGGGAGCGAACTTCAGGTCCAGGGGGCTCAGCTTGGGGTCGGTGACCAGGCGCGGCGTGAGCAGCATTGCGGAGCGGTCGAATACCGCGATGGTGTTGTCGCCTTGTCCGGACGGCGCGGCGCCTGAGGCGAGGTAGAACGGCACGACGCCCGCCGGCAGGAGGAATTCCCCCTCGCTGTCGAGGGCAGCAGGCATGGCGCGAATCGTCCGCTGGCGGCGCACCGTGAGGTAGTAGCGGGCATCGGGCCCGAACTCCGCACCGCCCGGGTCGAGGCCGGGTATCCGCCCGGAATCGCGCACGACGTACCCGTGGAGATCGAGCGCCAGCACGCGGTCCTGGCCGCTGTTGAGGTAGACAAGTGCGCCTGACGGGTCCAGGGACAGGCCGCGCGGATCGGCGATCCGCGGGTCGCTGCTGAACGGTCCGGTGAATTCGCCCAACGGGCCGAAGCCGAGGATCGCGCCGTAGCCGTCGCCGTTGGCCCCGCTGGCGCTGGTGACCAGGATGCGCATTTACGACCGCCCTTTCCTCGCCGGCACCGTCGACCCGCGCCCGCGGCCCCGTCACTGTTCCCGGCGAGCCCGCTCAGCAGAGTCCGGCCCGCTAGATTGGGATGCCTCATAACACCGGCATACCGCACGGCGATCCAGCCGTCGCCAGGCGAAACCCCGGCAATGGCGATCAGCCTGACGCGGCGGCGTGCTGGCGCAAGTAGCGGACCAGGCCGAGTACGTCTTCGGGCACCAGGCGGCCGATGGCGCCGCTGGAGTATACGCTCACGATCACCTTGCCCTGCGGGTCCAGCACGAACCCGGTGGACTGCAGATACAGCGGATCGTCGTTGACGAACGCGCCGGTCAGTCCAGCGACCGCGCGGGCGTCGGCGCCGTGTCCCAGCGGGAAGGTGAGGCCGTGCTTGGCCGTGAACTCAATGGTGGTCTGCTCGTCGTCGACCCAGAGCGCGGCCACCCGGATGCTGGCCTGGGTGAGGGAATCAATGGCGCGCTGGAATGCGCGCAGCTGGGCGATGCAGTACGGGCACCATGCTCCGCGGTTGAACAGAACGACTCCGAACTCGCCCGCGAACGAGGCGGGAACCTCGATGGCCTGCGCGCCGGGAATGTTCAGAGTCAGCTGGGGAAACGTGTCGCCCGGGTGCAGCAGGGGCATGGTCTGTCTCCTTGTGAATGTCGCCGCGTGAATCTGTCGCAGAGTTAGCGCGCCCTGCGGCCGCGGTCTTACCCCGTCGCTTCCAGGAAGGGAATCTCGCTAGAGCGGGTGCAACGGGCACGAGGTGTGAAGCCCGCGGAGCGCCTGCGCGGTATGGAAAGCGCCACCCGATTACAACGGAACTCGCTGGCAAGACTGCACCCATCACTGGTGCCGGGCGGTACAGGCCGGGCCATTGCGTTCGGGCACGCCGACCGGCCTGCGCCTTGCTATGCCTCGGGGGTCGTGACGCCGCCCTGTGCGCCGGGCGGTAAGAACGTCGCTGGCGGCGAAGCGAACGTATCAGACAGTCGTTCAATGTGTGCGCAGTGAAAGGGGTTGTAATGATCCTTGAGGCCGACGTGATCGTGGCCGGGCTCCGTGTGGGTGGGCAGTTCGTCGCCGGACGCCTTGCTGCGGGACCGGACTAGCCTGGCCGCCCCAGCATTGGCGCAGTTGAAAGGCCGGATTAGTGAGCTGCCGCGATAAGACTTGAACCTATAACCTGCCGGTTAACAGGCGGCTGTTAGGTTCGCCTGGTGGACGACGACGAATTCCCCGGTTACGTGGCCGACCGCCTGGCCGCGCTGCCGTCCGTGCAAGCGGTCAACCTCGGGGGCTCGCGGGCGCGGGCGACGCACCGGCCCGACAGCGACTGGGATTTCGCGATCTATTACCGGGGTCATTTCGACCCGCAAGCGCTGCGGGACATCGGCTGGCCGGGCGAGGTAGGCGAGGTGGGCGGCTGGGGCGGCGGGGTGTTCAACGGCGGAGCCTGGCTGGAGGTCGATCACCGCCGCGTGGACGTCCACTATCGCGACCTCGACACGATCGACCGCGAGACGGCCGAGGCGAGCGAAGGCCGGTTCCGCATCGAGCCGCTGATGTTCCACCTCGCGGGCATTCCCTCCTATCTCGTGCTGGCCGAACTCGCCGGCAGCCAGGCCCTGCGCGGCCGGCTACCCAAACCGGAATACCCGCGTGCGCTGCGGGAGCGAGCCCCGCGCGTCTGGTGGGACCGGGCCGGGCGGACGTTCGAGTACGCGCGCGTGAATCATGCTCCGTACGGACGGCTGACCCAGTGTGCCGGGTTGATCGCGCAGGCGGCGGCGCAGGCGGCGCACGCGGTCCTGGCCGCGCGCGGCGAGTGGGCGACCAACGACAAGACCCTGCTCACCCTGGCGGGGCTGCGCCAGGTCGACGAGTTCCTGGCCATCCGCGAGCCAGACCCGATCCTGCTGCGGGACGCCGCGGAGCGGTCCCGCGCCCTGTGCGAGGAGGTCCTGCGCGCGGCGACCGGGCCAATCCCAGAATCCGGGTTAGCTCGTCCACCCGCCGTAATCCGGCGTCGTTCTCCTGCCGGACCGCCTGGCCGGCCCCGTCCTGGCCGGCCCCGTCCTGGCCGGCATTGTCCCGCGCGATGTCCCGCGCCGACCGGCCGGTTTCCTTCAGGTAGGCCCGCGAGTCAGCATCGAACCCCGAGTCGTTCCGGCGGCCCACCATTCGGGGGATGACGATGGCCGCGGTGGCGAGCAACAGTCCGAGCACAGCGGCGAATATTCCGATGGCCATGACAAGCGCCTTCTCCGAGCCCGTAGCCAATCTCGTGTGGGTTCAGCCTACGCTCCGCAGCGCTCGGCCGACAGCCGCCGCATCGCGCCGTTGATGCCCCACCTCGCGGGCATTGCCTCCTATCTCGGGCAGGTTGACCGTTTTCACCGGAGGGAATATCCCTGGCGGCAGGTCACGGTGAGCACCAAGCCAAGAAGGAGAGCCAGGATGTCACGCTACGAGTGGAGCGGGGCCAACGCCGGTGTCGAACGCCTTAAGGAGGCGGTCGGCCCGGCGCGCGGCCGCGTCGTCGGCCACTCGCTCTACCACCGGCTCGATGACCTCGAGTCGGTGCAGCTTTTCATGCAGCAGCACGTCTTCGCCGTCTGGGACTTCATGTCGCTGCTCAAGTCGCTGCAACGCAACCTGACCTGCGTCCAGGTCCCCTGGGTCCCGCAGGGCCCCGCCACCAGCAGGCGGCTCATCAACGACATCGTGCTCATTGAGGAAAGTGACGAACTCGGCAGTGGCTTCATCAGTCATTTCGAGCTGTACCTGGACGGTATGTCCCAGGCCGGGGCGGACCGTACGGCCATCGACGCCTTCATCGCGCTGGTCCGGCAGGGTACCGGCGTGCTGACCGCGCTCAAGGAGGCCCAGGTCCCCGACGCCGCGGCCGAGTTCACCACCAGGACCTGGGAATTCGTGGAGAGCGCGCCCGTGCACTGCCAGGCTGCGGCGTTTGCCTTCGGCCGGGAAGACCTCATCCCGGACATGTTCGACAAGGTCGTGGCGGTCAACCGAGACCTGGGCAACCGCCTGGATACCTTCGTCGACTACCTCAAACGCCATATCCAGGTCGACGCCGAAGAGCACACCCCGATGGCCATGCAGATGCTCGCCGACCTGTGCGGAGACGACGAAGGCAAATGGCGTGAATGCGGGGAGACCGTCAACACCGCGCTCGCCGCGCGGACCAGGTTGTGGGACGGGATACTGGCCACCATTCAAACCTGAGAGCGGGTCTGGGCCGGCGCAGCACCGCCCGTTCGGATGAATGAGCCCGTATCAGGCGCCGTCCAGTAAGACTTCGCTCATAGCGCGCACATAAGTTGGCTTCAGGTGCCGCCAAGCATGGTCGCCGATTCTCATGGTCATGAGAGTTCCGCAGGTCGACATCGTGGTGCCGGTGCGCAATGAAGAGCGTGACCTCGCGCCCAGCGTCCGGCTCCTCGTCGGCTATCTGCGGACGAGCTTCCCGTTCACCGCCCAGGTCACCATCGCGGACAACGGCAGCACCGATCGCACGTGGGCGATCGCCAGCATGCTGGAGCGCGAGGTGGCCGAGGTACGGGCGGTCCACCTCGAACAGCCCGGCCGCGGCCGGGCCCTGCGCGCCGTCTGGTCGCAGAGCGAAGCCGAGGTCCTCGCGTACATGGACGTCGACCTGTCGACAGACTTGAACGCGCTGCTGCCGCTGGTGGCGCCCCTGGTGTCCGGGCACAGCGACCTGGCCATCGGCACCCGGCTCGCCCGCGGGTCGCGGGTGATCCGCGGTCCCAAGCGCGAGATCATTTCCCGCTGCTACAACCTGCTGCTCCACGCCTACCTGGGGGTACGGTTTTCCGACGCGCAGTGCGGCTTCAAGGCGATCAGGCGCGAGCCGGCCCGGGCGCTGCTGCCGCTGATCCAGGACACCGGCTGGTTCTTCGACACCGAACTGCTCGTGCTGGCCGAACGCGCCGGGCTGCGCATCCACGAGGTCCCGGTCGACTGGGTCGACGACCTCGACTCGCGGGTCGACATCCTCGCTACCGCGCTGGCCGACCTGCGCGGGATGGTCCGGCTCGGCAGCGGCCTGGCGCGCGGGTCCATCGCGGTGCCCCGGCTGCGCGATCCCTCGCGCCCGGCCACCCGCGACCATCGCCTAACCCAAGGGAGAGAACACGTTGAGCGCAACCACCATCACCGCGGCGCATCCAGCCCGCCCCGAGCCGCGGTCCACGCGGAACCTGGCGCGGCGCCTGCTGCGCGGGCCTGACACAGACGCCCGGTGGGTTCGCCCGGCGCTGTTCGGGCTGCTGGCGCTCACCGCCCTGCTCTACCTGTGGGACCTCACCCGCAACGGCTGGGCGAACGACTTCTACGCCGCGGCGGTCCAGGCGGGCACCAAGAGCTGGAAGGCGTTCTTCTTCGGGTCGTTCGACTCCTCCAACTTCATAACGGTGGACAAGACGCCGGCCTCCCTCTGGGTGATGGAGCTGTCCGGGCGGATCTTCGGGTTCAGCCAGTGGTCGATGCTGGTGCCGCAGGCGCTGGAGGGCGTGGCCTCGGTCGCGGTGCTGTACGCCGCGGTGAAGCGCGGGTTCGGCGCGCCGGCGGGCCTGATCGCGGGGCTCGCGCTCGCGCTCACGCCGGTCGCGGCGCTGATGTTCCGGTTCAACAACCCGGACGCGCTGCTGGTGCTGCTGATGACCGCGGCGGCGTACGCCCTGGTGCGCGCGCTTGAGCACGGGCGGACCCGGTGGCTGGTGCTCTGCGGCGTGCTGCTCGGGTTCGCGTTCCTGGCCAAGATGCTCCAGGCGTTCCTCGTCGTGCCCGGGTTCGCGGTCGCCTACCTGTGGGCCGGGCCGCCCCGGCTGGGCAGGCGCGTGTGGCAGACGGTGGTCCTGGGCGCCGGGATCATCGCGGGGGCAGGCTGGTGGGTGCTGATCGCGCAGCTGACGCCCGCGGCGGACCGGCCGTACTTCGGCGGGTCGACCGACAACAACATCCTCCAGCTCGCCATCGGCTACAACGGCCTCGGCCGGCTGGACGGCGACGAGACCGGCTCGATCGGTTTCGGCGGCGGCGGCGGCCGGGGCGGCGGCGGGTTCGGCGGCGCGACCGGGGTGCTGCGGCTGTTCGGCTCGGAGTTCGGCGGGCAGATCAGCTGGCTGCTGCCCGCCGCGCTGATCACGCTCATCGCCTTGCTGTGGATGACGCGGCGGGCCGCCCGGACCGACAAGACCAGGGCCGCGGCGCTGCTGTGGGGCGGCTGGGTCCTCGTCACGGGCGTGGTGTTCAGCTACATGGCCGGGATCATCCACCCGTACTACATGGTCGCGCTCGCCCCGGGCATCGCTGCCCTGCTCGGCATCGGCGCCATGGCCGCCTGGCGGGCGCGGCTCGGACCGCGGAACCTGGCCGCCCGGGTGGTGGCCGCGGCGACGGTGGTCATCACCGCCGTGTGGTCCTACGTTCTACTTGACCGAACGCCAGACTGGCTTCCCTGGTTGCGCTGGGTCGTCCTGGTCACGGGCGTGGCCGCCGGCGTCGCGTGGGTTGCGAGCCCCTGGCTGGCGGGGCTGGCCCGGACCAGAGGGTGGCGCCGCGGGGCGCTGGCGCTGGCCCTCATCCCGGCCGGGCTGGCCATGGTCGCCGGGCTGGCCGGACCCGCCGCCTACGCGCTGGACACGGTCAACACCGCGCACACCGGCGCGATCCCGAGCGCGGGACCGGCGGAGGACGCGTTCGGCGGGCCTGGAGGGTTCGCGGGCCGGCCTGGCGGCTTCCCCGGCCGAGGCGTCGCCGACGGGGCCTTCCCCGGCGGCGGCGGCTTCCCCGGCGGCGGGGCCTTCCCCGGCGGCGGCTTCCCGGGCGGGCGCCAGTTCGGCGGGCCCGGCGGGTCCGGCGGCCGCGGCGCGGCGGGCACCGGGACCGGCGGGACTTCCGGCGCCGCCGGTTCACGGGGCGCTTCGGGTAACGGGAACTTCCCCCGGCCTGCGGGCGGGTTCGGCGGCCGCGGCGGCGGGTTCGGCGGCACGGGCGGCCGGGGCGGCTTCGGGGGCGGCCTCGGCGGCAACACTACGGTGGACAGCGCGCTGGTGAAACTGCTCGAGCAGGACGCGTCCGGCTACAAGTGGGTGGCGGCCACCGAGGGCTCGGAGGAGGCGGCGCCGCTGGAGCTCGCGACCGGGGACGCGGTGATGGCCATCGGCGGGTTCAACGGCACCGATCCGTGGCCCACGCTGGCTGCATTCGAAAAGGCCGTGGCCTCCGGCGAGGTCCACTACTACGTGGGCCAGGGCAGCGAGAGCTTCGGCGGCGGCCAGGGCTCGTCGGCGATCGCCTCCTGGGTCGCGGCGCACTTCACCAGCCAGACCGTCGGCGGGCAGGCCGTCTACAACCTCACCAAGCCGAAAAGCTAGCCCCCGGCCGGCTCGCGGCTCACGGGAGCACTAGGCAGCGCGATCCTGGGTAGGGCGGTCTGCGTGGCTCTCCGAGCGCAGTCCGCCCCAGGTCGCCCGGCGACGCCGCGCCGGCCGCGACCGACCGTAGGCTTGCTGGCGCGCGGTTACGCGTTCGTGGTCGTGAGCCTGCGGTGGCTGATCATCGGCGGGTGGGCGGCCGGGGTGGCGGCGGCCATCGCGTTCCTGCCGCCGCTGAACGCGACCTCCTCGAGCACGCTGTCCGAGCTGATCCCGCCTGGGTCGCCAGCGGCCCAGGCGGAAGCCAACGTGACCCGTCTGTTCGGCTTCCCGCTCGACGCGGCGGTCGCCGTGGTGCAGCGTGACCCGCACGGCATGCCGGCAGCCACCATGTACCGCGCGGTCCACCAGGCCATCTCCGTAGACGAGCAGCTGACGGGGGTATCCGGCCAGGCCGTGCAGGACGCCGGGGCCGCTGCGGCGCAGGCCCTGGCCAAGGCCAGCCTGCCGGACGCCGCGCAGGTCCTGGCCAGCCCGGTCAGCGCCGGGCCGCCGGGCGGGATCCCCGGGCTCGCCGGGGCCTTCCCGCTGCCCAACACCGCCGGCCTGCTGCACGGCACGGGCGAGCAGTCCACCACGGTGATCACGTTCCTGTACTTCCGGTCGAGCACTTCGTTCGCGGGTCAGGTGGCGGGCGCGCAGGCCTACGTGCGCTGGTTCCTCAACCGCCCGGGCGACGACGTGGTGGGCGTCACGGGTCCCGTCCCGGCGGAGTACGCCCAGAGCCAGATCATCCAGAACGACCTGTTCTGGGTCGAACTGCTCACCGTGCTGGTTATCGCGGTGATCGTGGGGCTGCGGTTCAGGACCGTCGGCGCGCCGCTGACCGCGCTGGCCTGCGCGGGCACGGCCTACGTGCTCACCGTCCGGGTCGTCGCGTGGCTGGCGATGCGGATGGGCGTCGCGCTGCCGCCGGACCTGGTGCCCGTGCTTGTCGTCCTGCTGCTGGGGGTGACTACCGATTATTCGGTGTTCTTCCTGGACGGGATGCGCGGCTACCTCGCCGCGGGCGTGCCCCGGGTGCGGGCCGCCAGGCTGGCCACCGCCGAGGTCACGCCGATCGTTTTCGCCGCCGGCCTCATCGTGGCGGCCGCCACCGCGTCGCTCGCGGTGGCCAGGACGCAGTTGCTCCAGGCGTTCGGGCCCGGGCTGGCCATGACCGTCCTGACCGCCCTGGTGGTGTCGATGACGCTGGCTCCCGCGCTTACGGCCGTGTTCGGCCGCGCGCTGTTCCGCGCCAGGCCCGAACGACCCGCAGCGGCCCAGGCCGTTCCGGCTGGGTCACCGGGCCAGCCCGCCAAGGAGCCAGGGCGCGTGCGCCTGCGGATGTCGCGCTTCGCGGCGGAGCGGCCGATGGCGCTGCTGATCGCCGCGGCCTGCGTCGCCGGGCTGCTGGCCGCCGCGTGGGGCGTGCGTGACCTGCGCGTGGGATCTCCGCTGATCAGGGAGCTTCCCTCGTCGTCCGGCATCGTACGCGCGAGCACGGCCGCGTCGGACGGCTTCGCGCCCGGCATCTTGTCGCCGACCGAGATCCTGGTGACCGGCCCTGGCGTGACGGGGCAGACCGCGGCGCTCGCGCGACTGCAGCGTGAGCTGGCGACCCAGCCCGGCGTGGCCGAGCTGGCGGGCCCGGCGAGCCTGTCCGCCGTGTCCGCGCCGCTGAACCCCATGCTGGCCGCTTCGGGCAACGCCGCCAGGTACGTGATCGTGGAGCAGACGGACCCCCTCGACGCCACCGCGATCGCCCGCGTCCACGCGCTGCAAGACGACCTGCCGTCCCTGGGCCGTTCGGCCGGGCTGGCCGGCGCGCAGTTCGAGGTGGCCGGGCAGACCGCGCTGACCGGCGATTCGATCAACTGGATCTTCGCCGACCTCGGGCGCGTGGCGCTGGCCATCGTGCTGGCGACGCTGCTGCTGCTCGCGCTGTTCCTGCGGTCGCTGCTGGCCCCGGTGTACCTGCTCGCCGCCAGCGTCCTGGCGGTGTTCGCCTCCCTGGGGCTGACGATGCTGATCTGCCGGGTGTTCCTCGGCACCGCCAGCCTGGTGTACTTCGTGCCGTTCGCCGCAGGCGTGCTGCTGGTCGCGCTCGGCTCCGACTACAACGTCTTCGTCGTCGGGCGCATCTGGGAAGAAGCCAAACGCAGGCCGGTGCGCGACGCGGTCGCCGTCGCCGCGCCGACGGCCTCCCGCGCGATCACCACCGCGGGCGTGGCCCTGGCCGCCAGCTTCGCCACGCTGGCCGTGATCCCGCTCGAGCAGTTCAGGCAGCTCGCCATCGCCATGGCGCTCGGGGTCATCATCGACGCGATCGCGGTCCGCTCCCTGCTGGTGCCGGCCCTGGTGGCGTTCTTCGGGCGGCTGGGCATGTGGCCAGGCGGCGGGCGCTACCGCGATAAGCCCCGGGCCTGAGCGTCCCGGACGATGGCGGCCCGCCAGGCCTGCGCGGTCGGCGGGTCGAAGAAGGGACCGGGCTTGAGGTCGAACGTGTCGGCCACGACGGACCGGACCGTCCACCCGTCGCTGAAGGCGCCGCGCAGTTCGGCCTCGCTGACCCGGCGCGGGCCGACGGTGCCCGGCTGCCGGTCGCTGAAGCACATCAGGTAGCAGGTCCCGCCCGGGCGCAGTACCGACGCCAGGCTCCGCACGTACCGGGCGCGGCGGTCGTCATCAAAGACGTGGAACAGCCCGCTGTCGATGATGGTGTCGAAGGTCAGGCCCAGATCAGCCAGGCTCAGGACGTTGGCGACCTCGAAGCGCGCCTTGACGCCCCGCGCGGCCGCCTTGCCGCGGGCGAGTTCGATGGCCAGCGGTGAGATGTCGATGCCCAGGGCGTCCGCGCCGGACGACGCGGCCAGCAGCGTGTGCTCACCGGTACCGCAGCCGGAGTCGAGCACCCGGCCCGCCAGCAGGCCGGCGTCCGCCAGCCGGACGAAGCCCGGCTGCGGCCTGCCGATGTCCCACGGCGCCTGGTTACTCTCCGCGTAGGCCCAGTCCCAGCTTGGTGTCGTCATGGTCTCCTGCTATACCCGAAGGGTGAGTGCCGACAGCGTACCCCGGCAGATGCGCTCGGCCGCCGTGGCCCTGCTCGCCGCGCTGGGCGACCGGCAGCGGGCGCTGGCGGCGCGGCCCTTCACCGACGACGCGGCGCGGCGCTGGCTGGAGTACCGGCCGCGGCGGCGCCCCGGCGCGAGCCTCGCCCAGCTGGACGGGACCGCCCGCAAGGCCGCTCACCGGCTGCTGGCCACCGGGCTGAGCGAGCACGCCTACGCCCAGGCGATGGGCATCATCGCCCTGGAGGAGGTCCTTGACCGGCACGAGCAGTGGCGGCGGGGCCGCCACAGCAACGACTACTGGGTCAGCGTGTTCGGTGACCCAGCGGGTGATCCGCCGTGGTCGTGGCGGTTCGAGGGGCATCACCTATCGGTCACGATGACCGTGGCGGGCGATCAGGTCTCCCCCGCCCCGGTCTTCCTCGGCGCCAACCCGGCCCGCGTCAGCTACGCCGGGCGGCCGGTGTCCCGGCCGCTCGGCCCCGAAGAGGACCTGGCCCGGGCGCTGCTCGACGCGATGGGACCAGACGGGCGGGCCGCGGCCGTGGTCGCCGGGCGGGCCCCCGGCGACATCCGCACCGGGACGAGCCCCGCGGCCAGGCAGGGCATCGCGCCGCTCGGCGTGGCCACCGGCCGGCTCGGGCCGGCGGCACGCGCGGTGCTCGGCGAGCTGGTCGCGCTGTACCTCGGCCGGCTGCCCGAGCCGCTGGCGGCCCGCGAGGCGGCCCGTCTCGCGACCGCCGAGCTGCACTTCGCGTGGGAGGGGCCGGTCACCCCGGGCACGCGGCACTACTACCGTGTGCAGGGAGACGACCTGCTCATCGAGTACGACACCACCGACGACGGCAACCACGCGCACACCGTGCTGCGCCGCCCGCGCAGCGACTTCGGCGCGGACATCCTGGCCGCGCACTACCGCGACGAGCACGACTGAGGGTCTACGCGACCCGCAGGTCCCGGGCGACCGGCACAATGACTGGCATGGCATCACACGTCGCGCTGCTGCGCGGGATCAACGTCGGCGGCCGCAACAAGGTCCCGATGGCCGAGCTGCGGGAGGTCGTGGCCTCGCTCGGGCACACCGGGGTGACCACCTATATCCAGAGCGGCAACGTGCTGTTCAGCACCGAGGAAACCGACACGGCGGGGCTGGCGTCGGCCCTCGAGGCGGCCATCACCGCCAAGTTCGGGGTCAACTCCCCGGTGGTGGTGCTGTCCAGGGACGAGCTGGCGCGGATCCTGAGCGACAACCCGTACGCCGGCGAACCGGACCCGAAGCTGGTGCACGTGGTGTTCCTTGGCGCCGAGCCGAGCGCGGAGCTACTCGACCGCATCAGGGCGGCGCAGAGCTCGGCCGCGGCCGCGGGCGGCCGCGACAGCATCACCGTCATCGGGAAGGCCCTGTACCTGCACACGCCGGACGGCTTCGGTAACAGCGAGCTGTCCCAGGTCCTGTTCCGCATCGCCGGGACGGGCAAGCACAAGGTCGCGGCGACGGCCAGGAACTGGTCCACGTCCACCACGCTGCTGTCCCTGTGCGAGGAGCGGTGACGCGGGCGGTCCTGGTCACCGGGGCGTCCAGGGGCATCGGGCGGGCGGTGGCGCAGGCGTTCGCCGCCCTGGGCGACCGGGTGGCGGTGCACCACAGGGATTCCGCCGCGCTCGCGGAGGAGGTACTGGCCACCCTCGACGGGCGCGGCCATACGATCGTCCAGGCCGACCTGGCCGACGCGGACGCCGTCCGCGTAATGGTCGATGCGGCCGCCCGCGACCTGGGCGGCCTTGACGTGCTGGTGAACAACGCCGGGATCTACCTCTGGCACCCGATCACCGAGGTCTCCTACGAGGAGTGGCAGGAGGCCTGGCGCGAGACGCTGGCCGTCAACCTGACCGGCGCCGCCAACGCGACCTGGTGCGCGGTGCAGTACATGAAGGAAACGGGCGGGCGGATCGTCAACGTGACCTCGCGCGGCGCGTTCCGCGGCGAGCCCAGGAACCCGGCGTACGGGGCGAGCAAGGCGGCGCTGAATTCGTTCGGGCAGTCGATGGCCCGCGCGCTGGCCCGGTACGGGATCTCCGTGGCCTCGGTGGCGCCCGGGTACGTGGAGACCGAGATGGCCGCGGCCGACCTGAGCTCGGCGCTCGGCACCGAGATCCGGGCGCAGAGCCCGTTCAACCGGGTGGCGACGCCCGAGGAGATCGCGGCCGCGGTCGTCTACCTCGCCTCGGACGAGGCGCAGTGGGCCAGCGGGGCCATCCTCGACCTCAACGGGGCCTCGTACCTGCGGACGTAGGTCTCTTGGAGGTCAGGACACCGGCCGCACGCCGTCGCCGGACGGGGCGGTGGGCAGGCCGGTCATCACCCGGGCCCAGGCCAGGTCGGCCCCGGCGGTCAGGCAGCCGTCGACCACCGCGTCCGTGCCGAGGGCGCTGACCCTGATGACGGGGAGGACGGGTGCGATCTGCTCCAGTTCCTTCCTGACCGCCTCGGCGAAGCCAGGCGCCCGGCCGACCCCGCCGCCGAGCACGACCAGCTCAGGATCCACCACGGTGATGACGGCGCAAACGGCCCGGGCCACGAGCCGGGCCTCCTCGGCGACCACGGCCGCGGCCCGCTCGTCACCACTCGCCGCGGCCGTGAACACGCGCCGCGCTGACACGGGGCCGCGCATCCCACCGCGGCGCGCGGCCCGGACAATCCCCGACGCCGAGGCGGCGGCCTCGAGCGTCCCGCGCTTGCGGGCCTCGTGCTCGTCGGCGCCCATGCCACCGGACATCGGCAGGTACGCGATCTCCCCGGCGACGCCGTGCGCCCCGCGCAGCAGCTGGCCGCCGAGGATGAGCCCCATGCCGATGCCGGTGCCGATGTGCACGAAGGCAAAGTGGTCGACGTCGCGGCCGTGTCCGAGGGCGCGTTCGGCCAGCGCCGCCGCGTCGACGTCGTTCTCCATCACCAGGGAGGGGCCGAACGCCTCCCGCAGCCCCGTCAGCGCGGCCGGGCGGTCCCAGCCGCGCAGGCCGCCGGTGAGCTTCATGGCGTTCCGCCGGGGGTCGTACACGCCGGGGCTGCCGATCACGGTCTGGGTGATGGCCGCCCTGGGCACGCCCGTGTTCTCGCACAATAGGTCGGCGAGCCCGACCAGCTCGGCCACGCGCCCGCGGACGCTGGTGGCGCGGGCCCGCGACGACTCCCTGGCCCTGACCTCCCCCGCGAGGTCCGCTATCGCGCCGCGGACGTACTCGTGCCCGATGTCCAGGCCAAGCACCAGGCCCGCGTCGGGCCGGATCTCGTACAGCCGGGCCGAGCGGCCGGGCACGCCGGTCCGGTGCCCGGCGATCCGGACCAGGCCCGCGCGCTCGACGTTATCCAGGGCCAGCGACACCGTCGGCTTGGACAGGCCGGAGAAGCGCGCCAGCTCGGCCCGCGAGCAAGCGCCGCGCTGGCGGATGTGCTCGAGCAGCAGCTGCTCGTTCAGCGCCCTGATCAGCGAGGGGCGCGCCGCGGACAGGGCCGGCCCTGGTCCCTCCGGGGGCGGGAGAGCCGAGGCAGGCGCGGCCTGCTGCGCGCTCGGCGCGACGTCGCGCGAACCTTCGCGCGTACCTTCCGGCAGGGCTGTCACGGCAACCTCCTCCACCATTGTGCTCGACTTCCGTCCCGTTCTGGCCGGCCTTCGACTGTGCCCAAAGCAATGCTCGCGAGGCCCTTGTCCCTGGGCAGATAGTTAGGATACTGTCCTAACAAAATTAACGGAAGGGGCAACCCCGTGCAGGCCGCATACGTGCCCCGCGCACCTGCCCCAGGGACCCTGCCTCCACGGACCCATCCCCCACGGACCCATCCCCTCACGAACGTGCTCTCCCGGACGAAACGGCAGTAAGGACGAAACGGCATGAGACGCCTCACTACATACGGGGTCATCATCACGGCCGGCCTGCTCGCGGCCGCCTGTAGCTCCAGTTCCCCGAGCAGCACAGGCACCGGCGCCGGCGCCGCCGCGGGCGCTAACAGCGTGCTCACCATCGACAACGAGAACGGGGCCCTGTGGACCTGCGGCTTCAACCCGTTCAACGGCTCCGACACGCTGGTGTCCGTCGGGTTCGTCTACGAGCCGCTCGTCTACGTCAACCCGCTCCAGAACGGCGCGACCACGCCCATGCTGGCGACCTCCTGGTCGTGGGGCGCCGGGAACAAGTCCCTCGTGTTCAACATCCGCCAGGGCGTCAAGTTCACCGACGGCACGCCCCTTACCGCGGCCGACGTGGCGTACACGTTCAACCTCATCAAGAAATACCCGGCCCTGGACCTGACCGGGGTGTGGTCGGTGCTGTCCAGCGTCACACAGACGGGCCCCTATCAGGTGACCATGGACTTCAGCACGCCGGCCGTGCCGTGGTTCTACTACATCGCCGACCAGACGCCGATCGTGCCCGAGCACATCTGGTCGACGATCTCCAACCCGGTGGCCTACCCCGACTCCCACCCGGTGGGGACCGGACCCT
Organism: Streptosporangiaceae bacterium; assembly: GCA_035505275.1. Lineage (GTDB taxonomy): Bacteria > Actinomycetota > Actinomycetes > Streptosporangiales > Streptosporangiaceae > Palsa-504. Next base: position 90,299 of record DATJQX010000083.1, on the reverse strand, counting down.
ACGAGGTCAACCCCTGCACCCCGGCGAACATCACCTACACCGCCAACCCGCACTTCTGGCAGGCCGGTGAGCCGCACATCGCCACGCTGAAGTACCCGGCCTTCCTGAGCAACAACACCGCCAACGACGACCTGGCCAACGGCCAGGCGCAGTGGGGCGCCCAGTACATCCCCGGCATCCAGCAGTTCTACCTGTCCAAGAGCCCGGACTTCCACTACTGGTTCCCGCCGGTGCTGAACGTCTCGCTGGTCCCGAACCTGACCAATCCCCTGCTGAGCAACGTAAAGGTCCGCCAGGCCATGGCGTACGCGATCAACCGGCCGCAGGTCTCAAGCATCGGCGAGTCCGGGTACGAGCCGGCCGCCAACCAGGCGGGCATTGTCACCCCGACCTACACGAGCTGGCTCGACAGCTCGCTGCTGGCGCAGTACGGGAACTACGCGTACAACCCGGCCAAGGCCAAGCAGCTGCTCGCCGAGGCGGGGTACCACATGGGCTCGAACGGCGTGATGGTGAACGCGGCGGGCAAGCAGCTGGCCTTCACCGTCATCAACATCGGGGACTACTCGGACTGGGTCGCCTCCATGCAGGTGATCGTGCAGGACCTCAAGGCCGTCGGCATCTCGCTCACGCCGGACAACCTGACCAACACCGACTTCGAGTCCGACCTGTACCGCGGCGAGTACCAGATCGCCTACTACGAGCAGGCGACGATCGGCCCCTCCCCGTACTACGAGCTGACCGACTGGCTGGACTCGGCCGACACCGCGCCCATCGGCAAGCTGGCCGCGACCAACATGGAGCGGTACAGCAATCCGGCCACCGATCAGCTGATCAACTCCTACGGCGCCACGACCAGCGTGGCCACCCAGCACTCGATCATCGACCAGCTCGAGGGCGTCATGCTGAGCGACGTTCCGATCATCCCGATCACCGAGGGCGTCGACTGGTACCAGTACGACACGGCGAGCTTCACCGGCTGGCCGACCCAGAGCGACCCGTATGCGCAGCCGCCGGTCTGGGCATATCCGGACAATGAGCAGGTGCTGCTGCACCTCAAGCCCCGATAACGACCGCGTGTGCCAGGGGAGCGGGACGACGAACCTCCGCTCCCCTGGCCCGCCTGCCCGCGCGGCGACGAGGAGAAGGCGATGATCCCGAAGGAACCGTTGTGAAATTCGTGCTACGCCGCCTCGGCTTTTTCGTGCTGACGCTGTGGGCGGCGCTGACCCTCAACTTCCTGCTGCCGAGGCTGATGCCGGGAAACCCGGCGCTGGCCATGATGGCCAAGTTCCACGGCGAGCTCACCCCGCAGTCGCTGAAGGCCCTGGAGATCCTGTTCGGCGTCAACAACCACGCCGGCCTGGCCTCCCAGTACGTCAGCTACCTGCACCAGGTCGTGACGGGCAACTTCGGGACGTCGCTTGACTTCTATCCCGCCTCGGTCGCCTCCGTCATCGGCAGCGCAATCTGGTGGACGCTCGGCCTGGTGGGGGTGGCCACGGTACTGGCGTTCGCGCTAGGCACCGGACTGGGCATCGTCGCCGCCTGGCGCCGCGGCGGGCGGCTGGACAGCGTGCTGCCGCCGGTCTTCGTGATCGCGTCGGCGGTGCCGTACTTCTGGGTGGCCATGGTGCTCGTGCTGATCTTCGGCATCACCTTGCACTGGCTGCCCTACGTGGGCGGCTATAACGTCATCTCCGACACGCCTGCCCTCTCGTTCAGCTTCATCGGCGACGTACTCAGCCACGCCATCCTGCCCGCGCTCTCCCTGGTGATCACCACGATCGGCACCTGGATCCTGACCATGCGGAACACGATGATCACCACGCTGGCCGAGGACTACGTGCGGATGGCCCGCGCCAAGGGCCTGCCCGGCCGGCGCATCATGCTCGACTACGCGGCGCGCAACGCCATCCTCCCGAACCTGACCGGCTTCGCCATGTCGCTCGGGTTCGTGGTCAGCGGCGCCATCCTGATCGAGTACGTGTTCAACTACCCGGGCGTGGGCTTCATGCTGCTCCAGGCGGTGCAGGGCGAGGACTACCCGCTGATGCAGGCCCTGTTCCTGCTCATCACGGTGGCGGTGCTCGTGGCGATCCTGATCGCCGACATCGTCACCGCGCTGCTCGACCCGCGGACGAGGACGGCGAGCTAGCCATGTCCGTGCCCCTGTCTGTCGTCCAGCCCGACGCCGGGCGGATGCCCGCTACTCACGCGCTGGCCCGGATGACCCGCGCGGTGCGGTCGAACCGCAAGGCGACGGCGGGCACCGTGCTGCTGGTGCTGTTCATCCTGGTCGCGCTGTTCCCCGGCGTGATCGCCCACGACAACCCGAGCCTGGACGCCTACAAGCCGAAACTGGGCCTGTCGACCGCGCACCTGCTCGGCACCACCGCGTACGGGCAGGACATGTTCGCCCAGCTGGTGTGGGGCACCAGGAACGTGATGATCATCGCGTTCACCGCCGGCCTGGCCACCACCGCGATCGCGGTGCTGGTCGGCGTGGCCGCCGCTTACCTAGGCGGGCTGTGGGACGGGTCGCTCAACGTCCTGACCGACGTACTGCTTGTCATCCCCCTGTTCCCGCTGCTGATCGTGATCGCCGCGTACGCGCACGGCGGCAGCACGCTGGTCCTGATCGTGGTGATCACGGTGACCAGCTGGTCATACACCGCGCGCCAGCTGCGGTCGCAGGCGCTCACGCTGCGCAGCAGGGACTTCCTCGAGGCGGCGCGGGTGCGCGGCGAGCGCAAGCTCTACATCGTCGTCATGGAAGTCATCCCCACCATGACCTCGCTCATCGTGGCGAGCTTCCTGACCAACGCCTTGTACGCCATCCTCTTCGCGTCCAGCCTGCAGTTCATCGGCCTGGGCGACCCGAACACGGTCAGCTGGGGCACGATGCTGTACTGGGCGCAGAACAACGCGGCCCTGCAGACCGGCCAGCCCATGTGGGCGATCGCGCCCGGGGCCTGCATCGCCGCGCTCGGCGCAGGGTTCGCCCTGCTCAACTACGCGTTCGACGAGATCGGCAACCCGGCGCTTCGGCCCGTGCGAAGGAGCAAGCGTGTCCGAAGTGCTTGAGGTCAGCGGCCTGTCCGTGGATTACGTGCTGGACCGCGGCGACGTCCGGGCGGTGGACGACGTGTCCTTCTCCCTCAACCGGGGCGAGTTCCTCGGCATCGTCGGCGAATCGGGGTGCGGGAAATCGACGCTGCTATTCGCGGTCGCGCAGCTGCTCGCCCCGCCGGCGAAGGTCGCGGCGGGCAGCGTCCGGTTCCAGGGCACCAACCTGGTGGGCCTGACCGACGGGCAGCTTTCCGCGATCCGCTGGCGGGACATGTCGGTCGTCATGCAGAGCGCGATGAACGCGCTGAACCCGGTCAAGTCGATCGGCGCCCAGTTCAAGGACGCGATGCGGGCGCACGGCAAGCCGACCGCCGAGCAGGTCGAGGCCAGGTCCGCCGAGGTCCTCCGGATGGTCGGCATCGACCCGGTGCACCTGCGCAGTTACCCGCACCAGCTGTCCGGCGGGATGCGGCAGCGGTCGATGATCGCGATGGCGATGCTGTTCACCCCGGACCTGGTCATCATGGACGAGCCCACCTCCGCGCTGGACGTGGTGGCGCAGCGCTCGCTGATGGTCCAGATCAGGGACCTCCAGCTCAGCTACGGCTTCGCCGTCATCTTCGTCACCCACGACATGTCGCTGATCAGCCACTTCTCTGACCGGCTGATGGTCATGTACGCGGGCCAGGTGGACGAGCTCGGCGCCACGCGGACGGTCTTCGACCGGCCGCTGCACCCGTACACCCAGGGCCTGCTCGAGGCCTTCCCGTCCATCCGCGGCCCGCGGGTCCCGCTCAAGGGAATCCCCGGCAACCCGCCCGACCTGGCCCGCCTCCCGGCCGGCTGCCGGTTCCACCCGCGCTGCCCGTACGCCGAGCAGCGCTGCGCGCAGGTCACGCCCGATCTGTACGAGCTGGACCAGGCGCTGGTGCGCTGCCTACGGCGCCAGGACGGGAGCCTGGCGCGATGACCTCCACCGAGCTGCTCCGGGCCGAGCATCTGACCAGGCACTTCAAGATCGGCGGCCCGCTGTCCCATCGGACGCTGCACGCGGTGGACGACGTGAGCTTCACCATCGGCGACCGGGAGATCGTCGCCCTGGCCGGTGAGAGCGGCAGCGGCAAGTCCACCATCGCCCGCCTGCTGGCCAGGATCTACACCCCTACCAGCGGGGAGATCTACTTCGAGGGTAAGCCGGTCTCGCGGATCCGCTCGCGCCGGGACCGCCTGCGGTACAGCGGCCTGGTGCCGATGGTGTTCCAGGACCCGTTCGGATCGATCAACCCGGTGTTCCGGGTCCAGCACGGCGTGCTGCGCAGCCTCAAGCTGCACCGCCCCGAGCTGTCCGGCCAGCAGCGGCGGGCCGAGGCGGCCCGGGTGTTCGAGATAGTCGGTCTGGGCACGGACATGCTGGAGCGATTCCCGCACGAGCTGTCCGGCGGGCAGCGACAGCGGGTCGGGTTCGCCCAGGCGCTCGCCATGCGGCCCAAGCTGATCCTGGCCGACGAGCCGGTCTCGATGCTCGACGTCTCGATCAGGATCGGCCTGCTCAACCTGATGGCCGAGCTGCGCGACACGATGGGCGTGTCGATCTTGTACATCACCCACGACATCGCCAGCGCGCGGTACGTGGCGGACCGGCTGATCGTGATGTACGCCGGCCAGATCGCCGAGGCCGGGCCGATCGAGGACGTGCTGACCAGCCCCAGGCACCCGTACACCCAGCTGCTGCTGTCCGCGGTGCCCGACCCGCGCGCGCCGCTGTCCGTGGCGGCCGCGGCCGACCGCGGCGAGCCGCCCAAGGTCATCGACCCCACGCCCGGCTGCCGGTTCCGCTGGCGGTGCCCGCTGGCCATCGACACCTGCGCGCAGGTCACCCCGGTGCTCGCCGAGCTGCTCCCCGGACACGATGTGGCCTGCCACGTCGCCCAGGCCAGCGAGGCGGAGGTGAAGGCGTTCCTCATCAAGGAGGGCTCGTGAAGCTCGCGGTGATCGGCGGCGGGTCCACGTACACGCCCGAGCTGGCCGACGGTATCGGCCGGCTGCTGCCCGAGGTCTCCGAGCTGGCCCTGGTGGACCCCGACCTCGCCCGGCTGGCCGCGGTCGGGCCCGCCTCGGCCCGGATCATGGCCGCGCACGGTCACCCGGGCCGGGTGACCTGGACCGCCAGCCTGGACGAGGGCGCCGAGGGCGCGGACGCCATTGTGATCCAGCTCCGGGTCGGCGGGCAGGCCACCCGCCAGCGCGACGAGACCTGGCCGCTGGACTGCGGGTGCGTCGGGCAGGAAACGACGGGGGCGGGCGGCCTGGCCAAGGCGCTCCGCACCGTGCCCATCGTCCTTGATGTGGCCGAACGATCCGTGCGCCGGGCTTCGCCCTCTGCCTTCATCATCGACTTCACCAATCCGGTGGGCATCGTGACGCGCGCGCTGCTGACCGCGGGCTACCGGGCCGTCGGCCTGTGCAATGTGGCCATCGGGTTCCAGCGGCATTTCGCCGCCCTGCTCGGCGTGCCTCCCGACCGCGTGGCGCTCGGGCACGTCGGCCTGAACCACCTGACCTGGGAACGTTCGGTGCTCCTTGACGAGGCGGACGTGCTCCCCGACCTGCTGGCCACCCGGGCGGAGGAGATCGCGCCGCACACCGGGATGCCCGCGGAGTTCATCCGGCGCCTGGGCATGGTGCCGTCGTACTACCTGCGCTACTACTACGCCCACGACGCCGTGGTCGCTTCGCAGCGCGGAGCGGTCACCCGCGCCGAGGAGGTAGCCAGGCTGGAGCGCGAACTGCTGTCGCTGTACGCGGACCCGGCGCTTGACCGCAAGCCCGAGCAGCTTTCGGCGCGCGGCGGCGCGTGGTACTCCGAGGCGGCGGTGGACCTGCTCGCCTCGCTGACCGGCAACCGCCGCGACGTCCAGGTGGTCAACGCGGGCAATGGCCTGACGCTGCCGTTCCTGCCCGCCGACGCCGTGATCGAGGTGCCCTGCATGGTCGACAGGGGCGGCGCCGTCCCCGTGCCGGTCGACCCGGTGGATCCGCTGCTGCGCGGGCTGATCGCGCACGTGTACGCGTATGAGGAGCTGGCGCTCGAGGCGGCGGTCCGCGGCGGCCGGGACCGGGTCTACGACGCGCTGCTCGCCCACCCCCTGGTCGGGCAGGCGGACGTCGCCGGATGCCTGACCGACCGCCTGATCGCGGAGAACGCGCCCTTCCTTTCCTGGGCTTGAGGAGGCATCAGATGAGACGCGCATGGTCGACGATCATCGTGGCGGCGGGCATCACGCTGGCGACTACGATCCCCGCCGTCACTGCCGCGGCCGCCCCGGCTAAGCCGAGCGCCGTGCCCGAGGTGCGCGTCAATCAGGTCGGGTACCCGTCCGGGGGTTCGAAGGTTGCCTACGTGATGCTGGCCAGGCGGGTGAGCACGGTGAGTTTCGAGGTCACCACCCCGTACGGGGTGGCCTACCAGGGCACATCCGCTGACGACGTGGGGTCGTGGAACTCCGCCTACCGGGCGGTCTACCAGCTCACGTTTTCGGCCGTGCAGACTCCGGGCGTCTACCAGGTCAGGGTCACCTCGCCCGCCGCGGCGGTCTCCCCGTCGTTCGTCATCGGCAGCGGGCCGCAGCTGTACGGGCAGCTCGTGGACAACGCCGTACAGTACTTCACCTCCGAGCGCGACGGCCCGGACACCGAGGCCTCGGTCCTTGACCGCCAGCCTGCCAACCTGACCGATGAGCAGGCGTATGTCTACGCGGACCCCAGGTACGACAGCAACGACAACCTGCTCGGCACGCTGCAGAAGATCGCCGGGCCCGTGGACGTCTCCGGCGGCTGGTTCGACGCCGGCGGCGGCTACGAGAAGTTCGCGTACACCGCCAGCTACGCGGACGCGCTGATGCTGATCGCGGCGCGGGACAACCCGGGGGCCTACCCGGCGCTGCTGCCGGAGGCGGAATACGGGCTGCAGTGGATCACCAAGCTGTGGGACCCGGCGCAGAAGGTGATGTACATCCAGGTCGGGATCGGCAACGGCAACGCGAGCAACACGATCCAGGGCGACTACAACTTCTGGTTCCCGCCCCAGGACGAGGACCAGATGAACGTGAGCCCGGGCGGCAACCCCGGGCCGACCGCCTACTACGTCAAGTACCGGCCGGTCTTCGAGGCGGCCCCGCCTGGTAAGCCGGTCAGTCCCGACCTGGCGGGGCGGTTCGCCGCTGACTTCGCCCTGGGCGCGCAGCTTGACGCGAGCACCGACCCCGCGCAGGCCGCGAGCCTGCTGAGCCTGGCCCGCGGCGTGTACGCGATGGCCAAGACGACCAATGTCGGCCAGATCGTCACCACGTTCCCCTACGACTACTACCCGGGCACCGAGTGGAAGAGCGACATGCTGTGGGGCGCCGCCGAGATCGCACTGGCCGATGAGGCGACCGGCGCGCCGCTCGCGCAACTGAGCGCGGACCTGGCCACCGCGGCCCGCTGGGCCCGGGCCTACATCGCGCAGGGGCACCCCGCCGACGGCGACACGTTCAACCTGTACGACAACGGCGCGGTCGCCGAAGCCGAGCTGCTCCAGGCCATGCGGCAGGCGTCGGGCCTCGGGCTGAGCCCGGTGATCGCGCCGAGCGCGCTGCTCGCCGACCTGGCCGCGCAGCTGCGTACCGGCGAAGACTGGGCCAAGGGCGACCCGTTCGCGCTCGGGACGCAGCTCGGTCCTTCAGACGCATCGCCGCATGCGTTCGGCCTATTTATTACCGATGCGCTCTATCAGGAGTACGGCGGCTCAGGCCAGTTCGCCTCGTTCGCGCAGCAGCAGCTGAACTTCGCGCTCGGCGCCAACGCCTGGGGCAGTTCCTTCGTCGTCGGGGCGGGCACGGTGTTCCCGCACTGCATGCAGAGCGAGATCGCCAACCTGGCCGGCTCGCTGTCCGGGAGGGGCGACATACAGCTGGGCGCGACGACCGACGGACCGAGCAGCGCGGGCAACTTCGTCGGCCTGGGCACGGTCTCCGGCATGCGCGCGTGCCGCGCGGGGAACTTCGCGCCGTTCAACACTGCGACCGTCGGGTACGAGGACAACGTGGTGTCCTGGCCTTCGGTCGAACCCGCCGACGACTACACGGCCGCGTCCCTGCTGGCGTTCGCCCTCGGCGCGGCCGACCTTGGCTGACATCCCCGCCGCTGCTCAGCCCGCCGTGCTGGCCATCGACGGCGGCAACAGCAAGACGGACGTAGCCCTGGTGGCGGACGACGGAACCCTGCTCGCGTCCGCCCGCGGCCCGGGCATCAACCCCCAGGACGTCGGCGCCGAGCAGACCGCGCTCAACCTGGATGCCCTGGTCAGGCAGGCCGCGGCCCAGGCCGGCCTGGACCCGCTGGCCGACCAGGCCCGGATCGCCCGGCACACGGTAGCCTGCCTGGCCAACGCGGACCTGCCGGAAGAGGAAGCCGAGCTGACCGCCGCGGTTCAGGGGCAGGCGTGGAGCCCCACCGCCACGGTCGTGAACGACACGTTCGCGATCCTGCGTTCGGGCCTGACCGACACCAACCAGCCGCACTGGGGGGTGGCCGTGGTCTGCGGCGCGGGAATCAACTGCGTCGGCGTCGCGCCGGACGGCCGCGTCACCAGGTTCCTGGCCCTCGGGACGATCGCGGGCGACTGGGGCGGCGGCTACTTCCTCGGCCTCGAGGTCCTCTGGCACGCCGCCCGGGCGGAAGACGGCCGCGGCCCGCACACGGCCCTTTCCGGCTACGTGGCCAGCTACTTCGGCGTAGAGCGGGTCGAGCAGGTGACCATCGGCCTGCACCAGGGCAAGATCCCGCACGATGACCTGATCGGCCTGGCGCCCGCGCTGCTGCGCGCCGCCGACGAGGGCGACCCGGCCGCGCGATCGCTGGTGGACCGCCAGGCCGACGAGATCTCGGTCATGGCCATCACGGCCATGCGCCGCCTGGAGCTCACCGGCCTCGCGACCCCGGTCATCCTGGGCGGCGGCATCGTCACCGCCCGGAACCCGCGGCTGATGGCCGGGATCACCAGGCAACTGGCCGGGGCCGCCCCGCACGCCCAGGTACGTGTGATCGAGGTCCCCCCGGTGGTCGGCGCCGCGCTGCTCGGCCTCGACCACGTGAACGCCCCGCCCGCCGCCGAGTCGCGGCTGCGCGCCGCCTACGGCCTCCCACGTACGTGACTTGCGGCTGGCTGGCTTCCTGGCTCAGTCAGGCCACTAGCTCTCCAGCTTCACCGTGTCCGACTGGCCGAGCACGTGGCCGTTCGCGTCGTGCGCGGTCACGGCGAAGTACGGCCCGCTGGAGTTCACCGTGATCATCGTCTCGAAGCCGGTGCGCCGCTGCGACCCGGCCTCGCTGAGCTGGGTCGCCGTGCTGCCGGCCAGCACCGTCCAGCTGCTCAGCTCGGTCGCCCCGTTCCAGCTGGCGTACACGACCGAGCCGCCGGCCTGGTTCACCCGCGCCGCGGCCGCCGGCTTGTCGGTGGGATTGCCGGTCCAGCTGGCCGTGAACGCGCGGTACGACTGGTCTCCGATCGGGAACTGACCGTCAAGCAGCAGCGTCCCGTTCTCGGCGAACTCGGTGAAGTAGGGCAGGTTGCCCCAGCCGACCAGCACCCGGCCGTCGGCGAGCGTCTGCATGCTGCCCTGGTTGGCGGCCAGCAGCTTGGCCGGGTGGGTGTAGCTGCTGCTCAGCGTCGCACGCATGGCCGTGGTGTCCAGGTCGAGCAGGATGCCGCGGGACTGCGGCTCCTTCTGCGGCGTCGCGGCGTCGTCGAACAGGGACAGGTGCTGCACCCCGCGCGGGCGGGCGTGGTGCTGCCACCAGAACGTGGCGCCCGGGCCCATCTGGAAGCTGGACCGCTTCCCGCCGAGCCGCCATAGCAGCTCACCGCCCGGCCGCGCGATCTTGTACACGGTGCAGGTATTACGCGCGGAGACGACCAGGTTCCCGTCGTGCCCGACCGCGATCGAGTTGATGTGGAAGTAGTCGAACGGCTGGTTCTCGGTGCCGCCGGAGAACGCGGCATAGGTGTCGGTGACCGGCACCCAGTCCAGGCTGTTCCACTCGAACAGCACCGCGCCGGAGGCGATGTCGACCTCCAGGACCGAGCCGGTCAGCGCCGTCCCGTTGGCCGGGCCCCCGAGCGCGGACAGGTCGGCGGGCCTGCGCCGGACGGCCGTGATCAGCGCGGTGTCCTGCGGGCTGATCACGAACTCGTGCAGGTCGGCGGACATGCCGTCGCCTCCGCTAATGGTGGCGATGGTCCGGTAGGAGCTGTCAGCGATCACCGCCTGGCCGTAACCGACGCCCAGTTCCACCTGTCCTTCCCACCAGGTGAGCACCGGCTGCCCCTGGTACGTCTGCACCTGGAGGTCCATCCGGCCCATGCCCTTGGCCGCGGGGAAGCCGGTGTTCGGAGCAAACCAGACGAGGTTGCCGTACCGGTCCAGGATCATCAGGCCCGGCTGGCCGGGCCCGGTCCGGGGATAGCCGGCGGGGGCCAGGATGAAATAGGACGGATCACCGGCGGCCGGCGGGCCGTGGTGGGCCACGGTGATGGCCGGCGGGGTGAGGTCGGGGCGGGTCACGAAGTGCAGCACGCCGCCGTCATCGTCCGGCGTCACCGGTGCGGTCGGCGTGCTCGCCCGCGCGGTCGCCGTGCTCGCTTCGGCGGGGTGCGGCCAGGCGTACCCGCCAATGCCCGCCAGCGTCAGTCCGGCCGTTCCCACGACGGTCGCCCCGCCATACCGCATGATGTCCCGGCGGGTCGGTCCGTCGCGCTTCATATGCCACCTCCAGGTGAGCCGAGACCACACTAATCTGCACGCCTTAAGGAAGCGGCAAGGAAAACGCCGCGTTCACGTTGAGAAGTCGCAGAACTCGCTGAGTGCCGGGCTATGAAAGCCTGTAGGCCGCCCGCACCCGCGCTTTGCTCCCGTGGAGTCCGCCATGTGGGGCGGCGTGGCCCGCGAACGGTAGGCGGCGGGCCGGTTCAGCTCTGGTCGGCCGAAGACGTGGCGGCGCCAGACCCGGCGCGGATGAGGTGGCGGTCGGCGTCCTCGCCGAGCATGGCCCGCGACAGCTTGGTGAGCAGCTCGCCAAGCTCGGCGTACTGCTCGGGCGACAAGTCGGCGAGCAGTTCGCGAAGGCCTTCGCGCCGGGCCGCGAACAGGCGGTCGGCGGCGGAGTGACCGGCGCCGGTGAGCACCAGCGTCCCGTTCGACCGGACCACCATGCCCTCGGCGACGAGCCGGTCGACGTAGGGCCTGCCGTAGTCCACCGTCACGTTGGCCTGCCTGGCCAGCTCCTCCCCCGCGACCGCGCCCTGCTTGGCCAGCCGGGTGAGGATCCAGCTGCTCCCCGCGGGCAGGTCGAGGCCGGCCAGCGCGGTCAGCCGCTCGTAACCGCGCCGCCTGAGGTCCGAGCTGCCGAGCCTGGTCAGCGCGCGCTCCACCTCGTCGACCGAGGACCGCGCGGGCGGGGTCGCCCCCAGCCCCTCGCCAAGGCCCACCGAGCTGGTGGCGCGCAGCGGGACCTCCTTCAGGAACCAGGACAAGACGAACGCGACGAGCGCGACGGGGATCGCGTAGACAAACACGGGATGCAAGGCGAGTGAGTAGGCGTGCCGCACGTCGTCCCTGATGGCGGCGGGGAGCGTCTTCAGCAGGGCCGGGTCGGCCGCGGCGTTCGCGATCCTGAGTCCGGGCGGAAGCGTGACGCCGCGCAGCGCCGCGGCTAGCTCGCTGGCCAGCCGGTTGGCGAAGATCGCGCCGAACACCGAGACGCCGAACGCCCCGCCGATGCTGCGGAAGAAGGTCGCCCCCGACGTCGCGGTGCCCAGGTCGGCGTAGTCGGCCGAGTTCTGCACGGCGATGACCAGGACCTGGATGATCATGCCGAGGGCGAGGCCGAGGACCAGGAAGTAGACGGACGTGAGCGCGGTCGAGGTGTACTCGTTCAGCCGGGACAGCAGGAACAGGGCGACCACGAGCAGCGCGGTGCCGGCGATCGGGAAGACCTTGTACCGGCCGGTCCTGGTGATGAGCTGACCGCTGCCGATCGAGGTGACCAGCAGTCCGCCGACCAGCGGCAGCAGGTACACGCCGGACAGGGTGGCCGAGACGCCGTGCACCACCTGCAAGAAGAGCGGCAGGTAGGAGATGGACCCGAACATCGCGAACCCGGCCGCGAGCGCGATGGCCGCGCTGATGCTGAACACCGGGTTGCGGAACAGCCTGAGCGGGAGCACCGGCTCCGCCGCATACCTGGCCGACAGCCACCAGGCTCCCACGAGAACCACCGACCCGGCGAACAGCCCGATGATCACGGGCGAGCGCCACGGGTAGGTGGTGCCGCCCCACGAGGTCGCCAGGACCACGCAGGTGGCGAACGCGGCGATCAGCGTGGCGCCCAGGTAGTCGATGGAATGCCTGCGCCGGGCCGCGGTGGCGGGCAGCACCGCGGTGATCACCACGAGCGCGACGGCCCCGATCGGCAGGTTGATGTAGAACACCCATCGCCAGGACAGGTCGTCGACGAAGAACCCGCCGAGCAGGGGGCCGATGACGCTCGCGACGCCGAACACCGCGCCGAACGCCCCCTGGTACTTCCCTCGCTCCCGGGGCGGGACGACGTCGCCGACGATCGCCTGGGCCAGCACGATCAGGCCGCCGCCGCCGATGCCCTGGAACGCGCGGAACGCGATCAGCTCGGTCATGGTGTGGGACAGCCCGGACAGCGCCGAGCCGGCCAGGAAGATGACGATTGCGGCGATGAACAGGTACTTGCGGCCGTACTGGTCGCCGAGCTTGCCCCATACCTGTGTGGTGGCCGTGCTGGCGAGGATGTAGGAGGTGACCACCCAGGACAGATGGGACAGGCCGCCCAGGTCGCTGACGATGGTGGGCAGCGCGGTAGCGACGATCGTCTGGTCCAGTGCGGCCAGCAGCATGGCCAGCATCAGCGCGCTGTAGATGACGAGCAGCCCGCGCTGCTGCGCCGGCTGCTCAGCTGCTGCCTGGCCGGCCATGTCGGACTCCCCGGTTCAGGGTGAGCGGACCACGTACGCGTGATACCCGACTGCCGGTCAGGCAAATCGCCGGCTGGTCACCAGTCTCCGCGATGCGCGCGCAAGCGCCTCTGGGCCAGCCGGAGCGGGGGCCGGCTGGCCCAGAGGACGAAAGGGACTCCCGCCTGCCTCAGCTGAGGTCGGACGCGGAGAGCGGAACCACGTTCCACAGTCCCGTGATGGCGTGCGTCGACAACGGCGCCGCGCCCTTGTACGTGTAAAGCGGATAGCCGTTATAGGTAATCTGCTTGGTTCCGTCCGACCTCGTGACCAGGGCGAACGTTCCCGGGATGGTCTCACCTGAGGCGGCCTGCGGCACTCCGGTGGCCGGCGGCCAGATCGAGGCGCACGACCCGGTGCAGGTCGGCGTACCGCCCTTGGTGTCGTGGGCGTAGGTGTACACCACCTGCCCGTCGGCCTCCGCAAGCACGTAACCCAGCTTGGACTTCTGCACGATCATGATGGTCGTGCCCGCCGCGATGGTATCCCCGATGCCGCTGCTGGGCTGCGGCTGAGCGGCCTGGGAGTGCGTACTCGCGCTGGACGGCGCCGCCGCGGGCGAGGACGCAGCCGACGACGCGGGCGACGACGTCGCCGGCTGGCTGGTGCTGCCCGTTGACGCGGCCGAACTCTGGGGGGCTGGGGTGGAGTCCGCGGTCGGAGTCGAGGACGATCCGCACGCGGTCAGCAGCACCAGCGACCCGAGTCCGGCTGCTGCCGCCCACCGGCTCTTACGCATAGGTCTCCTTACAGGCCGTCATGACCTGGGGCGTCAGCCGGCGTTGAGGTCGCTCGCGGAGAGCATGATCACGTGCCACAGCCCGTCCATGCCGTTGCCAGTGGTCGTCAACGGCTTCCCGGCCTTGAAGATGTACAGCGGGTACCCGTTGTAGGTGACCTGCTTGGCGCCATTAGCCGTGGTGACCGTGCCGAGCGTACCGGGCAGGGTCTCCATCCCGTTGGTCTCGGGAATGCCCATCACCCCGGGCCAGGCGGCCGCGCAGGAGCTTGTGCAAGTCGGCTGGCCGCCCTTCTTGTCGTTCCCGTAGGTGTAGACGACGTCCCCGTTAGCCTCGGCTAGCACGTAACCCAGCTTGGACTTCTGCACGATCAGTACGGTGTCGCCTGGCGTCAAGTTTCCGATCGCGCTGGTTGGCTGGCCGCCAGCCGGGGTCGTGGACGACCCGCCCGATGACGACGATCCCCCGCCGCAGCCAGCCAGCAGCAGTGCGAGCGATCCGAGCGTGGCAGCTACTGCCCACCCGCTCTTGTGCATAACGTCACTCCGTTCAAAGGTCCGTGGGATTGGATCCGTTCCCGATACGCCGGAAAGCTACCAGACGGCCGAGCCGGGTGGCGGCGACTTCGCTCCTACTTAGTCATCCGGCTACACGGCCAAGCGCCAAAGAGCTCACCATACCGGGCGCCGCTATCCAGGCGGGTGATTTGAAGGACCGGGCGCCCGCGTGTCGCGATGCCGGCGCTACCCTCGGTGAACCTCGCTCGGGAGCGGGAAGCTGGCCTCGGCAGCGCCCGGCACGGGGACGGCGGCGCCGGGTGCGCGGCGGGCGGAAAGGCGGCTCCGCCATGCGACGGCCGCGGTGACGGTCAGCGCGGCGGCACAGGCGGCCTCGGTCAGCCCGAACACCGCCCGGGCGCCGAGGTGCTCGGCGGCGAGCCCCGCGGCCAGCGGGCCGAGGACCGCGGTCGCGGCCCATACGCCGTTGAGCAGTCCGACCGCCGCCCCCAGCCCCGTACCGCCCCGCTCGGCCGCCGCGGAAGCCAGCGGGTAGCTGACCGTCCACAGGACCGACCGGGCCGCGGTCGCGGCGCACAGCATCACGATGAGGGCCGACGGCGCGGCGGACACGACGCCGAGCGACAAGGCGGCGGTCACGGCGAGCATGCCGAGGCCGATCACCGGCAGGTTCACCGCCCGCCGGCCGGCCGCCGCGGTCAGCGCGCTTCCGGCCGCGAACAAGACCCCGGCGGCGGCGAAGTCCAGGCCGATCCGGCCGGACGAGGCCCCGGCGGCGTGCAACTGGGCCGGGACGAGCAGGGCGAATACCCCGGTGGTCAGGCCGGCGATCACGACCGCGGTGACGGCGCCGATGACGTCGCGGTCCCTGGCCGTGGCCCACAGGCCCGCGGCGCTCGCCGACCTGGCCGCGGCCGGACCAGGTAGCGCCCGGAGCGCGGCGAGCACGGCCGTGATCACGGCAAAGCCCGCGGCAGCCGCCAGCAACGGGACGGCGAGCCCGAGATGCTGGGTGAGCGTACCCGAGGCGGCGGGTCCCGCGACGCCCCCGACGCCGGCGCTGGCTATGGACCCGCCCAGCGCGGGCGGCCCTCCTCCGGCGTCGACGAGCCAGCACAGCCCGGCGGTCCACACCACGCCATAGCCGACCCCGAAGGCGAGCCTGGCGCCGAGCAGGGCGCCGAAGCTGCCCGCCATGGCCTGCGCGAACATCGCCAGAGCCATCAGCAGGCCCCCGGCCAGGGTGATCCGCCGGGCCCCGAACCGGTCGGACAGCGTCCCGGCCGGCACGGACACGGCCAGGGTGGCGAGCCCGGTCGCGCCGAGCACCATTCCCTCTTCGAATCCGGACAGGCCGAGCCGGTGCGCGTAGACGGGCATGACCGGGACGAGCGCGAACTGAGCGGCCGCGCTGATCAGGATGAGGGCGTAGATCAGCAGCCGGAACAGCCTTACCCCGGCGGCGGTCCGGGTGTCCTGCGTCATGTGCCTCTCCTCGCTCGTGCCTGCTGGTCAGCTGGCACGGGCCAGCTTAATATGAGAGAAACTTCAGCTAAAGTGAAGGAATATCGCAGTTGCGATCGATACAGCCGATCAAAAATGGACTCGGGCTGCGTGAGCTGCAAGCCGTCCTCGCGGTGGCCGATCTCGGGTCATTCCGGCGGGCGTCCGCAGCTCTCGGCTACACCCAGTCCGCGCTGTCGCACCAGGTATCGGCGCTGGAGGCGGCGCTGGGGCAGACCTTGTTCATCCGGCCGGGCGGCCGCGCCGCCGTGCGCCTGACTCCGGCCGGCGAGGCGGTCTGCCGCCGGGCCCGGCGCGCGCTCAGCGAGGTCGAGGCCGTGGCCGCCGACGCCGAGCAGGCCGCACACGACGAGATCGTGCGGGTCCGGGTCGGCGTCACCCAGACCGCGGCGGCCGAGATCATGCCCGCGGCGCTGCGTGCCTTCCGCGACGACTACCCAGGCGTGGAGGTCGTGCTCAGCACGGCCGACGACCCGGACACCTCGCGGGCCGCCCTGCGCCGGGGCGACCTGGACCTTGCGTTCTCCTACGATCTGGAGACCGACGAGTACGTCGAGACCATCGCGGTGCTGGCCGACCCCTGGGTGATCCTCACCCGCCGCGACAGCGCGATAGCGAGCCTGA
This sequence comes from Streptosporangiaceae bacterium, assembly GCA_035505275.1. Taxonomy (GTDB): domain Bacteria; phylum Actinomycetota; class Actinomycetes; order Streptosporangiales; family Streptosporangiaceae; genus Palsa-504. The sequence continues at coordinate 73,737 of DATJQX010000083.1, read as the reverse complement.
GGCGCCCCGGATTCGGGGTGCTCGACCAGCTGGACCTGGTCGCGTGGAACCGCCGGTGGCGCGCGCAGGCCGAGCTCGAGGACGCCTTGGCCCGGCGCGGCATCGCGCCGAAGATCGTCTACCGCACCGATGACAACCTGGCGCTTCAGCGGCTAGTCGCGGCCGGGCTCGGGCACGCCTGCATCGGGCGCGTGGCCGCCAGCCGGGCCGTCGACCCGGCGCTGACCTGGCTGGAGCCGCACGAGACCATAGCGCCGCGGACGATCACCCTGTGCTACCCACGGAACCGCGCGCTGACCGCCACCGCCCGCTCGCTCATCGCGGCGATCCGCGCGCAGGCCAGCTGACGCGTACCGTCACCCCGGGGCTGCGGCGAGACGTCAGCGGACGGCACCGGCTCTGTCTACGTGAAAGAGCGCAGGGCATCCAGCTCGGCCTGCCGGACGGTCTCAGTAACCGGGCTGGCCGCCCGCCAACGCGAGCGACTCGTGCGCCGCGAGAGCCGCGGTAATAAAGGCGTCCGAGGCGCCGAGATAGCCGGATGGCTCAAGCGCCGACTCGACCTGCTCGGCGGTGACGCCCGCCGAGGCGAGCCGGCCCTCCAGTTTCGGGACGGCCAGCAGCACGTCGCGCAGCGGCAGTCCCGCGCTCACCGCCCGCTGGGCCGCCTCGGCCACCAGGTCGTACGCCTGGGCGCCGCCGAGCACGCCGGCCAGCAGCGAGGTGACGTGCTCGGCGAGCGGGAGGTCCTTGCTCGCGGCCAGGTTGGCCGCCATCCGCGGGGCGTCCACGACCAGCCCGGGCAGCAGTTCGGCCGCCCAGGCGGCCGCCGAGCCGGTCAGCCGCATCAGCCCCGCGAGCGGCTCCCATTCGGCGTGCCACGCGCCTGCGGCGCGCTGCTGCTCCTGCTCGGCGCACGCGACGAGGGTGGCGAGCAGGCCTGGCACCTGCCTGGCGCAGCCCAGGATGGCGACGGCCGCGACCGGGTTGTGCTTGTGCGGCATCGCGGACGAACCGCCGCGCCGCGCGGTCGCCGCGGGCCCGTGGTCGGCGGACCCATTCGGCGGGGATGATCCCGCCCTCGTCGCCGTCCCGCCGGGCCGTGCGGGGCCGCCCTGGGCGGCAGGCGTAGCCGGGGCGGCAGGCCCGGCCGGGGCGGCAGGCCCGGCAGTGGCGGCAGGCCCGGCAGTGGCGGCCGGAACGGCCGCGGTCCCCCGGAGCCCGCCACCCTCACTGACCTCGCCGACCTCGGACTGGGCGAGGAGCGTGACGTCCCTGGCGATCTTGCCGAGCACCGCCGTGACCCGGGCCAGCGCGGTGGCCAGGTCGATGATCCGCAGCCGGTTCGTGTGCCAGGGCAGTACGGGCAGCGCCAGGCCCAGTTCCTCGGCGAGCAGCGCCGCGACCCGCGGGCCGCCGTCGCCGAGCGAGGCCAGCGTGCCCGCCGCGCCGCCGAACTGCACGGCTAGCCGGCGGTCCCGGACGACGGCCAGCCCCTCGCGTGCCTCGTCCAGGCCGGCCAGCCAGCCCGCCGCGACCAGGCCGAACGTGACGGGCAGGGCCTGCTGGAGCAGCGTCCGGCCGATCATGATCGTGGACCGGTGCTCGCTGGCCAGCGCGGCTGCGGCCTCGGCGGCCGCGGCCAGGTCACCGAGCACCGCGCCGGTAACCCGCCGGGCGAGCAGCATGGCGGCGGTATCGAGGATGTCCTGGCTGGTGGCGCCCTGGTGCACGGCGCTCGCCGCAGGAGGGGGTACCAGCCGGGCCAGCGCCCGGGCGAGGCCAGGTACCGGGTTCCCGGTCAGCGCCGCGAGCTCGCCGAGTTCGTCGACCCGGAAGCTGCCGACCTGGGCCGCGGCCGTGACCGCCGCGCCGGAACCCGACGGAGCCACCCCGGCGCGCTCGAGCGCACGCGCCAGCCCGGCCTCCACGTCCAGCATGGCCCGCAGCCACGCCACGTCGCCGGTCTCCGCCTCCCCCTTGGCGAAGACCCCCCCGAACAGCCCCCTCCCGCCTGCCTCCAGTCGGTCAGCCATAACGGAACCCTAGACCCGGCCCCTCCCAATCCGGCTGCATTGCGCGATACCTGCACCTACTGCCGTTCGGCAGGATGATTTATGGTCTTGAGCATGACCGAGCATGCACCCGGCGAAAGCCGCCTCCCTCAGCGCCGGAACCTCGTCACGGAGATCCCCGGACCAATCTCACGCGACCTGCTGGCGCGGCGCGAGCGCGCGGTGGCCCGCGGGGTGAGCACGATGCTGCCGGTGTTCGTCACCGACGCGGGCGGCGGCGTGATCGTCGACGCCGACGGCAACTCCCTCATCGACTTCGGGGCCGGGATCGCGGTGGTCTCGGTGGGCAACGCCGCGCCCCGGGTGGCCGCGCGGGTGGCCGACCAGGTCGCCAGGTTCACGCACACCTGCTTCATGGTGACCCCGTACGAGGGTTACGTGGAGGTCTGCGAGGAACTGGCCAGCCGGACGCCGGGGACGTACGAGAAGCGCTCCGCGCTGTTCAACTCGGGCGCGGAGGCGGTCGAGAACGCGGTGAAGATCGCCAGGCACGCCACCCGCCGGCAGGCCGTCATCGCTTTCGACCACGGCTACCACGGGCGCACCAACCTCACCATGGCGCTGACCGCCAAGAACATGCCGTACAAGGACAAGTTCGGGCCGTTCGCCGGCGAGATCTACCGGATGCCGATGGCCTACCCGCTGCGCTGGCCGGGCGGTCCGGAAGCCTGCCGCGAGAACGCGCTCCCCATGGTCAAGTCCCTGATCCACACCCAGGTCGGCGAGGACAACGTGGCCGCCGTCATCATCGAGCCGATCCAGGGCGAGGGCGGGTTCGTCGTGCCGCCCGACGGGTTCCTGCCCGGGCTGGCCGAGTTCTGCCGGGAGAACCGGATCGTGTTCATCGCCGACGAGATCCAGACCGGGTTCTGCCGCACCGGCGACTGGTTCGCCTGCGAGCACGAGGGCGTCATCCCCGACATGATCACCACCGCGAAGGGCATCGCGGGCGGGCTGCCGCTGGCCGGGGTGACCGGGCGCGCCGAGATCATGGACTCGGTGCACTCCGGCGGCCTCGGCGGAACATACGGCGGCAACCCTGTGGCCTGCGCGGCGGCGCTCGGTGCGATCGAGACGATGGCGGCCGAGGACCTCGCGGGGCGCGCGCGCCGGATCAGCGAGGTCATGCTCCCCCGCCTGCACAAGCTGGCCGAGACGTACCCGGTGATCGCCGAGGTGCGCGGGCGGGGCGCGATGCTGGCCATCGAGCTGACCACGCCGGGGACGCTGAACCCGGAACCGGCCATCACCACCGCCGTGTCCAAGGCCTGCCACCGGGCCGGGCTGGTCACGCTGACGTGCGGGACGTTCGGTAACGTGATCCGCTTCCTGCCGCCTCTCGTGATCTCCGAAGACCTGCTCGACGAGGGGCTGTCCATCCTGGAGGACGCATTCGCCGCGACCTGCGGGTGACGAGCAAACAGGACGAACTCGCCCGGCTGGTCCTCGCGGCGGAGCCCAGGCCGTTCTGGCTGGACCGGCCGGACGCGCCGCCGGCCAGGGGTCCGCTGCACGGCGAGGCGGCCTGCGATCTGGCGGTGATCGGCGGCGGGTTCAGCGGGCTGTGGACTGCGCTGCTGGCCAAGGAATCAGATCCCGAACGAACGGTGGTGCTCGTCGAGGGCAACCGCGTCGGCTGGGCGGCGAGCGGCCGCAACGGCGGGTTCTGCGAGGCGAGCCTGACCCATGGCGACGCCAACGGGCGTGAGCGCTTTCCCGCGGAATTCGCCACGCTCAAGCGGCTCGGCGTGGAAAACCTTGACGCGATCGAGGCGGCGCTGCCCCGGCACGGGATCGACTGCGACTTCGAGCGGCCCGGCTCCATCGCCGTCGCCACGCAGGAGTACCAGGTCGGCGGGCTCCATGAGTTCGCCGAGCACGACGGCGCCACGTTCTGCGACGCCGCGGCGACGCGCGCCGAGGTGAACTCCCCCACCTACCTGGCCGGCGCGTGGGACAGGACGAACACGGCGCTGATCCACCCGGCCAGGCTGGCCTGGGGCCTGGCCGCGGCCTGCGAGCGCCTCGGCGTCCGCGTCTTCGAGCGCACGCCTGCCACCGGGCTGGCCAGCGACGCGGACGGCGTGCGCGTGCGCGTCAGGGACGGCGTGCTCCGGGCCGGGCAGGTGGCCCTCGGGACCAGCGCGTTCCCCGCGCTGGTGCGCCGGCTGCGCCCGTTCATCGTGCCGGTCTACGACTACGTGCTGGTGACCGAGCCGCTCGGCGCGGCGCAGCGGGCCGCGGTCGGGTGGCAGAACCGGCAGGGGATCTGGGACATCGGCAACCAGTTCCACTACTGCCGGCTCACCCCGGATGACCGGATCCTGTGGGGCGGCTTCGACGCCGTCTACCACTTCGGGCGGGGCGTTCGCGCGGCCTACGACCAGCGGCCCGCCACCTTCACCACGCTCGCCGACCACTTCTTCGCCACGTTCCCGCAGCTGGAAGGGATCGGGTTCAGCCACCGCTGGGGCGGCGCGATCGACACCTGCAGCCGGTTCTGCGCGTTCTTCGGCACCGCGCACCGCGGCCGGGTCGCGTACGCGCTGGGGTACACCGGGCTCGGGGTGGGCGCCAGCAGGTTCGGCGCCCGGGTCATGCTCGACCTGCTCAGCGGCGAGCAGACCGAGCTGACGCAGCTGGCGATGGTGCGCAGCAAGCCGGTCCCGTTCCCGCCGGAGCCGCTCGCCTACCTGGGCGTGCAGGCCACCCGCTGGTCGCTGGCCCGCGCCGACCGCAACGGCGGTCGCAGGAACCTGTGGCTGCGCGCCCTGGACGCGGCCGGGATGGGCTTCGACTCCTGACGCGCGCGGTCCTGTGCGCGGGTGCTGTCCGGGTTGCGGGGCAGGCGCCAGCGCCCGCCCGGAGGGGACATCGGCGAGGGCGACCCCCACCGGAATCGTGGATTGCACGATCGTGTGCAAGTCGTACGCTGCCTGTGTGGACAGCGAGCCGCTGGACGCGGTTCCGCTCACGGCGCGCCTGCGGTTGCTACGGACCCGGCTCGGCTGGAGCCAGGAGCAACTGGCGCGCCGGCTGGGCGTGTCGTTCGCGACCGTGAACCGATGGGAATCCGGGCGGTCGCGTCCGTCGCCGCGCGCTAGCCTCGCCCTCGCGGAGCTGGAGGCGGCGAATACCAGCCGGGAGCCGCCACGCGGGCCGGGACCGGCCGGGGACAAACCGGCGCCGTCCGAGAACGAGCCGGACCGGCTGCCGGTCGCGCAATCCAGCTTCGTCGGCCGTGAGCGCGAGCTGGCCGCCCTATCCGGGCTGCTCACCCGGTCGCGGCTGATCAACCTGACCGGGCCCGGTGGGGTCGGCAAGACCCGCCTGGCGGTCGAGGCGGCCCGGCGCTGGGCGGCGGCGGATGGGCAGGGCGCCGACGTGGTGTTCGTGCCGCTCGAGGCGGTCCAGCCGCCCCGGCCGGTGGTCTCGGTGCTGGCGTCGCGCCTGGGCCTGCGCGAACGGCCAGGCGTATCCTGGCGCGAAGCGGCGCTGGCCGCACTCGCCAGACGATCCGGGCTGCTGCTGCTCGACGGCGCCGAGCACGACCGCGACGAGGTGGCCGGGCTGGCCGGGGACCTCCTCACCTCGGCCCCGGGCCTGCGCATCGTGGTCACCAGCCGGGTCGTGCTCGGGGTGCCGGGCGAGGTGTGCTGGGCCGTCCCCCCGCTCGACTGTCCCTCGGTTGCCGCGGGCGCACCCGAAATAGTGGCGTCGGATGCGGTCCGGCTGTTCATCGCCAGGGCCAGCGACCAGCTGCCGGGCTTCTCCGCGGCGGACGTGCCGCCGCACGCGGTCGGCGAGCTCTGCCGCAGGCTCGGCGGGCTCCCGCTGGCCATCGAGCTGATCGCGGGCTGGGTCGGGACGCTGTCCATCCGCGAGATCCTGCAGCAGCGGGTGGCGCTGCTGGATTACGACCCGCCCGGGGCCCAGGGCGGCCGCAAGCTCGCCGACGTGCTGCGGGCCAGTTACGACCTGCTCCAGCCCGGCCAGCAGCGAACGCTGCGGCTGCTCAGCGTGTTCACCATGCCGTTCAGCCTGGCGGACGCTCAGGCGGTGACCGGCGCCAGCGAGCAGGAGGCCGCAGGCGCCGTCCGCGGGCTGGTGGACGCGTCCTGGCTGGTGGTCATCCGCGGCCTCGAGCAGAACCGGTTCAGCATGGTCGAGGCCATCCGTGAGTTCGCGACCGCACGACTGCATGAGGCAGGCGAAGCACCCCAGGCTCGCCGCCGGCACGCGCTGCATTTCGCCGGCGTGGCCACCCAGAGCTTGAGCTCCCTCGCCGGGCCAGATGCGCGGCGCTGGGCCGCCCGGCTCACGTCGGCGGTCGACGACCTGCGCGCGATGATGCAGTGGGCCCTCGATAACGGCGAGATCGATCTTGGCCTGGAGGTCGGCGCTGCCCTGTGGCGCTGGTGGCTGACCAGCGGCCGGCTTTCCGCCGGCCGGTCTTGGCTCAACAAGTTCCTCACCGCGGTCGGCGAGCACTCCGTGTGGCAGGCGGAGGAGAGCCAGCGGATCGGGCGGGCTCTGTGCGCCGCCGCCGTGCTGGCCGTAGAGAACGACGACTACGCGGAGGCGGTTCGCCTGGCCAGGCGAGCGCTCAGCATCTTCGCCCCGCTCGACCCCGGCGAGGACCTGGCCTTCGCGGCGACCGTGCTCGGATCGGCCCAGCGTTACCTGGGCGAGCGGGCCGAGGCTCGGCACAGCTTCCAGACCGCGCTTGACCTGCGGGCCGCCGCCGGCGACCGGGCGAGGCTCGCGATGGCGATCAACAATATGGCCCTGGTCGAGCTCGACGACGGGAATCTCGACCGGGCCAGGGAGCTACTGGAACAGAACCTCATCATCAAGCGCCAGCTTGGGGAGCCGGGCTCGGTCGCGATCGGCCTGATCAACCTGGCCGAGGTGCTGATCCGGGCCGGCCGGTGGCAGGCCGCCAACGCGTCCATCGCCGAGGCCGCCGAGCTGGCCGTCGGCCAGCCCCAGATCACCGGCCTCGTGCTGTGCAACCGGGGCCATCTCGCGGCCCGGCAGCGGAACTGGGATCAGGCGGCCGGGCTCTACCAGGCGGCGGTGGCCGCCTGCCAGGCGGGCGGGCACACGCACGTCGCGGTCGAGGCCATGATCGGGTTGGGCCGCGTCCGCTACCAGCTCGGTCAGGCGGACGAGGCGGCCCGGCAGCTCCGTACGGCGGAGGCGCTGGCCCACCAGATCGCGAACCGGCAGCTGGTGGCCGAGGTGACCGCTGCCCTCGCGGAGACCGGCGACGGCGGGGCCGGCGGGCTCCCGGGCAACCTCACCTCCCGCCAGGCCGAAGTGCTGCAGCTACTCGCCGACGGCCTCAGCAACAAGGAGATCGCCGAGCGGCTCTACCTGAGCCGAGGGACCGTGGAGCGGCACCTGACCACGATCTACCACAAGCTCGGACTCGGCGGCCGTGTCGACGCGGCCCGTTACGCCGTGGAAAACGGGCTCGCCAGGCGCTGAGGGCCGGGATGTTATAGCACGGCGGCGATTCACGGCTCCGATCGGTATCTTCCCGGCAACTCAGTTACGTTCTGGGACTCGTGTTCCTGGAGGGATCGACAGGATGTATGGACTGCGGGATTCGCCAGACCCGTCCATACCGATAGAAAGGCCGCATATGCTTCCGTCGCGCTCAAGCATCTAATGCTGGGGAGCGGTGAGCGTGGCGGGAGCATTAACATGCCACGGGCGCAGGCTCGCGGCGGAAGCACCGGCGTGTGCTCGGGGCAAGCACGCCGAAGCGTCCGGCACGGGGAGGGCGGTCATGCGAGATCAGCTCCTTGGTGCGATGCAGCCGGTGCTCTCGATCTCGCTTGACCCGGGCGAGAGTGTGGTCGCCGAGGTCGGCCAGTTCGCGTGGATGACCGATTCCATCGAGATGGCGGCGGCCGGCGCGGCCCAGCATGAGCCATGGCTGTGCGTATACACGGCCACCGGTGAGCCCGGCGTCGTCGCGTTCGCGTCGAGGCTTCCCGGGAGCATCCTCAGCGTAGATATCGGCCCCGGCTGCGAGGGCCGCCTGGTCCGCGAGTCCAGCTTCCTGGCCGGCACCCCCGGTGTGCAGGTCGCGGCCGACACCGGCCCCGTGACGTCCGGGCCCCCGGACGGCGACCGGCTGGCGCTGTGGCGGATCGGCGGCACGGGCCGCGCCTGGGTCCAGCTACCCGGCGACGTCGTGAGACGCGAGCTGACCGCGGGCCAGTCGCTGCGTGCGCACCCAGGGCATATCGGCATGGTCGACACGACGATCACCATCCAGGTCACGCAGGTCCGCGATGTCCCCGGCCGTGACGCCTACCCCTGTGCCGTGCTGTCCGGCCCGGGCGTCGTGTGGCTGCGGTCGATGCCGGTCAGCGCAGGCCTCGAGAGGGGAACCACCGCCCGTTCGGCCTAAAAATTTGGGAATCTACCGGGGGCGCTGGGCCGCCAGCAGCGGGATGGCCGCGATCTTCTCCTCGGTCAGGTCGGCCCACTGGATGCCCGGGGCGGGTCGCGGGCCGTGCTGGGGGCGGCAGTCGATGACCCGGTCGGGGGTGATGATGAAGTCCACCGGGACGTCGTGGCTGGTGAGCGGGATCGTCCCGGGCGGGAGGACCTGGAGCTCGTGGACCGTGGTGACCGCGGTGGTGTGGGGGCCGATCAGGCCAGCCGCGGTGGCCAGCGCGAACTCCAGATCGGCGAAGCCGCCGCCCTTGCCCAGGCGCGCGCCGTCCTCCGCCACGGCGACGCAGCCCATGACCACCAGGTCGACAGGGAGCAGTTCGGCCAGCGTGACCCGGCGGGCGGAGCGCGAGGCGCCGCTGATCGAGGCCGCCTTGCGCGGCGGATCGCTCAGGTGGGCGGGATCCAGGGCGAAGAACGGCTCGGGTTCGGCCAGGCGCGGCACCGCCATGTACACGGTCTTGCCGTCCTGGAGCGCGCGCTGGCGCACCGGCAGCTGCGCTGAATCGGGGTTGGCCTTGAGGGTCTCGGCGGCCTGCCACACGGCCAAGGCGCGGAGCCGTTCGGCGGCGGCCTCGGCGCCTGTGAAGTTCGGGATGCGGCCTTCGGCGCCGGGGAACCTGGCGACCCTCGCCGCGCGCATCGCGGACCATACCTCCTGGCGGAGGGCGGCCTTGGCGGCCAGCATCTCCGCCGGACCGCCAGCGTCGCGGTCATGACGGGGCGGGGGGTGGCGGGGCATGGCCCCATCCTTCCGCACCGGGCGGTGCGGTGATCACAGGGCCTGGAGCAGGACGGCTTTCAGTTCAGCATGGCCCAGGGTCACCGGGTTGCCCTGCATGCTGCTCGAGGTCAGGGCCTTGGCGGCGATGTCGTCGGTTTCCTGCGGAGCGAGGCCGAACGCGGCCAGGCCGGGCACGTTGAGCAGGACCAGGGTCTCGCGGATCCAGGTCAGGCCGTCCTCGATCGACGCGGCGGGGTTCTGAGTCAGCAACCTGGCCGCCTCGGTGTACCGGGCTAGAGGGTCCTGACCGGTTGCCGCGGACCGCCCCGAGCGCAGCGCCTCGACGTTGGCCTCGATGACCGGAGCTAGCACCGCCGCGCAGGCCAGGCCGTGGGGTACGTCCGCGGTCCCGCCGATGACGCCGGCCAGGCCATGGACGGCGCCCAGCTTGGCGTTGGCCAGGGCCATCCCGCCCAGCAGGCTGCACACGGCCATGTCGGCGCGCGCGTCCAGGTCCTGTCCGTCCGCGTAGGCGGTGCGCAGGGCCAATCCCGCGCGGCGCAGCCCCTCGCGGGCCAGCCCGTCGGTCAGCGGGGTGGCGTGGACCGAGACCAGAGGCTCCAGGCACTGGGTGAGCGCGTCCAGGCCGCTGGCCGCGGTGACCTGAGGCGGGCACGACACGGTCAGCAGCGGATCGACCAGCGCGACGCGCGGAATCATCAGCGGGCTGCGCAGGCTCGCCTTGAGCCGGTGCGTCGGCACGGCGAGCACCGCGTTGGCGGTCACCTCGGCCCCGGTGCCGGCGGTGGTGGGCACCGCGACGCACGGCGCCGCGGGCCGGGTGATCGGCCGGCCTGACCCGACCACCTCCAGGTAGTCCAGCGGGTCGCCGCCGTTGCCCAGCAGCATGGCCACGGCCTTGCCGGTATCGATGACGCTGCCGCCGCCGACCCCGGCGACCACGTCGGCACGGTGCTCGCGCGCGGCAGCGGCCCCGGCCCGGGCCAGCTCGACGGTCGGCTCGCCGGCCACGGGAAACACCGCGGCTGGCAGCCCGAGGCCGGCCAGCAGTCCGCCATGACGCTCCGGGTTCGCGCCCGTGCACACCAGCACCCGCGACCCGAGCCCGGCCAGGACGCCAGGCAGCTCGGCCGCCCGGCCGGGACCGGCCATGATGCGCCCCGGCCGTGGCGAACTCGAAGCTGCCCGCGGTCACGGCTCGCCGCTGGACCAGCCGGCGGAGTCCGCCGGAAACACCGCGGCGAACCGGGTGGACTCCCGCGGTTGGGCCATCATCTCGGCCACCGCGTCCCGCCAGACCGCGTAGTGCGGCGTCAGCTTGTGCGCCGCCGACGCCTCCTCGTCTCGGTAGACCTCGACCAGCACGACATGCTCCGGGTCGGCCTGATCCTGGATCACGTCGAACCGCAGCACGCCGGGCTCGGCCAGCGACGACCGCGCATTGATCTCGGTCGCGGCCAGGAAGTCCCCGGCTTGGCCCGGCCGGATGCGCGCGTGAACATGAACGACCAGCATGTGCTCATCCTGCCGTGGCGCCGCCCTTCCGGGGCGAGCATCATGGAAGCCAAGGGAGAAGGTGTCAGCCGATGAGTCGCTACCTGACCAGGGACCAGGCGGCCTTTGCCGCCGCCATCGCGGCTCCGCTGGCGGTGGCCGCCGTCTTGCTCCCGTGGCGGTCCAGCTGGTCGAACACGAACGTGGCGCTGCTGCTCGTGGTGGTAGTAGTCGCCGTGTCGGCGATCGGCAACCGGTGGGCCGGCGCGCTGGCGGCGGTGGGTGCGGCGGTCTGGTTCGACTTCTTCTTCACCGTGCCCTACGAGCGGATCACCATCAGCAGGTCGGCGGACGTGACGACGTTCATCCTGCTGTTCGTGGTCGGCGTGGCGGTTTCGCAGCTCGCGGCCCAGGCCCGCCACCTGAAGGTGATCACGATCACCGACCAGAACTACCTCAGCCAGATCCACGAGAGCGCGGCGCTGGCCCAGTCGGCCAGGTCGCCCGACGCGGTCGTCGAGCGCGTCCGCGAGCAGCTCATCGACGTGCTTGACCTGCGGGACTGCCGGTTCGAGTACGGGGTCCTGCTCGGTCACCCGCCGCGGCTCGAGCACGACGGCACGGTAATGACACCGAACGGCCGCTGGCCGGTGGAGGCGTCGGGGCTGCCGGCCGAGGACACCGAGCTGCGGGTGTTCGGCAACGGGCAGTACTACGGCAGGTTCATGATGACGCCCAAGGCCGATGCCACGCCCTCGCTGCAGGCGCGCCTGGTCGCCGTCACCCTGGCCGATACGGCCGGGCGGGCACTGGGCGGCGTGGCGTCTTCCTCTGGTTCCTCTCGTGAATCGGCCTGACCTCTGCTCCTGGTGATCATCGCCGAGCCGTTCGCGGACGGGGCCGCCTTCTGCGATCATCGGCTGCGTGGTTGCCATCGAATTCGAAGAACGAGACCTCGAGGCCAGCGTGCCCGACCTGGCGGCCGGCGGGGCCTGGACCCGGGTGGGGCTGCGCTGGCGGCGTGACCCGCTGACGGGGGCAAGCGCCCGCATCCTGACCGGGGTCAAGCTCCAGCCGCAGAGCCGGACGGACCTGACCGAGCTGGTGGCGAAGCCCGCCTTCTGCCCGTTCGACGCCGAGTACCTGGAGACGGCCACCGTCCCGTTTCCTGCCGAGCTCACGCCAGAAGGCCGGATCCGCGTGGGGCGGGCCGTGGTGGTCCCGAACATCATGGCGTACGCGACGCACAGCGCCGTCGGCATCTACGACCCCGGGCGGCACTTCCTGGACCTGGACGAGCTGACGCCATCGCTGGTCGGGGACGCGCTGGGCGCGATGGTCCGGCACGCCGCGGCGGTACGGCGGGTAGACCCGTCTGCGGTGTGGAGTTCGGTCAACGCCAACTACCTGCCGCCCTCGGGCGCGTCGCTGGTTCATCCGCACCTGCAGTCGGCCCACGACGCGCACGGCCTGACCGCCCAGCGATCGCTGGTGGAACAGTCCAGGGGCTGGAAGGACAGGCACGGACCATACTGGACGGCGCTGGTCGACCAGGAGGCGGGCGGTCCCCGGTGGGTGGGGCAGACCGGCCAGGTGGCCTGGCTGACGCCGTTCGCGCCGACCGGGTTCCACGAGGTCTGGGGCGTGGTGGGCGGTGCCGCGGACGTGACCGAGCTGACCGGGGAGGACACCCAGGCGCTAGGGCAGGGGCTGTCGCAGGTTCTCGCGGCCTATAAGGACTGGAACCTCACCTCGTTCAACTACGGCCTGATCGGCGGGGGGCCGCGCGCGCAGGAGGACGGGCACCGGGTGCTGCTCAAGGTGGTCAGCAGGTCCAATCCGGACCCGGTATACCGCAGCGACGCCACCTACTTCGAGCGGCTGTGGGGAGAGGCGCTGATCGACGTCAGCCCGGAGGAGATAGCCGAGGGCCTGCGGGCCCGGTTCTGATCAGCGGATGCCGGTCGTGGAGTTGGCGAGAGACCGGGGGTCGCGGGGGCGCCAGGCGCCGCGGGCCACGGCGGCCAGGAAGCCGTCCACGGCGCGGTTGAACTCCCCCGGTTCCTCCAGGTTGGCGGTGTGGCCGGTGCGCGGCAGGACGACCAGGCCGGCCGCGGGAATGGTGCGCTTGAGCATCAGCGCGGTCTGATGGCACCCCCCGTCTTCGTCTCCGACCAGCAGCAGGACCGGGATCGGGACCTGGGCGAGCTGGGCGGTCAGCGCGAACAGGGACGGCCTGGCCGCCTGGACGCCGCGCATGGTCAGGGCGGCGCCAGTGGAGTCGTGCCCGGCCAGCGCCGCGGCGAACTCGGCCCAGCCGCGCGGGTTCTTGTTCTGGAACTGGACGCGGGCGGGGCCAACCGCGTAGCGCACGGCCACCTTGGCGGCGCCCTCGGCCTCGAACGCGTCCGCTATGGCGTGCGACTCGGCCTGGAAAGCGGCGGCCCGCTCGGGTTCCGCGCCGTAGCCGGCGCCGGCGACCACCGCCGAGCGAAGCCGGTCCGGGTGGTACATGGCCAGGTGCATGGCGGTGAAACCGCCCATGGACAGGCCGACCGCGTGGGCCCGGTCGATGCCCAGGCCGTCGAGCACAGCGATCGCGTCGGCGACGGCGCGGGCTTGGGAGTAGCTGCGCGGATCGGTCGGCACCTGCGACGGCGGGTACCCGCGGGCCGCGTAGGTGACGCACCGGTAGGAGGCCGAGAAGAACCGGACCTGCGGCTCCCAGCTCCGGTGATCGCCGGCGAACTCGTGGAGGAACAGCAGCGGCTCGCCCTGGCCGGTCTCCTCGGCGTGCAGCGCCACGCCGTCGTCCGTCACGATCCGCGGCATCTGCCCTCCTGGTTCGTTCCAGTTCTCTAGTTCTTGACCGGGGCTGCGCCCATGATGTGCTGGTGGGTCCGCGCCGAGGCGGCGGCGGCATCGCCTTCCGTCAGGGCCTGGAGGATCTCGTCGTGCTGGCGGGCTGACTCGGCGTGGGTACGGGACACCCGGGGCCCGGGGTGCAGCGATGCCCACAGCAGGCGCATCAGCGACAGCAGCAGCGGGCTGTGCGCGTACTCGTACACGGTGAAGTGGAACTCCCGGTTCAGCTCGGCGTAGGCCGCGTCGTCGTCATCGGCGAGCGCGCGCATCTGGTCGTTCAGTTCCCGCAGGCGGGCCAGGCCGTCGGCGTCGATCTTGCGCGCGGCCAGCGACGCGCCCAGCGACTCGAGCGCGGCGCGGATCTGGAAGTTCTCCTCCACCCGGCCGTCGTCGGGCGGCACCACGGTGAAACCGCGGTGGGTGTCGCAGATGAGCAGCCCCTCGGACTCCAGCCTTCGCATCGCCTCGCGGACCGGGGTCTGGCTGACCCCGAACCGCTGGGCCAGGTCGCGCTGGCGCAGCTGCTCGCCCGCGGCGAGCTCGCCGGTGATCACCAGCTCGCGGAGCAGGGCGGCCACCAGGTCCGTCTTGCTGATGTAGCCGGGGACATCGGTAGTCATGCGGCGCCTCCCCTGGCGTGGCGGGCCTGCTCAGCGAGGCCGCGCACCCGGGCCGGGGTCAGCGGTAGCTGGCCGACCCCGCCGGCCAGGCCGAGCGCGTCGCGCACCGCGTTCGCCACCGTCCCGCCGACCGCGCTGATGCCGCCTTCGCCCGCTCCCATCACGCCGAGCGGGTTCCCCGGCGACGGGGCGTCCTGGGATATCAGCACGTCAACCGGCGGTACTTCGGCGGCGGTCGGGATCCGGTACTCGATGAACGTGATCGCCTGCGGCTGTCCCTCTTCGTCGTAGCTGAACTCCTCGAACAGGGAGCCGCCGATCCCCTGGGCCACGCCGCCCCTGAGCTGGCCCTCCACCAGCATCGGGTTGACCGCCCGGCCCACCTCGTACGCCACCAGGTACCGCAGCACCCGGACCTGCCCGGTTCCCAGGTCGACCTCTACCACCGCGGCGTGCGCCCCGTATGGATAGGTCATGTGGGTGACCTCGAAGCGGCGGCGAGCGGACAGCCCGGCCGGCTCCCCCGGCCGCAGGTAACGGCTGGCGGGCTCGGCGGCCCTGGCGATGTCGGCCAGGGTGACCCGGGCACTCGGGTCGCCGCGGACGCCGACCGACCCGTCGCTGACCTCCAGGTCCCCCTCGGCGGCCTCCAGCATCCGGGCGGCCAGCTGCACCGCCCGCTCTCGCACGGCCGTCGCGGCCTGGTGCACCGCGCTGCCGCCGACGACCGTCGACCGGGACGCCCAGGACCCGGCCCCGAACGGCTGGGCCGCCGTGTCGCCCGTCGTGACGTCGATGACGCCCGGATCGGTGCCGAGCGCGTCCGCGGCGATCTGCGCGAGCACGGTCTGGATGCCCTGTCCCAGCGAGGTGCCGCCGGAGAGCACGTGGACCGCCCCGGACTTGCTGACCGTCACGTCGGCGGTCTCCTGCGGCCCGAGGCCGCTCTTCTCCACGAACATCGCCAGGCCGAAGCCGCGCACCGGCCCGCGGCCGGCTCCCGGCTCACCCGCACGCACGGCCATGGCACGGTAGCCCAGGCGCTCCGCCTCCCTGGCGGCCGCCGTCAGCAGGGCCGGGTAGTCGCCGGTATCCAGGACCACCTCGGTGCGCAGCGTGGTGATCGGGCGCTTGTGCGGCATCTCATCCCTGGTGAGCAGGTTCCGCTCGCGGAGCGCGATCCGGCCGATGCCGAGCTGGTCGGCGGCCACGTCCAGCAGGTGCTCGCGGGCCGCGGTGCCCTCGAACCGGCCGGGGGCACGGTAGGTGCCGCAGGGCGTCTTGTTGGTGAGCACCACGCGCACCCGGCCCCGGTAGGCCGGGATCCGGTAAGGCCCGGGCAGCATGGCCACGGTCAGGTCGGGCACCGCGACCCCGTGGGTGCGGCAGTAGGCGCCGTTGTCCTGGACGATGTCGTCCCTCAGGCCCAGGATCCTGCCTTCCGCGTCGAAGGCGGCGCTGATCCGGTGGTGCTGCTGCCGCGAATGGTTGACCGCGACCAGGTGCTCGGCGCGGTCTTCCGCCCACTTGACCGGGCGGGCTAGCCTCGTGGCCAGCCAGGGGATGAGGAAGTCTTCGGGGTAGAACTCGCCCCTGACCCCGAAGCCGCCGCCGGCGTCGACGCCGTGCACCCGGATCAGGGTCTCGTCCATCCCGAGCATGGCGGCCAGCAGGTCGCGGTTCCAGACGGGTACCTTAGTCATGCCGTAGATCTCCAGCGACCCGGTACCGGGGTCGGGCACAGCCAGCAGGCAGCGCGGTTCGAGCGGGACGGCGGTGTGCCTGCCGATCGCGAGCTCGATCCCGACCACGTGGCGGGCGGCGGCGAAGGCAGCGTCGGTATCTCCGTAGCTTGCGCCGAATTCCGCCGCGATCGTTCCGTCGGCGGCGCGTGCGTCGAGCGCCGCGGGTGCCTCGGCGACGTCGATCTCGACCAGTTCAGCAGCGTCCTCGCAGGCGTACGGGTCGTCGCCGATCACGACCGCCAGCGGCTCGCCTACGTAGCGCACGGTGCGTTCGGCCAGGATCGGCTGCAGGTACTCGCTGAGGTCGATGTCGGCGGCCATAAGCCGGACCGGGATGGCCAGCCCGGGGGGCAGGTCGGCCGCGGTGACGACCGCGGTGATGCCCTGGGCTTTCGCGGCCCGGGCGACGTCCAGCTCACGGACGTGGCCGTGCGCGGAAGGCGAGCGGACGACCCGGGCCCAGAGCTGGCCCGGGACGCTGAAGTCGTCGCCGAACCGGCCGCGCCCGCGGAGCAGGCGGGGGTCTTCCTTGCGGGGCAGCCGGGCACCGATCGCGCTCATCGGTCGTCCGGTGATTCGCTTGCGGGTTCGTTTGCGGTTTCGCTTGCGGTCCCTGCGGCCTGGCGGGCCCGCGCGGTGGCGACGAGCGCGTCGATGATGCCCTGGTAGCCGGTGCA
This sequence comes from Streptosporangiaceae bacterium, assembly GCA_035505275.1. Lineage (GTDB taxonomy): Bacteria > Actinomycetota > Actinomycetes > Streptosporangiales > Streptosporangiaceae > Palsa-504. Next base: position 57,042 of record DATJQX010000083.1, on the reverse strand, counting down.
CCGGCACAGGTTCGAGGCGACGAGCTCGCGGGCTCGTTCCTCGGACATCGGGTCGCCGGCCTCTGCTTCGGCCAGGTAGGCCTCCTCGGCGAGGTAGGCCTCGGCGAGCATGAGGAAGCCTGGGGTGCAGAACCCGCACTGCAGCGCGTGATGGTCGCTGAACGCCTGCTGCAGGTCCGACAGCTGCCCAGCGGGCCACTCCGCGAGTCCCTCCACGGTGCGTACCGAGGCGCCGTCGGCCTGGACGCCGAAGATCAGGCAGGCTCGTACCGGTGAGGAGTCGAGGATGACCGTGCACGCGCCGCAGATGCCGTGCTCGCAGCCCAGGTGCGTGCCGGTGTAGCCCAGGTCGTGCCGGAGCATGTCGGCGAGGGTCCGGCGGGCCTCGACGACGAGCTCATGACGGCGGCCGTTGACCGTCAGGGAGATGGCATGGGTGTGCTTCATGGGACCGCCCTGGATCGGGTGAGGGCGTCGCTCACGTCCTGCGGCAGGACCGGGATGTGGTCGAAGCGCACGTCGGTGCCGGACAGCGCGTCGTTGATGGCGTTCAGGACCGCCGCCGGGGCGCCGATCGTGCCGCCCTCGCCCATGCCCTTGGCACCCGTCTGGCTGAACTGGGAGGGCGTCTGCAGGTGGACGATCTCGATCGGGCATAGTTCCGCCGCGGTGGGCGCCAGGTAGTCCATCAGCGTGGTGCTGACCGGCTGCCCGTCCGGGTCGAAGCAGATCCGCTCGAGGAGCGCGGCTGCCGCGCCCTGGGTGACGCCGCCGCGTACCTGCCCGTCCACGACCATCGGGTTGATCACGACGCCGCAGTCCTCGACCACCAGGTACCTGTGCAGCCTGATCGCGCCGGTGCCCGGGTCTATCGCCACCATCGCGGCGTGGCAGGCGTTGGAGAAGGTCCCGGGCGGGTCGTACGTGGCCCGGGCCTCCAGGCCGTAGCGCAGGTCCTCGGCCACCCGGTGAGCCTGGAAGTGGACGACCCTGGCCAGCTCGGCGAGCGGGATCGAGGCCTCGGCGTCGCCGCGGATGCGCGCCGTTCCCCCGGCCAGCTCGATGTCGTCCGGGCTGGCCTCGAGCATGGCCGCGGCCACCCGGCGAAGCTGGCCGGCCACGATGTCCGCGGCCCGTCCGGCGGCCCCCCCGCCGATCACCACCGAGCGGCTGCCCCAGGTGCCCCAGCCGTAGGAGGCCAGATCGGTGTCGCCCTGGCGCAGCCTGACCTGGTCGGGGTGCACGCCCAGGCGGTCGGCGACGATCTGCGCGAACGTGGTCTCGTGTCCCTGGCCGTGGCCGCACGTCCCGGTGGTGACGATGACCTCGCCGGTCGGGTCCATTCGCACCATGGCCGTGTCGTAGCCGGGAGTCATCCGCATCCGGCGCTGCGACATCGTCGGGGTGCCGTAGGCGGTGCGCTCGGAGAAGCAGGAGAAGCCGATGCCGGCCAGTTGCCCGGCCTGGCGGAGCTGGTCGCGTTCGGCTGCCCAGGCCCGCTCGGCGACCTGTTCTTCGGCCAGGTCGAGGGACTCGCGGTAGCTGCCCTCGTCGTAGGTGATCTTGTTGACCCCCGTGTAGGGGAACTCCCCCGGGCTGATCAGGTTGCGCCGGCGCACCTGCAGGGGGTCCAGGCTCAGCGCGGACGCCGCCTTCTCCATGAGCCGCTCCATGACCAGCACGATCTGCGGCCGGGATACGCCACGGTACGGTGCCGTGGGTGCCTTGTTGGTGGTGATGGCCCGGCCCCGCGCCCGGTACGCGGGCACCTTGTACACGCCGGGCAGTTCCGTGGCGGCCATCATCGGCTCAACCGCGCAGGTGAAGGGGAACGCCGAGTAGGCGCCGACGTCGCATTCGATCTCCGCGTCCAGGGCGAGGATCCGGCCCTCGGCGTCGAACGCAGCCCTGACCCGGTAGCGCTGCTCGTGGCCGTGGAACGAGGCGGTCAGGTTCTCCTGCCGGTCCTCGGCCCAGCGCACCGGCCGCCGCAGCCGCAGCGCGGCCGCCGCCACGGCAACCTCTTCCCGGCCGACCACGCACTTCAGGCCGAAGCCCCCGCCGACGTCCGGCGCGATCACCCTGATGGCGCGTTCCGGCAGGCCGAGCGCCTGCGCGACGCCGGAGCGGACCAGGTGCGGGACCTGGGTGGACACGTGCATGACCAGCTGGTCGTCCCGGTCGTCCCACTCGGCCAGGCAGGCGCGCCCCTCCAGCGGCAGCGCCGCCACCCTGGCGCTTGAGAAGGTGGCGCTGACCGTAAGCGCCGCGCCCGCGAAGATCGAGGCGAGCCGGTCGTCGTCGAACATCAGCAGGTCGACCAGGCAGTTGCCGGCCGCGTCATCGTGCAGGTGCGGGGCGGCCGGCGCCGTCGCAGCTTCGATGCTGGTCACGGCGGGCTCCGGGATCCAGTCCACCGCCACGGCCTCGGCGGCGTCCTCGGCCAGGTAGGCGTCGTCGGCGACGACGAGCGCGACGGGCTCGCCGACGAAACGGACCCGGTCCCGGGTCAGGATGGGCATCGGGGTGGGCACGAACTCGTCCCGTTCCAGCATCGCGAGCAGGTGGGGATGGCCGAGGTCGGCGCCGGTAAGGACGGCGGCTACCCCGTCGTGCTTGACCGCGGCCTCGGCATCGATTCCGGTGAGGCGGGCGTGCGGGTATGGGCTGCGGACGAACGCGGCGTGCAGCACGCCCAGGCGTGCTTTCGGGTCCAGGTCGGCGACGAACCGGCCGCGGCCGAGCAGCATCCGGCGGTCTTCCTTGCGCGGCAACGGGGCGCCGATCCAGCGGCCGTCGTGGCGGGTGGCCTGGTGGCTCATGGCCCGGCCTGCCCCGGGATCCGGCTCGCCTCGGCCAGGGCCCGTGACACCAGGATGGCGGTCAGCCTGCGCCGGTACTCACCGCTGCCGTGCGTGTCATCGGGCGGGTCGACCTGGCCCGCGGCGTGCTCTCCCATCGCCTCCCAGGTGCTGGTCGTGGCCGGCTGGCCGGCCAGGGCGCTGGCGTCCACCTCGACCGGCAGCGGGCCGACGCCGCCGAGGACGACGCGCCCCGACCGGCAGGTACCGTCTTGGAGGTCGGCCGACACGGCGGCGGCGACCACCGCGAAGTCGCCCTGCCGCGGGGCGAACTCGGTGAGCACGGCGCGCGGTGCGGGCTGCGGGAACCAGACCTCGGTGATCATCTCGTCGGGGCTGGCGGCGGTCGTGTAGTAACCCTGGAAGAAGTCCCCGGCCGGGACGGTACGCTGCCGCCCGTTCGGTCCGGTGAGCACCATCTGCGCGTCGAGCAAGACCGCGAGCAGGCACCATTCCGAGGCCGGGTCGGCGTGTGCGATGCTGCCGCCGAACGTGCCCCGGCTGCGGATGGGGTAGTGCCCGATCCAGCGGGCCGACCGGGGCAGCACGCCGAACCCGGCCAGGATCGCCGGGTCGCGGCTGAGCTCGACGGTGCGGTGCGTGGTCAGCGCGCCGATGTGCAGGCGGCCGGTTCCGGCCGGGTCGGCCCGAAGGTAGCTCAGGCCCTCGATCCTGCTGACGTCGACCAGCGCGGCCGGCCTGGCGAGCCGGAAGTTCATCATCGGGACCAGGCTCAGCCCGCCGGCCAGGATCTTGGCCTCGTCGCCGAGTTCGGCTAGCAGCGCGACCGCCTCACCGACGCTGTGCGCGCGGTAGTAGGCGAACGGCGCTGGCTTCACCTGGCTGGCTCCTCAGGGCAGCGATGAACCGGCTGGCCCGCCGGCAGTCCGTTACGCCCGCCGACCGACCGTTCATTTGGTATACCATATTTCAGACGTTCCGGGAGCCCTCGCATGCCGCATCCGTATCTGGTGGCCGAGCACGGCCCGGCCGGTTACCGCTGGCTGCGCCTGGACCGGCCCGAACGGCGCAACGCGCTCGACGTGAGCCTGATGGCCGCAGTGCGGGACGCGCTCGCCGAGGAGCCTGAGGTGCCCGTGCTGCTCGGCAGCACCGACCCGCGGGTTTTCTGCGCCGGGGCCGACCTCACCATCACCGACGCCGAACGAGCCACGATCTCGGACCTCATCTACGACTGCTGCGAGACCATGATCACCCGGCCGGGACCCGTGGTCGCGGTGGTCACCGGGGCGGCGGTGGGCGGCGGGGCGCAGCTGGCGGCGGCGTCAGACCTGCGGATCGCGGGCCCCGGGGCGCGGCTGCGCTGGACCGGGCCGCCCGGCCTGGACCTGGCGGTGGGCGCCTGGCTGCTGCCCGACCTGGTCGGCCGCGGCGTGGCCCTGGAGCTGGTGCTGACCGGGCGCTGGGTGGAGGCCGCCGAAGCGCTCGCCCTCGGGCTCGTCAATCGCGTCGTGGATGACCCCGAGCGGGCCGCGGAGCAGGTCGCCGGGGCCTTGGCGGCCGCTGGGGCAGGAGCCGGGGTCAAGGCGGTGATGACGGCGGGCGGGCTGCTCGACCGCCTGCGCGCCGAGCGCGAGGTCAACCGGTCGGCCTGGGCGCGGGTGACGGGGTGAGCCCCGCTGACCATGGGCGGTTATCAGGACTGGAGCGTGGCCGGCTGGCGGGAGCACCTGCCCGGGGTCGCCGACGTGCGGTCCTTCGCCGCCCAACTGGGCGAAGACACCATTCCCGGGCTGGCCGCCGCGTCGGCGGCCGCGGTCCCCGGCCGCGTCGCGGTCACGGTCGACGGCGAGCCGGTCACCCACGCGGATCTGGATGACGCGGCGGCCCGGGTGGCAGGCTGGCTTGCGCGCCGGGTGCGGCCCGGCGACCGGGTTCTGCTCGCGGCCGCCGCGAGCGCCGGGTTCGTCCGCTGCTACCTGGGCGCACTCCGGGCCGGTGCGGTGGTGGTGCTCGCCAACCCCGGCTACACGACCGCCGAACTCGGGCACCTGGTCGCGGATTCCGGAGCGGTGCTAGCCTTCGCCGATCCCGGGCCGGCCCGGCTGCTGGCCGCGCTGGGCCCGGGCGGCGATCCGCTGGAGACGGTGGACATCCGGACCCTGCCCGGCGGTTCGAGCCAGGGCACAGGCGTCACGGCACGCCCGGACGATACCGCGCTCCTCGCGTATACCTCGGGCACGACCGGCCGGCCCAAGGGCGTGCCGCTGACCCACCGCCAGCTGGCGGTCTCGATCCGCTCGGCGATGGCGGCCTGGCGGTGGAACCAGGATGACGTGCTCGCGCACGCGCTGCCGCTGTACCACCAGCACGGGCTCGGTGGGGTGCACGCGGCCCTGGTCGCGGGCGGCACGGTACACGTCCGGTCCCGGTTCACCCCCGCCGACCTGGCGCGGACGATCGCAGACACCGGGGCCAGTGCGCTGTTCGCGGTGCCCACCATCTATCAGGCCCTGGTGGATTCCGGCGAGGTGACCGCCGCGCGGTTCGGCGGGCTGCGGCTGGCGGTGTGCGGCTCGGCCCCGCTGAGCCCAGCCCTCGCCGAGCGGTTGACCGAGGTGCTGGGCCGCGTCCCGCTGATCAGGTACGGCACGACCGAGACGGGGCTGAACGTCTCCAACCCGCTGGATGACCCCCGCGGTGACACGGTGGGGGTACCCCTGCCCGGCGTGCTCGCCAGGATCGCGGCGGCCGACGGCGAGGCGGACCCAGGCTCGGACCGCGAGGCGGACCTGGGGGCCGACGGCGAGGCGGACCCAGGCTCGGACCGCGAGGCGGACCTGGGGGCGGACGGCGAGATCCAGCTCCGCGGGCCGCAGGTGTTCGCGGGCTACTGGCGCGATCGGGCCGCCACGCAGGCCGCGTTCACCCCGGACGGGTGGTTCCGCACCGGCGACATCGGGGCGGTGGATCCGGCTACCGGGCACCTGAGGATCCGCGGCCGGATCAAGGAGATGATCATCACCGGAGGGCTGAACGTCTACCCGCGGGAGGTGGAGATCGTGCTCGAAGCCCATCCGTCGGTGGCCGAGGCCGCGGTCGCGGGCGTCCCGCACGAGCGGTGGGGCGAGCAGGTGACCGCCTGGGTGGTGGTCCGGGACGGGCACGGGTTCGACGAGGCCGCGCTCATCGCGCACGCCCGGACGCGGCTGGCTGGGTACAAGTGCCCCAAGCGGGTCTTCCGGCTTGCCGCCCTGCCGCGCAATGCCGTCGGCAAGATCGTGCGCAGCGTGCTGGGCTGAGCGCTGGAACCGGCGGCGGACTCGATGAGCCTGGTGTGGCTCGGCCATACTCAGGGGCATGGCTGAGCCGTTCGCCGTCCGCTTCGGCGCCGTTCGATCACGATATGGGCCGCTCGCCTGGGGTCTCGATCCGTCTGGCACGATTCTCGACGCTTGGGGGCTGGGGGACACCCCGAAGGGGCTCGACCGCTTCGCTGAGATCACCCTGGAAGCAGCCAGCGGGACGGTCGGCCTGCTCAAACTCCAGGCTGCTTTCTACGAGCGCCACGGCTGGCAGGGGTTCCGGACCCTCCAACGCCTGATCGGCGAAGCGCGGAGTACAGGTCTGCTGGTCATCGTTGACGCCAAACGGGGCGACGTCGCAACCACCAACGACGCCTACGCCGAGGCCTACCTGGGGGCTGATGCCCCCCTCGGAGCCGACGCTCTCACCGTGCATCCATATCTGGGCCTCGGCGCGATGGGAACCTTTGTCTCGCGCGCCCACGAAGCGGGAAGCTGTCTGCTCGTGGTGACCCACTCTTCCAATCCCGAAGGCCGCGCGGTACAGTGCGCCACCACCCTCAGCGGTCGCAGCGTGGAAGAGAACCTGCTGGTTGCCATAGGGGAGCTGAATACTCGCCTGGCACCGGGCGAGATCGGGCCGATCGGAGCCGTAGTCGGTCCCACCGGTGTGGACCCGGCGCTCGACCTCGCGGCAGCTAACGGGATCTTTCTCGCTCCTGGCGTCGGCAGGCAGGGCGCCACTCCGGCCGATGTCGCCAAGGTCTTTGCGGCCTGCCCTGACCGAGTGATTCCCAGCGCATCGCGGTCCCTGCTCGCCAAGGGCCCAGACGTCGCCCGGCTCGGTGACGCCGTGGGCGCACTTGCCAATGAGTTCTGCCGACTCCTCACCACGGGAGCCGGACCTATCTACTGACTGGCGAGTTCGGTGTCCAGCTCGCCGAGGATGCGGTAGCAGGGCAGGACGTCGCGGACGCTGGAGTTCGGTTCGCGGCCCTCGCGGATCGCGGCGACGAACTCGCGGTCCTGCAGTTCGATGCCGTTGGTGGACACGTCGACGGCGGAGACGTCGACCGGCTCCTCGCGCCCGGTGACCAGGTCGTCGTACCTGGCGATGTATGTGCCGTTGTCGCAGATGTAGCGGAAGAAGCTGCCGAGCGGCCCGTCGTTGTTGAAGCTCAGCGACAGGGTGCAGATGCGGCCGGCGGGCGTCCGCAGCTGGATGGACATGTCCATCGCGATGCCCAGCTCGGGGTGGATCGGCCCCTGCACCGCGTGAGCGATCTGGACTTGCTCGCCGGCCTGGTAGGCGAACAGGTCGACGGTGTGCGCGGCGTGGTGCCAGAGCAGGTGATCGGTCCAGCTACGGGGCTGGCCGAGAGCGTTCATGTTCGTCCGGCGGAAAAAGTACGTTTGCACATCCATCTGCTGGATCGACAGGTCGCCGGCCGCGACGCGGCGGTGGATCCACTGATGCGACGGGTTGAACCGGCGGGTGTGCCCGACCATGCAGGTCAGGCCGGTCTCCTGCTGCACCAGATCGACGTACTGCGCGTCCGCCCAGCTATCCGCGAGAGGGATCTCGACCTGGACGTGCTTGCCCGCCCGCATGGCCGCGATGGCCTGCTCCGCGTGCAGACCGGTCGGGGTGCACAAGATGACCGCGTCGACGTCGTCGCGGGCTAGCACCTCGTCCAGGTCGTCCGTGGCGTGGACGGCGCCGTACTTCTCCGCGACCTGTTCGGCCTGCTCCAGCCTGCGGCTGACGATGGACGTGACCGTCACGCCGTCGATGAGCGCGATGGCGTCCAGGTGCCTGATGCCGAAGGCGCCTGCCCCGGCGAGCGCGATACGCATGCGTCTAGTCCTCTTCCTGGCCAGAGCCCTCAACCGGGCGCACCACGAGGTGCCCGACAGCGGTGTTGGATCCCGGGACGTGGTAGAAGCGGTGCAGTTCCTCGACCTTGCGGCCCATCGCGCCGCGCATGATCAGCTGCATGACCAGCTCGATCCCCTCCGAGCCCGCCTCGCGCACGTACTCGATGTGCGGCACGAGGGCCAGTTCGTCGGGGTCGTGAACCAGCCGGTCGAAGAAGGCGTTGTCGAACTCCTGATTGATGAACCCTGCCCGCGGGCCCTGCAGCTGATGGCTCATGCCGCCGGTCCCCCAGACGTGGACCGTGAGGTCCTCGGGGTAGCTCTGCACCGCCCGCCGGAGCGCCTGGCCCAGCACGTAGCAGCGGTGGCCGGTCGGCGGCGGGTACTGGACGACGTTCACCGCCAGCGGGATGACTCGCACCGGCCACTCCTCCGGCTGGCCGTAGACCAGGGACAGCGGAACCGTCAGGCCGTGGTCCACGTCCAGCTTGTACAGCAGGGTGAGGTCGAACTCATCCAGGATCAGCGACTGGGCCAGGTGCGCGGCCAGGTCGGAGTGGCCCTGGACGACCGGCACGGGACGCGGGCCGTATCCCTCGTCGGCGGGAGGGAACTCATCCGCGCAGCCCAGCGCGAACGTCGGGACGATCTCACCGGAGAACGCGGACGCGTGGTCGTTGTAGACCAGGATCACCACGTCGGGTCCCTCCGCCGCCGCCCAGGCCTTGGTCCACTCATACCCCGCGAACAACGGCTTCCAGTACGGCTCGCCGGTCTTGCCGAGATCGATCGCGGCGCCGATGGCCGGGATGTGGCTGGTGGTCAGCCCGGCGGTAATGCGTGCCATGGTCAGGTGCCGTCCTTCACCGAGCGCCAGCCCTTCGGCGAGCGCCCGCCAGACAGCATCATCTGCTGGTAGTCCTCGATGGGCATGCCGGTCATCGTGGAGACCGCCTGGAGGTAGCTCAGGCCGTCGGTCGCGAAGATCTTCGCCAGGAAGTAGATGTTCCCGCCGAGTTCGATCATCGCGTTGTAGTCACGGGCCAGCACCGCCTGCTTCTGGGCCTCGGTCATCGGCCACTCGTCCAGGTAAGCACGCTCGCCGGCCTTGAACCGCTCGCGGTTGCCCGCCTTCATCAGGCTCATGCAGAACTGGTTCAGCTGGTAGCCCGCCTTCGCGCGCTGCGCCGTGAACACCCGGGTGCCGGGGATGTCATCGAACTCTGAGGTGTACTGCGTCATCAGGCCTCCCAGTACAGGCGCTGCGGGTTGTCGACCAGCAGCGCGCGCTGCAGGTCGTCGGTCGGGGCGATCCGCGGGATCAGGTTCACCAGGGCACCGTCGTCGGGCATGTGGCTCTTCATGTTCGGGTGCGGCCAGTCGGTACCCCACAGCACCCGGTCGGGGAACGCCTCGACGACGTGGCGGGCGAACGGGATGAAGTCGTCGTAACCCGGCGGGCCGGACACCGACAGCCGCTCCGCGCCGCTCACCTTGGACCAGACGTTCTCGTGCTCGCGCATGAACCGCGTGAACAGCTCGAAGCCGGGCCCGTCGACCGCCTGCGACACATCGGGTCGGCCCATGTGGTCGACGACGACGGTGGTGGGCATGGTCGTGAACAGCTGCCACCGCTCGGCCAGGTCGGCGGCCTCGAAGTAGACCACGATATGCCAGCCGTACTCGGCCACCAGGTCAACGAGGCCGCGGTAGTACTCATCGGGCTTGGGGTCGACGAGGCGCTTGACGAAGTTGAACCGGATGCCCCGGACCCCGGCCGCGTTCAGGTCGGCGAGTTCGGCCGCCGACACGCCGGGGCGGATGGTCGCCACGCCGCGGGCCCGGTCGCCGGCCGTGAGCAGCGCGTCCGCCAGGGCGCGGTTGTCGGCGCCGTGGCAGGTCCCCTGGACGATGACGTTCCGCTCGAAGCCGAGGAAGTCGCGCCGCGCGAACAGGTCCTGTTTGCCCGCATCGGTCGGCGTGTACTTACGTTCGGGGGCGTACGGGAAGACGTCGCCGGGGCCGAACACGTGGCAGTGCGCGTCGACCGCGCCCGGGGGCGGGACGTAGCCCGGCTTGCTGGGGTCCGGGTCGAACGCGAGCCAGTCGGCGTCGGGGGTGAAGGTGGCCGTCATCACTGTCCTCGTGCGCGCAGGGCCTGGTCGAGACGGGGGTATGCCCGCCGGGCGTTGCCCGAGTACACCTTCGCGGCGTCGGCCTCGGCCAGGCCGAGTGCGTCGATATACCGCTTCGTGTCGTCGAAGTAGTGGCCGGTCTGCGGGTCGATGCCGCGGACGGCGCCCAGCATCTCCGAGCCGAACAGGACGTTGCCTGTGTCGATGACCTCGAACAGCAGGTCGATGCCTGGCTGGTGGTAGACGCAGGTGTCGAAGAGCACGTTCTTCATGACGTGCTCGTCCAGCGGGGGCTTGCCCAGCATGTCGGCGAGCCCGCGGTAACGGCCCCAGTGGTACGGGACGGCCCCCCCGCCGTGCGGGACTACTAGGCGCAGGCCGGGGAAATCGGCGAACAGGTCGCCCTGGATGAACTGCATGAACGCCGTGGTGTCGGCGTTGATGTAGTGCGCGCCCGTGGCGTGGAAGACCGGGTTGGCGCTGCTCGAGACGTGCACCATGGCGGGCACGTCGAGCTCGACCATCTTCTCGAAGATGGGGTACCAGTACCTGTCGGTGAGCGGCGGGGACGTCCAGTAGCCCCCGCTCGGGTCGGGGTTGAGGTTGCAGCCGACGAACCCCAGCTCGAGCACGCACCTTTCGAGCTCGGCGACGGACGCCTTCAGCCCGGCACCGGGTGACTGCGGCAGCTGGCAGACGCCGGTGAACGTCTCGGGGAACAGCCCGACGACGCGCGCGATCAGGTCGTTGCACGCGCGTGACCACTCCTCGCTGACTCGCTCGTCGCCCAGGTGGTGGGCCATGGCCGAGGCCCGCGGCGAGAAGATCGTCATGTCCGCGCCGCGTTCGCGGATCAGCCGCAGCTGGTTCTGCTCGATCGACTCGCGGATCTCGTCGTCGGAGATCGCCGGGTAGGCAGGGCTCGGCCGGCCTTCGCCGAACGCTGCGAGCTGCTCCTTGCGCCAGGCGTCGTGCTGCGGCGGCGCGGTCGTGTAGTGGCCGTGACAGTCGATGATCATCGCGGCGTGTCCCGCTCCCACACCGACAACGGCACCATGACCTCGCCGCGCATGAGCAGGCGGGCGGTGCGCAGCAGGGCCGACCGCGTCACCACGGGCAGGCCGTCGTCGAGCGTCACCTCGATGGTGACGGTGAAGAAGCCGGTGGGGTGCTCGACCTCGACATCCATCGAGCCCTCGGTGTTGGCTGGGATCACCGCGACCTTATGGGCCACAGACCCGGGCAGCACGCACGCCGTGGCCACCGACACCGCGCCGAAAACCCCGATCGCCTCGTGCACGCGGTGCGGGATGAACGTCCGGGTGCTCACGGTCCCGCCGTGCGCCGGCGGCGACACCAGGCTCATCTTCGGCACGGTGTTGTCGGTGACGTCGCCGAGGTTCATCAGCGGCCCGGCGGCCAGCCGGATCGCCTCGACCCGCCGCCTCAGCTCGGCGTTGCCCTCGAGCTCGGCCGCCGACTCCTGCCCGGTGAGCCCGAAGTCAGAGGCCGCCAGGCAGACGACGGGCATGCCGTTGTCGATGCAGGTCACCGCCGTGCCCTCGATGACGTCGATCACGTTCCCCGTCGGCAGCAGCGCCCCGCAGGAAGACCCGGCGACGTCGGCGAACTCGATCGGGATGGGCGCGTGGGTGCCGGGCACGCCGTCTATGCGCGCCTGTCCGTCGTAGCGGACCTGCCCGCCCGGCGTCTGGATCAGGGCCGTAGCGAGCGTCTGGGTGTTGCGCATCCAGATGCGCACCGGCGTCGCCGCCTCGCCCGGCGCCACCAGCCCCTGTTCGATCGCGAACGGCCCGACCGCGGCCAGCATGTTTCCGCAGTTCTGGTTGTCGGAAACCTCCGCGCGGTCCGGCCAGACCTGGAGGAACAGGTAATCGACGTCCGCGTCGTCGCGGGGCGACGGGCTCACTACGGCGACCTTCGAGGTCAGCGGGTGGCTACCGCCCATGCCGTCGATCTCCCTCGGGTCCGGAGATCCCATGGCGGCGAGCAGCACCGCGTCGCGCGTGGCGCGATCGCCAGGCAGGTTGCCGGCGAGGAACACCAGGCCCTTCGATGTCCCGCCGCGCATGACGGAGCAGGATATTGCGGTCTGCGTCACGGCGCGTCCTCATAGTCCACGTAACGCAGCCCCTTGGCGGCCAGCCGGTCGCGCATCCCGTAGAGGTCCAGGCCGAGTTCGCCGCTGTTCAGCCGGGGCCGCTTGGACGCCTCGCTGGCCTCCCGGTCGTGGGCCGCCTTGAGCACCGTCTCGGCGTCCTCGCGCGGCACGACCACGATCCCGTCGTCGTCCGCGACGACCACGTCACCCGGCCGGACGTACACGCCGGCGCACACGATCGGGGTCTGCACGTTCCCCGGCGTCTCCTTCACCGTGCCCCTGGCGGAGATGGCCTTCGACCAGACGGGGAAGCTCATCTCGGTCAGCGTCGCGACGTCCCGCACGCCGGCGTCTATCACCACTCCCCTGACCCCGTGCGCCCGCAGGCTCCCCGCGAGCAGGTCGCCGACGTACCCGTCGTCACACGGGCTCGTCGGGGTGACCACGAGGATGTCGCCGGGCTGCGCCTGCTCGACGGCGATGTGGATCGACCAGTTGTCCCCCGGGGCGACCTCACAGGTCAGCGCGTTACCGGCGATGCGGGCTGGCCGGAAGATCGGGCGGATGTCGGCCCGGAGCAGGCCCGTGCGGCCCTGGGCCTCGTGCACGGTGGCCACCCCCGCACGCGCCAGGCCGTCGACGACCGCCAGATCGGTCCGGGGGGTGTTCCGTACGGCGAGCGGCACGTAAGCCTTCCTCTCCCGGTAGGTGTTCTGGACTAGATGTTACTGAGGCGCCGATATACGCCAGCCGCACAGGTGTGCGCCACCTCCCTGCCTAGCCTGAGCCGGGCGGGCAGGCAAGGGGGGAAACTCAGCATTGACATGAACCACAAGCGCGGTGGTTCACCGCACAACGCTCACTACAAACGCGCCTGATCCCAACCGGCGCGGGTGCCGGCCGTCACCGGTTCGCGTCGATGATGAAGTCACGGCCTAGGGCCAGCAGAATCCGGTCCGCGGTGAGCAATCTGAGTCCCGTGCGGGAGGCCTGCGCCACAAGCAGGCGGTCGAACGGATCGTGCCTGATCAGTTCGGGGAAATCCCAGATCGCCTCGGCGCGTTCCCCGGCAACCGCACTGACGCGCGGTCAGGCGTCGACCAGCGCCGGCGCCTTATGGTGATGAACTTCCAGGTACCGCCGCGTCATGAGCAGGGCGGCGATCCCGTCGCCGACCGCCGAACCGAGCTGCTTGGTCGACCCCGACCGGACGTCGCCCGCGGCGAACACGCCCGGCAGGGACGTCTCCATGGTGGGGCTGGTCACGAGGAACCCGCCCGCGTCGCGCTCCACCTCGTCACCCAGGAAGGCGGCGTTCGGCTTGAGCCCGATGAACACGAAGGCCGCGGCGGCCGGGAACCTGACCGTCTCACCGGTGTCGCGGTCGCGGGCCACAACGGCGGCGAACCGGCCCCGATCGCCCTCAAGCTCGACGATATCCAGGCCGGTGTTGATGGTGAACTGCGGATCGGATCGCACCCGCTCCTGGAGCACCGGCGAGGCGGAGAGCCCGTTTCGGGCGAGCACCCGGACCTTCTTGGCGAACTCGGACAGGTGCAGCCCCTCCTCAAGGGCCGAGTTGCCGCCGCCGACCACGATGACCTCGTCGGCCCCCTTGTAGAAGGGGCCGTCACAGGTCGCGCAGAAGTGAACGCCGGCCCCGATGAGCTCGTCCTCACCGCGCACGTTGAGGACCTTGTACACCGACCCGGTGGCGACGATCACCGCGTGCGAGGTGAGCTGCTGCCCGGTGGACAGCGTGCTCACCAGGTCGCCGCATTCGCGCTGCACGGAATTGACCATCACCGCCGACACGAGTTCGACGCCGTACCGGCGGGCCTGCGCGACGAACTTATCGGTGAGTTCCGCGCCGGAAACCCCCTCGGGAAACCCCGGGTAGTTATCGATCCGGTCGGTGATCCCGGCCTGACCGCCGAGCGCGCTGGCGTCGACGACGATGGCGTCGATGCCCTCCCTGGCCGCGTAGATGGCGGCCGCCAGCCCGGCCGGCCCTCCCCCGACGATGACCAGGTCGTAGGCGGACCGGTCGGCGGTCACGGTGAGGCCGATGCGGCGGGCCAGCGCCTCGTTGCCCGGGTTCACCTCGTAGCTCCCGTCCGCGTAGACCACCGTGGGGATGATCTGCCCGCCGTTCTGCAGCTCCTTGAGCTTGTCGATCGCGCCCGGCTCGGTGTCGATGTCGACCAGCTTGTAGCGCACCTTGTGGGCCGAGAGGAACTTCTTCACCCGCTTGCAGTGCGGGCACCACGGTGCCGAATACACGGTCATGACCGGCTTATCCGCAGCACCCATCGCCGTTCACCCTCCCCCTGTCCCGTCGCGACCCGCGCCGCTACCTTAACGCGCTGACGCCGGTTCCTGTGAGCCCGGGACGGGCACCACCGCACGTTTGGAATCAAGGATCTCGCGGATTCCCGGTGGCCGGGCACTCGGGTCCGGTGACCGCAGATCACGTCGTCACGACGAGCTTGCCGCTCACCTGGTTGCCTTCCATCGCGCGGTGCGCCGCCACGATCTCGTCGAAGCGGTAGACGCGGCCGATGGGCACCACGGCCGCCCCAGCCGCGACGCTGTCCAGGAAGCCCTGGAGCAGCTGCGGCGGCAGGTCGGCCGCCTCGCCGCCGTAGGCGGCCAGCCGCACGCCCCGGGGCAGGTAATCGATGGGGTAGAAGTCGCGGACCGCCCACTGGTTGGACAGCATGCCAGTGAAGCAGACGACGCCGTGAACCCGGACGGACCGCAGCGTATCGGGGAGGGTCGGCGTGCCGATGAGCTCGAGCGCGGCGTCGGCGCCGTCAGGGAAGAACTGGCGGACCTGGCGCGCGACGTGGCCATCGTCGATGAGCACGTGGTCCGCGCCGACGCCGGCCAGCGCGGCGATCTTGGCCGGGCTGCGCGTCGTGGAGAGCACGGTCATCCCGCGCTGCTTGGCCAGGACCGCCGTCGTCATCCCGACCGACGACGTGCCGCCCCTGACCAGGATCGACTGCCCGGGCTGCGCGTCGAGGCCGACCTCAAGGGACCCGTACGCCGTCTGCAGCATCTCCGGGACGGCACCCAGCACCGCCCAGTCCAGGTCGCTGCGGAACGGGATTACCTGGCCGACCGGGACACAGGTGTATTCGGCGTACCCGCCGTCGAAGATGCGGCCCATGCCGCCCATGAGCGTCGCGACCTGCTGCCCCGGCGGAAACTCCCCGCCCGGGCACTTCGCGACCACGCCCACCGCCTCGATGCCGAGCACCCGCGGGAACGTCACACCCTGGGCCAGGCCCAGCCTGGTGTGCAGCTCCGAGCGGTTCAGCCCGAAGGCTCTGACCCTGATCAGGACCCAGCCGGCCGCCGGATCCGGCACCGGGAGGTCGCGGATGACCAGGGCCTCGGGCGGGCCAGGGCCGTCGAGTACGACAGCGCGCATAGTGTCCGTCATGACCCGAGGCTATCGCAATAGATTCCGTGGAATGTACTCTCGCAGAGCTCGTCGTGCGAAGATGGATTCACGGAATCCGCTCCGGCTACGCGGCTACGCGCTCGCTTCCGTCGCGGCCTGGAGACCGGCCGCGCGCAGGCGGGTCAGGGTCGCCGCGAACTGCCGCAGGGTCCGCTCGGGAACCGCGGTACCGAGCCGGCGCTCCAGCTCATCGTCGAAGGCCACCCCGGCCTCGGCGAACATCCGCCGGCCCGCCGGGGTCAGCTCCAGCAGCGACGAGCGCCGGTCGGCCGGGTTTGGCAGCCTCCGGCAGTAGCCGCTAGCCTCGATCCGGTCCACCAGCTTGCTCGTGCCGCCGGTGGTGATGCCCAACTCAGCGGCGATGTCGTAGACCCGGCAGCCGGGCAGCCTGTCCATCACCGACATCGGCTCGAAGTGCGTCAGCGGCAGGTCGAACTCGCTCTTCAGCCGGGCGTCCACCGCATTCCACAGCTCGATCTCGAACCGGATGATGTCACTGAACAATCGCCTCAGGTCAGACATGACCGGGCTCACCTCCCATGTTCGCTCTTAAGCTTACCGCCCGCCGAAACCAACTTCCAGCTAGGCCGATTCTCCGGAAGCGACGTCAACCGTGAAGAGAAGGGGAGTAAGACCTTATCCGGCGTGATCGGCAGATCGCGGGCGCGGATGCCGGTCGCGTGGTGAACGGCGCCGACCAGCCCCTGGTCGGCGATAGCGAGCCCGGTCGGCCGGTACGGGGTGGCCTCGAACCGGCCGGAACGGTGACCAGAGCGGCGAACTGGATTGAACCTAAGCCGCTTCCATAGAATCAGAATGATGGCGCGGAAAGCGGCGTTGCTTGTACCATCTGTCGTAAGCATCTTCTATGGAAGCTGTCTAGGAGAAACTCATGAGCACAACGCCGACATCGGTCGCGAGGCACTGGATCAACGGCGAGTGGGCCGATTCCGACGAGCACCGCGATTCGGTCAACCCGGCCACGGGAGAGGTGATCGGCTCGTACGCGATGGGCGGGCCCAAGGAAGCCCAGGCGGCGATCGAGGCCGCGAAGCGCGCCTTCGCGGATCCGGCCTGGCGCACTAACCGGCTGCTGCGGGCCCGGGTGCTGAACCGGATGGCGGGCCGGTTCGAGCGGCGGGCGGACGACCTCGTCGACCTGCTCGGGCTCGAGAACGGCAAGACCCACGACCAGGGCAGGCTGGAAGTGGCGTTCGCGCCGGAGACGCTGCGCTTCAACGCCGCGCTCGCGCTGACCGACACCGGCACCAATAGCGGGGTGACCGAGGGCGAGCTGAGCCTGGTCGTCCGCCAGCCCGTGGGGGTGGCGGGGATCATCGCCCCGTGGAACTCGCCGGTCGCGCTCGGGATCCGCTCACTGGCTCCGGCGCTCGCGGCCGGCTGCACGGCGGTGATGAACCTGCCGCGCCAGACCGCGCAGACGAACTCCCTGATCGCCGAGCTCGTCGGCGAGACCGAAGGGCTCCCGCCCGGGGTGGCGAACACGATCACCGGCGGTCACGTCACCGGTGACGTGCTGGTCCGCTCCCCCGACGTGCCGACGATCAGCTTCACCGGCAGCACCGCGACCGGCAAGCAGATCAGCGCCGCGGCGTCGGAAAACCTCAAGCGCGTCGGGCTGGAGCTCGGGGGGAAGACGCCGCTGATCCTGTTCGAGGACGCCGACCTCGAGCTGGCGCTGCCCATCGTGGTCAGCGCGCTGATCGTCTTCTCCGGGCAGTTCTGCATGACCGGCAGCCGGCTTCTCGTGCACGAGCGGATCGCCGACCGGGTCCGGACCGAACTCGCCGCGCGATTGCGGGCGGTGAAGGTCGGCCCCGCGTCGGACCCCGCGAGCGAGATGGGGCCGATCATCGACAAGCCCAACGTCGAGCGCATCGACGCCATCGTCGAGGCCGCCATCGGCCAAGGCGCTCAGGTGATCGTCCGCGGGGGGCCGATCACCGAGGGCCCCCTGGCCGCGGGCGCGTTCTACCGCCCGACGCTGCTCGAGGTTCATGACAACTCGATGCCGATCGTCCAGGACGAGGTGTTCGGCCCGGTGCTCACGATGCAGACGTTCGCGGCCGAGGCCGAGGCGATCGCGATGGCCAACGACTCGAACTACGGGCTCAGCGCGAGCGTGTTCTCCCGCGACGTCGACGTCCCGCTGCGCGTCGCGCTGGCGCTCGAATCCGGCTCGGTCTGGGTCAACGACTGGGCCAAGCTGCACGATCAGTTCGAGGAGGGGGGCTTCAAGGGCAGCGGCGTCGGCCGCATGCGCGGGTTCGCGGTGATGGACGACTTCGTCGAGTTCAAGCACATCCGACTGCGGCCGGGAACGACACCGGCCGTCTGAGGCGAAGGAGATCACATGTCGACGGCGATCATCGGGGTGGGGAACATCGGCAAGGCCATAGCCACCCATCTGACCGACGGGGGCGAGGCGGTCGTCCTCGTGGCGGGCACGCCAGCCCGAGCTGAGCAGCTCGCCCGCGAGCTGGGCAGGTCGGCCTCTGCCGCCGGCGTGGCCGACGCGATCGATCAGGCCGACGCGGTGATCTTCGCGGTATGGCTCAATGTGATGGAAGACCTCGTGCGGCAGAACGCGACCCACCTGAGCGGCAAGGTGGTGATCGACCCGTCGAACCCGATCGCGCCGGATGGCCAGGGCGGATTCAAGCGGACGCTGCCGGATGGGGTGTCGGCAGCTTCGGTGATCGCCGGGCTGCTGCCCTCCGGAGCGCATTTCGTCAAGGCCTTCGGGACGGTGAGCGCCGAGCACCTGGCCGACGCGGCCAACCGGTCCCCCGACCGGGCCGTCCTGTTCTACGCCACGGACGACGATGCGGCCGCCTCGACGGCAGAGCACCTGATCTCCGCAGCTGGCTTCGCCCCGGTCAAGGCGGGCGGCCTGGACCAGGCAATCCGGATCGAGATGCTCGGCGACCTGCACGACTACGGTGGCCTGAACGGAAATCTCCTCACCGTCGCCGAGGCACAGGCCCTGCTCGCGGGCGCACCGGGGTAGCCTGCGGGCCCGCGCGATGTTTCCAAGCTCGCAATCATGACGACTGGGGGATCATCGGCAGCGGTCATGTCGGAGGCAGCCTGGCCAAGGCGGCGGTCGCCCACGGGTCTTGACCCCGGCCGCACACCCGTGCCGGCTGCGCGAGCGGCTGCCCGGCCGTCGCGCCCTCGCGCCCTACGACCGCGCCCGCTTGTCCGCAAGCGCAGAGAGCACGTCAGCGAATGGCGAAAGGCGCCGGGCGGTTGGTAGAACGGTGGGCCAAGAACCAGATCGCGCGCGACTGGGCGGGGGTCGGCCTTGGGATGCTCCCGAATCGCCTAGCGCACCGGAGCGTCCCTTGCCCGAGCATGCGAGCAGCCCCGCACGGTCCGGCTCTTTAGTTTTATTAGGCTATCAAAATAATTTTGACCATAGAACTGCTCCCGTGGGCGGTTTGTCCTCCGGTGGACCGGCGCCACGTGGTGTCGGTAGCCGAACGCGGGCGCGAAGGCGCCCGTCTCAGGCGGCGGAGCGCTCGGCGAGCGGGCGGCGCCGCAGTTCGGTCTGCTGGATCGCCGGTGGCACGTATGCCTGATCGAGGGTGCCGATGTCGGTTCCGGGCGGGACAATCTCATCGATCCGGTCGAGGACATCGTCGGAAAGGGCGACGTCCATCCCGGCGAGAAGGTCGTCGAGTTGCTTCATGGAGCGGGCACCGAGCAGCGCGCAGGTGATCCCCGGGTGCGAGATCGCGAACGCCATCGCGAGGTGTGGCATCGACAGTCCCGCTTCTTCGGCGAGCGGGATCAACCGCTCCACCGCGTCCAGCCGCCGCTCATCACGGAACGCCGTGAAGAATCTCGCGCGCGCGACGTCGGTGTCGTGCCCGCGACGGACCCGACCGGTGAGCATACCCTGACCCAGTGGCCCCCAGGCCAGAATGCCCATGCCGTACTTCTGCGCGACCGGAAGGACCTCACGCTCGATACCGCGGTTCAGCATCGAGTACGGCGGCTGCTCGGTACGAAACCGCTCCAGGCCGCGCCGTTCGGCCACCCAGTGCGCCTCCACGAGGTCCGAGGCCGGCATCGTCGAGGTTCCGAACGCGCGGATCTTGCCGCTGCGGACGAGGTCGGTCAGCGCTGAAAGTGTCTCCTCGATATCGGTGTCGGGATCGGGGCGCTGGATCTGATACACGTCGATGTGGTCGGTCTGGAGGCGCCGCAGCGAATTCTCGACCGCCGTGAGGATCCACCGCCGGGAGGCACCCTGCTGGTTCGGGTCCGTACCCATGGGGCGGCTGACCTTCGTCGTGAGCACCACGTTGTCGCGGCGGCCCTTAAGCGCCCGGCCGACGACCTCCTCCGAGTCTCCGTATGCGTCAGCGGTGTCGACGAGGTTGATGCCCGCGTCGAGCGCCTTGTGGATGATCCGGATCGAGTCTTCGGGGTCGGGGTTCCCGACCTGAGTGGCGAGCATGAGCGCGCCGAGCGCGTAAGGGCTGACCTTGATGCCTGTCCGGCCGAGGTTCCGGTACCGCATGAGGTTCTCCAGAGGTCACCCGGCCGCAGCTTGCTCGATGAGATCGGCCACGGCAGCCGGTTGCGACAGGAAGACCGAATGGCTGGCCGCTACTTCGGTCACTTTAGACCCCGCCCGCTGCGACATCGCGCGCTGTGCCGGCGGGGGGATCATCCGGTCTTCGGTCGTGACCAGGTACCAGCTTGGCTTGGTGCGCCAGGCTGGCTGGCTGACGCTCACGATTCCTCCTCGATCCGGTAATCTCCCCTTGAAACTAGCATCCGAGAATCTAATTTACAAGGATCTAACTTATATGGAAACTATGTGCTTCGCGCCTGCGAGCGGCCATTTCTGGCTCGTTCCCGCCTTGCGGCCCGCCAGACCTTTTCCGGCGCTCCCCTAGGCCCGACAGCACCATCCCCTCCGGCCGACGGTCCCGGAGGGCGGGTGGGCTCGGTCAGGTGACTCCGGGGCTGTCGCCGGACATGGCGGTCGCGACGTAGGAGCTGAGGACGACGGGGGTGAGCCGCCGGTGTTCGTAGCGCAGGCCGAGTGCGAGCACGGCGAGCCCGGCCGCCACGCCGATCCCGGCGGCGGCAGGCAGTGGCGCCTTGAAGGCCATGTCGCAGAGCAGCGCGACGGTGGCTCCGCCCAGCACCGAGTCGACCACGATGACCATGCTGCCCATGGTGAACAGGAACGACCAGCGGCCGTAGCGCACGGAGTGGTGCGGTGTCGTCGAGACGTCGGTTCCGAAATAGGGCGGAGCCACCGGAGCGAGCGCCGCGTAGTACTGCCTGATCAGTTCCATCCGGCGCAGCGACAGGATGTTGGCCACGCTGGTGTCGATCAGCCGGACGATGGTGAACCAGCCGAGTACGAAGACGGTCGGCAGTACCGTAAAGGCCAGGCAGGCAAACGCACGGGGCGAAGAACTGGAGAACCCGAGCGCCACCAGCCCGCTGGCTAGGGAGGACAGGTAGATGCTGACCCGGCTGCCGCTCTCGCTGATGGTCGAGCTGGCGGTGGACTGCAGTACGAAATACTCGGTGCCCAACGCGCTCACGAACTCCGGCGGCGGTTTCTCGTCGGCCATGGCTCTGCCTTCCAGAGAAGCAACGTGCGAGAATTATACTTCCTCAGAAATGATATGGTGCCACCGTCATGAGCGAGGTGACGTCCGATGAGTGCCGAAGGACCGTCCCCAGCCGCCGCGGTTCCGGGGCTGAGCCGCAGTGACCCCCGTAGTCCCGGGATCACTCGCGAGCGTTCCGGTGAAGGGTTCCGGTACCGCGATCCTGCCGGGGCGGTCGTCGCGAATCCCCAGATCCTGCAGCGCATCGGCGCGCTGGTGATCCCGCCGGGCTGGAAGGACGTCTGGATCTCGCCCGACCCGCTCGGTCACATCCAGGCCACTGGCGTCGACAGCCGGGGGCGGACCCAGTACCGCTACCACCAGGTATGGCGAGAGCAGCGCGACGCCCAGAAGTTCGCGCACATGCTCCGCTTCGCGGGCGCGCTCCCCGCGCTGCGGTCGGCCACCCTGCGGGATCTGGACGGCCGCCACCTCGACCGTGACCGCGTGGCGGCCGCCGCGGTGCGGCTGATCGACCTCGGCCTGTTCCGCCTCGGCGGGGAGAAGTACGCCGAGCTCGATCACCATTACGGCGCGACCACCCTGCAGAAACGGCACGTGACGGTGACCCGCGACGGCGTCACGTTCGACTACATCGCCAAGGAGGGCAAGCGCCGGACGATCACGGTCACCGACGACGCGATCCGGCCGGTGGTGCGCGCCCTGGTCCGCAGCGGCAGCACGTCCGACTCGCTGTTCTGCTTCCAGGACGGCGGCGTGTGGCGGCCCCTGCACTCCCACGAGGTGAGCAGCTATATCGCCACGCACGCCGGAGGCCACTTCACCGCCAAGGAGTTCCGCACCTGGAACGCCACCGTGCTGATGGCCTTGCTGCTTGCGAACGCCGAACCGTCGCCGACGGCGCGGAGCCGCCAGAGCGCGATAACCGCCGGCGTCCGTAGCGTGGCGGACTGGCTGGGAGACACCGCTGCGGTGGCGCGCAGTGCCTACATCGACCCCCGGGTGATCGGCCGGTACTCCTCAGACGGGCAACTGCCCACGATCCCCAGGCTGCCCGCCATACTGCCCGCCGCCGCCGAGGCCGAGATCGCAGTCGCCGCGCTGCTCGCAGCCGGGGACTGAACCGTCCTCGCCTCCGCTACCTTGCTGCCGATAGGCCCGGCGCCGATCACCGTGATGGTCGTTACCTTCGCCTCCACCTCGTGTCGGCCCTCGTTGAACAGGGCGAGCTTGCCCGGTGGATGCGGGTTGTTCAGACGCCTTTGTCGCGATTCAGGCGGTGCCGATGAGCGTGTCTGGGACTTCGCGCAGGAAGATCTCGGCGGTCTTGGGCCCGACACCCTTGAAGCGTTGCAGCCGCTGGCTGATCTCATCTCGCGTGGTGGCGGTGCGCACCAGCCTGGCGACGGAGCCGTCGTAGTCCGCGATCAGGGCGCGCATCACATCGCGCAGCTCCTCGCTCATGACGGAGCTCATCCGGTGGTAGTCGCTGTCCCACAGCTCGTGCCAGAGCGGGTGGTGATCGTCTGCGGTGAAGCGGTCCGGAGTGTCCCAGCCGTCTTCTTTGAGCCTGCGGAATGCCTTGGCGGCGGCCTGCTGCGGTACGGGACGCCCGAAAAGCAGGCTGGCCAGCAGCCAGTCGAACAGGCCCTGGTCGGTCCTGGTGTCGATGCCGAGGTCGGCGGCGGTGATCAACGCAGCCATGGCGTGTTCCGTTTCAGCGGGTGATGTGGATGTTGAAGAACGGGCTCTTCAGAACGCCAATGGTCTCGAAGAACAGCACGATGTAGTTCTCCGGTCCGCGGGCGGTCCGGACACCGCCGAGGTCGATGATCCCCTCGTCCTTCCATCCGAGGTCGTGGAGCAGGCCCTTGACCTCAGTCTTGGCCGTCTCGTCGTCCCCGGAAACGAACGCCGTCGCCGGTCCCGTCAGGGAGGGATCGGCCTGCACCTCGATCGCCGCCGTGTTGAGGGATTTCACCACGTGCACATCCGGCAGGGCCGCCTGGAGGTGCTCGGCGAGGCTGGAGTTCGGATAGACGAGGTCGCCGGTCTCGGTGACGGCGTTGGTGGCGTCGAGCAGCGTCTTCCCGGCCATCGCCGAGGTGTCCAGGGCGGTGATGACCTCCAGCGCGACGGCGCCGGTGATGGCATTGACGATGACGTCGCCGACGGCGAGTGCGTCCTGCAAGCTGGTGATCTCGAAGTCGGGGTCGGTGACGGAGGCGTCGCGGGCGCCGAAGATGACGTCGTGGCCGGACTTCTTCCAGCCGGCGCCGAGGGCGTGCGCGACCTTCCCGGTGCCGAGGATGGCGATTTTCACGTGTGCTCCTTCGTCAGGGTGGGTAGGTTGGGTGCGGACGGTCGCCGGCTTTTGCTTCTGCGGAATTATATTCCACGGGACTGTGCTTGCCCTCCTGGCCGACTGCCCGTCCGGACACTGGTACGCTAACATAATGTTGCCATGGAATGCACTTCTATGGAAGCCTGCTAGCCCAGTCTGCACGCTGGTCCCTGACGGGCGACGGCCATGACTGGCGCGGGCGGCCATGGCCAGGAGGGCCCCGGCGATCCAGCCCCGGAGAGCGGGGGCGCTGCGGCCCCGGAGATGGGCGGCGGGCCGACGGCAGCGGGCCAGCAGGCACAGCAACCTCGCGCGACCGGCGCGGTCCGCGCGTCTGGGCTGGCGATGGCCCTCATCTGCGGCGCGCAGTTCGTGCTCCAGCTGGACTTCAGCATCGTGAACGTGGCGCTGCCCACCATCGAGGTCCAGCTGCGCATGGTCGCGGCCGAGCTGCAGTGGATAGTCACCGGGTACGCGCTGACGTTCGGCTCGCTGCTGCTGGTGGGCGGCCGGCTCGCCGATCTGCTCGGCCGGCGCCGGCTGCTGGCCATCGGGCTGATCATGTTCGCGGTAGCCTCGCTGGCCTGCGGGCTGGCGCAGTGGCCGGTCATGCTGATCGTGGCGCGGCTGGTGCAGGGCGGGGCCGACGCGCTGGTCTCGCCGGCCGCGCTTTCGCTGCTCACGACGACCAACGCCGAGGGCGCGGCCCGGATCCGCGCGCTGGCGATCTGGCAGGCGACGACGGCCGGGGGAGCGACCGCCGGGATCGTGGCAGGCGGCGTACTGACCCAGTACCTGGGGTGGCGGGCGGTGTTCCTGGTCAACCCGCCCCTGATCCTGGTCATGCTCGCGCTGATCAGGCGACTGCCGGCGGGTGCCGCATCCGGCGGTAGCCGGATCGACTATCCCGGCGCCCTCCTGGTGACCGCGGCGATCGCTAGCCTGATCTTCGGGCTGAGCAACGGCCAGCAGCACGGGTTCGCCGCGCCTGCGACCGTCGTCGCGCTCGTCCTGGCCGCCCTGCTCGGCGTGGCCTTCGTCCGGGCCGAACTGCGGGCATCCGCGCCGATGCTGCCGCTGTCTATTTTCTCCGCCGCGCCCCGCCGCGCGGCGGTAGCGGCGATGGTGATGATCGGCGCGGTGCTGGCCGGGTACGTGTACTTCATCTCCCTGTACCTGCAGCGGGTCCACCATTTCAGCCCGGTGGGTACCGGCCTGGCGCTGCTGCCCTCGACGGCGACCGTCGTGCTGATGTCGACGCTCGGCACCCGGCGGCTCCTGTCGCGGGTGTCGGTCCGGTGGGTCCTGCTGGCCGGGCTCGCGTGCATGGGGGGCGGCCAGCTGTGGCTGTCCGAGATGTCGGTCGACGCCACGTACCTGGCCATCGTCCTGCCCGGTCTTATCCTCACCTCGCTCGGCATCGGGCTAGCCCTGCCCACCGCCTCGATCGTAATTACCAGCGGCGTCCGGCCGGAGGATCAGGGGCTGGCAGGCGCGCTGTTCACTACCAGCCAGCAAACCGGGGCCGCCATCGGGCTCGCCGTGCTCGCGACGGCCGCCGCCGCGCGCACGGCGCACGCGGCCGGGTCCCTGGTCGCCGGGTACAGGCTGTCCTTCCTCATCGCCACGGGCATCATCGTCCTGGCGGCAGCGCTGGTCGCGGTCCAGCTGCGCCCGAAAGGAAGCCCACACGACACAGAGCTCCATCAACCCCTCGCTAGCGCCATCCCGGCGCCAGCGCTCGCGGAGTGCCAGCTCCGCCGGTGCTAGCCAGGCGATCCTGGCTGGTCTCGTCTCGGGTCAGCGCAGGTGCCGCTGCCAGTCGCGGGGGACGGCCCCCGCTGGGCCGGGCGCGGGCTGGTCCGCGGGGTGGCTGTCGGGCGCGGCCAGGACAGGACCTTCGAAGAACGCGCCCGTCCGGTAGTCGAAAAACCAGTCCTCGCCGGGCTCGTAGCTCTGGATCTGCGGGTGCCCGGTGGCCCGGTGGTGGGCGCTGGCGTGCTGGCTCGGAGAGTTGTCGCAGCAGCCGACGTGCCCGCACCCGGCGCATCGACGCAGGTGGAGCCATCACCCGGGTGACGAGCCGTCGAGGCATTCAACACAGCCTGCTCCGCTAGGCGGCACGGACTCGTCGATGTCGGGAGTTGCGCTGCTCATGACCGGCTCCCTGAGATTCCTATAATGCGGTATAGGCTATATGCTTCCATGGAAGCATAATCTACCACATGAAAAAGTGCGGAACGAACTTTCCCGGGTGTCCGCAGGTGAGGTGCGGAACCTCGGTAACGGCCAGGATCGCAGCTAACTCGCATCCTGCCGGGAGGAAGATGGCCATGGCCGACCTGCGGCGGGTATTCAGTGACGTGGGGCGCGTCCAGGCGCAGCTTGCGGCGGCGGTGAGCCACCGCCTCCAGCACGAGCTCGGCCTCCCCCTGGTCCTGTTCGACGCGATGAGCGTGATCGCTGAAGCCGAGAGGTGCCGCGTCCACGATCTCGCGGCCGGGCTCGGCGTGTCGGTCGGCGGGGCGAGCAAGCTGGTGGACCGGCTCGAGGCCCTCGGCCACTGCAGGCGCCTTCCGAACCCCGGCGACCGGCGATCTACTCTCCTCGAGCTGACCACCGTCGGCCAGGAAAGGCTGGCCCGGGGCAGGCAGGCCGTTGACGATGTACTGGGGCATCTATTCGGAACAGCCCTGTCGGAGGCGCAGGTCAGCGAACTCGCGCGTACCTTGCGCGACCTTCGCTCCCTGGAGAATCCCTAGACCTCGTTGACCAGGGCGATCTTGCCGGGAGGATGCGGACCCGTCAGGGCCGCGAACGCGGCTGGAGCGTCTTCGAACTTGAACGTCTCCGCCATCGGCACCACCAGGTCCCCGTCCTGGGCGAGCTTAAGGATCCGGCCGCGGGCCCGGGCCCTGAAGGGCCCGCTGGCCGGGTTCGAGGCGCCGACGAAGACGTACCCGTCGGCCTTGGCCCGTGGCGCGGCTGCGATGGTGACCACCCGCTTCCGGTCGGCGACCAGGGCGAGGGAGACGTCGCCGGCCTCGTCGCTGCCGACCGTGTCCAGCGCGGCGGCGATGCCCTCCGGGGCGGCGGCCCGTACCCGGTCGAGCAGCCCAGGGCCGTACTCGACGGGCGTTCCGCCGAAGCCACGGACGAAATCGAAATTCGACGGGCCGGCGGTGCCCACCACCCGCACGCCAAGGAGGCGGGCTTGCTGCAGGACGCTCACGCCCACGGCGCCGGCGGCTCCATGCAGCAGCACGGTCTCGCCCTGCTTGGCGCCCGAGGCATGCAGGAGATCCGCCGCGGTGGTCCCGACCAGGAGGAGGTTGGCGGCTTCCGGGAAGGTCAGCGTCGACGGCTTGGCGAACACGCTGGACGCGGAAGTGGTGATCGCGGTCGTATATCCCCCGTCGACCATGGAGGCGACGACTTCGTCCCCGGCCGCCCCGCCGCCCGAGGCGAGTTCAGTGTCCGGCCCGAGCGCCGTCACGACGCCGGCCACCTCATACCCGATGGACAGCGGGAGCAGCTTGCGGTCCTGGCCCGGCGCGATGTGCTTGGCGTCGGCGGGGTTCATGCCGACGGCGCGCACCTCGACGGTGACCTGGCCGGGACCCGGATCGGGCACGTCGACCTCGATGCTGCGCAGGACCTCGGGACCGCCGAAGTCGACCGCCACCCATTTCCGTGCCGTGATCATAGGTCTCCTCCTCGGGACTGGTCGGTGCCTTGGCTGTCGTGGCCCAGCCCGGGATTCTCGCAGGTCTCAGGGTCTTGGCTCATCGCTCCCCCGCCTCGTCGCCGTCGTTCGTCGACGTCCGGCGGACGATGGGCCGTCCGTGAGCCGCGGTCACCGTCACCTCGTCGAGGCCGCCTGCCTCGCCGGTCAAATGCACCGCGTCCGAGCCCACGCCCGCCGCCGTGATCTGCTGCTGCACCTTAAGCGTGCCAAGAATGCCCTCAACGTCGAGGGTGACGACCTCGTCCCCGTGCGTGCTGAGCGATCCGCCCACCGACAGGCGCCCGATCCGTCCCCCGGGCTGGATGCTGAGGGCAATGGCGCTCAGCCGGATCTGCCGGCCCCGGACCAGGCTCGTGCCGCGGCCGCCGAACGTCGTGACGCTGTCGGTGATGTCCAGGACGGGCAGATCCTTGCTCACCTGGATCCCGACGGCGCCGTCGGCGTGGGTGGTGATGCTCTGGAACCGCGCGCTGTCCAGGCTTCCGTCGTAGACGTTGAAGCCGCGGGCGCCGACCCCGTGCGTGGTCACCGGCGCCTGGACGTCGAGCCGGTCGAGCGTGCCGAACTGGACGAAGCCGATGCCGCTCGGGCCGTGGGAGGTGACCGGCGCCCGGGCGGTCCAGGCGCCCACCTCTCCCCAGTTGTCCAGGACCATGTCGTTGGCGCCCATGGTCGTGACGGGCCCGTCGTTGATCACCGCCGCGACCCTCGCCCCAGAAACGACGAACACGCCGCCGCTGATCAGGTCGGGCGTGCCCGGCTCGATGCCGCCGTCGGTGACGATGGGGCCCGTCCGCAGCACATCGGCGTCGACCAGGCCGCCGCCGGCACCCTCGGCCGGATCGCCGTGCCCGGCCACGAACACGCCGCTGCCTCGGATGGGAGAGTCCGCCGTACCGGCGGACATGCCCTTGAGGCTGGCGGTGATGCGGACCGCGGGGTCGGCCTGGCGATTCCAGAGGGTAAAGGCGCCCTGCAGCGCCTCGACCCCGAAACCGTGCGGCCGGTCCGGTCGGCCGCGCAAGTCGGCCGAGGCCACCGCGAGGCCGTCCACGTCGACGTGACCCCGGCGGACGGCGCCGTCGGCCAGCAGCAGCACCTGTCCCCTGGTGCGCACGTTGCGCAGGGTCAGCCGGCCGAAGTCGCCGATCGTCGTGTCGTTGCCGATCGCCACCTCCCAATCGGGGACGATGACGGTGACGTCCTCCAGGAGGTTATCCGACGTGAGCCGGACGCCTTTGGCCCCGAACCGGAGGGTGCCGCCCCGCAGGGCGACACCCGGCCGCAGCGTGATCATCGGCATGCCCGCCAGGGAGCCGTCTACCTCGATGTCGTCCGCCACCGCGAGCGCATCCACCAGCTCAGCCGCGCTCGACACCTTCACCGTCGTCATGACCGTCTCCTTGGCCGGCGCCGACCGCGCTAGGCCGGGCGCTTGGCCTTGGCTACATTTGCCTTCAGTTCGGCAAGATTCTGGCGGGTGACGAATGCGGGCTGTCCGGCGTCCAGCCGCCAGCTCTCGTCGAGGCCGCCGATGTCCAGCGCATCGAAACCGAACTCGTTGTACAGGTTGGCCACCAGTTGCTTGGCCGCCGGGTCATCTCCGGCCAGCGCGAGCGCACGGCGCTTCGGGTCGCCCTCGGGGTGGCCGTCGCCGGACATCTCCCCGGCGTTGATCATGCTGAAGGCGCGCACGACCCGGCTAGTGGGCAGGTGGGCCTGCAGCAGTCCCGGCGCCGTGGTCCTCCCGTCGTCGATCTCGGGGATGTGGCCCAGGCGCTGGGGGAAGTAGTTGATCGTAGCGATGACCACCTTCCCGGCCAGCGGCTCGACAGGCACCTGGTCGATGGTCGTGATCGGGATCGCGACGATCGCGAAATCGCCCGCGGCGGCCGCCTCGGCCGGCGTCGCCGCCCTGGCCTGCGGCCCAAGTTCCTTGACCAGGCCGGTCAGCGAATCCGGCCCCTGGGAGTTGCTGAGCACGACATCGTACCCGTGCGCGATCGCCGCCTCGGCCAGGTTGCTGCCGACGTGTCCGCTGCCGAGGATCCCGATGGTGGTCATGGCTGGCGTCTCCTAACCCGGTGGGGAACGATGGACTGGTGTGCGCGGTGACCAGCATACAATATTCCACGGATGTTATCACCACGGAAGTCACTTCCAGGTGACAGTGCCTGCCTCGGTCCGACATGAACGGCTCACCCGCTCACTGTAAGGCCTGGCGGAAAGCAACTTCCGGCTAGGCTGGTTCTTCGGAAGCGATGACAGGGAAGCTGGCCACCAGCGCACCGTAGCGCACGACACTGGCCGCCACCTGGGCAAGACCTCTGGCGGACATCGTGGCCGACTGGCGCAGCAGATCCTCGGCGTCCTCTGGCCCTAGCCCATACTGGTGCATCACGATGCCGGTGGCGAGGCCAATACTACGGTTGGATATCACCTCCAGGGCTAGGCTCGCAGCCTGGTCTTCCGCTCGCGCCATCGCCACCATCAATCGTTCGCGGTCGACCAGCGCGATCAGGTGCCTGATCATCAGGTCCGCGATGGCGGCGTCGCGCTCCGACGGCGCTCGGCCGGTCCACCAGTGCGTGACGACCCCGGCGTACGACGGGTAACCGGTTCGGGAGGCCACCCGAAACGGCGTGAGCAGCATCTGGTCTGAGCCGGGGGCGCGAGCAGCGGCTGGCTGGGGACGGTCAGCCGGGCTGGCCGGATGTGCGACGCGCAGTGCCGGAACAGTCCCGTCCGATAGCTCGACCCGGCAGCCATCAGCGAAAACCGGGACGCATGCCCTGGGCAGGCCCGCGAATGTCACAGCTGGATCGTCAGACCCGCGAAGCTCGCAGAGCGAGCTGATCAGCGGGGGGCAGCCAGCCACGGGCGCATCGTCTCGGTGCCGCAGGAAAGCGTCGAGGTCGGCTTGCGCGGTGGTAGACGCCCGGCGGCCCGAGGTCATGTGATCGACCAGTTCAGCCCTCCTCGCAGCGTACGGATTCAGGCCCGGCAAGAACCGGCGCGGGTTCCCGCCGATTGCCGCATGGCCGCGATACATGATGCCTGAGCAGGTCATCCGCCGCGCTGACCATGTCGTCGGTGAGCATATTGACCAGTTCGTGATGCTCCCAGGCCTCGGCCGCCATGAGGCCGCCGGATTGCTTCAGGCGCTGAGCATGTCGAAGGTCAGGGGCGAGCACAAGCCGCGCCACCTGGTAAAGAGCCGGGTCACCCGTCAGCTCCAGCAGCTTGAGGTGGAAGACCATATCTGCCTGCAGGTAGCCGGGAACGTCGCCGCGGCAGGCCGACCGCATGGTCGCGTTCGCCAGTTTCCTGATGACCGCGAGTTCCTGATCGGACACCCCTCGATCGGCCAGCTTGCGGAGAGCCGGCAGTTCTATCAGCAGCCGCAGCTCGGTCAGGTCCCGAGGCTGGATCGCGACGGAGCAGCGGACCCTGGTAGCCATGGCCATCCTCCTCACGGGAAAGCTTGACGGCTGGGTGCGCGTGTGAGTTTCCTCCATGTGGCCGCTGTTCAAGCCAAGCATCGCGACCGTGCGATGAACACGAAGAACTGCACGAAAAAACCGCTCGCCTGGATGGTGGCGGCGTTCGCGCCGAACTAAGGAGAATTCTCCTGGTAGGCGACAAACGCTGGGAGGTGAGGCCATGGCTGAGCCGCCGGTTCGATTCGCCGACGTGCTGCGGGGGCTGCGTACCGAGGCCGGACTGACGCAGGAGGAGCTAGCCGAGGCGGCCGGGCTCACCTCGCGGGCGATCAGCTATCTGGAGCGGGGCGAGGTCAGTACCCCCCATAAGCACACGGTGCGGCTGCTGGCCGACGCGCTCGGGCTGGCTGGCCCGGGCCGAGCCCAGTTCGAGACGGCCGCGCGCGGCCGCGGCGGAGCCGGGGCCGGCGAGGCGCCAGCCGCGGCGCGGACGCTGCCTCGTGACGTGGCCTCGTTTACCGGGCGGCAGCGGGAGCTGGCTGAGCTGGTCGAGGCGGCGGCGGGGGCGGGCCCTGTGGTGAGCATCCACGCGATCGGCGGGATGGCCGGAATCGGCAAGACCGCCTTCGCCGTGCACGCCGCGCACCGGCTGGCCGCCCAATTCCCCGGCGGGCAGATCTTCTTGCCGCTACACGGGCACACGCCCGGGCAGCAGCCGCCCGACCCGGCCGACGCGCTGGCCAGCCTGCTGGCGGCCATCGGGGTCCCGGCCGCGCAGATCCCGGCCGACCTGGATGGGCGGATGGCGCTGTGGCGGGACCGCGCGGCCGAGCGGCAGCTGCTGGTGATCCTGGACGACGCGGTAAGCAGCGAGCAGGTCCGGCCGCTGCTGCCCGGTTCAGGCCCCAGCCTGGTGCTGATCACAAGCCGCCGCCACCTGTCCGCGCTGGAGGACGTCACGCCGGTCAGCCTGGACACCCTGCCGCCCCGGCAGGCCGCCGTCCTCCTGGCCCGGCTCACCGGCCGCACCGGCCTGAACCCTGACGACCCGGGGGTTGGGGAGCTAGTCCGGTTGTGCGGGTTCTTGCCGCTGGCCATCGGTATGGTGGCCCGCCAGCTGCGCCACCATCCGGCCTGGACGGCGGCCGGGCGGGCCGCCGACCTGGCCGCGGCCACGGAGCGGTTGGAGCTGCTGGCCACCGAGAACCTGTCGGCGGCCGCCGCGTTCGACCTGTCCTACGACGGCCTGGCCGAACATCAGCGGCGGCTGCTCCGCCGCCTCGGCCTGCACCCCGGCACCGACATCGACGCCTACGCCGCCGCCGCGCTGGACGGCATCGATCTGGCGGCTGCCCGCCGCGGCCTGGAGGACCTGTACGACCAGTACCTGCTCACCGAGCCGGCCCCGGGCCGGTACCGCCTGCACGACCTGATCCGCGAGTACGCTCGCGCGCAGGCCGCCCGCCTTGACCGCGAGCATGATCGGGACGCAGCCGCCATCCGGCTGCTGGATTACTACCAGCAGACCGCCGCCCGGGCTAATGCCCTCATCGCGCGCCAGGCCCGCCCCGCCCCGCCCGCCGCAGACGGCGAGGTACCGACCGCGGTTCCCAACCTGGCCGATCAGGAGCAGGCGCTGGCCTGGGAGCGGGCCGAGCGCGCCAACCTGCTCGCCTGCCTGGACCAGGCCACCCGCGCCGGCCAGCACACCCGGGTCATCGCTCTCACCGCCGGCCTGAGCGAGCTCTTGCAGCGCGACGGCCCCTGGACGGACGCCATCACCCGGCACACCGCCGCGATCGCGGCCGCACAGTCTGGCGGCGACCGGCTCGCCCACGCCAACGCGCTCAACGACCTCGGGACCGTGCGGCGGCTAGCGGGTGACGTCCTGTCCGCGGTCCAGGCCCATAAGCAGGCGCTTGGCATCTACCGGCAGATCGGTACCCGGCTCGGCGAGGCCAACTCCCTGTGTTCCCTCGGGGCCGCGCAAATCATGACGGACGATTTCCCTGTCGCCGTCCAGGCCCTGGAGCAGGCACTTGGCACCTACCGCAAGCTCGGAGACCGGCTCGGGCAGGCCCAAGCGCTCTACTACCTCGGGACCGTGCGGAGCATGACGGACGATTACCCCACCGGGGTCCAGGCCCTGGAGCAGGCACTTGGCATCCACCGCGAGCTCGGAGACCGGCTCGGGCAGGCCCAGGCGTACACATTCCTCGGGGAAGTGCTGGCGGCGACGGATGACTACCCGGCCGCCGCCCAGGCTCATGAGGAGGCGCTTGCCCTCTACCGCCAGATCGGTAACCGGCTCGGCGAGGCCAACGCGCTGAATGCCCTCGGGAACGTGCTGCGGCTGACCGGTGACTACTCGGCCGCCGCCCAGGCCCATGAGGAGGCGCTTGCCCTCTACCGCCAGATGAGCAGCCGGATCGGGCAGGCCAACGCCCTTAACTCCCTCGGGAACGCGCTGCGGCATTCGGGCGACTACCCGGCCGCCGCCCGGGCGCAAGAACAGGCCCTGGACCTCTACCGCCAGATCGGTAACCGGCTCGGCGAGGCCAACGCCCTCAACTCTCTCGGGAACGCGCTGCGGCAGACCGGCGACTACCCGGCCGCCGCCCAGGCCCATGAGGAGGCGCTTGGCATCTACCGCGAGATCAACAGCCGACTCGGTGAATCCCTGGCGCTCAACGAGCGCGGGACGCTGCACAGGGTCAGCGGTGAGCTAGCGCTGGCCGAGGGCTGCCACCGGCAAGCGCTGGAAGTAGCCCGCGACATCGGCGGCTCCCGGAGCGAGGCGCAGGCGCTGGCCGGGCTGGCCCGGTGCGCCCTGACCGCAGGGCGCACCGCCGAGGCGGAAGCCGGGCTGCGGCAGGCGCTGGCGATCCTCCAGCGGATCGGCTCCGCCGAAGCCGCTGATATCTCCGCCGAGCTGGACGCACTGTCCGCCTCGCGACTTTGATGGGTCAGCATTTCACTGGCGGCCCGGCCGCTACAGCGATCGCCTCAGCAGGGAATCCAGGTTCTTGAACGAGCTCTCCCAGCGCGCACTGGCCTCCCCGCCGGTCTCCTCGGTATACGGGCCCTGCCGCAGCTCAAGAACGGTCGTGCCGTTCGCTTCCTCGAGGAACTCCAGCCGCAGCGCGGTCCGACCGGCCGGGCGCGCGGCGCCGATCCGCTCGACGTCCTGGTGACCGGCGAGCAACTCGTTCTCGACCACCTCGCTGAGCGTCACCTCGACCTGGTAGCGGGCCTGCGGGTCTTCGACGTTGGCCATCACGAAACGCTGGAAACCGCCGGGACGGGCGTCGATCTGCACCGTCTCGCACGGCACGTAGAACCCGTCAGGTCCGTACCATTCGCAGAGCTGATCGGGGTCGACAAAGGCCCGGTA
The DNA here is from genome assembly GCA_035505275.1 of Streptosporangiaceae bacterium. Taxonomy (GTDB): domain Bacteria; phylum Actinomycetota; class Actinomycetes; order Streptosporangiales; family Streptosporangiaceae; genus Palsa-504. The sequence goes on along the minus strand of DATJQX010000083.1, from coordinate 22,752 downwards.
GACCAGTTCGCGCGGTGCGTCGAAGCCGCGGGACATGCTGATCTCGTGCTTGATCGCGTCATTCATCGGTATCCCCTCACCTGACCGGGGGCGGGGTGCCCTCGGCGCTGGCGGCCAGGGTCATGTCCCAGCCGCAGGCCACGCACGCGTGCAGGAACGCCGACCGGGCGAACTCCAGCGACGCGGCGCGCGGGTCCGGCTCGGACCGGACGTCGTCCCAGTTCAGGATGTACTCCCCCAGAGTCGGATCCCAGTGCGCCGCGCCCGGGGCCAGCGTCGCGCCGTCGAAGCCGGCCGGGGCCGGGTGGGCGTAAGCGTAGAACGCGGCCTGGTCGTGGCGGGCGTCGCCCGGCCACCAGCCGACCGCGACCTCCTGGGAGTCCATCGCGTTGCGCATGATGAAGTCGTCGGAGGGCGGGTCGGCGGGCAGCCCGGAGAACAGGCTCACCGCTAGATCGAAGGAGCCCCACCAGGCGTTGACCGGCGTCGAGCGGCCGCGGTAGGGCGCGCGGTACGCGGCCAGCACCAGGGCGGCCTGGGTCGCCGCCGTGAAGTAAGCCGCCACCTCGTCGGGGTCGTAGTGCGCGTGCTCGGTGTCCTCGTCAAGCGGCACGCTCCAGGGAACCTCCTGCGGCGTGGGGTCGATCTCCACCGGGCCGCCCAGGCCGCGGACCGCGGCGAGCACGTCGCGCGTGACCGCGCCGACCGGCCGGTGCGGGGTGAGCGCGATACGGTCGGCGCGGCCGTCGCTGTGCTCGACGACCGCCTCGTGCCGGTGCAGGTCGAGCGCGGCGACCAGCGCGCCGGAACCATCGGGAGCGGGCAGCGGCTCCGTCTCCCAGCCGCGCGCGGTCAGGCGCAGCGCCGCGTGCTGCAGTTGCGGCTCCGGCGGCGCGAGCCGCACCGCCAGCTTGCCGAGCACCTGGGTGTGCGCGTGCAGGGTGTCGCACGTCGCTCGCCACTGGCTGTATGAAACCGCGGGCCAGGCTGAGACCATGGCTGGCAGGCTACACCGGGGCCACGCCAGCGCGCTCAACCCGGCCTGGAATAGGTTCGGCATACTGGTCAGGCGGAGGAGAACCCATGGTGATGCCGTTGGCGGGCCGCGTGGTAGCCGCGGTGATCGGCGGCCTGCTCGTGCTCGTGGTGTGGTCCAGCGTCACAGGGACGCTGATCGTGTCGCGCCCGGTCAGTAGCCGGCTGACGCGGTGGGTGGATAAAGCGGTGGACTGGATCTACCAGCGCGGCCACCTGATGGCGAAGAGAGCCGACTACAGGCGGCACGACCGCATCCTCGCCACCCAGGCAGCGACGATCTTGCTGTCCCAGCTGGCCATGTGGCTGGTGGTCGCCTTCGTCGGGTTCGCGTTCCTGCTCTGGCCCTTCGCCGCCCGCGGCGTCGCGTCCGCGTTCACCGACGCCGGGTCCTCGATGTTCACCCTCGGGTTCGCGGTTCCGGCCGGGGCGGTGCCCGCGGTGCTCGTGTTCCTGGCCGCGGCGACCGGACTGGTGATCGTCACGCTGCAGATCGCCTACCTGCCGACTCTGTACGCGGCCTTCAACCGCAGGGAGACCGAGGTGGCGCTGCTGAACGCGCGGGGCGGTGTCCCGTCCTGGGGTCCTGAGCTGCTGGCGCGCACCCATTACGCGCTGGGCTCTGGCACGTCGACCCTGAACACGATGCCGGACCTGTACGCCCAGTGGGAACGCTGGGCCGCCGACGTGGGCGAGAGCCACACCACCTACCTGATCCTGGTCCGGTTCCGCTCGCCGATGCCGCTGTCGTCCTGGGTGACCTCGCTGCTGTCGGTCCTGGACTCGGCCGCGCTGTTCCTGAGCCTGTCCCCCAGGGCCGCGCCCGAGGTCCCGGCGCGGCTGTGCCTGCGCAGCGGGTGGCTGTGCTTCGACCGGATCGCCCGGGCGATGGGCTTCGACATCCCCGAAGAGGCCGACCCGGAAGCCGGGATCAGCCTGACCTACGAGGAGTTCCTTGACGCGGTGGCCCGGATGCGCGAGGTGGATTTCCCGATCGAGCGCGACCCGTCCGATGCCTGGCCGGATTTCGTCGGCTGGCGGGTCAACTACGAGCGGGCCGCCTACGCGGTGGCCGCCGCCGTCTACGCCGTGCCGGCCATGTGGTCGGGCCCGCGACGGCACGCGACCAAGCCCATCCCGCCCATCCGCCCGCCACTCGGCCGGGTCACCAAGGAGGCTCCGCGCGCCTAGCGGCGAGCGGAGCGGGACCGCCCGGCGAGCGCGGTCCGGCGCTCAGCTGCCCGCGGGCAGCCGTCGCGCGGTGCGGTACAGGTCGACCAGTTCGCCGGTGGTCGTGGCGTCTTCGGCGGATTTGTCGTCGCGCCAGCGCCCGGTGAACCGCGGGAACCGCATGGCCAGCCCGGCGTCCTCCTTGATCAGCCCCCAGGCCGCCGAGTAGTGCGGCGACAGGGTCAGCTCGGCGGACAGGATCTCGAGCACGACTCCGGGCTCGAACCAGAAGTCGGGGTCCTGGCGCGCGTCGACCCGCGCCGGGCGTTCCGGGTGAGCGAACGGCGCCAGTTTGACGGGCAGCGCGGCCAGGTCGGCGTCGGAGAACCCGGCGCCGCACTTGGACACGGTGCGGAAGACGTCGGCGGCCGGGTCGTAGGCGGCCAGCAGCACCGCGCCGAAGACCCCGGCGCGCCGGCCGCGCCCGGCGTACGCGCCGACCACGACCAGGTCGAGGGTGTCGGACAACTCGGTGCGGTAGTCCCGCTTGAGCTTGATCCAGAGCCAGCCGCGGTTCCCGGCCTGGTACACCGAGGCGGGGCTCACCGACTTGCACATCAGCCCCTCGCAGCCGTCGGTGATCGCCTGCTCGAACGTCGCGTCCAGCGCGGCCGGGTCTTTCACCTCGGTGGCGGTGGTCAGGCGCAGCCGCGGCCCGGTCGTAATCGCCTCGGCCAGGGCGGCCCGCCGCTCCGGGTACGGCCGCTGGGTCAGGTCCTGGCCGTCCGCGTAGAGCAGTTCGAAGCAGAACAGCCCGACCGGCACGTCCCGCACCGCCTCGGCGATGCCGTACTTACGCCGCCTGAACATGACCTCGGCGAACGGATGCAGCTCGTCGGTGGCCGCGTCGAACGCGACGACCTCCCCCTCGATGATCGCCTCGGCCGGGCGCAGGCTGGTGGCCAGGACCTCGACGACGTCGGGGAACTGGCTGCTGACCTCCTCAAGCCGCCGGGTCCACAGCTCGATCCTCCCGTCCGCGGTCTTGTGCGCCTGGAGCCGCATGCCGTCGTACTTGTATTCGGCCGCGCATTCGCCGCCCAGCTTGGCCAGGATGTCCGCGGCGCTGGCCAGCCGCTGGGCCAGCATGACCCGCACCGGGTGACCTGGGCTGACCCGGATCTGCTCGACCGCGGCCAGCCCGCCGCTGGTCAGGGCCGAGGCGACCAGGCCGAGGTCGCAGCAGACGTTGTAGGCGCGCTCCAGCACCGGGCGGGCGGCCCGCCCTCCGGCGTAGACGTGCGCGAGCGCGTCCAGGATGGTCGGCGTGCCGATGCCGAGCCGGAGGTTCCCGGTGACCTGGCGGACCAGGTACCGGGCCTCCAGCGGGGTGGCCCGGGTGAGCAGCCCGCTCAGCAGGTCCAGCTTGACGCCCTGCGAGCCGGTCCCCTCCGCGTTGGCGATCTGACGCAGGGTGTTCACCACCGTGACGACCGTCAGATCCCCCGGACGGTCGGCCGCGGTGGCGGCCAGCAGTTGCTCGGTCGCCTGGCCGAGGTCACCGGTCTCCCGTACCCGGGAGGCGACCTCCGCGGCGTCGACGCCGGTGGCGGCGGCGACCGCGCGGACGGCCATCTTCTCGGCCAGGCCGAGGTCCACCCCGGCGAACTCCGGCGCGATGAGGCCCTGGCACAGGTAGCAGACCACGGGCAGCAGCTCGGCCGGGGTCTGCGTGACCAGGGCGGCGAGCCGGTCGATGAGCGCCAGCCGGCTGCTGACCTGCTCCAGGTCGCGGTAGGCCTCGGCGACGATCTCGTACTTCACGTGTCCCCCTTCGCTTCCCCCGATCATGACACGCGAGGCAGGCGAGGTCCGGCGTGGTTACCCCGCGAGCAGCCGGTGGAGCAGGCGCAGAGCAATGGCCGCCGCCCGCTGCTCACCGGGGCGGCGGCCGGCATCTTCGTCACCGCCGTGCCCTCCGTGATGGTCGCGGCCAGCGCGGGTGGCGTGATCGCGGCAGGGAACACGGCGTTCGCCACACCGGGCGCCAAGCGCCCTAGCGCTAGGGTGGGTCAGATGAGCGATGACGTCCGCTTCGTACCTGACGATTTCGTGGTTCCGCGCGAACTGATCACCGACGCGTTCCGGCTGGAGCCGCTGGGCCCTGAGCACAACGAGAGCGACTACCAGGCCTGGATGTCGAGCATCGACCACATCAGGGCTACCCCGGGCCTGCAGGACTGGTCGTGGCCCAGGCCCGAGATGACCATCGACGACAACCTGAAAGACCTGGAAGAACACTCGTCGGACTTCAAAAACCGGAAGGGCTTCACGTATACGGTCCTGGCCAGCGACAGCGGCGAAGTCGTCGGCTGCGTCTACATCTACCCCAGCAAGTCCGGAGCCGGAGCGCGCGTCCGGTCCTGGGTCAGCGCCGACCGGGCTGAGCTGGACGCTCCCCTGCACGACGCCGTTTCGCAGTGGCTGCGGGCCTCGTGGCCGTTCACCGAGGTAACGTACGCCCCGCGCTGAGCGGGAGCGTGGTGACCAGCACGTCGGATACGGGCTCTCCCCCGCGCTCGCCGCGCGTCCGGCCCAGTTTGCGCCAGCCCCAGTTGCGGAAGGCGTGCTGGGCCGGGGTGGCCGCGGGCGGCACGGTCAGCGTGGCACGTTCCTCGGGGCGGTTCGCCAGGATCAGGTCGTGCAGCGCCTGGCCGATGCCCTGCCTGCGCCATGACGCGCGGACCAGCAGTTCGGCCAGCGCGAAGGTGCGGCCGGGATGCTCGGCAGTGATCGCCTCGGGCAGCGGGGTGGTCAGGTACCGCCACCAGGAGGTCGACGGGCGCAGCGGCATCCCGAATGCGTACCCGACCAGGTAGCCGCCGTGGCGGGCCACGGCCAGGGCAAAGCCCGGCTGCCGGCGCTGGACCCGGAACCGGTCCGCGAACGGCACGGCGTTATCGCCGTCATCGGCGCAGGCCTCGGCGTGCAGGGCTTGCAGGTCGTCCGCGTGCGCCGCGGCCTGCGTCCCGTCGAGCAACTCGAACGTGACGTCGGTTGCGGACACCACCCACTTCCTCTCCGGCCGGCTTGAGGCGTGCACCACGATCCGTTCGGCATAAATGTACGGTCGCAGGGCGTCCGGCGCGGCGTGCGGGCTTCGGCCGACGCGCCTGGTTATGTTCATATGCATGTTCGATGACGGCGACATTCTGGGCGGGCTGAACGAACAGCAGCGGCGGGCGGCGACGCATCAGGGCGGGCCGCTGCTCGTGCTGGCCGGGGCGGGCACCGGCAAGACGCGGACGCTGGTGGCGCGGGCCGCGTGGCTGCGCTCCTGCCAGGGCATCCCCGCCAGCCGGATCCTGTTGCTGACCTTCACCCGCCGCGCCGCCGGTGACATGCTCGCCCGGGCCGCGGCCGCCTCCGGATCCGGCTCCGGGGACGGCTCGCGGATCTGCGGCGGGACATTCCACGCCATCGCGCACAAGATCGTGCGTCAGCACGCGGAATCGTTCTCGCTGCCGCCGCAGTTCACCATCCTGGACCCGGCCGATATGACCGACCTGCTCGACGTGCTGCGCCCGGACCACGGCCTGGCCGATACCGGGCAGCGGGCGCCCCGGGCGGCCACGTGCGCGGACATCTACACCCGGTGCGTGAGCACCGGGCGCCCGGTCAGTGAGGTGGTCACGGCCAGCTTCCCCTGGTGCGTCGCGTTCACCAGCGAGCTGGCCGGCCTGTTCCGCGCCTATACCGCGCGTAAGCGCGCCCGCCACCTGGTGGACTTCGATGACCTGCTGCTGCTCTGGCAGGCGGCGCTGGCCGACCGCACGGCCGGGCCGGTGCTGCGCGGCATGTTCGATGCGATCCTGGTCGATGAGTACCAGGACGTCAACGCGGTACAGGCCAGCATCGTGCGGCTGCTGCGGCCGGACGGGCAGCAGTTGACCTGCGTCGGCGACGACGCGCAGGCCATTTACGGGTTCCGCGGCGCCGACCCGGCGCACCTGCGGCAGCTTGCCGCCGACTACCCCGGCCTGGACATCGTCCGACTTGACCGCAACTACCGGTCCCGGCAGGGGGTGCTGGACCTGGCCAACCTCATCCGCCCGTCCGAGCCGGGCCTTCACCTGGTGCTCACCGGCGACCGCGGGCCGGGGCGGCCGCCGCTGCTGGTCCGCTGTCACGACGAGTCCACCCAGGCGGTGGAGATCTGCGCCCGGGTGCTCGACGCCTACGAAGACGGCACGCCGCTGCGGGACCAGGCCGTGCTCGTCCGCGCGTCGCACCACAGCGACATCCTGGAGATCGAGCTCAGCGCCCGGCACATCCCGTTCGTGAAGTACGGCGGGCTCCGGTTCACCGATACCGCCCACGTGCGGGACTTCCTCGCCGCGGCGCGGATCCTGGCCAACCCCGCCGACGAGCTGGCCTGGTTCCGGCTCCTGCGCCTGCACGAGGGGATCGGCCCGGTCCACGCGCGCCGTGTGCTCGACAGCCTGGTTTCCGGCGAGGACCTGCCCGGCGGGTTCGGGCCGCAGGACGCGGCGGTGCTCGAGGTTGTCCCCGCTAAGTCCCGGGAGGCGCTGGCCGCCACGCTAGGCCGGCTCGCCGCGGCCGCGGGTCAGCCCGCCGCCGCCCAGGCTATAGGGATCCTGGCGCTGCTTGACCCGCTGATCCGCGCCCGTTACGCCGACTCCGCGGCCCGCCTGGCCGACCTGCGCCGACTCGCCGACGCGGCCGCCGCCCACCCGTCGCTGCACGACGCACTCGCCGAGCTGACCCTGGATCCGCCGGTCTCCGCCTCCGACCTGGCCGGGCCGCCCCGGCTGGACGAGGACTACCTGACCATCTCAACCATTCACGCCGCGAAGGGCCTGGAGTGGCCGATCGTGCACGTCCCCCACCTGGTAGACGGCGCGCTGCCCAGCGACATGGCCCTCGGCGACCCGGGCGGGCTGGCCGAGGAACACCGCCTGTTCTACGTGGCGCTGACCCGGGCGCGCGATCACCTGTACATGTACGTGCCGCTGCGGCTGCACTACCACCGGCGCGGTCGCGACGACCGCCACGGCCTCGGCCAGGTCACCCGCTTCCTCCACCCGCAGGCCCTGGCCGCCTGCGGCAGTGTCACCGCAGCCCGGCCGGTACCGGCCCTGCCCGTGGCCGGTCCCCTGGGCGTCACGGTGGATGCCTCGCTCGGCGCCCTCTGGGACGCCTGAGGGTTATCACCGGCGGATATGACGCACCGTGGTGGAATAACGGTGCAGCCAGGACCGGAGCGGGCCATCGGCGGACGGCGCGATCGCCAGCCCCGCCGAACCGGCGATGATGTCCGCCACCTGCGCCACGGTCTTGTGGTGTGCCGCCAGGCGGGAAGGTCCTGGAAGTTGCCGTGCAGCGGCGCAGGCAGCATGCGGCGCATGCCGTAGCCGACGTGCTCGGGGTCGCAGACGGCGCTGCCGGGCAGCCGGCGGTTCAGCTCAAAGGCGATCGCGGTCTTTCCGACACCGAACGGGCCGTTGATCCAGACCAGCATGGCCGGACCCTACCTGGCACCCGGCCGGTCATGTCTTGTGCAGCACCGCGGTGTTCTGCTCGATGTTGTCGGTCCACCGGTAGGCCAGGTCCGCGCCGTGCCGCGTGAACGTGACGGTCCCGGCCACGCACTGGGTGTTCTGCGGCTCGTTGAAGGTGAGCACCGTGGCCGTCGTCCCGATCAGCGTGAGCGTGTTGGCGCAGGTCTGATCGGTCTCCGCGATGGTCGTCGCGCCCGCGACGAACGTGAACGTGATGGGGTTCGCTATCCCGATGCCCTGCACGCCGATGGCGGACAGCATTGCCGTGCCGGTCCAGGTGCCCGCGAACGCGGCCGGGATCGTGGCGCCGGTCGCCGGGGCGATGGTCGACGCCGGAGCGGTGGTCGGCGGGACGCTGGCGGGCGCCGAACTGCTCGTCGTGCTGGTGACGGTACCGGCGGCCTTACTGGTCGACGGTTCCCTGGCCAGCAGCAGGACGCCGGCGACGATGGCGGCGGCCACGACCGCGCCGGCGGAAGCGGCCACGACAAGGCCCCGCCTGGACCGCACGGCCCTGGCCGGAGGCCCGACCGGGGTAGGCGGCCCGTCCTGGAGGAACGCGGACGCGGGTGTACCGGGGACCGGGCCGGCGGGATAAGCCGGGCCGACGGGATAAGCCGGGCCCGCGGGATAGGCCGGGCCGACGGGATAAGCCGGGCCCGCGGGATAGCGCAGTGGGTCCGTGTGGATCTGGTCGGAGGGCAGGGGCGCGATGTACGGCGGTCCGGGGTGGTACGCGGCGGTCGGCGCGCCCTCGGCGGCGCGGGCGGGCAGCTGGGCGCCGGCGGTCGGCAGCGGCATGGACGGGTCGACGAGGCGGAGCATGAGGTCGCGAGCACTCGGCCGCCGCTGCGGGTCCTTCTCCAGGCAGGCCCTGACCGCCGGGAGCAGCGAAGCGGGCACGCCGGTGATGTCCGGGTCGGAGTACATGATGCGATGCATAACGGCGGGCACCGTGTCGGCACCGAACGCCGACCGGCCAGCGGCGGCGAAGACCATCGTCACGCCCCACGCCCAGACGTCGACGGCGCTGGTCGGCCGCTCTCCGGCGAGCTGCTCCGGGGCCATGTAGGAAGGGGTCCCGATGACCCCGCTGGTCATCGTCGAGGAGTCGGTGAGGCGGGCGATGCCGAAGTCGACGACGCGCGGGCCGTCGGGCCCGAGCAGCACGTTGGCCGGCTTGAAGTCGCGGTGCACCACCCCCGCGCCGTGTATCGCGGTCAGCGCGGTGGCCGTCCCGACCGCCAGGCGCTGGAGCTCGCCCTCCCGCAGCGGGCCGTTGGCCAGGACGCGCTCGGCGAGCGACGGACCGTCGATGTATTCGCTGACGATGTAGCGGAGGTCGCCCTCGGCCGACGCCTCGATCACGCCGGCGGTGACGAAGGGCTGAACCTGGTGAACCGCGTCGAGCTCACGGCCCAGCCGCTCGAGGACCATGGGGTCGACGCTCGACCGCAGCACCTTGACGGCGACCCGCTCTTCCCCGGGCCCGGTGCCGCGGCCGAGGTAGACGACGCCCTGGCCGCCCTCGCCGACCCTTCCGAGCAGCTCGAAGCGGCCCAGCCTGCGGGGATCGCCAGGCTCCAGGGGTTTCGGCGCCATCACTTCTCCGGATCGGTCGGCAGCTACGACAACGCTCCCGCAATTCAGGGTGCCCCGCAACGTGGATCGCGGATCGACGTAGGTCCTGGCCATCCCCGGTGCAACCGGATAACGGGCGAGTGCGTCCAAAGGTTCAGCATCCGGACTTCGGGGTGAGGGACCATGAGCGTTCTGCGTACCGGCGCTTGCCTGCTGGTCGCCTTGGCGCTAACCGCCTTGGCGCTAGCCGGGTGCACGGCGGCCAGTAACGCCAGCGGCGCGAGCAACGCCAGCGGCGCCGGCCAGTCCGCCTCGGCGGCTGGCCACCTGACCGGCAGGTTCGTCATCGAGGGCGGCCCGCTGGGTCCGGGCGGGCAGCAGCCAGGGGAACGGCCCATCCCGGGCACGGTGACCGTTACCGCCAGCGGGCACGACGTGGTCACGATCCAGGTGGGGGGCTCGGGCCGGTTCTCCGCGTCCTTGCCGCCCGGCCGGTACCAGGTCTCCGGCCGCTCGCCGAACATAGCGCAGGTATCGACGGCCCGGGCGGGCAGCACGAGCAGCCCGGAGCGGGAACTGACGTGCTCGGCGCCGCTGACCGTCACCATCAGCGCGCGGCACACGTCCGCCGTCACGCTCGTGTGCCCCGTTCCCTGACCGTCCCCGTCCCCTCGGCAGCGCCCGTTCCCTTGGCAGCGCCCGTTCCCTCGGCAGCGCCCGTCCCCTGACCACCCTTGACCGCGCCGGTCCGCACCTTCCGCCGCGATGATATTTGGTATACCATCCTGCCACACGTTCGGTTGGGAGGGATCCCGTGGACCTGCGGCTAGACGGGAAGGTGGCCTTCGTCACCGGCGCCAGCAAGGGCATCGGGCGCTGCGTGGCCGAGCACCTGGCCCGCGAGGGCGCCGACGTCGTCATCACGGCCAGGAACGCCGAACCGCTGGAAGCCGCCGCGGAGAAGATCGCCGCCGAGACGGGCCGGGCGGTGCTGCCGCTCGCCGGGGACATGAGCGTGACCGCCGACGTGCAGCGGTGCGTCGATGCCACCCTGGAGCGCTTCGGCGCCATCGACATCCTGGTCACCTGCGCGGGCAGCTCGCCGGGAGGCCTGCTCGAGGACCTGACCGAAGAGCAGTGGATGTCGAGCCTGAACCTGAAGTTCATGGGCTACGTCCGCTCCGTGCGCGCGGTTATCCCCCACATGCGCCGGCGCGGCGAGGGCGCGATCGTCCTGGTCGTCGGGAACGACGGCCTCAAGCCCAGTTACTGGGAGATGACGGCCGGGGTGGCGAACGCCGCGGACATCAACTTCGCCTCCTCCGTCGCCGAGCAGTACGGCCGGTACGGGGTGCGCATCAACACGGTCAACCCCGGCCCGGTCAACACCGACCGGTGGGACACGCTGGAGCGTGCCTTCGCCCGCGACAAGGGCGTCACCCAGGACCGCGCGCACGAGCTGGCGCAGCAGTCCATACCCTTCGGCCGGATCTGCGAGCCGGAGGAGGTCGCGGCGCTGGTGACATTCCTCGCCTCGCCGCTGGCGAGCTTCATCAACGGCGCTCACATCCCCGTCGACGGGGCGCAGCGCAAGGCAATCATGGACCAGTAAGACCAGTAAGGGAGCCTCGCCATGAGTGACGCTACCGGCGCCGCCGAAGTGCGGCCGCTTCAGGTCGAGATGAACGGAATCAACGTCATCTCAGAGAACGAGCGCAAGGGCCACCCGCGGGATTTGTTCTGGCCGTGGTTCGCCGCGAACATCTCCGTGCTCGGCCTGTCCTACGGCGCCTTCGAGCTGAGCTTCGGCATCTCGTTCGCCCAAGCGCTGATCGTGGGCGTGGTCGGGATCGTGCTGTCGTTCCTGGCGTGCGGGTTCATCGCGGTCGCGGGCAAGCGGGGTTCGGCGCCGACGATGGTGCTGAGCCGGGCCCCGTTCGGGGTCAACGGCAACAAGCTGCCCACGGTGATCTCCTGGCTGCTGACCGTGGGCTGGGAGACGGTGCTCGTCATCTTGGCCACGCTGGCCACGGCCACCGTGTTCCACCGCGTGGGCGTGGGCGGCGGCGACGGCACGAAGGTGATCGCGCTGATCCTGGTCGTCGCGCTGACCATCTTCGGCGGCGTGATGGGCTTCGATCTGATCATGCGGCTGCAGGCCTGGATCACCATCGTGACCGGGGTGTTCACGGTGGTATTCATCGCGCTGGTGGCGGACAAGATCCACTGGCACGCGGTGTCCGCGGTCCACAGCGGTACCGCGCAGGACCTGATCGGGGCGCTGGTGTTCACCATGACCGGCTTCGGGCTCGGCTGGGTGAACTGCGCCGCCGACTACTCGCGCTACCTGCCGCGCCGCGCCTCCGGCGCGGGCGTGATCGGCTGGACCACCTTCGCCTCGTCGATCGCGCCGATCTTCCTGCTGCTGTTCGGCCTGCTGCTGGCCGGGTCGTCCTCCTCGCTGAGCTCGGCGATCGGCGCCGACCCCATCGGCGCGCTGACCACCCTGCTGCCGACCTGGTTCCTGGTGCCGTTCGCCATCGTGGCCGTGCTCGGGCTGATCGGCGGCTCGGTCCTCGACATCTACTCCTCCGGGCTGGCCCTGCTCACCCTGGGCGTTCGGCTGCCCCGGTACCAGGCCGCGCTGATCGACGGCACGGTGATGACCGCGGGCACGATCTACGTGGTGTTCTTCACGACCAACTTCATCGGCCAGTTCGAAGGCTTCCTGATCACCCTCGGCGTGCCGATCGCGGCCTGGTGCGGCGTCATGCTGGCCGACATCGCGCTGCGCCGGCGCGACTACGCCGAGCCGGAGCTCTACACCACGTCAGGCCGCTACGGCGACGTCCGGTGGGGTCCGGTCCTGGCGGTCGTGGTGGCCACCGTGGTCGGCTGGGGCCTGGTGACCAATACGGCGGCAAGCTGGCTGACCTGGCAAGGTTACCTGCTCAGCGCGTTCGGCCTCGGCGGGAAGGCCGGCGCGTGGGCCTACGCCAACCTTGGCGTGCTGGTGGCGCTGGCCATCGGCTTCGTGGCGCATCTGGTGCTCGGCCGTTCAGACGTGCGGGCGGAGGAAGCCGTGCCGGTGCCCGCCGTCGCGTAGGCCTGCCCGCCGGCAGCGGGCCCTGTTCGCCGCAACCGCTCCATTTACCCTGGCGGCATGGGGATACTGCGGCGGAGCCCGGAGGAACTCCGGCGCCCGCCGGAGGCGGGTGATGACGGGGCGACTGGCCGGCGCGACCGCGCTGGCGATGGTGGTCATCGCCGTGATGATCGCGTACATCGCCCCGGTCGCCCCGACGGCCAAGCCGCAGTCGGCTGCGCTCGGTGTGCTCGGTGTGCTCGCGAGGCAGGCCAGCGGGCACCCGGCGTGGCTGGTCACGTTCCTGATGACCTACCCGGACGCCGCCAGCGAGGGCCTGGCCTGGACGAGCGAGGCCGGAGCGGCGGTGGTCGCGGACCGGGCAGCCAGGTGCCCGCGGTTTTCTACGTCACGGTGCCAAGCAACCTTGGCCGTCGCCACCCTGATCAACTCGCTGAGCCTGGCTAGCCCTGGCTGATGCTGATGTCGCCGCCGCCGCTGTTGAGGGTGATCTTGTCCGGGGACGACGAGCTGAACAGCGAGGGCGGGTAGTTCACGTTGCCGGAGTCGGTGTTGGGGGTGGCGATGTCGTACTTGGCCCCGGGCGGGAGGACCAGGTTGATGTTGCCGTCGTCCGAGGTGATCTGCAGGTTGGTCGGCGGCTGGGTAAACACCAGGTTGACGTCGCCACCGCCGGAGTCGATGGTGAGCTGCGACGCGGACACCGAGTTGGCGTTGACGTTGCCGTCCTGGGTGGAGATCTGCACGGTGCCGGACAGCCCGTCGGTGGTCAGGTCGCCGCCGCCGGTGTCCAGCCGCACGGTCCCGGCCAGGTCGTCGGCGTTGACGTTGCCGTCCTGGGTGGAGATCTGCACGGTGCCGGTCAGCGCGGTGGCGGTCACGTCACCGCCGGAGGTGACGATCTGTACGGTGCCGGCGAGGTTGCCGGCGTTGATGTTGCCACCGCCGGTGTACAAGGCCACATGTCCGGCCCAGTCGGAGATCGCGACGTCGCCGCCGTAGCTCGCGAGCGATACGCCGGTCCGGGCCGGAACCGCGAGGGTGGCGTCCATCCCGCAGTCACTGGCTATGCCGTCACAGTTGATGCCCACGCTGATTCCGGCGGCCGTGGTGCTCTCGGTGATGCCCGGGCGGACAAGGCCGTACCGAACGGTCCCCGTCAGTCGGGCCGGGCCACCTGAGGCCTCCCGCAGCGTGATGTTGCCCTCGTTGACGTTCACCGCGACCTGGCCGTCGCGCACCTGGACCGGGTAGCTGAACGGGTAGCTTCCCTGGGCGATCGTGGTCACGAGGGTGAAGCCGGTCCAGCCGATGAGGGCGATGGCGACCGGCACCGCCAGGGCGACCGCGACCCAGCGGCCTGGCGTCATCCGCAAATTGCCTGAGGCGCGGGGGGCGCCTGCGGCGCGGGGGGCGCCTGCGGCGGGCGTGAGCGTCATGGTGATACCCCGTTCAACCGGTCCCGAGGTAGCGCAGCACGGCGAGCACGCGACGGTGGTCGCGGTCACCGGGCGCCAGCCCGAGCTTGGTGAAGATGTTGTTGATGTGCTTTTCCACCGCCCCGCCGCCGACCACGAGGGCGTCGGCGATGGCGGCGTTGGAGCGGCCTTCGGCCATCAGGGCGAGCACCTCGCGTTCGCGCGGGGTGAGCTCGCCGAGCGGGTGGCGGCTGCGGGCGAGCAGCTGCGCGACGACTTCGGGATCGAGCGCGCTGCCGCCCTCAGCCACCCGGCGCAGCGCGTCGAGGAACTCCGCGACGTCCGCGACCCGGTCCTTCAGCAGGTAGCCGACCCCGTGCGGGCGGCCGGAGATCAGCTCGGTGGCGTACCGCTCCTCAACCCACTGCGACAGTACGAGCACGCCAATTTCCGGCCAGCGGTCCCTGACCACCAGGGCGGCCCGCAGGCCCTCGTCGGTGAAGGTTGGCGGCATCCGGACGTCCACGACCACCGCGTCGGCGCCGTTCGCTGCCACCGCGCGCAGGAACTTCTCCGCGTCGCCTTCGGCCGCCGCGACCTCGTGGCCGGCCTCGGTGAGCAGCCTGGTCAGGCCTTCGCGCAGCAGGACGGAATCCTCGGCGATCACTACGCGCATGGCAGTACCGCCGCGATGATCGTGGGACCGCCGACCGGGGACTCCACCGAGAACCGGCCGTCTACGCCGGACACCCGGTCGGCCAGCCCGGAGAGCCCCGGGCTGTGCGGGTCGGCGCCGCCGATCCCGTCGTCGCTGACCATGACGGTCAGCGTGCCGGGGAAGCCGTGGCCCTCGACCACGACCTTGGCGTGGCTGGCGCGGGAGTGCTTGGCCACGTTGGTCAGCGCCTCCGCGACGACGAAGTAAGCCACCGCCTCCACGGCCGCTTTCGGGCGCACCGGGACGTCGACGTGCATGTCAACCGGCACCGGGCAGAGTGCGACCAGCCCGGACAGCGCCGCGTCGAGGCCGCGGTCGGTCAGCACCGGCGGGTGCACCCCCCGTACGAGGTTGCGCAGCTCGGTGAGGGCCTCCTTGGCCTGCGCGTGCGCCTGATCCACGAGTTCCCTGGCCGCGTCCGGGTCGTCGGCGAACTTCGCCTTGGCCCGGCCGAGTTCCATGGCCAGCGCGACCAGCCGCTGCTGCGCGCCGTCGTGCAGGTCGCGCTCGATCCGCCGTCGCTCCGCCTCGGCCGCGTCGACCACTCGCTCGCGGCTGATCTCAAGCTCCATCACCCGGGCGGCCAGGTCGCCGCGCGGGCCGAGCAGGCGGCGGGAGATGGCGGCGTCGGCCAGCGCGAGGCCGCGGGTCACCTGCGGCGCGGCCAGCAGGAGCGCGGCGCCCAGGATCGCGGATCCCGCCAGGAACGCCGCGCCGCTTTGCACGCCGCTATGCGGGCCGCCGCCGAAGTCCGGGCCGCCGCCGGGTAGGGCGGAGCTGTAGGCCGGCAGGGTCAACGCGACCAGGCCCGCCGCCCAGACCCCGACGCTTAGCGTCAGCGCGACCGCGCTGACGGGCAGCCGCAGCAGCCCGTAGCCGACCTCGGCCCAGGTCGCTTTCTCGCGGAACATCCGCCACCGCGGGATGATGCCCCACCGGTAGCCGGCCCGGCCCTGTTCGGGCCAGACCGGGATCGCCACGCCGAGCAGGAAGGCGAACCTGGCCCGCTCGGCCCGGGCGAACCAGCTGGCCAGGCGAAGGGTGATGCCAAGCAGCGGGATGCCGATCAGACCCAGGAAGACGAAGCTGAACCCGAACCCAAGCCCGAACGTGAACACGAAGATGGCCACGAACCCGACGAACAGGCCGGCCAGGTGCTGGGTCATGGCGAGCCAGGTGCGGGCGGACACCAGGTCGCGGAGCAGGAACATGCCTCCGACGCTATGGCATGGGCCTCCGGGTGGCCATCAGCCGCACCCCCCGGATCACGGTGAGGCTAACCCCACCACAGGTCGGGCAGGTCGCACCATAGCTCGGCCTGGGGCCAGGCCTGGAGGCTGGACGCCATGAGCAAAAAACACGGGGCACCTATCGTGGAACGAGTCGCAGGCTGGTCCGCCAAGCACCGCAAGACGGCCGTATTCGGCTGGCTCGTGCTAGTCGTCGCGGCCGTGCTGATCGGCCAGCGGCTCGGCACCGACAATCTCAACAGCTACGACCCGGGACAGGCCGGTAAGGCCGAGCGCGTGCTCGCGCTGCCCGTCGTCCAGCAGCCCGACGGCGAGAGCGTCCTGATCCAGGGGCGCTCCGCGGGCCAGACCTACGCCAGGGACCCGCAGATCCGGGCGGCGGTCCGGCAGGTGGTCAGCGCCCTGCAGGCGCTGCCGAGGTCCGCGGCCGACATCGAGTCGCCGCTCACCACCAGGGGCCTGGTCAGCGGCCGGTCGGCGCTGGTCACGTTCAACGTGGCCGGCAGCCCGGCGGGCGACGACCAGGCGGTCGTCCCGGCGGCCAACGCGGTCGCGGCGCTGGCGGCCCGCCATCCCGGCCTGACCATCGAGGAGGCGGGCGGCGCCACCCTGGACCGGGCGACCGGCAGCGTCACCGATCAGGACTTCCACAAGGCCGAGATCACCTCGGTGCCGATCTCGCTGGTCCTGCTGCTGATCGTGTTCGGCTCGCTGGTCGCGGCGGGCATCCCGCTGCTGCTGGCCGGGACCGCGGTGATCTCGGCGATCTCCCTGCTGGCGATCCCCAGCCGCTGGCTGCCGATCGACAGCACCACCTCCGCGGTCGTGCTGCTGGTCGGGATGGCGGTCGGCATCGACTACTCCCTGTTCTACCTGCGCCGCACGCGCGAGGAGCGCGCGGCGGGACACGACACCCACGAGGCGCTGCGCATCGCGGCGGGCTCCTCGGGCCGGGCCATCGTGGTGTCCGGGCTGACGGTCATGGTCGCCCTGGCTGGGCTGTTCCTGACCGGCATCGACGTGTTCTCGGGCATCGCCGTCGGCACGATCATGGTGGTCGGCGTGGCCGTGCTCGGCTCGCTGACGTTCCTGCCCGGGATCTTGTCCATGCTCGGCAAGTGGACGGACTGGGGCCGGATCCCGTTCCTCGGCCGGCGGCGCACCGCCGCGCACGAGTCGCGGTTCTGGGGCCTGCTGGCCCGCGCGGTGGTGCGGCGGCCGCTGGCCTGGGGCGGCGTGGCCGCGGCCGTGCTGATCGCGCTGGCCGTCCCGGTGCTGTCCCTGCACCTGGAGGACCCCGGCATCCACGACCTGGAATCCAACGCGCCCGTGGTGCGCTCGCTGATCGCCATCTCCGACGCCTTCCCCGGCGGCCCCGAGCCCGCCGAGGTGGTCGTGACCGGCTCCGATCTCGGCGGCCCGCAGGTCAGCCGGGCCATCGCCGCGCTGAACTCGGAGGCGGCGGCCACGCACGGGGCGATCCGCGAGCCGATCACCACCGCCATGTTCGGGCACGACCAGGTGCTCATCGTGTCGGTGCCGCTGGCGGGCGACGGGACGGACGCCACGTCCAACCAGGCGCTCGCCACGCTCCGCGATCAGGCGCTGCCCGCGACGCTGGGCCACGTGCCGGGGATCAGCTACGCGGTGGCCGGGCTCACCGCGGGGAACCACGATTTCGACGCCCAGCTGGCTAAGACCGTCCCGTGGGTGTTCGCCTTCGTCCTCGGCCTCGCGTTCTTGTTGCTGGGCACAACGTTCCGTTCGGTATATATACCCGCGCTGTCCATCGGCCTGAACCTGCTGTCGGTCGGCGCCGCCTACGGCCTGATGGTCTTGATCTTCCAGGACGGCCACCTGGAAAGGACCCTCGGCTTTACGGCCTACGGCGGGATCACGCCGTGGCTGCCGCTGTTCATGTTCGTCCTGCTGTTCGGGCTGAGCATGGACTACCACGTGTTCATCCTGAGCCGGATCAGGGAGCTGTGGCTGGGCGGCGCGCCGGCCAGGGACGCGATCACCGGCGGCATCGCGCGCAGCGCCGGCGTGGTGACCAGCGCGGCGGTGATCATGGTCGCGGTGTTCTCGATCTTCGCCACGCTGTCCCTGTTCGAGTTCAAGGTGTTCGGCGTGGCCATGGCGGCCGCGGTGCTCATCGACGCCACCGTGGTCCGCGGCGTCCTGCTGCCCGCCGGGCTGGCGCTGCTCGGCGAGCGGGCCTGGACGCCGCGGGGCCGCCGGAACTACGGCGCGACCGCCTCGGTGACCTGCAGTGAGCCGCCGCGGGAGACGAACGGGTGGTCGCGGACCAGGTCCACCGCCGCGTCCATGTCGTCCGCGCGGATCACCGAGTAGCCGCCGACGCGGCCTTCCGCGTCGCCTTCGCGCACGCCGTCGGAGGACACGGTCATCGACGGACCGAGCGGGGCGCCTGGGTCGGTCAGGGCATCGCCCGCCTTGCCGACCCAGGCGCCGAAGGCCGCCATGGCCTGCTGGCGGCCCTCCTCGTCGGCCGGCATGCCACCCCCGTGGTAGGTGACCAGGAAACTCGGCATGACAGATCTCCTTCGGCTGGAAAGTTCATACGGATCTTGTCCGAGCGTGGCCGGCCCGGTCACGGAGCGTCTATGTCTGGCAGGACCGATGTCTTGTCCGAGCGTCCGGGCGCGCGGTACGGTCGTGCCGACGCCACGGTCTCGCGTCCGCAGGGGGGTGCCGGGTTGGAACTGCTGGCCGGGCCGCGAGACGACGACCTCAGCGTGCTGCTCGAGCGGATCAACGTCCGCAGCGCCGTGTTCTGCCTGTCTGACCTCGGCGCCCCGTGGGGGTTCTGGGTGGACGGTTCTGCGACGGCGAAGTTCCACCTGGTGCTGGCCGGGCGAGCGATGCTGACGCTCGAGGAGCCCGGCGTGACGCCTGCCGAACTGTCAGCCGGGGAACTCGTGCTGCTGCCCCACGGCTCGGCGCACCTGATGCAGGACCACCGCGACTCCCCGGCCCCGCCGCTGGACCGCATTCTGGCCGAGCAGGCCGGGCCCGAGGGGGGCGAGCGCCTGATGTATGGCGGTGACGGGCCGCGGACCTCGTTGCTGTGCGGCGGGTTCGCGCTCGCCCCGGGGCTGCCGGAGAACCTGCTGAGCCTGCTGCCGTCGATCCTCGTCCTCGACACCGCGAGCAGCGGGATCAGCCGGTGGCTGGAACCGGCGTTCGGCCTGCTGCGCGACGAGGTCTCCCGCGACGCGCCGGGGGCCAGCGCGGTCCTGGCCAAGCTGGCCGACGTCTTCCTGACCGAGATCGTCCGCCGGTACCTGTCCGGCCTGGACCTGATGACCGCCACGGTGCCGCCCGCGGCTTCCGGGGACCCTTGCGTGGGCGCCGCCTTGCTGCTGCTGCGGTCGCAGCCCGGAACGCCGTGGACGGTCGCCGACCTCGCCCGCAAGGTGGACATGTCACGCACGGCGTTTGCCGCGCGGTTCCGCGATCTGGTCGGCGAGCCGCCGATGAGCTACCTGGCCCGGGTCCGGCTGGGCCACGCGGCGGGTTACCTGTCGGCAACGGACAAGACCGTTCGGCAGATCGCGCACATGGTCGGTTATGAGAACGAGTCGTCGCTATCCAAGGCGTTCCGGCGGGCGTTCGGGCGGGCTCCGGGCGAGTACCGGCGCGAGCAGGCCGCCGCCCACGGGGTGCGGGCGACGTTCACGGGGTAGGTCCCCGGAGGTCTTTGCGTGGCCCCCGGGGATTGGCGTTTAGGTGTTGACCGGGAAGCCGAGGTTGACGCCGCCGTGGCTCGGGTCGAGCCAGCGGGACGTGACCACCTTGCCGCGGGTGTAGAAGTGCACGCCCTCGGTGCCGTGCACGTGCGTGTCGCCGAACAGCGACGCCTTCCAGCCGCCGAACGAGTAGTACGCCATCGGCACCGGGATCGGCACGTTCACGCCGACCATCCCGATCTCCGCCTCGGACACGAACCGGCGGGCCGCTCCCCCGTCGTTGGTGAAGATGGCCGTGCCGTTGCCGTACCTGCTGCCGTTGACCAGTTCGACCGCGGCCTCGTAGGACGGCTCGCGCAGCACGCTGAGCACGGGGCCGAAGATCTCGTCGGTGTAGCAGCTCATCCGCGGGGTGACGTGGTCCAGCACGCTTGGGCCGAGCCAGAAACCCTCCGCGTTTCCGCCGAGCACCGGGTGGAGCCGGCCGTCGACGGCGAGCGTGGCGCCCTCACGCACGCCGCTGTCCAGGTAGGACGCGACCCGGTCCCGGTGCGGCCCGGTGACAAGCGGACCCATCTCGGACCGGTCGTCGGAGCCAGGCCCCACCCGCAGTCCCCGGATCCGCTCGGAGATCCGGCTGACCAGCTCGTCCCCGATCGGGTCGACGGCGACCACCGCGGAGATGGCCATGCAGCGCTCCCCCGCCGAGCCGAACCCGGCGGACACCGCCGCGTCGGCCGCCAGGTCAAGGTCGGCGTCGGGCAGGACGACCATGTGGTTCTTGGCGCCGCCGAGGGCCTGCACGCGCTTGCCCGCCTTGGTGCCGTTCTCGTACACGTACCGAGCGATCGGCGTGGACCCGACGAAGCTGACCGCGGCGATGCCGGGGTGGGCGAGGATGGCGTCGACCGCCGCCTTGTCCCCCTGCACGACGTTGAACACGCCGTCCGGCAGCCCGGCCTCGGCCCACAGCGAGGCCAGCAGCAGCGACGCCGACGGGTCCTTCTCCGAGGGCTTGAGCACGAAGGCGTTGCCGCACGCGACGGCGATCGGGAACATCCACATCGGCACCATGGCCGGGAAGTTGAACGGCGTGATGCCCGCGACCACCCCCACCGGCTGCCGGATCGAGTACGAGTCGACCCCGGTGGAGACGTTCTCGGAGTACCCGCCCTTGAGCAGGTGCGGGATGCCGCAGGCGAACTCGACGACCTCCAGGCCCCTTGCGACCTCGCCGGCGGCGTCCGCGGCGACCTTGCCGTGCTCGTCGGTGATCAGCTTGGCGAGCTCGACGGCGTGGTCCCGGACGAGCTCGCGGAACGCGAACAGGACCGTGGCGCGCCTGGAGAGCGAGACGCGCCGCCAGGATTTGAACGCGTTCAAGGCCGCGTCGACGGCCAGGTCCACCTCGGCCGGGCCGGCGAAGTCGACCTGCCCGGTGACCTGCCCGGTCGCCGGGTCGTAGACGTCGCCGTGGCGCTCGGACTCACCGTCCCAGGGCTTGCCCCCGATCCAGTGCGTGATGTGCTTAATTGCTCGCTTCTCCGCGCCCACGGGCGCGTCGCTCGCGTGCCTGCTCACTGCTTTGCCGTCTCCTCGTTGACCGCGGCGAGGGCGTCGATGAGGATCCCGAGGCCTTCCTTGGCTTCGGCCTCGCTGAGCGTCAGCGGCGGCGCCATCCGCAGGGTGTGCCCGTAGAGGCCGCCCTTGCCGACCAGCAGGCCGCGCTCGCGCGTCGCCTCGAGCATCTTCGCCGCCAGCGGCGGGCTCGCCTTCCCGGTGGCCGCGTCGACCAGGTCGACGGCGAACATCAGGCCCTTGCCGCGAACCTCGCCCACGATGTCGAGGGCGCCGGCCGCCTCGCGCAGCCCGTCGATGATGATCCGGCCGACGACGGCGGCGTTGTGCTGCAGGTCGTGGGACAGCACGTAGTCGAGGGTGGCGTTGGCCGCGGCCGTGGCCAGCGGGTTGCCGCCGAACGTGGAGATGCCGTTGCCCCGGATCCCGTCGAGCAGCTCGCCGCGGGCGACCACGCCGCCGATGGCGAACCCGTTGCCCAGGCCCTTGGCGAACGTCATGGCGTCCGGGGTGATCCCGTGCGCCGAGATGCCCCAGAAGTGCTC
This sequence comes from Streptosporangiaceae bacterium, assembly GCA_035505275.1. Lineage (GTDB taxonomy): Bacteria > Actinomycetota > Actinomycetes > Streptosporangiales > Streptosporangiaceae > Palsa-504. The sequence goes on along the minus strand of DATJQX010000083.1, from coordinate 1,056 downwards.
GCCGGTGCGTCCCCACCCGGTCTGCACCTCGTCGGAGACGATCAGGATGCCGTGCTCGTCGAGGACTTCCTTGTACGCCGCGAACAGCCCGTCGGGCGCCATGGTGAACCCGCCCACGCCCTGCACCGGCTCGGCCAGCAGGCAGCCGACGTCGGCCGGGTGGATGCCGGCGGACAGCAGCGCCCGCAGGTCGTCCACGCAGGCCTTCATGTACTCGGCGTCTGACATATGCCGGTAGGCGGGCAGCTGCCGGTCCGTGCCATGCAGATAATGAGTCCCGAACGGATCGTGGCTCGACATTTTCCACGCCGCGACGCCGGTCACGGACACAGCGCCGAACGAGCGGCCGTGGTAGCTGCCGCGCATCGCGAGCACCTGGTTGGCCTTGCGCGCCGTCAGGGCGGCCAGCAGCGCGGTCTCGTTCGCCTCGGTGCCGGAGTTGGTGAAGTACACCTTGGCGTTATCGATGCCGGACAGCTTGACGATCTTCTCGGCGAGCTCGATCTGGTTCCGGATCAGGTACAGCGTCGAGGTGTGCACCACGCCGGACGCGATCTGGCGCTGGACCGCCTCGCGGACCTCGGGCACGTCGTAGCCGAGCATGTTGGTGAGGATGCCGGCGAAGAAGTCCAGGTAGGTTCGGCCCTGGCCGTCGGTGACGTGGCGGCCCTGGCCGCTGACGATCTCGATGGGCTCGTCGTAGTAGATCCCGACCCAGTTGGGGATGACCGCGCGGTGGCGGGCGAGAAGCTCAGACATGCGTCCTAGTCTCTCGGATGTCCGGTCGCTGGCGGAACCGACACTATGTAAGGTGTCTTGGCTTGTGCTTTACACATAGTCTTTTGTCTTGTGCTTCCCACCGTCGGCGATCTCCTTGGCCTTGACGTCATCCGGCGCGGCAGCCCCCAGGTGCTTGCGGGTTCTTCGGGCCTTAGCGCCCGCGTCCGCTGGGTGCACGTCCTCGAGCTCGCCGACGCGGCGCACCTGCTCCAGGGCGGCGAGTTCGTGCTGACCACCGGGATCGCGCTGCCGTCTGACCCTGTCCTGCTGGCGCGG
>DATJQX010000082.1:0-52443 GCA_035505275.1 Streptosporangiaceae bacterium | reverse complement strand
GGCAGCGGTCCGCGGGCGGGTTCGAGCTGGCGTTGCAGTGGGAGGCGCTGGCCCAGCCGGTCACCATGGCCACCGCCGACATCCACAAGGGAATCAAAGCCCGCCGCGAGCACACCACCCCCACCTTCGAAGGCAGCTAGCCCCGCCGCGGCGGGTGCCGCGGCCGCCAGCCGCGCCGCCTACTCGGCCAGCAGGACCGAGGCCGGCCGCTGGTACGTGGAGAAATCGACCGGGGCGAAGTACAGCTCGGTGAACGTCCGGGGCGCATCCGGCTCCCCGACCGTGCGCGCGAACCGGTGGCCGTCCTGGATGGCAGCAGTCAGCCCGCGCGGGGACAGGGCATCCCCGATCGAGAAGACCTGCTGCGCCTTACCCGCGAGCTCCGCGCCCAGGCTGAGGTCTGCCCGGCGACCCGTGGCCATCACGATCGCCTCCACCTGGAGTTCGGTCTCGGCTCCGGTGTCTATGTCGTAGACCCGGGCCGTGTGCTCGCCGATCTCCCGCAGGTAGGCGCGAGTCAGGATCTGGACGCCGAGCTTCTTCAGGCGCGGCATCGTCGAGGTGATCAGCAGGGGGCCGAGGTTACCGAACGGCTCCGACCGGTGCGACACCACCGTGACCGCGGCACCCTGGGCCGCGAGAAGCTCGGCGACCCCTGGCCCGGTGGTGATGCCTTCCTCGTCGAAGACGATCACGCTTCCGGTGAAGCTCAGCCCGGTGCCGATGACCGCTTCAGGCGTGACGACGAAGTCCTGGTCCCAGCCGGGCACCGGGCGCTTGAAGTAGCCGGACTCCCCGGTGCGGATGTAGCGCGAGCCGGTCGCGATGAGGATGGCGTCAGGTTTCTCCGCCAGGATCAGGTCCGCGGTGGCTTCGGTGTTCAGCCGGACGTCCACGCCTAGCTGGCGGAGCTGGCGGTCGTACCACTCCGGCGTGGTGCCGAAGATCTCCCGGTCCGGCAAGGCCGCCCAGAGGTTCAGCTGGCCGCCGACGCGGCCCTCCCGCTCGAACAGCACCACGGCGTGACCGCGCTTGGCCGCGACCCGTGCCGCCTCTAGCCCGGCCGGGCCCCCGCCCACCACCGCCACCCGTGACGGCCGGGGCGCGGGCGGGTACGCACGCCAGCGCTGCTCTCGCGCGGTCTCGGGATTGATCGCGCAGCCCCACGTCCCGCGGGCACCATCCGTCATGCACAAGTTGCAGGCCAGGCAGGTCCGGCTGTCCGATTCCCGGCCTGCCACCGCCTGCGCCAGCAGATCCGGCTCCGCGATCAGCCCGCGGGCCGCCCCGATCATGTCCGCCACGCCAGCGGCCAGCGCCTCCTCGACCTCGGCGATCGAGGTGACCCGGCCTAGCGCGCTCAGCACCGGTATCTCGCCCGCTGCCTCGCGGACCCCCTGCACGTAGCTTCGGTAGGTCTGCTTAGGCAGCAGGTAGTTGGGCATCCCGAGCACCATCTGATCGGGTTCGATGGCTATGTCGAGGTCGAGATAGTCCAGCAGCCCGGCCTCGACCAGCCGCCTGACCACCTCACGGTTGTCCGCCTGGGTCAGGCCGCCGCCCTCGGGCACCAGCTCGTCGGCGTTCATCCGCATGCCAATGGCGCGGTCCGGGCCGGCCCCCTCGCGCGCGGCCCGCAGACACTCGACCAGGAACCGCATGCGGTTTTCCATGCTGCCGCCGTAGGAGTCGGTGCGCCGGTTGAAGTACGGGGACAGGAACGCCTCGCAGAGCATCCCGTGCGCGCAGTGCAGCTCGATCCCGTCGTAACCCGCCTCGGCCAGGTGCTGCGCGGAAATGCGGTGCGCCTCCACGACCTTCCCGATGGTCTCGACACTCATCTCGTGGGTCACGTGGAAGTCGTCGGCGGTCTGCACGGGAGACGGCCCGAACAGCGGCGCGTTCGAGCTGCCCGGTTCGTAACTCCACAGGTTCCCCACCCGGGAATAGTGAATCTCCGCGAAGATCTTGCTGCCCTCACCGTGCACCGCGTCCGCGACCGCGCGGAACGACGGGATCGTCCGCTCCAGGTACGGCGTCGTCAGGCTGCCGCCGCCGCGTTTCGGCATCGTCGACATCGCGTGGACCAGCAGCCCGCATCCGCCGGCGGCGCGGGTGCGGTAATACTCCACGAAGACGTCCGACGGCTCGTAGCCGACGTTGTAGCCCACGCCGTGCGGTGAGAGGTAGAAGCGGTTCCTGATCTCCACCGGTCCGAGGCTGATCGGGGCCGTGGTCAGTGGGTACCGATTCGCGTCAGCCATTACCGCCTCTTCCCGCGTTACTGATCGTGCAGGCGCTAAGGCGCACAGCGGCGGCCCTTTTGCCTGACGCCCACCATAGCATTCCTGACATATGAGTCAAGGAGATTCGTAAGGTCGTGCTGTCGAGCGCACCGCGAGTGGAGGCTGTACCGTCCGATCCTGCTCCTACCCTGCGGCAGGGCGTGCCGGTGCTAGCAGCCAGATCTAGACAGTTCGCTTACTAAAAAGTAAAATCTGCCGAGGAGGTTATGACCTTGTCGACGCCGGATTACCGGGAGCACACCCGTTCGCTGGCCTGGGGCCTCAACCTTGACGAGCCGGATGTGACCAGCGCCGAAGAGATCGAGGAATTCCGCCGGGTTTCCGCCGCGCAACTCGGGATGCAGCAGGACGGCCTCGATTTCTGGCTGGATACCTCGCCGGACGTCCTCAAGCGCTACCGCCTGTGGGCGCACAAGCTGCGCGTCATGGAGGACGACGAGTCCCCGAACAAGTGGAGTCCCTCCGGCATCGCCATCATGTATACCTACGCCATGACCGGTTTCGAGGACGGGATCCGGTACTCCCTGCACGGCATGAACCGCACGATGACCAAGGCCCAGATTCTCGAGCAGATGGCCCTCGTCTTCCGGTACTCCGGCCCCCGCGGGATGTTCACGCTCGCCCGGGCCGCGCGCGAGCACGCCTGGCGCGAGCCCACCGATCCGGTCCGGTGGCCGAAGGGCTGGGGACCCGACCCCGAAGCCTTCAAGTCGGGCGCCGACTTCAGGTCGCCGGGCGTCAGCCAGCAGGACGTGGACCAGATCGTCGCCTGGTACGAGCGCTGGCTTACCGAGGTGCCCAGGCACATCAGTTTCCTCGCCCGGCACCGGCCCGAACTGCTCAAGGCGTACCGTAACCGGTACGAGAACACGCTCCGCGTCCTGCCCAAGCAGACCGAGCCCTGGGCCCTGCTCCAGATCAGCATCCAGCGCGGCTTCGCCGGCGGCATCCGGGAGGGGATGCTGCTCGCGAGGGGTTTCGGGGTCAGCCGGGCCCAGATCCTCGAGGCGATCAGCTGGGGTACCTTCTACGGTGGGCACGAGTCGCTGAACCTGGTGGACGAGGTCGCGGGCGACGTGCTGGATTCGTGGCCGGCCTAGGCGGGCCCCGCCAGGCACCGAGCTCGCGATCCGCCGTCGGGATCCGGCCGGCCGATGACCGCACGTCCCCGGCCCGACCTGTACCGATGAGTAAAATTGCTCGTGCCGCCGACGAATCGAGGAGTCGTGCCCAAGGCCGTCAAGGTGTCGCGTGAGGAGGAACTCCTCCGCAACGCCATCCAGCTGTTCAGCCGCGGTGGCTTCCGGGAGACGAGCCTCCAGGAGATCGCCGATGAGCTCGGCATCACCCGGCCACTGTTCTATTATTATTTCGAATCGAAGGAGGACCTGCTCTGGCGGATCATCGGCCACCTGGGGGACACGCTGCTTGAGCAGGCGCGCCCCATCGCGGTCGCGGACGAACCGCCGGTCCGCCGCCTCACTCTGCTTTTCGAGCGGCACGTGGCGACGCTGCTGGAGAACGTCGACGCCTTCCGCATCTACTTCGCCGAGCGGAACCAGCTGTCCGGCAAGCGGGACCTGCGCCTCAAGCGCGGCGAGCGGCTCTACCACGAGCTGGTCACCGAGGTGATCACCGAAGGGCAGCGCATCGGTGACATCCGACCGGGTGACCCGCACCTGGCGACCCGGCTGGCCATGGGCACGGCCAACTCGCTGCTGCGCTGGTACACGCCGGCCGGGGCGATCTCAGCCCAGGACCTGATGTCCGCCACCGTCGAGTACATGCTGGCCGGGCTGGCCATCAAGAGCTGACGCTGGCTCGCCCCATCGCGTGCTCGGCGGCGAGCCGGCCGAAGCACACCGACTCCGACAGGTTGGAGCCGTTCGCCGGGTACAGCAGGCCGACCGCCTCGCCGAGTTCGCCCGCCCCGTAAAGCCCGGGTATCGGCTGGCCGAACGGGTTGAGGACACGCGCGTGCTCGTCACGCCGCGGCCCGCCGCAGGTGTTCGGGCCACCTGGGTACAGGGACACGCAGTAGTACGGCGGGCGGTCGAGCGGTATCAGCGAGTTCGCCGGGCGACCGAAGGCGTCATGGCCGGCGGCGCAGCCCCGGTTGTACTCCGCTACCGTCCGGACGACGGCGGCCGGGTCGGCGAACCCGGCCAGGGCCGCCAGCTCCTCGATCGTGTCGGCCGTCTTGATCCAGCCCTGCGCCACCTCCTTAGAGTTGTCCGGGCTCCAGTCGTAGTAGCCGGCGCCTACGGTCCCGCCCAGGCTGCTCACCATCTGGCCGGTGGCCATGTGCCGGTCGTCGAAGATCCAGTAGCACGGATTCCGCGGGTACTCGTTCTTCTCGGCGTCGTACGCGAGCAGTTCGTAGTAGAAGCTGTGCTTCATTTCCGCCTGCGGGTACTCGTTGGCGAAGCGCCTGCCGTATTTGTCGGTGATGACGTACCCCGGCGGGTGAATCCCGATGACGAAGTTCAGCTCCTGCCCGTCGAGCTCGAAGTGACCGATCGCCCGGCCGACCATCTGGTTCATGTGCCACAAGTCGGCGCCGACCTCCTGCGCCATGCGGATCCCGTCGCCAGTGTTGCCCGGGTTGCCGTAGAAGTAGATCGGCGACGCCTTGAGGTAATTGACCTTCATCTCGTCGCTGAACTCGTATCCGCCCGTGGTCAGCACCACGCCGCGCCGGGCCCTGATACGCGCCGTCCGGCCGTCGCGAGCGGCCTCGACGCCGACGATGCGCCCGCCCTGGCCGGTGATGAGGTGCTGTGCGGGCGCGGAGTACCAGACGTCTATCTGCGGGCGCAGCCCTACCGCGTTGCGCAGGCCGGCGAAGTACTCCTGCCCGATACGCCGCGCGGACCTCGCCGGCCCGGCGCCGCCGGCGGACACGTTTACCGGTGCCCCCGGCTTGTGTTCCCTGGCCACCGTCCCGAGCGGCACCCGCGTGCTGGGGCGGGACTGGGCCCAGGACTCGATGGCCTCGGCGCCCTCGAACTCCGGATGCTCGGCCCCGCCGATGCGCTCTAGCGCCAGGTCGGCCCCGACCTGATCCAGCCACCGGACGAGGTCGATGCCCTTGGTCGCCCAGGCCCGCGACACCTCGATGGGGATCATGCCGCCCGCGCACCGGTCGAGGTAGACGGTGGCCCGCTCGACGTCGTTGGTCGCCATGACGATGCCGCCGGACATCGACGTACTTGGCGTGTGGCGGCCTTCCGGCTGCTTCTCCAGGATCAGTACGGTGCCGCCCAGCTCCGCGCCGGCCAGGCCGGCCGCCGCGCCCGCGCCGCCGAAGCCGACGACGACGAGATCGGCCTCGTGGTCCCATTCGCTAGCCATCACCGGCTCCTTTCACGAGGTGAGCGTCAGCCCGGCAACATAACCAAACGTGACGCCGGGCCCGAGCGTGGCGCCGCCCCCCGGGTACGCCGCGCCGAAAATGCTGGCGACCGCGTTGCCCGCGCCGCACAGCCCCGGGATAGGGGTGCCGTCCATGCCGACGATCTGCGCGTTCTCGTTGATCACCGGGCCGCCCTTGGTGCCGAACACGCCCGCGCGGACGTTGTAGCCGATGAAGGGCGCGTCGAGGATCGGGGCGATGGAAGGGTTGGGCAGGTCGCTTCGCGGCACGATGTGCCGCTCCCAACCTGTCTCGCCGCGGTGGAACACCGGATCAGAGCCGTCGGCAGCGTACTTATTGAACTCCTCGACCTGAGCCTGCAGGCCGTCCGGGTCGATGCCGAGCTTGCCGGCCAGCTCGCGCAGGGTAGGCGCCTCGACGATGCCTTCAGGCGTGCGCCGGTCGCCGCTGAGCGTCTGCGCGTCAAAGGCGGCGATCTTCTCCTTGTACCGCCGGTCCGTGATCGCGAACGTCGGGTGGTTCGCGAACTCGTACGTGCTCGGGTCCATCGCCGTCATCACGATGCCGATGTCGTTGTAGTTCAGCGCCTCGTTGACGAACCGCCTGCCCTGACGGTTGACCAGGATCTCGCCGGGCGCGCTGCCGTACATCCCGATCCGGATGAGCGGCCGGCCCTCGTAGGTCTCGCCGAGGTCCCTCGCGGGCGTGAACCAGGCCCGGTTGAGGTTGGCGAGCCTTGCGCCAGCGCGGCTCGCCATGATCAGGGCGTCGCCCTCGTTGTTCGGCGGGCTGGCCGGGCCGTCCCACGGTATCTGCAGCAGGGCGTCCCAGAGCTGGCGGTTCCATTCGAAACCGCCGCTGGCGAGCACCACTCCCTGCCGGGCCGGGAAGTCCTCAACGACGCCATCACGCTCGGCCCGCACGCCGGTCACGCGGCCGCTGCCGAGCATGAGCTCGCGCGCCCGGGTTTGCGCCAGCAGCCGGACCCCGAGCCGCTGGCACGCCTCGAGCAGCCCGCCGACCAGCGCGCACCCGCGCAGGACGATGCCCCTGGCCATCCGCTCTTCGACGAGCCGCTTCCACCCGTCGGGATCGCCCGCGGCGATGAACTGCTGTAGTTCGTCGTGGCGCAGCGGCGGGATGCCGCCGGGCCAGTGCGGCCGCCGCAGCGAGTCCTTCGCCTCGCCCAGGAGCGCGGTGTCGAAGGTGTCGGGGAAGACCGTCCGGCTGGTACCCGAGGCGCCATCGAAGTCGGCGTGGTAGTCGGGCCGCCCGATCTGGGTCCAGAACGATAGTGCCGTGTGCGTGGACAAGAACCCCGGTATGCCTGCCGCCTCGTTGAGGTAGCGGTCGATGACGCGGTCGTCGACGAGTCCCAGGGTCAGGTGCCGGACGTAACGCCTGGCGTCGTCGACGGAGTCAGGGAAGTCCGGATCGAGCCCGTTGGCGGGCAGCCACATGCCGCCGCCGGAAATGGCCGACGTTCCGCCGAACAGGCTCGTGCGCTCCAGGACCGTCACCTGCGCGCCGCGCACCGCGGCGGACAGGGCGGCGGTGAGGGCCGCCGCCCCGGAGCCCGCCACCACCACGTCGTCCGTCATCGCCGGTCCCAATCACGCAGGACGTCGCCGGCCGCTCTGGCCAGGATGCTGAAGCCGGCCATGCCGCCGTTTAGGCTCGCGGAACCCGCGATGTTCACGACGAGCTGCCGGTCGACGCCGAGTGCGCGCAGCAGCAGGACGTTCTCCCTCATTCCCTCCCCGAATCCGCGGATGACGTCGTAGTGCAGCAGGCTGGCCGGGATGAATTCGGTCGGCAGCTCGTGCAGCACGTTCTCGTACCGGTTGCGGTAGGCCTTCAGCAGATCGGGCCGGAGATCCAGCAGCAGCTCGACGTAGGGCGGCACCTCGCCGAGGGTCCGCGCGTACCAGTCCCGCATCTGCCCGGTCTCGGCCTGCGATGCCTCCCGCGTCGAGAAGTCGAGCCCGGAGCTCAGGAACTCCGGGCGGTAGCCCCACCCGGCGGGAAAGGTAGCGGGCCGCTCCGGCTCGATCCACTCGTAATCCCTCAGGGCCAGGGCGATGGTTTCCATCCCGCGCGGCCCGGCCACCAGGAACGAAATCGCCAGGTTCTCGTAGACCTGAGCCCGGGTCAGGCCGGCGACCTGCATCATGTGCACCGCGTACCGGACGCCGACGTCGTACCCGACGACCGCGTAGAACGTGGTGAAGCCGGCGCCGGTGATCCGGTGGTCGTCCTCGAACGTCCGCGGCGTCGCGGTATCGGAATACTGGCGATACCGCTTGAGGACGTCAGGCCTGGTATCGAGCCAGAGATCCAGCCCGATGTGGCGGTGGCCCAGGACGCTGTTGTAGAAATTCGCGAAGGCGCTCACCTCGCCGGCGGACACGCTCTCCATGTCGCCTAGCTCGAGACCGCGGCTGTTCGTCACGCCTTGTCCCCTCCGCTGGCCCGGAACACGTAAACGGGATCGTCTTTCGACCTGAGCCCGACGCGTCCGGGCGGCGGTGCGATCGGCGCCGGGAGTTCGTCGAGCCTGCTCCACTCGTCGACGAGCACGCGGCGGGTGATCTTCCACTCGCCGTCGCGGCGATCGAACCTATCCAGGTACCTGCCTCCGCGTGACCGCGTCGCCGGTGCCTCCTCGCCCGTGACCGTGGCGTAGGAGATGAAGTAGGTCTCGCTGTAGGCGGTTTCCCCGTCCACCTCGACGTACTCGTTGCCGATGAAGTGCATGGCCCCCGTGGCTGTCATCTTGGTGATCCCCTCGGCCAGGGCGGCCGGGGCCATCGGCCCGCGACCGTAGTCGAGGGTCGCATCCGGGGCGAACACCGACATGACGAGCTCGCCGTCGCCCCGGTCGACACCGCGGCTGTAGCGCATCAGCGCCTCGTGGATCTGGGCCTTATCCAGCAGCGTGCGGATATCGGCCTCGTTAAGTTCGGCCATCACATTCTCCTTACTTATAAGTTATCCACGGACTGCCGGATACGCTTCGTGCCTTTCCCGCTACCCGAACCTTCCGGTGGGGCCTTAGCTATTCGGAAGGTTGTCGCGGGACACATACCTGGCTGCTCGACGCGGTACGACCGGAGTCGCCCGGTCCAGGAACGTCGCCCGGGCCACCTGCATCCAGGGGCCGCATCTCATTTTGGACCAGTACTATAAAACGGTCAGATATGTTTAACGTATGTGTCAGGACAGCTAATCCAAAGGCTACGACAGGAGCTCTTGCGTGTCAATAATTATCAATTATGCTATTTAAATCTGACGAGGCGGCTGGACCGGCTGCCGCCCGCGCGTGCGGCCCGGCACGCCGCAGCCTGTCCGCCAAAGGAGCTACCCGTGAGCCAGCCCAACCGTGGCCTCAACCTGTCCGACGTCTCGACCGTGACCGGACAGGAGCGTGACCAGTTCAGCGCGTTCTATCAGTCGGTCCTTGGTCACACCCACCGCGGCCTTGACTACCTGCTGCAGGAGGATCCGGCCACCCTCAAGCGGTACCGGCACTACTCCAATGTGGCCACGCCGAACAACTACGAGTCCGAGCGCAAGGTGTTCGTGTTCGGCTTCCTGCCGTTCTACGCCGTGATCGGGTACGACGTCGGAGTCCGCTACCTGATCCACACCCGCCAGCGGATGGGGCTCAGCAAGGCCCAGATCCTCGAGGGGATCGCGATCAGCTTCCTCGTCATGGGGCCGGCGGGAATGGAGACCGTGGCGCGCGCCCTGGACGGGTACGAGTGGCTGAACCCGGAGTCGCCGGCCCAGTTCCCAGACGGCTGGGCGAGCGATCCGGCCGCCTTCGAATCGGGCCTGGACTACAGCTCACCGGATATGTCGCCGGGGGAACTCCGCTCACTGCTCGCCTGGTACGAGCGGATCCCGGGGGAGGTCCCGCCGCACGTGAAGTTCCTGGCGGCCCACCGCCCGGACCTGCTCAAGGCCTACCGGCAGCGCTTCGAGACCTGCGTCCGCGAACTGCCGAAGCAGATCGTCCCGACCACGCTCCTGCACTACGACGTGATCCGCGGCTCCGCCTCCGGGATCCGCGACAACGTCCTGCTCGCCCGGGCCTTCGGCGTGAGCAAGCAGATCGTCCTGAACACCATAGGCTCCGCCTCGCTGCAGGGCGTGGCGGGGTTCGACCTGGTCTACGACTCCGCCGGCGATATTTTCGCCGACTGGGACGATTAAGCTAGATTCCGACCTCTACTCACGAGTAAAATTCTTGGAGCTCACATGGCTCCCGCGGACATGATCGCGGCGCCACCAAGGCGCGACGGTGCGGAGGTAAGCAGGCGATGACGGACACAGGGACCCACGCGGCAAACGGACTGGCGGGCAAGGTCGCCCTCGTGGTCGGCGGCGGCTGGAGCGGGCCGGACGACTACGCCATCGGCATCGGCGGTGCGATCTGCCAGCACCTGTCGCGCGAGGGTGTCCGCGTCGCCGTGCTCGACATCGAGGACGAGAACGCCGAGCGGACGCTGGCGCCGATCCTGAAGGAGGGCGGCGACGCGTTCAAGATCGTCGCGGACACCGCGGCCGACGCCGACTGCGCGCGTGCTGTCGATGCGACCCTCACCCGTTACGGCCAGCTTGACATCCTGGTCAACAACGTCGGGACGGGCCGGGTGCCCGGGGCCGAGCCCGGCTCCCAGCATGAGTTCGACCGCCTCATGGACGTCAACTTCAGGGGCGAGGTCCTGATGGCCGCCCAAGCGGTCCCGCATATGCCGCGCGGCGGCGCGATCGTGAACGTGGGATCGGTCTTCGGCGCCACCGACCCGATCCCGGGCGGGTACGCGGTCAGCAAGCGCGGCGTGTCCCTCGTCCTGACGCCGACGCTCGCGGCCCAGTACGCGCCGCAGGGGATCCGGGTGAACTGCGTCAGCGTCGGCTACGTGTGGAATGCCGTCACCCAGCTGGTCCAGCCCCGCCAGGCGCCGGGTTCGACCATGGAGGAGTACCGCAAGGGCCGGACGGAGGCGCTGACCGCGCTGCGCATAGAGGGCGACGGGTGGGACGTCGCCCACGCCGTCGCGTTCCTCGCCAGCGACAAGGCGCGCTGGATCACGGGGCAGGACCTGATGGTCGACGGCGGCTACGGCCTGCTGAACGTATTCGACTACTCGCCCTTCGGCAGGAACCTCGCGGCCACCCGGTAGGGCCTCGACTTTCGCATGTGTAAAAAGATCATGGATGACCCGGGTTCCGCGATGCCGTGTTCGGGGCTTGTGGCCCACAAGCCCCGCCTATCGGGGTCGGTGCGTCACAAACCCCGCCTATCGGGGTCGGTGCGTCACAAGCCCCATTCGGCCACTCCCGCCATGGGGGGCCAGTGTCACATCGGGTTGGTCACAGCTGGATAGTTGCCTCGATGGTGAGCCGGCGGCCCGGCTGACCTGTTTGGACAGTTGGCATGCTCCCGTCTATCGGGCGTGGGGTACCCCAAGTCCCGTTACTGGCCCGCCACTCAGGACACTGACGTTGCGGCGGGGCGATTCACCACCGCTCGTTCGGCATTAAAGAAAGGCAAGGTCCGTCAGGTGCCGTCCGCCGGCTGGGCCGCGCTCCGGGTGTGTCGGCTCATGTCGCCGATGAAGTCCCGGTGCACGCCGTCCAGCGACGAATGACGGATGATGCGCTCGCAGAACCGCCAGGCGCCGCCGGACCGCTCGAAGGTGTCCTCGTACCGCGCCGTCGCGATGATCTCGATGGACCGCCCGGGGACCTGCTGGAGCGTGGTGTTGTACGAGCGCGCTGTGGCCCGTCCGCCCTCCTCGTCGACGTCGATGATCGTGTTCGTGACCAGGTGCCTGGTCCGCGGGGTCCCGTCGGCGTACAGGATGATCCCGTCGCCGAACATCGCCACGACCGAGCTGCCCGGCATGGCCGGTCCCGGCGAGCCCGCCCCCACGGCCACCCGGACCGTCGCAGCAGCGAAGAGCTCGCCGAGGACCTCGAACCGCCCGCCGTCCACCGCCTCGGCGTAGCGGTGGATCAGGTTCCGGATTTCGTCGTGCGCGAAACTCGCCGGACTCGCCGGACTTTCGGGACTCTCGGGACTCGCGGAGCTCACGGCAGCGGGGCGACACCGAGCGCGTCGGCCGCGGCGATCCGGCCGAAGCAGATCGACTCCGAGAGGTTGGCGCCGTTGGCCGGGTACAGCAGCCCGACCGCCTCGCCCAGCTCGCCCGCCGCGTACAGCCCCTGGATGGGATCACCGAACGCGTCGAGCACCCGCGCCCGCTCGTCCCGCCGCGGCCCGCCGCACGTATTGGACCCGCCCGGGTACATCGCCACGCAGTAATACGGCGGGGAATCGAGCGGCACCAGCGTCTCGGCCGGCCGGCCGAACTCGTCCGCCCCGGAAACGCAGCCCGAGTTGTACCGCTCCACGGTCTCCGCGAGCTGCGCCGGATCCACGATCCCGGCCTGCGCCGCGAGCTCTTCGATGCTGTCGGCCTTCTTGATCCAGCCCTTGGCGATCTCCTTGCTGTTGTCCGGGCTCCAGTCGTAGTACCCGGCCCGGACGAAGCCCGAGCGCAGCGAGACCAGCGGCGCCGCGGTGCACCGGCGCTCGTCGAAGACCCAGTAGCACGGGATCCGCGGGTACTCCTGCTTCTCCGCGTCGTACTTGAGCAGCTCGTAGTAGAAGCTGTGCTTCATCTGGGCCTGCGAGACCTCGTTGGCGAAGCGCTGCCCGTACTTGTCGGTGATCAGGTACCCCGGCGGGTGAATGCCGATCACGAAGTTGTAGTCCCGGCCGTCTTCCTCGAAGTGCCCGATGGCCCGGCCGATCATCTGGTTCATGTGCCACAGGTCGGCCCCCACCGCCTGGGCCATGCGCACGCCGTCGCCGGTGTTGTCCGGGTTGCCGTAGAAGTAGATCGGCGACGCCTTCAGTGCGTTGATCTTGATCTCGTCGCTCCACTCGTAGCCGCCGCAGGTCAGGACCACCCCGCGCCGCGCCCGGACCTCAAAACGCTGTCCGCCGCGCGAGAAAAAGACACCGGCGACCCGGCCGGTCGCGTCCTGGATCAGCCGCACCGCCGGGCTGCCGTACATGACGCGGATCCGGTCCCGGCCGGCCACGACCCGCTTCAGGCTGGTCATGTACTCGGCCCCGGTCCGCCGGCCGGCCTCGCCGGTGCTCATCCCGCTGGCCATCGCCCCGACCGTGCTGGGCGCGCTGATGTCCTTGGCCACCTCCTCCTCCGCGGGCCGCGATTGAGTCCAGGCCTCGACCGCGTCCGCGCCGGAGAACTGGGTGTTCTCGCCTTCGCCCACCTTGACCAGGGCCAGGTCGGCGCCGATGCGGTCGAGCCAGCCGACCAGGTCCGCGGCCATCGTGGCCCAGGCCCGGGAGACCGGGAACGGGATCATCCCGCCCGAGCACCGGTCCATGTACGCGGCGGCCCGCTCGACGTCGTTGACGCCCATCACGATGCCGCCGGACATGAACGTGCTCGGCGTGTGCCGGTCCTCGCGCTGCTTCTCCAGGACGATGACGGACGCCCCGTGGTCCGCCGCGGCGATCGCGCAGGCCGCGCCCGCGCCGCCGAAGCCCACCACCACGATGTCGGCTTCCTCATACGAAGACGAAGACGAAGACGAAGACCAAGACGAAGACGAAGGCGAAGGCGCGCTCATCAAGACCTCCCGTTGTCGCTGAGCACCGACTTGCCCGCGATGTACCCGAACGTCATCGCCGGGCCGAGCGTCCCGCCGCCGCCCGGGTACGCCCAGGCGAACGGGTGGGCCACGACGTTCCCGGCCCCGTAAAGCCCGGGGATCGGCCGGTTGCCGAAGTCCACGATCTGCGCGTTCTCGTTGATGACGGGGCCGCCCCGGGTGCCGAACACTCCCGCCCGTACCCGGTGCCCCACGAACGGACCCTCCGTGATCGGCCCGATGGACCGGTAGTCCGGCAGGTTGTGCACCTCCCACGGCTTCTCGCCCCGGTGGAACACCGGGTCGGTGCCCCCCGCCGCAAGGTCGTTGAACTCCCGGACCTGCTCCTGCAGCCCGTCGGGATCGATGCCGAGCTTCGAGGCGACCTCGCGCAGCGTGTCCGCCACCACCCAGCCGTCCCCCTGGTCAGGACCGATATCGGGGTTGACCGCCGCCAGGCGCTCCAGGCTGTACCGGTCGCCGATGACGAAGCTGGGGTGGTTGTCGTACTCGTAGCTGTCGGGGTCGAAGTGGGTCATGTTCCGGCCGATGTCGTTGTAGTTGAGCGTCTCGTTCGTGAACCGGCGTCCCCGGCGGTTCACGATGATCTCGCCCGGCCGCTGCCCGTACCCGCCGGACCGCACGTAGGGCCGCCCGGAGTACTCCTCGCCGGCGTAGCGGACCGGGATCCAGGTCGCCTTGTCGAGGTTGGCCAGCTTGGCGCCCACCGCGGCGGCCATGATCAGGCCGTCGCCCTCGTTCACCGGCGGCGTCGCCGGGCCGTCCCACGGCACCGCCATGAAGGCGTCCCACAGGTCGCGGTTCCACTCGAAGCCGCCCGACGCCAGGACGACGCCGAGCCGGCCGCGGTACTCGACCTCCGCCCCGTCGTGCTCGGCCACCAGGCCGACGACCCGCCCGTCCGAGACGATCAATCGCCGCCCGCGGGTGTCGGCGACGAACCGGACCCCGTGGTTCACGCAGCCCTCCATCAGCCCGCCGACCAGGGCCAGGCCCCTCAGGGCCACCCCCTTCGCCAGGCGCTCCCTGATCAGCTTGTTGATCGCGTCCGGGTCGTCCGACGCCAGGAACTCGCGCTCTTCTGAGTGCTGGACGGGCGGGATCCCGCCCGGACCCGGCCGCCGGACGGCAGCCTCGAGATCCCCGAGCCTGGGCAGCTCGTACGGC
Organism: Streptosporangiaceae bacterium; assembly: GCA_035505275.1. Lineage (GTDB taxonomy): Bacteria > Actinomycetota > Actinomycetes > Streptosporangiales > Streptosporangiaceae > Palsa-504. The sequence continues at coordinate 37,872 of DATJQX010000082.1, read as the reverse complement.
GTCGGGAACACGGTCCGGCTGGTGAGCGACGAGCCCTCCCACGGCGCGTGGTAGTCGGGCCGCCCGATGTCGGCGCTGAACGTCAGCGGCGAGTGCGCCGCGAAGAAGTCCGGTATACCGCCGGATTCGGCCAGGTACCGGTCGATCACGGCCTCGGGGACCAGGCCGAGGGTCAGCCGCTGCAGGTACACCTTCGCGGCCGGCAGCGAGTCGGTCCAGTCCGGGTCCAGGGTGTTTCCCGGCAGCCACATCCCGCCACCGGAGACGGCGGAGGTCCCGCCGAACAGGTGAGATCCCTCCAGGACGGTCACCTCGGCGCCGCCGACGGCGGCCGTCAGCGCCGCGGCCAGCCCGGCCGCGCCTGAGCCGAGGACTACGACGTCGGTCTCGGTCATCAGTCTCCCTTTCTCTGCGCGGGCCAGTCCGCGGCCAGCACGTCGCCGGCCGCCTGGCTCACGATGCTGTAGGCCTCGGGACCCGTGTTGACCATCGGCGAGAACAACGGCTCGTAGACCTGCTCCTTGGTCATGCCGAACGCCCGGGCCAGCAGGACGCTCTCCCTGATCCCGTCGGCGAATCCGCGCATGACGTTGTAGTGCAGCTGGCTGTAGGGCATGACCTGCTTCGGCAGTTCGACGAGGATGTTCTCGTAGCGGTTCCGCCAGGACTTCAGCAGCCGGGGCCGGTGCTGGCGCAGGAAGCCGACGTAGGGCGGGATCTCGCCGATTGTCCGCAGGTACCAGTCGTCGAGCAGGTCCATCTCGCCGTCGAGCACCTCACGGGTGCTGAAGTCCATCCCTGAAGCGAACGCGCCGGGGTCGGGCGCCCAGCCGTCGAAGAACACCGCGGGCTGCGCGGGCTCGATCCACTCGTACCCCTCGAGCGCCTCGGCCACCGTCTCCGAGCCGCGCGGCCCGTTGTACAGGAAGGCCACCGCCAGGCCCTCGAGGATCTGGGCCTTGGTGAACCCCAGCGTCTGGTACATGCGGACCAGGTAGCGGATGCCCACGGCGTAACCGCTCAGCGCGTAGGACACGAAGAAGCTGAACCCGCCGACCTTCCTGACCGTCTCCAGGCCGCCCGGCGTCCCGTCGTCCGCGTACGCGCGGTACCGCTTCAGGACGTCCGGGCGCCCCACGTCGAGCCAGAAGTTGAGGCCCCGGTGCGGCGTGCCGAGCTTGCTGGCGTAGAACGACCGGAACGAATCCGACTCGCCCTCGCTCGTCGTCTCGAACACCGACAGGTCCAGGCCGCGGTTCATGTCTGGCATGAATGTCCTCTTATTTCTGCCGAACGATCCGTGGTTCCCCGGTCCGCCAACCTCACTGCACCCGCCTCCGACTCACGCGGTCAGCGACTGCCCGGCCACGTAGCCGAACGTCACCGCCGGCGCGAGCGTGCCGCCGCCGCCCGGGTAGGCCAGGCCGAACGGCGCCGCGATGGAGTTCCCCGCCCCGTAAAGCCCGGGGATCGGCTGGCCGTCGAAGTCGAGGATCCGGGCGCCCTCGTCGATGACGGGGCCGCCCTTGGTGCCGAAGCAGCGCGCGACGACCCGCTGCGCGTAGAACGGGCCGGTGCTGCCCAGCGGGGCCAGCGCCGGGTTGATCAGCGTCTTGTCGAGCTTGCGCCACCGGTCCCAGCCCGCCACGCCCCGGTGGAACGCCGGGTCCTGGCCCTGCGCCGCGTACCGGTCGAACTCGGCGACCGTCTCCTCGAGGTTCTCCGCGTCCACGCCGATCTGGCCGGCGAGTTCGCCGAGCGTCTGGGCGCTCGCCGCGTCGGCGTGCGCCATCTGCGGCCCGAGCTGGTTGACGTCGGAGTCGGCCAGCGCCAGCGGCCGGTTGCTGATCACGTAGGCCGGGATGTTCGGGAACTGGTACGTGTGCGGGTCGAAGTAGCCGAGGATCTTGCCGTAGTCGTTGTAGGTGATGCATTCGTTCAGGAACCGCCGGCCTGAGCGGTTGACCACCAGCTGACCCGGCTGGCCGCCGGCCGTGATCGACCACCAGACCTGGTCCAGCAGGGCGAGGCGCGCGCCGGCGAGCTGCGCCATCCGCAGCGCGTCGCCCCGGTTGAAGGGCGGGCTCAGCCGCACGACGCCGGGCACCCGGACCAGGCCCTGCCACAGGTCTTCGTTCCACTCGAAGCCGCCCGCCGCGAGGACGACGCCGGAGCGGGCCGGGAACGTCCGGTGGGTACCCTCGACGTCGGCGACCACGCCGGTGACGCGGCCGCCCTCCATGGTCAGCTCGACCGCGCGGGCGTTCGTGAACAGGCGCGCGCCCCCCGCCGCGACGGTTTCCAGCATGGCCCCGATCAGCGCGCACCCCCGGGGGACGACGCCGTCCGCCACTCGCTGGCGCGACAGTTCGATCCATCCGTCGGGGTTGCCGCTCTCGGCGAAGTGCTGCATCTCCTGCTGGGTGATCGCCTCCATGCCCCGGCCGCCGCCACCGCCCGGCCTGGTGCGGGCCTCCCAGTCCGGCTGGCGCAGCCGCGGGCGGAGTTCGCCGAGCCGGGTCAGCTCGTACAGCTTGGGCGCGACCAGCCGCCCGGCGTCGGCGGCGCCGGGGAAGGTGGTCTTGTAGTCCGGGCGCTCGGTGTCGACGTAGAAGCGCAGCGCGGTGTGCTCTTCGATGAAGTCGACGATGGTCGGCGCCGTGTCGATGAACCGGTCGATCACGGCCTCGTCGGTGACGCCGTCGGTCAGGTAGGTCAGGTACCGCTTGACCTCCTCCCGCGAGTCCGCCACCCCGGCTTCCTCGGCCAGGCGCGTCCTCGGCAGCCACATCCCGCCGCCTGAGATGGCCGAGGTACCGCCGAACACGTCTGCGACCTCGAGCAGCGTCACCCGGGCGCCACCGACCACCGACCGGAGCGCGGCCATCATCCCGGCGCCGCCAGAACCGACTACCACCACGTCGCTGGCGGGCTCGCTCATCGCTCTGTCGCTCATTGCTGGCCCTTCACCGGCTCGGCGCGCTACGCGGCACCTCGCGGCACCGTTGCCGTGATTACTCGGATCAGTCGCCACTTGTCAGCCATGACCGCAGCCTTGCCCTCGGTTGACTTGGATGTCAAGAGAAAAGATTTGACTCTTCGTGAAATCTCGATTTATCACGGATGCCTGGTCAGCTGGCTGCGTAGCGGATGTCGTACGGGCCCGTCTGCATGGTGCACTCGGTGAAGTAGCTGAGCGGATAGCCGTTGTGCACCTGGTTGGCGTGCCACGTGAGGTACAGGCCCGGGACGATGGTCGGCAGGTTGCTGGTGGATCCGAGCGCCGCCGCCAGCGCCGGGCCGCTGAGCGAGTTGGCCACCTCGACCGCGTGCGCGAGCGCCTGGTACTCGATGTACAGGCCGATGACGCCGAAGGTCTCGGTGTTGACGCCGATCTTCGCCGCCTCCGCCTTCAGCAGCGCGGTGACGGTGGGCGTGAGCAGCGCGGTGAGCGGCCGGCCCGGCGTGTAGCGGTAATCGCAGGAGTCCACCGTGCCCGGCGGCACCTCCGCCTGGGTGACCCCGAACACCGCCAGACCTCCCCAGCCGACCAGGTGCGGGCTCCAGCCGCTGCTCTTGATGGCCGCGATGATCTGCGGGACGCCGGTGAACCCGTCCGGGAAGATGGTCTGCACCCCGGCCTGCTTGAGCTCCAGGATCTGGGGGGCGAGGTCGAGCGAGGTGGGGGAGTACGTGACGACCTTGATCAGCTTCAGGCCGTCCGCCTTCATGTCGGCCTCGGTATCGGCGACAAGCTCGGCGCCGTACGAAGAGCCGTCCGTCAGGATGCCGACGTTGTTGTAGTGGTGCGACGCGGCCCAGTTGACCATGACCTGCGTGTATTCCTTGTTCGACGGGCCGATGCTGTACGAGTACGGGTTCTGCTGCGGGTTGTACAGCGAGTACGCGCCGTTGCCGTTGATGATGAAGACCTTGTGCTCCATCAGGTACGGGTGGATCGCGTCCTCGGCGGAGCCGAACGAATCCTGCATGACGATCGTCGCACCGCTGGCGACGAGCTGGCGGGCGATGCCGAGCGAGGTGGCGGGGTCGCCCTTGTCGTTCAGGTTGTGGACCGCGATCTGGTGCCCGCAGATGCCGCCGTGGGCGTTCATGTAGTCGGCGGCGGTGCCGGCGAGGTCTTCGATGAGGATTCCGGACGTCGCCGTGGGTCCGGCCAGCGGGATGATGTTGTACACGTTGATCGGGCCCGCGGGAATGTTCGAACACAGCTTGGAGGAGGTCGTCGTGGTGGTGCTGCTGCTACTTGAACTGCTGCTGCAGGCGGCCACGGCGAGGAGGAGGGCAGCGCTCAGCGCGACCGGCACGGTCACGCGGCGGATACCGACGGGGCGCGGTAGCGGCATGAGAACCTCCAGTCGGCGAATGCCGATATTTTACTTACGGATCAGTAAAGCGTAACTCGCACGCTCCGTCAACGTCGCGTTGTACCTGGCCGGCGGGGCAGAGTAGGGACCGAGCCAGTGGCTCATCAGCGAGACTGGGACGTGATGGACGACCTGCCGACGGAATGGGTCCGGGCGATCGAGGTCAGCTTCCTCGGCCGGCTGCCTGAACGCACCTGGCGGCCGCTGTTCGACCGGGCGCACCAGATCGAGGCGCCGCCCAGGACGGTGCTGTACGCCGAGACCGAGCAGGTCCGCACGGCTCACCTGGTCCTCGTCCTGGATGGCCTGGTGCGGGTCTACCGCACGTCGCGGTCGGGACGGGAGGTCGCGCTCAGGTACGCGCGCCGGGGCGACATCCTCGGGTTGCCTTCTGTGGTGGCGCAGGCCTCCCCGGCGGCCGCCCAGGCCGTCATCCCGACCCGGGCCGTGGCCATGTCGGCGCAGACCCTGCGCTCGCGCGCGCAGCGCGACGGCCAGCTCGCCTGGGCCATGGCCGAGGAGATGGCCGGCTCCTTGTTCAACATCCAGGAGCGCCTGGCGCATAACGTGTTCGCGCCGGTCCGCAGCCGCGTCGCGCGGTACCTGCTCGACGTGGGCGGCCCCGCGGGGGCCGATTACGTCGCGGCCGCCAGCTACGAAGACATCGCCGGGGCCATCGGCACGGTTCGCGAGGTCGTCGCCAGGACGCTGGCCACGCTGCGTGACGAGGGCCTGGTCCGCCGCACCGACACGGGCATCCTGCTGGTCGACCTGGAAGGCCTGCGCCAGGCGGCGCAGGCCGATGAGTTCCGTGACTTCCGGAGCCGGCCCTAACCCGCCGCCACCACGTCCTCGACGATCGTGTGCACCGCGTCCTTCTGGTCGATCACCACCAGGTGCGCCGGCGAGGCGACCTCGACGTACTGCCCGCCGAACCGCTCGGCACACTCCTTGCTGACGGCCGCGGGCACGATCGGATCCTGCGAGCCGTGCACGAAGAACGCGGGGACGTCCCATCGCTTCACCAGGTCGGCCGGCTCGAACGAGGCGAGGATGGCCAGCCCGGCCAGCGCCGCGGGCAGGGCAGTGGCGCCGTACATGCGGCCGAGCCAGTCCCTGGTCTCGGCGCTGACCTGCTCGGGGACGATCGCCGCCGCCGAGCGGGCCGCAAAGCGCGGCCAGTCTTTGAGGATCGCGCCGCGCATCCGGTCGTACGGCGCGGTGGCGGCGCTTGGTATGGCGATGCTGACCAGGGCGCCGACCCGGTGGTAGTCCTGCGCCGAGCAGATGACCCCGGCGCCGAAGGCGAATCCGACCAGGACCGCGCGGTCGACGTCCAGCTCGTCGAGCAGGTCCGTCAGGTCGCTGGCGTGGTCGGCCAGGCTGGTCCTGGGCGCCAGCCCCGCCGACTCGCCGTACCCGGCCAGGTCGGGCGTGATGACGGTGCGCCCGCCCGCGATCAGCGCCTGCTCCAGGTACATCCAGACCTGCCGGTTCAGGCACCACCCGTGGACGAGCACCACCGCGGGCCCGGTGCCGTCGTGACCGTAGTGCAGGCCGCGGCGCGAGGTGCGCCGTATCACGGCCGGTGGCGTCGCCGTCATCAGCGGCCCTCGCTTTCTTCGCTGTCCGCGGCCAGCACGATCTCCTTGAGGACCCTGGGCTGGACCTTACCGACCGAATCCCGCGGGATGGCCTCGACGAACTCGAGCCGGCGCGGGTACTTGTAGGGGGCCAGCCTGGACTTGACGAAGTCCTGCAGCTCGCGGCGCAGGTCCTGCGAGGAGTCGACGTCCTTGTGCAGCACCACGAACGCCGCGACGCTCTCGAAGCGCGTCCCGTCCGGCAGGCCGAATACCACCGCCTCGCGCACCGCCGGATGCTGGCCGAGGACCGTCTCCACCTCGACCGGGGCGATCTTGTGGCCCGCCGTGCTGATCATGAAGTCGGTCCGGCCCAGGTACTCCGCCAGCCCGTCCGCGTCGAAGCGGATGAGATCGTCCTGCAGGGATCGCCCGAACCGCACGTCGGTGCGCTGCCTGCCGGGTAGCCGCCAGTACGTCAGGCCGGTCGGCCCGCGCACGGCCATCCGGCCGGGTTCACCCGCGGCCAGCGGCCGCGGGCCGTCCTTCAGGTCCGGGTCGACCGCGGTCACCTCGTAACCGGGCGCCGGCGCGCCAAGCGCGGCCTGCGGCACCCGCCGGCCCAGCGGCGGGACGAGAACCCAGGTCGCGAACGCGGTCGAGCCGAAGTTGTTCAGCAGCTCGATGCCCCGCCGGCGCCAGCCCGCCGCGACTTCGGCCGCCGACGACGACTGCCACATCGCGAATCCGCGGGTCAGCGCGGCGGGCTCGGGCGCCTGGCTGGCGTCAAGCGCCTCCAGCATGCCGGCCCAGCTGGCCGCGATCGCGGTGAACTGCGTGACGTCGTGGCGGGCCAGCGCCTCGAGCATGACCGCGGGCTTGGCGAAGTTGGACACGATGACCAGGGTCACGCCGTTGAGCAGGGTGAAATTGGTGCTGTGGATGAAACCGAGGGCGTGGCCCATCGGCGCCGCGGCCGCCCACCGCTGGCCGGCCGCCGCCCCGGTGGCCATCCCGAGCGACAAGCCGCCGAGCAGGAAGCGGCGCTGGGTGTGGTAGCAGCCCTTCGGCCGGCCCGTCGTGCCCCCGGTGTGCCAGACGATGGCCACCCGGTCCAGGTCGGCGGGGACGACCGGGCGCGGGCCGGCGGTTTCGAGCAGGGCGTGCCAGGAAAGCGCCCGCGGCCTGGCGTCCACCGAGACGACGGTCAGCCCGGGCGTCCGCTCGAGCAGCGCGCCGACCTCGTCTCCTTCCTGCTGGGTCAGGACCAGGAGCCGGGGCTGGGTGTCGGCCAGGAAGAACTCGACCTCGGGCGCGCGGGCCAGCGGCGGGATCAAGGTCACGACCGCGCCGAGCTTCCACGTCGCGATCGCGGCGATGATCAGCTCCGGGCCGTTGCCGCCCCGCAGGGCCACGCGATCGCCTGGGCGGATGCCCAGGTCCGCGAACGCCGCCGCCGCCCGGTCGCTGACCGTCGCCAGCTCGCCGAAGGTCAGGGTCCGGCCGCTTTCGTGATGGACGATCGCGAGCGCGTGACCGCGCCCGCTGTCGACCTGGGCGTCGCACAGCATGCTGCCCAGATCGGTCCCTTCGTCCAGGGTGACGCCGGGCAGGCCGAGGTACTCCGGCTGGTCCGCGGGATCGGTCAGCCACTCGTGCGGCAGGGTGTCTAGCCGCGGGTAGACGTCCCTCACGCCGGCCTCACCCCTGCCACCCCTGCCACCCCGGCTACCCCGGTCACTCCGGCCATCGCTGCCACCCCGGCTACCCCGGTCACCCTGGTCACCCCTGCCACCCCGGCCACCCCGGTCACCGGGGCCGTCCGGGGTCGGCGCCAAGCACCGTGACTACGGCCGCCGCCGTGTCGTCGACCGCGAACCCGCCCGCGTTCTCGGCCACCGCGACGCGGGCGTCGCTGACCTGCCGGCCGCCGGCCTCGTGCCGTAGCTGCGCGGTGAGCTCGATGATCTGGGCCAGCCCGGTCGCCGCGACCGGGTGCCCGCGTGACTCCAGGCCGCCGCTGGTGTTGACGGGCACCGTGCCTGACCGGCTGCTGGCCCCGGATTCGGCGAACCGCGCGCCTTCCCCGGCCGGGGCGAGGCCGAGTTCCTCGTACGCCAGCAGTTCGTTGAACGCGATCGAGTCGTGCACCTCGGCCACGTCGATGTCGGCCGGTGAGATCCCGGCCTCGGCGAAGGCCCGCCGGGCGATCCTGGAGATGACCGTCTCGGCGCCGGGCGGCGCCCCCATCCCGGTGGCGATGCCGCGGATCCAGACCGGGCGCATCTCGGCCGACCGGGCCCGGTCGCGCGAGGTCACGACCACGGCCGAGGCCCCGTCGCTGATCGGCGCGCACATCAGGGCCGTCAGCGGCTCGGCCACGACCCGCGACCCGAGGACGTCGTCGACCGAGATCGGCGCGGTGAACTGGGCGCGCGGGTTGAGCGCCGCGTTGCCGCGGTTCTTCACCGCGATCTCGGCCAGCGTCCGTGCCTGCAGCCCGTATTTCGCCCGGTACCGCCCGAGGCGTTCGGGGTAGACCGATACGACGAACACGCTCTCGGACTCCGCGTCAATCCTCGACGCGGTGAGGAAATCGGTATCAACGGCACCGTTCAGTGCCCGGTAGCTGTCCCCCCTGACCTTCCCGAACAGCTTCTCAACCCCGGCCACCAGGACCACACCGGCGCGCCCGGATTCGACGGCCTGCACGGCGAGGTCCAGCGCGCTGGAGGAGGCGGCGCACGCGTTATCGATGTTGTAGACGGGAATCGACGAGAAACCGAGCGGGCGCAGCACGGCCTGGCCGACGATCGCCACCTGCCCGGTGGTCACCGAGGCCATCGAGTTCGCCACGAAGGCAGCCTCGACTTCCGAGGCCTCCATCCCGGCATCGGCCAGCGCGGCGGAGATCGCCTCGCCGGCCAGCTGGCTCAGCGTCCGGTCCTGGAACCGCCCGAACGGCGTGAGCCCGACGCCGACGATGGCCGCCGTGCTCACCGGGCCGCTCCGCTGGCGTAGCGCTTGGTGAAGGCCTCGACCCCGGGCAGGAAGTTGCCCCTGCGCATCGTGTCCCAGTGCAGGGCGCCGTCGAGCTCCATGGCCGAGCGCAGCGGCAGTTCGCCCGCGACGAAGATGGCGCGCTTGGCGCAGGTCACTCCGGTCCGGCCCGCCTTGCCCGCCACCTCGCGGGCGAACTCCACGGCCTGGGCGCTGACCTCGCCGGCCGGGTACAGCCGGTCGACCAGGCCCATCTGCAAGGCGCGGGCCGGGCTGACCGGCTTGGCGTTCAAGATGAAGTCAAGCGCCCGGCTCGGCCCGAGGATACGAGCCAGGAACTGCGCGCCGCCGCCGCCCGACGGCAGGCAGCCGAAGAGGTCCATCTCGGGGACCCCGAGGCGCAGCCCCTCGGTGTCCGCGCAGAATCGCAGGTCGCAGGCGGCGGCAAGCTCGAGGCCCCCGGCCAGCGCGTGCCCGTCCAGCGCCGCGATGACCAGGAACGGCGCCTCGCGCAGGCGCAGGCACACCATACGGAAGCGGTCCATGGTCGCGTTGAAGTCTTCGAGCAGGCCCTGCGGGCCGAGGTCCTGCGCCGTGCGGGCCATCCAGGTCGCGTCGGCGCCGGCCGAGAACACCTTCAGGCCGCTGTCAAGCACGACCGCGGCAACCCGGCTGTCGGCCACGGCGGCGTCCAGCGCCGCCTCGAAACCGTCCAGCATCGCCCCGTTGACGGCGTTGACCGGAGCGAGCTGCATGGTCCACCGCTGGACCGGCTCGTGATCCGCCACGACCAGTGGTGGCGTCGCCGGGCCCTGTTGCTCCATCAGCCGCCAATCGTAGGTGGGGTTGTAATTGTCGTCACGTGCCCGCCGGCCCGCAGTGACTTTTGTCCTTCGGGGGCCGGCCTGGGCTGAGAGACGATCTGGAAACGAGGACGACGGGCGGCAGGCAAGGCGGGTGTAGCCGATGAGCAACCAGGTAGCGCCCGGCCAGGTCACGCCGCTGAGCACGGTCATGCGTTACGTCGACCGGCCGTGGCCGATGCTGATCGGCGGCGAGCTCGTCCCGGGCCGGACGGGCACCACGATGCCGGTCATCCACCCGGCCGACGAGTCGGTCGTCGCCCGCGTGCCGCGGGGCAGCGCCGGTGACGTCGACGACGCGGTGGCCGCCGCGAAGGCGGCGAGCGGACCGTGGGGCCGCACGCCCGTACCCGAACGAGCCGCCGCGCTCCTGGACCTCGCCGAGGCCGTGGAGCGCCACGGCGAGGAGCTCGCCTGGATCGACACGATCGACAACGGCAGCCCGATCAGCGTGATGCGCAACGACTACCGGATGGCCGTCGAGCAGATGCGCTACTTCGCCGGGCTGGCTCTCTCACTGCGCGGGCAGACGATACCGACGGCCGCGCGCGACGCCATCGACCTCACGCTGCGCGATCCGTTCGGCGTCGTCGGGCGGCTGATCCCGTTCAACCACCCGCTCATGTTCGCCGCCTCGAAGGTTGCCGCGCCGCTGCTGGCCGGCAACTGCGTGGTGCTCAAGCCGTCGGAGCAGACGTCCGTCTCCGCGCTGCGGCTGGGCGAACTGGCCAGGGAAATCCTGCCGGCCGGGGTGCTCAACGTCGTCAGCGGGGCGGGCGGGGAGGTCGGCGAGGGCATCGTCGCGCACCCGGACGTGCCGCGGATCGCGTTCACCGGCTCGGTCGCGACCGGGCGCCTGATCCAGGCCCGCGCCGCCGCCACGTCGGTCAAGACGATCACCCTGGAACTCGGCGGGAAGAATCCGCTGATCGTGTTCGCCGACGCCGACGTGGACGCGGCCGTCGACGGAGCGCTGCGCGGCATGAACTTCCGCTGGCAGGGCCAGTCCTGCGGGTCCACCTCGCGCCTGTTCGTGCACCGGTCCCTGTTCGGCGCCTTCATCGCCGAGCTGGCCGGCCGGATGCAAGCCCTTGAGCTCGGCGACCCGCTGCTCGAAGCGACCGACGTCGGCCCGCTGGTCTCGCGGGCCCACTACGACCGGGTCCGGCGCTTCATCGACCTGGGCATCGCCGATCCCGCCCTCGAGCTCGTGACCGGCGGGACGGCCCCGCCCGGGCCCGGCTACTTCGTCCCGCCCACGCTGTTCACCGCGCCGGCCGGCCCGCACGGCCCGCTGTTCAGCGAGGAAATCTTCGGGCCGGTCCTGGTCGCCGCCCCCTTTGACGGGTATGAGCAGGCCATCGGGCTGGCCAACGCCCTGCCCGTCGGTCTGACCGCGAGCGTCTGGACGACCAGCCTGCACACCGCCATGGCCGCGGCGCGCGACATCGCGGCCGGGTACGTGTGGGTCAACTGGAGTTCGGAGCACATCGCGGGCTCGGCCTTCGGCGGCGTGAAGGATTCCGGCCTCGGCCGGGAAGAGAGCCTGGAGGAGATCGAGAGCTACACCCAGCACAAGAACGTCTACATCAGGTTCTAGGCAGGAACGGGCGCATGAAGGCAGAATACGACGGCATCATCATCGGCTCAGGTCAGCACGGCCTCATCCTGGGTGCGTACCTGGCCAAGGCCGGCCTGAAGATCCTGATCGTGGAGCGCAGGCTCATCTACGGCGGGGGCCTGTCCACCACCGAGGTAACCAAGCCCGGCTTCTACCACCAGATGCACTCGCTCAACCACTTCAACATCAGCGAATCGCCCTGGTACAAGGACCTGGAGCTGGCGACGAAGTTCCGGTACATCACGCCGCGCTACGATTTCGCCCAGCCGCACCGCGACGGCACCGCCCTGGTCTTCTCCCGCTACATCGACGAGACGTGCGAGTCGATCGGCCACTTCAGCAAGAAGGACGCGCAGACCTACCGGGAGTGGAACGAGCGCGCCGACCGCATCAGCGACGCGATCTTCTGGCCGGAGCGGTACTCCGAGCCGCTCCCGGAGGCCGAGCGCGACGAACTCCTGTCCGCCAGCGCCGTGGGCCGCGACTTCCTGGAGATCATCGACCGCCAGCCGCTCACGGCGGTTCAGGAGCTGTTCGAGAGCGAGCTGGTACGGCTGCTCCTGCTGTTCAAGATCTCGCTGTTCGGCACGGTCCTGTACGACCAGCTGACGACCCGCAGCCCGATGGGCGCCCTGATCAGGGGGTTCGACCTGGTCGCGAACTACCAGGTCGCCGAGGGCGGCAGCATCGCGGTCGCCTACGGGCTGATGCACACGTTCGCCGCGGCGGGCGGTGAGCTGAAGACCGGCGCCCACGTGTCGAAGATCATCGTCGACCAGAACCAGGCGCGCGGGGTCGAGCTGGCCGACGGCACCCAGATCCGCTCCCGGTTCGTGGCCAGCACCGTGGACGTCCCGCAGACGTTCGGCACCATGGTCGGCGAGGACCAGCTGCCCGAGGCGTACCGGGAGAAGGTCCGCAACTTCAAGCAGACCGCCTGGTCGCTGTTCGGCCTGCACCTGGCGCTGAAGGAGGCGCCGCGGCACGTCGGCACCGACTTTGACCCGCACGTCAACCAGTCGCTGAAGGTGAACATCGGCTGCGAGTCGGTGGAGCAGCTTTTCGCCCTGCACGAGCAGGTGGCCCGCAACGAGATCCCGAGGCGGGTGAGCTTCGGCACGGGCTCGGTCACCCAGTTCGATCCGTCGCAGGCCCCGCCGGGCATGGCCACCGCCTACGCCTGGCACGCGATGCCGTACGCGCCGGGCGGCGACCCGGAGAACATCGAGGCCGTCAAGGAAGAGTTCGCCGACCGGATGCTGGAGACCTGGCGCGAGTGGGCGCCCAACATCACCGGGGACAACGTCCTGGCCCGGCACATCTGGACGGCCAACGACTACTCACGGGAGCTGATCGACATGGTCCGCGGCGACATCTTCATCGGTTCCTTCGCCGGCGACCAGACGATGTGGAACCACTTCGGCTACCGGACCCCGATCGCCGGCCTGTACATGGCGGGTTCGCCCACGCACCCCGGCGGCGCGATCTCGGGCGGGGCCGGCTACATCACCGCCGCGATCATCGCGAAGGACCTGGAGGTCCCGCTGTGGTGGGAACCGGTGGACGCGCGCGCGAGCCTGCGCAGGCTGGCCGCTCATGGCTGACATCCCCATCTCGCTGGCCTGCTGGGACTACGACCGGATGCTGGCCCTGAAGGACGGCTCGGTCAAGCCCGAGGGCGTGCAGCTCACCTTCCTGCCCGTGATGATGCCCGAGCCCGCGTTCCGGATGCTGCACTACGGGGAGTTCCACGCCGCCGAGATGTCGCTGTCCTGGTACACCAGGACGGTCCTTGCGGCGCCTCGGCCGTTCATCGCCATCCCGGTCTACCCGTCCCGCATGTTCCGCCACTCCAGCGTGTACGTGAACGCCAGCAGCGGCATCCGCGAGCCGGGTGATCTCGTCGGCCGGCGCGTCGGCTGCCCCGAGTACCAGATGACCGCGGCCGTGTGGGTGAAGGGCATCCTGGCCGACCGGCACGGCGTCCCGGTCGACAGCGTGGAGTACTTCACCGGCGGCCTGGAGCAGCCCGGGCGGCACGAGACGCCGATGAGCCTCCCGGCCTCGATCTCGGTCAGCTCGATCGGCCCGGACAAGACGCTGTCGGCCATGCTGGAGGCCGGCGAGATCGACGCGCTGTACACCGCGCACCAGCCCTCCAGCTTCGGCGACGGCACCGGGCCGGTCCGGCGCCTGTGGCCCGAGTCGGGCCCGGTCGAGCGGCAGTACTTCGCCGACACCGGCATCTTCCCGATCATGCACGTGATCGTGATCAGGTGGGACACCTACGTGGCCAACCGGTGGCTGGCCACGTCGCTGCTCAAGGCGTTCGAGGAAGCCAAGCGGCGCGCGCAGGCCGCCCTGTACGAGACGACCGCGCTGAAGTACATGCTCCCGTTCCTGACCGAATGGGCCGAGTCGAGCAGGCAGCTCATGGGGGACGACCCGTTCTCCTACGGCCTGCGCGGCAACGAGCAGACGCTGGCCACCTTCCTGCGCTACTCCTTCGAGCAGGGCCTGTGCGAGCGGCTCATCGAGCCGGGTGAGCTGTTCGCCGCCGAGACCATGGAGGCCGCGAGGATATGAACGCCGGGGATCTGCCCGTTGTCGTCATCACCGTCGCCGGGACGCCCGAGGCGGCCAGGACATGACCGCCGCGGACGCGCCCGTCGTGGTCGTCACCGGCGCCGGGCAAGGTCTCGGCCGGGCCTTTGCCCTGGACCTGGCCCGGCGCGGCTGGCAGGTCGCGGTGTCCGACCTGGACGGCGACCGGGCCGCCAAGGTCGCGGCCGAGATCGCCGAGGCGGGCGGGACGGCCCGCGCGTTCACCTGTGACGTCAGCGACCGATTGCAGGCCGCCGGCCTCGCGGCCGCCGTGGCTGACCAGCTGGGTCAGGTCGTGGGCCTGGTCAACAACGCCGCCGTCTTCTCCACCCTGCGCATGGGGCCGTTCGAGGACATCGAGGCCGACGACTGGGACCGGGTGCTCCGCGTCAACGTCACCGGTGCGTTCCTTATGTGCCGGGCGTTCGTCCCCGCGATGAGGTCGGCCGGGTACGGGAAGGTCGTCAACATCTCCTCGGCGACGGTCTTCACCGGCCGGCCCGGCTACCTGCACTACGTGACAAGCAAAGCCGCGCTCATCGGGTTCACCCGGGCGCTGGCCGCGGAGGTCGGACCGGACGGCGTCACCGTCAACGCCATCACGCCCGGATCCACCGCGACGGAGGTCGAACGCGAGACGATCACGCCGGACCAGCGGCAGGCGATGGCCGCCGCCACCGCGCTGCGCCGGGTTCAGGTACCCGGCGACCTGGTCGGCGCCGTCGCCTTCCTGCTGTCCCGCGACAGCGACTTCATCACCGGTCAGACCCTCAACGTCGACGGCGGATTCGCCTACCACTAGGGTCACCAGGCGCCCGGCCACCAGGGGCACCACGCGCCCGGCCACCAGGGGCACCACGCGCCCGGTCCGCCCGCCGCCTATCACGGTGCGGTCACGGCGGCGCGTCCCCTTACTATTGAGTCAGCGACGCTGGTCTGCTGGTGTGACAGTTGCCACACTCTTGCCGCTGCGCGCGAACGGTGATCAGGTCAGATCGCGTTCGTAGTTGACTCGAAAGTAAACTAACTGCTAGGTTACGTGTTGGGTAAGCATGGCAGCTCGGCCGCATGCCGTCAACGGCATCAGCCGACTTTTCATGTCAGCCTGGTTCGTAAACTCCAACCTGCGGCCAGAGGCGACTACAGGCATATGATGCGCCCCCGTCCCGAGAGTGTAGACGTCCTGGTCGTGGGCTTCGGCCCGGTCGGCGCCGTCCTCGCCGGCCTGCTCGGCAAGCGCGGCATCGACGTCCTGGTGCTCGAGCGGGACTACGACGTCTTCCCGCTGCCCCGGGCGGCCCACGTCGACCACACCGGCCTGCGCACCTGGCAGGAACTGGCCCTGCTCGACCGCCTGCTGCCCGCCATGCAAGCCAACCTCGGGCTGGACTTCCTCACCGCGGACGATGAGCTGCTGGCCAGGATCCCCGGCGACCAGTCCAGTGCCTCAGGGCTGCCGACCAGCATGTACTTCTTCCAGCCGGCCCTGGATCGCGCGGTCCGCGAGGCGGTCGCGGCGATGCCGTCGGTGCGGGTCGCGCTGGGGACCGAGGTGACCGGCGTGACGAGCGCCGAGGACCACGTCCGCGTCCTGGCCGCCGCGCCGGACGGCGAGCCACTGGAGGTGACGGCGAAGTGGGTCGTGGCCTGTGACGGGGCGAACAGCACGATCCGCGACCAGATCGGGTTCGGCGCCGAGGACCTGCACTTCGAAGAACCCTGGCTGGTGGTCGACCTCGTCCTGGACGGCGAGCGGGCCCAGTCCGGCCGGGCCGTGTGCCTGTGCGATCCGCGCCGGCCGACCTACTCGATCCCGATGCCGGCCCGGCGCCACCGGTTCGAGTTCAGGCTGATGGACGGAGACGATCCGGCCGTGATGCTCCAGCCCGGCCGGATCTCCGAACTGGTCACCGGCTGGTTCCCCGACCGGCGGTTCGAGCTCGAGCGGACCGCCATCTACACCTTTCACGGCCTGGTCGGCACGGACTGGCGGCACCAGCGCGTCTTCCTCGCCGGTGACGCCGCGCACCAGATGCCGCCGTTCCTCGGGCAGGGCATGTGCTCCGGGCTCCGCGACGCGGCCAACCTGGCCTGGAAGCTCGACCTGGTCATCCGCGGGACCGCCCAGGACGACCTGCTGAACACCTACCAGGAAGAGCGGCGCGCCCACGTCCGTTCGGTCGTCGAGTCGGCCGTGCGCATCGGCAGGCTCATCTGCACCATCGATCCTGATGAGGCGGCCGAGCGGGACCGCCGGATGCTCAGCGACACCAGGCCCCCTTCTCAGCGCATCGGCTTCACGCTTCCCCCGCTGCGGCCCGGCTCCCTGGTCTGGGAAAACGGCGGCGACCTGTTCGTTCAGCCGGCCGGCGGGCAGGTGCGGCTCGACGACGCCATAGGGTCGCGCTTCGCGGTCCTGGCCCGCACCCCGGAGCTGATCGAGGCGGGGCCGGCGCGGTGGTGGCGCGACCGCATCGGCGCGTTCGTCGCCGCCGTCGGGCAGCTGCCCCCGCCCCAGGCCGACGGCGTCCTGGCCTGGCTGGACAGCCACGACAGCGACCTGGTGGTGGTGCGGCCGGATCGCTACGTGCTGTGGGCGGGGTCGGACCTGGACGACGTGACCCGCAAGATCGCCGGCCTGCTGGGCGGCTTAGGAGTGACCGCCGACGGCCGTATCGGTGTGGGTACCGGAGCAACAGCAGCGCGCCGACGGCACTATCGGCGGGCGTCCCGCAGCAACAGCAGCGCGCCGACGGCACTATCGGCGCGGGTCCCGCAGCAACAGCAGCGCGTCGACGGCGAAGAACCCGGCCGGTGAGTAGACCAGCGGGTTGACGTCCAGGGTCGCGATCCACTCGCGCCCGCGGGCCGCGAGCTGCCCGGCGGCGACCAGGATCGCGGCCAGCGCGTCGAGGTCCCAGGCGGGCCGGCCGCGGAACCCGTGCATCACCTCCAGGTCCGCGAACTCCTCGATCAGCTCGCGCGCCACCTGTCTGGTGAACGGGGCCATCCGCCCGCCGACCCGGTTGAGGACCTCGGTGAACACGCCGCCCAGGCCCAGGACGACCAGCGGTCCGAGCTCCGACTCGCCCTGGATGCCGAGGAGGGCCTCGCCGCTGGCTTCGAGCATGGGCTGGATCGCCACCGACGTCGGCAGGGCGTCGCTGGCCGCGATGGCGCGCAGGTCGGCCACCGCCTCGCCGAGCTCGCCCGCCCCGACCCGTAGCCGCACGGCCTGGTGCTCGGTGCGATGCGCGACGTCGGCCAGCTTGGCTACGTAGGGCCCGGGGAATGGCGGCTGGACCCGCGCGGCGTCGGCCGCCGGCCCGACCAGGTGGTACGGGGCGACGGGGATGCCGTGCTCGGCCAGCAGGGCCATGGTGGCGGCGAACGGCAGCATCAGGCCCTCGGGCTGCCGGACCGGTTCGGTTTCCGGCCGCGCGAGGGGCGGACCGGCGATGGCAGGCTCCTGCCGACTCGCGCGGTACCGGACGAAGGCGCCCACGGTGGCCAGTCCCTGCAGGCTAGGCCGCAGTCCCCGGCCCCGGACCAGGGCGCCGCGCAGGTGGTCCTTGATCCAGTCGCCCGGGACGCCGGAGCAGTTGGCAATCACGCAAGGCTTGCTGACCTGCAGCGCCGCCTCGGCGTACTCGACGACCGGGCTCAGGGGCACGCCGTCCCGGTAGGACACGTCCTCATCCGACACGGGCTGGATCATGAGGATGGCATCGAGATCGGGATCCGTGACGTACTTGTTGATGATCTCCGGCCAGGTCGCGGCGCCGAAACTGGCCGCGTCAAGCGGGTTGGGCACGGTCACGCCGGGGACCCGCTCGGCCAGCCACGCCTTGTAGCTCTCCAGCGGCGCGATCGGCACCCCCTCGACGACCGCCAGGTCCGCGGCCAGCGACGCGAAGCCGCCCGTCCGCGTGACCACCCCCAGCGACGACACCGGCGTCCAGCGCTGCGGCGGAAGCTGGTCGAACAGCGCCAGCCGGTCGATCAGCTCCTCGACGTCGTAGGCCAGGGCCACGCCCGCCTGCCGCAGGGCCACGTCGTAGACCCACGCGTCGCCGGTCAGGGCACCGGTGTGGGAGACGGCCATCTGCCGCGACTGCTCCGTGCGGGCCAGCTTGAGCACCACGACCGGCTTCCCCGCCTCCGTGGCCCGGCCCACTGCCTCGAAGAACTCCTCCGGCCGCCTGATCTTCTCCAGCATGAGGCCGATCGCCTTGGTGCTCGGATCGGTGACGAAGTAGTCGACGTAGTCGGCCAGGTCGGTCACCGCCTCGTTGCCCGCCGACACCAGCACGTTCAGCCCGCTGTCCGGGTAGTTCCACGCCGCCATGGCCGCACCGCTGAGCATGGCGCCGCTGTGCGACACGATCGAGATGCCCCCGGGGCGGCGCTTGTGATGGGAGGCGATGGTCAGGCTGACCCGGAGCGGTACGTTGATGAAGCCGAGGCCGTTCGGCCCGATGGCGGCGACGCCCGCGGCGCGGGCCGCGGCCGTGAGCCGGGCCTGGAGCGCCTCCCCCTCGCCCCCGATCTCGGCGAATCCGTTGGCGATCAGCACCACCCCGCCGACGTCCAGGCCGGCCGCCTCCTCGACGAGTTCCGTCGTCCGCTCCGCCGACATGCAGCTCAGGACCGCGTCGACGGGCCGGCCGAGATCGGTCAGGCTGGGCACGGTCGGCCGGCCGAGCACCGTGTCGTAGCGCGGGTTCACCATGAAGATCTCGGCGTCGCTGGCAAAGGTTGGCTGCACGGTCCGGCAGAAGTGCGAGTTGTCGCTCAGCCCGACGAAGGCGATGGAGGTCGGGCACAGCAGCCTGGCCAGCGGCGAACGCGCCGCCTGCTGCCCTGCCGTCCCGGCACCCGCTGAGCCCGCCTCAGCCATCGCGGCCCGTCAGTCCGCGGCCGAGCAGCGAGGACCGGGCACCCAGGAGTCGCGGTCGCGGCCGTGATTGGCTACGCGCTGGCGCCTCTCCAGGTGGATCAGGTGCGCCCACGTCTCGCTGACGGCGCTCTGCCGGTTCGCTCCGCGGGTCTGCTCCCACCCGCGGGACCAGGTCAGCGCCTCCGAGACGGCCCAGGTCGACAGGCCAGGATCGGATGCGACAGCGTGCTCGATCTCGGCCAGCCTGGTCCGGTGGTGGTGCAGCAGCCCGTCCAGGCGCGCGCCGAGATCGGCGAAGCGGTACTCGTGCGCCGGCAGGACCTCGGCCGGGTTGTACCGGGCCAGCACCCGCAGCGAGGCCTGGTAGTCGCCGAGCGGGTCGCCCTCGGCGCCCGGCGGGAGCCCGATGTGCGGGGTGATCCGCGGCAGCACGTGGTCGCCGGTCAGCAGCACGTCCCGCTGCTCGTCGTAGAAGCACAGGTGACCAGGCGTGTGGCCGGGCGTCCACACGGCCCGCAGGGCGGTCCCGGCGCCGAGCGGCAGGCTCGCGTCCTCGACGTCGACGTCGGGACGCGCCAGCCCCGCGTGGAACCCGACCGCCCCGGCCATCAGGCCTGCGATATCGGTCGCCTCGTCGTGCGGGGCCCCGCGGTGGCGCAGCCAGCTGGACAGGCGCTGCCCCCACGCCGGATCGACCCGGTCCCGCAAGGTGGCGCTCTCGGCCGGGTGCATGCCGACCAGCGCGCCGGACGCCTCCCGCACCCGGCCCGCCATCCCGAGATGATCGGCGTGAGCGTGCGTGACCAGCACGTACTTAAGCTCGGTGATGTCGTGCCCGGTCTGCCTGATGCCGTCCGCCAGGCCCGCCCAGGCGTCCTCAGTCGGCCATCCGGTGTCGATGAGCGCCGGGCCGCCCCGCCCGCCGACCAGGTAGGACAGCGTGTAGCGCAGGTTACTGCGCGGCCAGGGCACGGGGATCGACCATAGGTCGGGGCGGATCTGCTCCACCGGCGGGAGCAGGTTCTCCAGCCAGGCGTAACGCTGGGCCGCGCCGACGCCCAGGGGTTCTCCGACCGGAACAGGTTCCTTCAAACCGGAGCAAGCCCGTGCCCGCCCGCCGCTCCCGTCCGGCTCCGCCGCCATTACCTACCTGAGGACCCTTCACGGAAGTAGCGCCGTTGACCTAGCCAAGCTCCAGGCGTTAGCGTGACATATGAGTCGATGTTTGTCAAATTGTCAATGAGTGCGCGGCACCAAGGAGGACCGATGGCGAAGTCGATGTTCATGGCCTGGGCTAGCCCCGTGGACGACGCTAGCGACAGCGAGTTCAACGCCTGGTACGAAGGAACCCACGTCCCTCAGATACGCGCGGCGGTTCCGGCCATCACGGCGGTCTACCGATACCGGGTCGCGGACGTCCCCGGCGTCGGCGCCGCGCCGACCCATCGTTACCTCGCGGTGTACGAGATGGACACCGACGACGTGGCCGGGGCTATGGCCGCGCTCGGCGCCGCGTCGGCCGAAGGCCGGATCGACATGACGACCACGATCGACCTCACGGCTAACCCGCCCGTCCTGCACTGGTTCCACGCCGTCACCGGCTAGCCACGGGCCGGTCAGGGGCTGCTCAGGCCGGTGCCGTTGTGGCCCCGGCCCGCCAGCACGTCCTCGACGGTCATGACCGGGGTGCGGTCCCGGCCCTGCGGGTACCGCCGCATGAGCTGCAGCAGCACGCCGCCCGCACGGCGCGGGTGGACGAACATCTGGAACCCCTGCTCGTCGGCGCCGAACGGCTCGTAGCCGCGGGCCGCGAACCGCTCGAACGCGGCCTGGACGTCGTCCACCAGGAACGTCACGTGGTGCAGTCCGCCGTCCGGGCGACGGGCGAGGTAGCCGTCCAGGAAGGTTGAGCCCGGCAGCGGCTCGATCAGCTCTATGCACCAGACCCCGCCCAGCTCGAGCCGGACCGCTCGCCAGCCGATCGCCGGGTTGTCGGCGCCGACCACGAACCGCCCGCCGAGCGTGTCCCGCCATAGCGGCAGCATGTCCCTGATCCGGCGGCCGGCCACCGCGACGTGGTCGAAGGTGGCGCCCAGCGCGTCGGCCAGGTCGGCCTCCTCGTCGCCCAGCTCGGCCGCGCCGGGCAGTTGAGCGGTCATGTCCACACCCTTACGTCGTGCCCGTTGTCGGGTCGGCGGTCAATCATTAAACTTCGAAGGAACTACAACTTTAGCATCGACCGTCTGGAGGGCAGCATGGACAGCTCCAAGGTCCCGCTCGGCGAGCCGTCAGGGCCGTTCCTCAACTACTGCGATGCGCGCGAGATCGTCGCCTTCGCGCTGGCCATCAACGACGATAACCCGCTGTACCGCGACGGGCGCGCGGTGCCGCCCACGTACCCGGTGGTGCCCGTGTTCCAGGCCATGCGCAGCCTACCGGCGCTGCCGCCGGAAGCCACGGCCGGAGGGCGCGGCGGCGGCCACGGCGAGCACGACCTGTACTTCCACCGCCCGATCAGTCCAGGGATGGCCCTGCATACCACGGCGGACCGGCACGCGGTCGTGGTCAGCAAGGCGGGCATGAACATATTCACCCGCCTGATGAGCGTGGACGACGACGGGCAGCTGGTGATCGAGCAGTACTGGTCGGCGATCGTTACCGGCGAGGCCACCGGCGGTAACCACGGCGCGGAGATGCCCGACCACGCGTTCCCTGAGGAGGCCCGTTCCCGCAAGGTCGGCACGATGAGCCTGGCCACCACCAAGGACCAGACCTTCCGCTACGCGGGCGCGTCAGGGGACCGCTCGGCCATTCACGTAAGCGACCAGGCAGCCATCGCCCTCGGGCGGCCGCGCATGTTCAACCAAGGCGCCCTCAGCCTCGGCATCGCCAGCCGCGCCCTGGTCGCGCTGGCGGCGGGCGGCGAACCGGGCCGCATCACGCGCCTCGCGGTCCGCTTCAGCCGGTATGCCTACCCCGGCGACGACATCGACGTATCCGTCTACGACGCGGGCCCGACCGCGAACGGCCGGCACGCCTACGCCTTCGAGGCGTCCTCCGCGGGCCAGACGATACTCAAGAACGGCTGGGTCGAAGTCACCCCCGCCACCTGAGCTGTACTAACTCTGACCCAGACGCGCTGCCGCGCCCCGGCGTCTTGCGCTGACCTGGCACGATCTGTCACAGAGCGATCAGTTCGACCGTTGGATCCAGGACCCGGAGATCGTCCGGATCGGACGTGACGATGTGCTGTCCGCTGCGGCGTGCACAGATCACGACGTGGGCGTCGGCGATATCGGCGGTCCCGCTGGCGGCCAGGAGCCTGCCGACATTTGTCGCATCCACCCGGTCCAGGGCGATGACGTCGGTCGTCGGCTGCCGGACCAGGCGGGCGAGCCGGACCTGCCGGTCAGGTCGCCGGATCGCCTGGGCGAGCGCGGTCGCCGGGATGGTGACGCGGGCGCCGGTCTCGCCGGCGCGGGCCAGGAGCACGACCACGCGGCGGTCGTTGCGATCCAGGGCGATCATCGCGCCCGCGTCGAGGGTGACGCCCGGCATCAGGCCGCCGGCCTGCGCGGAGGGTCGACGCCGAGGATCTCGTCGGCCCAGATCCGCTCGTCGTCCGAGAGCGCGCCGCCTGTCTCCCGCAAGGCCTCGGCGAGCAGGGCACCCCACCCGGCGACGTCATCCAGGGCTACGGCGACGGCGTGCTGGATGAAGCCCGACACGGTGGGGGCGGTGCCCGCCTGTACTAGTGCGCGGATCCGCTCGAGTTGCGCCTCATCCAGCGTGATGGTCACCTTCTTTGACGCCATACCAGTTACCATACTGCCATCACGCATTCTCTCTCCTGGTGCGGCCAATGGTGATGGTGTGGCTGGAGGAACGAGGATCCGATCGCGGGAGCGCGGCTAGGGCCCGTTATGAAACCCATGGTTGTGACAACCTAACGGAAGGAGTCGTCCACGAATAACCCGTCGGCCCACGAAGGGTCAGTGCTGGTGAGCCGGCTCGTAGCATGCGGTTTGTTCCACGACGCGTGCAAGAATTGGCAGGTTGCCACAACCATCGGCTGGCCGCCGCCCTGACGGTCGGGCGGCTTAGACAGGGCGTGGTGCGGATGGGGAGCGGGGAACGCTGGAGGCCGTTCTCGATGGCGTCCTTGACGTCGACTGTCTCTCCAGCACCTCAGGGAAGGCCGCGCTGCTGTCTCTCCAACACAACAGGGAAGGCCGCGCGCCTGGACGCGTGACGCGCTGCAACCTGGTGCCCACCCCGTGCCGACGCAGTGCTGTGCCGGGCTGAAGCGCGGCTTCAGCCCGGGTCGTCCCTAGTCGTCCTGCGGCTCTGGGCCGTTCTGGACGTAATCGACTAGCCGCTCGCCGAACATCAGCGACACCGCGTACTCGCCGTGCTCCACGGCCAGCCCGTACAGGTCCGTCGTCGGCGTGACTGACCAGCCGTGGAGGTCCACCTCCCGGGTGGCGAACTTCTCCAGGCGCCCGGCCCGCTCGGCTGGGCCGTGGTAGAACCAGTCCTCGTCGTTGAGGTCCAGGGCGAGCGCGAGCTCCAGGTCGTCGCTGGCGCGCAACCGGGCTAGATTGCGCTCGAGTTCGATCAGGACCGGGGCCAGGGCGAGGTCCGCAGGCGAGTGCGGGCGGGGCATGGACATCGCTACCACCGTGCCTTCCGTTGCTATCCGACGACAGACATCCTGGCGCGGACCCGCCCGTCTGGACAGAGCCTTACGCCTTGCGCCTGCCGGGCGCAAGGTCCCTGCGCCGGGTAGTTCCGCTCCGTTGGCCGGGGGTTCAGTTCCGCTCTTCTCTCCAGCCGGCCTTGAACGCCGCCAGGCCCTCCTCGGTGTGACCCCACGGTGACCGGGTGGTAACCCCGCCGTCGACGACGAGCGTCTGCCCGGTCACCCGGGCCGCGAGCGAGGAGGACAGGAACAGCACGCCGTTCGCGATATCCATCGGGCGCGGCGGGGCCAGCGAGTTGACGACGTCCTGGCCGAACGGGACATCGGGCTTGTCCCAGACCGCGCCGCCCACGTTGCCGGGCGCGACGCAGTTGACCCTGATGCCGTACTTGCCGAACTCGTCGGAGTAGGTCTTCACCACCGAGATGAGGCCGGCCTTGGCCGCGCCGTAGGCGACGTGGAACCGCGAGGACACGAAGCCGTCAACCGAGGTGATCGCGGTGATCGCCCCGCCGGTGCCCTGCTCGACCATGTGCGGGAGGACCGCCTTGAGGACGAAGAAGAACTGCTTGAGGTTCTTCGTCATCTGGTAGTCCCAGTCCTCCTCGGTCTGCTGGTCGGAGGGGGCGAAGATCGCCTCCCCGACGACATCGGCCAGCACGTCGACGCCGCCGAGCCCGGCCACCGCCTCGTCGATGATCCGGGTGGCCTCGGCCTGCGTGCGGACGTCACCGACCACGGGGAACGCCTTGCCGCCTGCCGCCTGGATCTCCGCGGCTATCTCGCTGGCCCGGCCCTCGTCCATATCCACGCAGGCCACCGTCGCGCCCGCCGCCGCCAGCCGCAGGGCGCTGCCCCGGCCGTGCCCGGCCCGGTAGGGAATGAAGCCCGCCCCCACGACGATGGCACGCGCCCCGTCCAGCCCGAGATCGATCATGGCGTCGTTCCTTTCTGCCTCCGCGCGGGGTCTGCGGTTCTCCCGAGGGCAATGACTTAGATATACATATAACTATAGAATGGATGGGCCGTCGCGGATAGCCCGCCGCGGATCGGGTTCTTGTGCCGGCCCGCCGCGGCCCTGCCTGGGAGTTCTGGGCCGGCCCCCACTGCGGCCCTGCCTCAGGGGGTTCCTGTGTCGGCCCGGCGCGGCCTTGCCTCGGGGTTTCCCGTCCAGACCCGGCGTGGCCTTGGTTCAGGAGGATGCTCATGCCCGTCATCGCCATCGTCGGCGCCGGCCCAGGCCTGGGGCGCTCGATCGCGCGCCGGTTCGGCCGCGAGGGCTTCACGGTCGCCCTGATCGCCCGCAGCGCGGCCAACCTCGACCGCCTGGCCGCCGATCTGGCCGCCAGCGGGATCGAGGCGGCCGGATTCGCCGGTGACGTGCTCGACCGTCCCTCGCTGACGGCCGCGCTGTCGGCCGCCGCGGACCGGTTCGGCCCGGTCGACGTGCTCGAGTACTCTCCGGCTGCGCACGGCGCGCCGCCGGGTCTGGCCATGACCGACGTCCTGTCCGTCACCGCCGAGAACGTGCAGCCCCAGGTGGAGTTCTACGTCCACGGCGCGATCACCGCCGTCCGGGCCGTCCTCGGCGGCATGCTCGAGCGCGGCCGCGGCACGCTGCTTTTCACCACCGGCGCATCCTCCGCCATCACCATGCCGCCGATGGGCAACGTCGGCGTCGCCGGAGCCGGGCTGCGCAACTACGCGCTGGCCCTCAACGCCGCACTGGCCGACCGCGGCGTATACGCCGCACACGTGCCGCTGGCGGTCTACCTGGGCTCGGGCGGACCGGAGACCCAGCCCGACACGGTCGCCGGGTTGTACTGGGACCTCTACCTGTCCCGCGACCAGCCGGAGCGGCTCTACTCCGCGCTGCCGCCGGTCTCTGGACCCCAGACCGGATGAGCTGCCACCGATCCCCGGGACACCAGACCGCATGATCGGCATCGCGCCGGCCACCACGTCTGGCCCGTCGTTAAGGTTCAGGCCAACAATCGCGACGGCACCGCGTCGGCCGGGCCGTTGACGTTCAGGCCAATATTCGATAATTCTATAAGTAACCCTACGGCAGTGCGGCACAGACGATCCCAGGGCCAGCCCGACCGCCCGCGGCCGCCTCGCACCGAAGGCAGGAGAGGTCATGGAGCTACAGCTCACCGCGGCGCAGAACGAGTGGCGCGAGGAGGTCAGGGAGTTCCTCGACACCGAGCTGCCGGCCGAGTGGGAAAGATCGACCGAGTGGTGTGAGGACGAGGACTTCTGGGAGTTCGCCACCGGATTCACCAGGAAGGTGTCGGCAAAGGGCTGGATCGGGCTGACCTGGCCGGAAGAGTACGGCGGCCTGGCCAGGCCGCCCATCGACCAGCTGATCTTCTCCGAGGAGTTCACCTACCACGACGCGCCGCTGGTCAACACCATCGGCTGGGGGCTCGCCGCCGGAGCCCTGCTGCGGGGCGGCACCGAGGCGCAGAAGCAGAAGTTCCTGCCGCCGATCCAGCGGACCGAGGTGCTCTGGGCGGAGGGCTACACCGAGCCGGAGGCCGGGTCGGACCTGGCCTCGCTCACCACGCGCGCGGTCCGCGACGGGGACGAGTGGGTACTCACCGGGCAGAAGACGTTCACCACCTGGGGCAGCCACGCGGACATGCTGTTCACCGCGACGCGGACCGACCCGGATGCGCCGCGGCACCGCGGCATCACGATCTTCGGGGTGCCGATCCACCAGCCCGGGGTCTCGTTCGGGCCGCTGCTGAACATCGGCGGCGGCCGGCAGAACCACACGTTCCTGGACGGCGCGCGGGTGCCGCACGAGAACATGATCGGTTCCGAGGGGCGGGGCTGGGACCTGATCATGGGCGGGTTCTACGGCGGCAACATCGGCGCCGCCTACATGGACGCCCAGCAGAAGCTCGACAAGATGGTCGCCTGGTGCAAGACGGCCCGGCGCAACGGCAGGCTGCTCATCGTCGACCCGGTGGGCCGCGACCAGCTCGCCGAGATGGACCTGCTCGTGCAGGCCGAGCGGCTGCTGACCTACGAGGCGCTGTCCAACATCCAGAGCAAGCGGCCCCCCGCGTTCGCCGGCGCGATCGGCCAGGTCCAGAGCAAGGAGGCGGTGACCAGGTTCGCCGAGCTGACCAACCTCATCGCCGGGCGGGTGGGGCAGCTGGCCGTCGGTTCGGCGTGGGCCCCGATCGACGTGGCCAGCGGCGGACCTGAGGCCTGGTTCCGGACCTCGATCCGCAACCACGGAGGCGGCACCCCGCAGGTCAAGCGGATGGTACTGGCCACCCGCGGACTCGGACTCCCAAGATAGGACACCCTTGATGGATATCGATCTGGAGCAGCATCAAGTCGATCTGGCCGACACCGCGCGCCGCTTCTTCGAGGCCCGGAGCACGATCACCGCGGTCCGCGGCTGGGAGGCATCGGAGGTGGGGTTCAGCCCCGAGGTGTGGGCGGAGATGGCCCGCCTTGGCTGGCTGCGGCTCGGCCACCCGGAGTCCATCGGCGGCGTCGGCGGCGGCGTGCTGGAGCTGAGCGTCATCTACCAGGCCATGGGGCGTACCCTGGCGCCCGTCCCGCACCTGGAGTCGGCCGTGATCGGCGCCGGCGTGCTGGCCGGCGCCGATACCCCGGCCGCCCGCGACCTGCTGGAGCCAGTCCTGTCCGGGACTTCCATCGTCACGCCCGCCCTGGCCGAGGATGACGCCGGGTTCGGCCCGGAGTCCATCGCCATGCCCGCCACGGTCGAGGCCGACGGCGGGCTGCGGCTGGCGGGCAGCAAGATCCTGGTCGGCTACGCCAACTCGGCCAGCCACGTGATCGTCGCCGCGCGCACCGCGCCGGGGTCGGGTGAGTCGTCCGGTATCACGCTGGCGCTGGTCGAGACGGCCGCGCCCGGCGTCACGCTGACCAAGCTGCCGAACCTGGCCGGCTACCCGCTCTACGCCGTGACCTTCGACTCGGTGCGCGTCGGGCCCGAGGCCGTGCTCGGCCGGATGAATGCCGGATGGGAGCTGCTCGAGCCCGTCGTGGAGCGGGCGGCGGTGCTGCGCGCCGCGCAGATCCAGGGCGCCGCCGAGCGCCTGCTGGAGCTGTCGGTGGGGTACGCCGAGCGCCGGTCGCAGTTCGGCCAGGTCATCGGGCGGTACCAGGCCGTGCAGTACCTGTGCTCGGACATCGCCATCAACAGCCACCTGACCTCGCTGATGGTCCGGTACGCGGCCGGGCTGCTCGACGCCGGGCTGCCGGTCGGCAAGGCCGTCTCGGAAGCCAAGGCGCAGGCCAACCTGACCGCCCGGCTCGCCCCCGAGCGGGCGCACGCCGTGCACGCCGGCATCGCCTTCATCCTCGACTTCGATGTGCAGCTCTTCACCCGCCGCTGCCGTCACTGGGAGCTCGACCTGGGCGACGAGCGCTACCACCGGGAACGCATCGCGGACGTCCTGGCCGCCTGAACCGGCGCGGGCGTGGGTCCGGCATTCACGCGATCAACGGTTGACATATGTTCGATAGTTTTAAACGATAGCCTGGGCCACGCCCCGCGGGGTCAGGAGAGGAGACGGCATGGAGCGTCAGCGGCTCAAGACGGGCAAGTTCGGGCTGGGGACGATGATCCACTCGGTCCACATGACCGATGACGTGCCCGCGCTGAACCGGTTCTACGAGGAGGTCTTCGGCGGGCTCATGTTCATGGGCGTCGACGAGCCTAATTACCTGCCCGTGGAGGATCGCTACGCGGGCCTGGTGATGATCAGCGACCTGTGCATCGAGACCATGGCGCCCAAGATGCCCGCCAACCCGGCCAAGCCGGTGGGCAAGTTCTACACCAAGTTCGGGCGCCACCTGCACTCCGTCGGGTACAAGGTCGACGACCTTCCCGGGCTCGGCAACGACCTGATCGCCAAGGGCGTCTACATCGGCGCGCCGGGCGGCGGCAAGATCGAGAAGATGGACACCGAGACGGTCTACTTCTACCCCAGCCCGCGCGACACCTGCGGCCTGATGGTCGAGCTGTGCGGGGTAGAGATGCCGGGCGACCCGCGGCTGATGAACAACTGGAGCTCGAAGGTCAAGCAGTGGGAACTGGTCCATCCGCTCGGCATCAAGCGGCTGGGCTGGGTCACGCTCGGGGTCAAGGACCTGAACGAAGCGGTGGCGAGGTACGTCGAGCTGTTCGAGGCGGAGCCCGTATACGCCGGCGCCGATGAGGTCGAGGGGGCCAGGTTCGAGATCCTGCACCTCGGCGATGCGCTGCTCCGGCTCGCCGAGCCGCTCGAGCCGACCACGCCGCTGGGCGAGCACGTGGCCAGGTGGGGCAACATGATCTACGGGATCACCCTGGTCGTAGGGGATCTCGATGCGGCCGAGGGCTGGCTGGGCAGCAAATCGGTGCGCAGTAGCCGGCTGAACCCCGAGCTGCTGGCGGCCGACCCGGCCGACACCTTCGGCGCGCCGTACTTCTTCACCACGACCACGTTTGCGGGCGACCCGTTCGCCTGACCCCGTTCGCGTGACCCCGTTCGCCGACCGGGGCGGGGCGCGGGGCGCGGGTACCGTACAGGACAAGCGTGATGGCCACGGGAGAAAGATGCCATGATGACCGCGCCCTTGGATGGAGTCCGCGTCCTGGACCTGGGCGGCGAGCTTTCCGCTTACGGGACGAAGATCCTCGCGGACCTGGGCGCCGATGTGGTCAAGGTCGAACCGTCGGGCGGCGACCGCCAGCGCCGGCGGCCGCCGTTCGCGGGCGGGCAGGCCGGCCTTGAGTCGAGCCTGACCTTCGCCTACTACCAGGCGAACAAGCGGGGCGTGCAGCTGGACTTGAACGACCCAGGCAGCGTGGCCGAACTGGGCCGCCTGGCCGCCGGCTGCGACGTCGTGGTCATCTCCCCGTCGGCGAAGCAGCCGGTGCCGGGCTGGGACCGCGACGGCCATACCCTGTCCTGGGCCGGGCCGGATACCGTCATCTGCTGCCTGACGCCGTACGGCCTGGACGGGCCGCTGCGCGATCGGCGCGCGACCCAGCTGACCGCGTTCGCCGACAGCGGCGGGATGTGGTCGATCGGGCCGCCGGAAGGCCCGCCGCGGACGATCCCGGCGTTCCCGTTCTACGACGAGCTGTCCGCGCACGCGGCGTTCTCCATCATGATGGCCTTGCGCGAGCGGCCGCACGCCGGCGGGCAGGTGATCGACCTGTCCCTGCACGACATGCTCGCCTACCGCGAGTCCACGGTGGTCAGCTACTACACCATCGTGGGCCACTCGCTCACCTCCCGCCGGCGCATGCCGTCCATGCCGCCGACCGGCATCTGGGACGTCAGCGACGGCCAGATCGAGCTGCTGATCTGGAATCCGCCCCACTGGGACGGATTCCTCGACATGATGGGGCGGCCTGAAGATCTGCTCGACCCGGCCCTGCGGCAGCGCACCGAGCGGCACGCCCGCGCCGACCAGCTCGCGCCCAGGGTCAGGGAGCTCCTCGCCCCGTTCACCACGCAGGGAATCTGGGACCTCGCGCTGGTCCACCGCGTCCCGTGCGCGCCCGTCAACACCCCGCTTCAGGTCACCCAGGACCCGCAGCTGGCCAGCCGCGGCTTCTGGGTGGAGCACGAGCGGGCGCAGACCGGGGCGTTCCGTACTCCCGGCCGACCGCTCAACTCCTCGGCGCCGCTGCTGAGCTACCGGCGGGAGGCTCCGTTGCTCGGCGAGCACGACCAGGACCTGCTCGGCGGGCGGTGGGCCGCCACCCGGGCCAGCGAGCCCTGGACGCTGCCCGGCGGGCCGCGGCTTGGCGACCTCAAGGTGCTCTCGTTCGGGACCGCCATCGCGGGCAACGTCAGCGCGACCACGCTGGCCGAGCTGGGCGCGGACGTGGTCAAGATCGAGGCCCCGGATCGCCCCGACCCGCTCCGGCTACCCGGGATGCCGGGACTGCCCAAGGCGTTCGACCCGTCGGGACGTGAGGTCAGCGTCCTGTTCTCCTCCTACTCCCGCAGCGGCCGCAACGTGACGCTGGACATGAAGAGCCCCGCGGGTCTTGAGACGTTCCGCCAGCTCGTGCGCGAGGCCGACGTGCTCATCGACAACTTCGCCACCGGCGTGATGGCGGGCTGGGGAGTGACGCCCGAGGTGCTGGCCGAGTGGAACCCCCGGATGATCTGGGTCTCGGTCAGCGGGTACGGGCGCACCGGGCCGCGGGCCACCGCGATGGCGTACGGGTCGAACATCAACGGGTACATGGGCCTGACCCGCGTGTGGTCGCCGCACGGCTCGCAGTTCGACTACACGGCCGTGGCTCACGTCCTGATCACCGTCCTGGCCGGGCTCGCCCACCGGGACCGTACCGGCCAGGGCAGCTATACCGAGATCGCGCAGAGCGAGGCCGGGGGGGTCATGCTCGCGCCGCTGTTCCTTGAGGCCCTCGCCACCGGCCAGGACGTCCGGCCGGAGCCGAACGAGGTACCCGGCTCGTACCTGTCCGGCGTGTTCGCCAGTGCCGGGCAGGATGCCTGGCTGGCCGTCGAGCTTGAGGATGCGTCCGACTGGGACGCCGCGGCGCGGCTGCTCGGCGTACCCGAGCTGAGCGCCGGCCAGAACGGCCCGCCGCCGCAGGAAGCGGTGGAGGAACTGAAGAAGGCCATCGCCGCCTGGGCGCAGGAGCGCACGCCGGCCCAGGGCGCCCGGCAGATGCAGACCGCGGGCCTGGCCGCCGCCGCCGTGCTTGAGGTCGCCGACGTGTTCGCCGACGCCGGGCTCTGGGCCCACGGCGCGCTGGCCCCGCTGCACCCGCCCGGCACCGACGTCACGATGTTCGTCACCGGGCCGTTCCAGCGGATGGCGGTTCCCCGGGGCTACGTGCGCGGGCCCAGTCCGCACCCGGGTGAGCACAACGGCGAGATCCTCCGTGAGTGGCTGTCCCGTCCTTAGGTATCCAGGAAGCGCAGCACGGCCTGCATGCACCGTACGTCCGACGGCGTGGCGAAGTGATCGACGCCGCGCAGCGGGACCAGCCGCGCGTCGGGTAGCGCGGCGACCAGCGGCTCGCCCGGCCAGGCTGGGTCCTTGTCACCCAGCACGACCAGCGTCGGGCAGGAAATCCGGGCCAGGTCCGCGGCGGTCAGCGGCCGGTGCGGCCGGCTCAGGAAGGCGATCAGCGCGGCGCGGTCGTTCCCCAGGCCGTCGGCCAGCCGGCGGAACACCACGCCCTGGATGTTCTCCGGGTCCGGCTCCCCCTCAAGCGCCGCGATGATCGGGCTCGCACCGCCGCCGCTTCCGGCCAGCACGCTCCCCCCCGATACCGAGCAGGGCCAGGCGGCGGAACTGCTCCGGCCGGGCGGCGGCCAGGCGCAGCAGGATCTGCGCCCCGGCCGAGAAACCCACGGCATCGACCTGCTCGTAGCCGCTGATCTCCGCCGCTACGCGGTCCTCGACCGAGGAGTAATCAGCCGGGGACGTCGGGCGCGGTGCGTGCCCGTGGCCGAGCAGGTCGACGGCGACCGTGTCCCGCCCGGCCTCGGCGAGCAGGTCGAGCCAGCCCGGCTGCCGCCAGTTATGCTCAGCCGAGGAGGCAAAGCCGTGCACGAGCAGTACCGGGGACGCTTCCACAGTTCGATGATAGCTGATGTTATTGCGGGAAGACCGGAGTGAGCCTGAACTGCAACCGGGCCTGCGGGCCTGCGGGCCTGCGGGCCTGCGGGCGAAGGGCGAGCCGGGCGTGAACCGGCTTGACGGGCGAACCGGCGACCTATAGTTTGATTATTGTAGAAATGACAACTATACGGGCTGGCGTGGCCTGCGGGCGGGTGCCGCGGGGCGCGGCCGGCCGGGTGCGGGCCCGGTTCGCCGGCCAGGAAGGGCGAGGTGGGTGTGAGCCGGGGAACTGAGGGTGGCGAGCTGGGTTGTTTTGCCTCCCCTGCCGTGGTGGGCGACGCACTTGGCGAGGCGGCGTACCTGGCGGACGAGCGGATCAGCAGCGTGGTGTTCCTGGGGCAGCGGCTGGGTAAGCCGGTGCTGGTCGAGGGGCCGGCCGGGACGGGGAAGACGGAGCTGGCCAAGGCCGTGGCGCGGATGGCCGGGATGCGGCTGATCCGGTTGCAGTGCTATGAGGGGCTCGACGAGGCCAAGGCGCTGTACGAGTGGAACTACAAGAAGCAGTTGCTGCGGATCCAGGCGGAGCGGACCGGCGGGGCGGGTGAGCTGGCGGACTGGGCCGAGCTGGAGGCGGACATCTTCGCCGAGGAGTTCCTGCTGTCCCGGCCGCTGCTGACGGCGATCCGCGCGGCCGATCCGGTCGTGCTGCTGATCGACGAGGTCGACCGGCTGGACGTCGAGACCGAGGCGCTGCTGCTCGAGGTGCTCTCCGATTACCAGGTGTCGATCCCCGAACTGGGCACGGTGACCGCGACCCAGACGCCCCTGGTCTTCCTGACCTCGAATAACTCCCGGGAGCTTTCTGAGGCGCTCAAGCGGCGGTGCCTCTACCTGTACATCGACTACCCGACGCCGGACCGGGAGCAGCAGATCGTGCTCGCGCACGTGCCGGAGCTGAGCCCGGTGCTGGCCGGGCAGGTCACCGGGGTGGTCCGGTCGCTGCGCCAGCTGGAGCTGAAGAAGAAGCCGTCGGTCTCGGAGACCATTGACTGGGCGCAGACCCTGCACCTGATCGGCGCCACCCAGGTCAGCAATCAGCTCGTCCTGGACACCCTGCACGTCCTGCTCAAGCACCAGTCCGACATCGACAAGGCCGCCACCGAACTGGCCGCAGCCCGCTGACCAGGCACCACCGAAGTGGAAACCATCCTGGCCGCCTTCATCGCCGAACTGCGCGCGATCGGCGTGCCGGTCTCGTTGTCGGAGAACGTGGACGCGGCGGCGGCGCTGCAGGCTATCCCGCTGACCGACCGGGCCCAGGTGAAGAGCGCGCTGGCCGCCACGCTGGTGAAGAACCACGATCACTATGGCGCCTTCGACCTCGCCTTCGAGATCTTCTTCGGCGGCCGGCCGCCCGCCCTGGCCGCCGAAGGGACGCCGAACGGCAGCGGCGAGGCCAACGGGGCCGGCGGCAAGCCCGGCCACGGCACGGGTAGCGTGCTGAGCCGGCTCACCGAGGAAGAGCTGAATGACCTGCTGTACCAGGCGGTGGCCGGGCGGGACGGCGTGCTGGTCACCGCCGTGGCCTCCGAGGCGGTCGACCGGTGGGCCGGCATCGAGCCCGGCCGCGTCGTGGCCGGGACGTTCTACCTGTACCGCACGCTGACCAGGCTCGATCTGGAGGCGCTCAGGAGCCGGCTGCGGCAGTCCGCGGACGGCGAGGACCTGAGCGGCCTGGCGCGCCGGCTGGCCGAAGAGGACCAGGATGCGCGGGTGGACGCGGCGCGCGCCGAGGTCGAGGCGGAAATCCGGCGCCGGCTCATCGCCGACCGGGACGCGCAGGCGGTCGCGCTCACGCTGCGCCGCCCGCTGCCCGAGGACGTCGAGTTCCTCAACGCCTCCCGGGCGCAGCTCGGCGACCTGCGGCAGACGATCCGGCCGCTGGCCAGGAAGATGGCGGCGAGGCTGGCGCACAAGCGCCGCCACCGGCGGCGGGCGGCGCTGGACTTCCGGCGCACGGTCCGCAAGTCACTGGCGACCGGCGGGGTCCCGGTCGACCTGGCGTTCCGCAAGCCGCGGCCCGCCAAGCCGGAGATCATGCTGGTGGCCGACATCTCGGGGTCGGTGTCCGCGTTCGCCGGCTTCACCATCCAGCTGGCCTACGCGATCAAGTCGGAATTCTCCCGGGTCCGCAGCTTCGTGTTCGTGGACGGGATCGAGGAAATCACCAGCGTGCTCGAGGCCGCCGCCGATATCACCACGGTCACCCACCGCCTCAACCTCGGCACCAGCGCCGTCCGCCTGGACGGCCACTCCGACTACGGCCTGGCGCTTGAGACCTTCTGGGATCGCTGGGGCGGGCAGGTCCGGAGCAGGACCAGCGTCATCATCCTGGGCGACGCGCGGAACAACTACCACGCCTCCCGTGCCTGGGTGCTGACCGCCATCCGGCAGCGAGCCAGGCACCTGTACTGGCTCAACCCCGAGCCCGTCGCGGCCTGGGACACCGGCGACTCGATCATGCGCGAATACGCCCCCGGCTGCGACCTGGTCGCCGAGTGCCGCAACCTGCGCCAGCTCCGGTCTTTCGTCGAGGGGCTCGACTGACCGCCACCGCCTTGACACCGAAATGATCGAAACATGTAGAATGATTTCATAAAAGACGGCCGTCGAGGTGCCGTGAGTCCCGTCCAGCCCGGGCGGCGACCGGGAGACCCGCGAGACTGACTACGTTCTCAAGGACAGGAGCCGCATATGGCGAAGACCAACATCTCGGAGGCGATGCAGGGCGCGATCGGTGGCGAGCTCAGCCGCAGCACGTCGTTCCCGATCACCGACTCAGACATCCGGCGGTGGGCCGTAGCCGTCTACTACCCGGAGGATCCGCCGCGGTTGTTCTGGGACGCGGACTACGCCGCCCAGACCAGCTACGGGGGCATCGTGGCTCCGGAGGAGTTCAACCCGTTCGCCTGGATGACCGCCGAGGGGCCAAAGAAGACCTCAGTCGGCCATGATCCCAACCTGACCGAGATCACCCTCGGCGTCGAAGGGCCCGGGCTGAAGTTCCAGCTGAACGGAGGCTCCGAAGTCGAGTACGGGGTCCGGATGCGGCCCGGCGACGTCATCACGTCCGTGCGCAGCCTGGCCGGCTACTCCGAGCGGGAGGGCAGGCTGGGCTTGATGCTCTTCACCATCTCGAAGGACGTGTGGACGAACCAGAACAACGAGGTCGTGAAGTCGACGCAGTCGACCCTGATCCGCTACTGAAAGCGCCGGGCCAGATTCGGCAGGAAGGGAGCTGGCGATGAGCCAGGCAACCGTGAGCGAACTGACCGTCGGTGAGGAGATACCGGTATTCCAGCGCGCCACCGGGCTGCACAACTGGAACCGGTACGCCGGGGTCAACTACGAGTTCGTCGACATCCACATGGACGACGACGCCGGAAAGGCGGCCGGCATGGTCTCCGCCTTCGGCATGGGCAACCTGCAGTGGGCCTACCTGCACGCCATGCTGCGCGATTGGATGGGCGACGAGGGCCGGATCGTCCGGTTCGGCTGCCAGTTCCGCGCGCCCAACACCAAGGGCATGATCGTGACGGCGCACGGCAAGATCACCGCGATCCGCGAAGAAGACGGCCAGACGATCGTCGACCTGGACATCTGGACCGACAACGACTCCGGCAAGACGATGGCGCCGGGCACCGCCACCGTCGCCCTGCCGCGCGGCTGACGTAACTCGGCCCTGTCCGGGTTACCGGACAGGGCCGTTTGGCCTTAGAGCCTGTTTGGAAACTCCAGTTCCAGCCGGTAGCTGGGCCTGTGGTCGGCGAGCTGTGGGGGACTCGTAGCGTTGTGCCGCGTGTCGTTACGGCTTGCGCGGTGCGCGGGTCCTCATGATCCCGATTTGTGACGATCAAGAACACCGGAGGACCCGCGCATGCTCAGGGTACGCCCGTGGATGGCCGGGCGGTGGCGTGCCGGTGCTGCCCGGGCGGGATCGGCCGTAGCACGCGGGTGCCGCGGTACCCGTCGGACATGAGCGATGCGGAATGGCAGGTCATCGAGCCGGCGCTGCCCGCCCCGGCGTGGAAGGCCGGCCGGGGCGGCCGCCCGGCGGCACGCTGCCGCCGCGATTACGTGGACGCGATCCGCTACCTGGTCAAGGAGGGCATCCAGTGGCGGGCGATGCCCGCGGACCTGCCGCACTGGCGCACCGTCTATGACGTGGCCGACGGCTGGCACACCAGCGGGGCGACCGGGAAGATGCACGATGAGCTGCGCCGCCAGTGCCGTATCGCGGCCGGGCGCACGCCCGAGCCCACGGCCGCGGTCATCGACTCCCAGTCGGTGAGGGCCGCTGAGGAGGTCTCCCGGGCCAGCCGCGGCTACGACGCGGGCAAGAAGGTCAACGGGCGCAAGCGGCACATCGCGGTGGACACCATCGGGCTGCTGCTGACGGTGCTGATCACCGCCGCGGGCGTCCAGGATCGCGACGGAGCCAAGCCGCTGCTGTGGAACCTGCGCCGTGCCTTCCCCTCGGTCAAGCTGGCCTGGGCTGACGGCGGCTACGCCGGCAAACTCGTCACCTGGGCCAGGACCAAGCTTAAACCCAGGCTGACGCTCGAGATCGTCAAGCGGCCCGGTGACCTGCACACCTTCCAGGTCCTGCCCCGCCGCTGGGTGGTCGAGCGGACCCTGGCCTGGATCACCCGGTGCCGTCGCACCGTCCGCGACTACGAACGCCTGCCCGGGCACCACGAAACCATCGTGTACTGGGCGATGACGATCACCATGAGCCGCCGGCTCGCCCGCCGCCCAGCGGCTCAGCCGACCGCCACCTAGCGCCGTGACCGGCAACCTCTGCCCGGCCGCTGATGCGGCGGAGTCGTTCGCCGCAGGCGTGGTTGGTGCGCCGGCGTGGCGGGTGCGGGAGAACAATAAGAGCATGGATGCGCGGACGGACACGGCCGTAGCCTGGCTGCTGACGTCCGGTGAGCCCGCGATCCGGCTGCTGACCCGCCGCGATGTCCTCGGCGAGCAGGCAGATCAGGACACCGGCCGCGTCTTGTCCGGCCCCAAGGTGTCGGCGCTGCT
Organism: Streptosporangiaceae bacterium; assembly: GCA_035505275.1. GTDB lineage: Bacteria > Actinomycetota > Actinomycetes > Streptosporangiales > Streptosporangiaceae > Palsa-504. The sequence goes on along the minus strand of DATJQX010000082.1, from coordinate 522 downwards.
GGGCGGGCAGCGGCCAGCGGATTTCCGCGCCGGGCCGGGCTGGCGCAGCTGGCCCGGAGCCGGCTGCGGCTTCGGGATCCACCCGTACCGCAAGTGGGCCGGCGCGCACTGGCGGCTGGTCTCGCTCGTCGAGCTCGGCATCCCGGCGGGAGAACCGCGAGCCTGCCTGGCGGCCGAGCAGGTGCTCGGCTGGCTCGCCAGGCCGGAACGGCTGCGGCGGGTTCCGGTCGTGGACGGCCTGGCCAGGCGGTGCGCCTCCCAGGAGGGCAACGCGCTCGCCGTCTGCTGCCGGCTCGGGATGGCCGGTGACGAACGGGTCGCGCTGCTCGCCGAGTCCCTGATCGGCTGGCAGTGGCCCGACGGCGGCTGGAACTGCGACCCGGACGCCACCGGGCGGCGCTCGTCTTTTCACGAGTCGCTGCCGCCTGCCTGGGGGCTGCACGAATACGCCAGCGCAACCGGGCACCGCGGCGCGCGGGAGGCCGCCGACCGGGCTGCCGAGCTGTTCCTGTCACACCGGAT
>DATJQX010000081.1:0-20212 GCA_035505275.1 Streptosporangiaceae bacterium | reverse complement strand
CAACACCACGCTGGCCAACCAGGTCGCGACCGTGTTCAAGGGCACCACGCTGCGCAGCATGCTGCTGAACGCCTACGGCTGGTGGAAGGTCTCCCAGATCATGTTCATCGCCTCCCTGATCGCCTTCGGCCTCGGCGGCCTGACCCTGCTCGTCACGCTGGCCGGCCTGACCGTCCGCGAGAACCCGGAGATCGTCCACGAGATCATCGAAGGCAGCCCCGTCACGCACTCATGATCCCGGACATGCAGCAACCGCCTCCGGCCGGTGCCCGCTCCGGGCGCCGGCCGGTGGTGTCGTTCCGCCGCACCCGCGAGCCGGTCGCTCGGCTGGCCACGAACGGAGGCGCTCCGGTGCGGCTGGAAGGTTCCCGTCGACGCGGCGCCGACGGGTAAGCGGGTGATGGTGGCAGGCGCCGGGCCGTCCGGCCTGCCGGCCGCCTGCCATCTCACCCGCCTGGGTCACTCGGTGACCACCAAGCGGGCAGGACCTTGGTCCCCCGTTACCGGGCCGTTCTGCCGATGCGCGGCCAGCCTGCCGCGCGTGCAATGGGCCTCAGACACTCGTAGAGGAGACCCATCATGTACCCGAACCCGGCGCTTTCCGCGGGCCAGCTGGCCCTCATCGCCGTCGTCGCCGTTGTGTGCCTGGCCATCTGGATCGGCGCCGTGTTCATCGCGGCCCGCGAACCGCGGCGGCGGGAGAGCGGGGCCGGGACGGTATCGCAGCCGCTGCACCCGGCAGCCGCGGACGCGCCCGAGCGCAAGGCCGCCTGATCACGGGCTCAGCCGACCCGGTGGCGGGCTGCTAGGCGGGCTTGATGCGGCGGCCGGTGACGCGGTGCGGGACGATCCGCAGGAAGAGTTCCCGCTCCCCGGCGGGCCACGGTTCGACGCCGGCCCGCTCCGCGGCCTGGCGTTCGGCGCCGGCCTCCACGTGGTGCGCGGGTCCCTGGATCAGCACGCTCCAGCCCTGCCGTCCGGGCACGTCGATCTCGTCGATCTCGAACGCCACCATGTAGTTCCCGCCCGCGATCCCGGTCTGCAGGTCCTCGTCCAGCGCGCTGTGCCGGGTCGTCCGGAACACGATGGCCCCGTCGTGCCACTTGTAGTTCACCGGCAGCACGGCCGGGCCGAACCGGCTGGCGTAGGCGATGCGCCCGATTCCGCCCGGCGCTATCAGCCGCAGGCTCTCGGCCTCGTCCAGCTCCTCGATGACGCGGTCAGCCATGCCTGATCCTTCCCGGGGTGGCTCTCAGTCAGACCCTAGCGCCCGGCGCTCCGCCGGTGACCTTCAACCCGGCCGGAAGTGGACTTTCGGCCCTGCCGTAGGCCAGGCCCGATGACGAGGCTGGTACTGGAAGCCAATGAGCTTTAGGAGGCAGTCATGCGAGCCGTCGTTTACCACGGTCCCGGGCAGAAGGCATGGGAAGAGGTACCGGACCCGGAGATCCTCGACGCTGGCGACGCCATCGTCCGGGTCGACGCGACCACGATCTGCGGTACCGACCTGCACATCCTCAAGGGCGATGTCCCCGAGGTGCACAAGGGCCGGATCCTCGGCCACGAGGCCGTCGGGACGGTCTGGGACGTCGGCGACGGCGTGCAGACGGTGACGCCGGGCGACCGCGTCCTGGTCTCCTGCATCAGCGCGTGCGGGACCTGCCGGTTCTGCCGCGAGGGACGCTACGGGCAGTGCCTGTGCGGCGGCGGCTGGATCCTGGGCCACAAGATCGACGGCACCCAGGCCGAGTTCGTCCGCGTGCCGTTCGTGGACACCTCCACCTACAAGGTCCCCAACGGCCTCAGCGATGAAGAGACCCTCATGCTGGCCGACATCCTGCCCACCGGTTACGAGGTCGGCGTACTCAACGGGAACGTCCGCCCGGGCGACCTGGTCGCCGTCGTGGGGGCGGGCCCGGTCGGCCTGGCCGCGATCACCGGCGCGCAGCTCTTCAGCCCGGCACACATCGTCGCCATCGACGTGTCCGACGCGCGGCTCGAGGCCGCCAAGCGCTTCGGCGCCGACGTGACCATAAACAACTCGCGGCAGGACCCGCTGCGCGTCGTCAGGGACCTGACCGGGGACCTGGCTGGACGGCTCGGCGTAGACGTGTCCATCGAGGCCGTGGGCGTCCCGGACACCTTCGAGCTGGCGGTCAAGCTGGTCCGGCCGGGCGGCCGGATCGCGAATATCGGCGTGCACGGCGCGCCAGTCACGCTGGACCTGGAAGACGAGTGGATCAGGGACATCACCATCACCACCGGACTGGTCGACACCTACTCCACCCCCACCCTGCTGAGCCTGGTCGCCAGCGGCCAGGTCAACGTCGAGCCGTTCATCACCCACCACTTCGGCATGGACGAGTTCGACGAGGCGTACGACGTCTTCACCCGTGCGGCGGACACCGGCGCGCTCAAGGTCGTCCTCTCCGGTCAGTGCGAATAAGGAGTACCGGCGATGAAGTCCACGGTCAGGGACGTGATGACCACCCGGGTGATCTGGGTCAGGAAGGGCGCCTCGTTCCGCGAGATGGCCGCCACGCTCCGTGAGCACCGGATCAGCGCGTTTCCCGTCGTCGACGACGCGGGGAAGGTGATCGGCGTCGTGTCCGAGGCCGACCTGCTGGCCAAGCAGGCCCTGGACGGCGGGGAGGACGGGATGCCGGGCATGATCACCGGCCTGCTGCGCCGCCGGGAGCAGGAGAAGGCGCGCGGGGTCACGGCAGGCGACGTGATGACCAGCCCGGCGGTCACGGTGCGGCCGGAGGACACGGTCGAGCACGCCGCGCGGCTGATGTACACGCACAGGGTCAAGCGGCTCCCGGTGGTCGGCGCCGGGGGTCACCTGGTCGGCGTCATCAGCCGGGCGGACGTGCTGGCCGTCTTCGATCGCACGGACGCCCAGATCCGTAACGAGATCGTCGGCGACGTGCTGCACCGGGAGTTCCTCATCGACCCCAAGGAATTCACCGTAAGGGTGAAAGACGGCGTGGTGACCCTGGAAGGCCGGGCCGGGACCGCCGTGCTCGGCCAGGAGATCGCCCGCCGGGTCCGGCACGTCCAGGGGGTGGTCGCGGTCCGCGACCGGCTGAGCTATCCGCCCGCCGGCTGACGGCCGGACCGAATAAGAGACGGAATAAGGAAGGAATGAGCAAAGATGAAGACCGTCAAGGACCTCATGTCCACCCAGATCGTGGCGGTAAGGCGCGAAGCCACCTTCAAGGAGATGGCGGCCACGCTGCGGCAGTACCGGGTCAGCGGCTTCCCCGTCGTCGACGACGAGGGAAAGGTAATCGGCGTGGTCTCCGAGGCCGACCTGCTGGCCAAGGAGGCGCTGGCGGACGGGCAGCCCGGGGCTCCGGGCCGCATCGCCGGCATCGTGCACCGCAAGGACGTCAAGAAGGCCGTCGGCGTGATCGCGGCCGACTTGATGACCCACCCGGCGGTGACCGTAAGGCCTGACGATTCGGCCGAGCACGCGGCCAGGTTGATGTACTCCCTGCAGGTCAAGCGGCTCCCGGTGGTCGACGCGGGCGGCTGCCTGGTCGGCATCCTCAGCCGGGCCGACGTCCTCGCGGTCTTCGACCGCGCCGACAAGGAGATCCTTGCCGAGATCACCGACGAGGTGATCCTGCACCGGTTCCTCATGGACCCGGCCCTGTTCACGGTGGAGGTCACCGATGGTGTCGTGACCGTCACGGGCGCTCCGGAAACCGCCGGCCTCGGCCGCGAGGTGGTGGACGCCATCCGGCAGGTTGAGGGCGTAGTGGCGGTACGCGACCGGCTCGCCTACCCGCCCGCCGAGCACACCATCCCGCCGGGCCTGTACTTCTAGGCGGGATCGACATGAGCATGGCCCAGGCCGCCGCCCACGCGTACGCACTGCTGGCCGACGGCAGCACAGTCGAGATCCGCCCGGCCGGCCCACCCGACTTCGACGCGGTCAAGGCCATGCACGAGGCGATGTCCCCGGACAACCTCTACCTGCGGTTCTTCAACTTCAGCCGACTGGCCGCCGAGACCGAGGCGCAGCGGATCTGCCGCGAACCGCGGCCTGGCCACGTAGCGCTGCTGGCGCTGTCGGCCGGAGAGGTGGTGGGCTGCGCCAGCTACGACGCGTTGGGCGGGCCTGCCGGTCCCGGACCCGTGGCCGAGGTCGCGTTCGCGGTGGCCGACCACATGCATCACCGCGGCATCGCCACCTTGCTGCTTGAGCATCTGGTTTCGTACGCCCGCAGCCATCAGATCACTGTGTTCACTGCGCAGACCCTCTCCGAGAACACCCCGATGCTCAAGGTGTTCGCCGACGCCGGCCTGCCGGTCCAGCGTCATTACGAGGACGGCGTCATGGATATCACCATTCCCCTGCCCAGCGAGGTCGGCGGCACCGCCCTGGACAGTTACCTGAACGCCGTGGCCGAACGGGAAGGACGCGCCGACACGGAGAGCCTGCGGCACGTGCTGGCGCCGCAGTCGGTGGCGGTGATCGGGGCGAGCCGGCGGCGTGGCACGGTGGGGCGGGCGATCCTGGACAACGTCATCGCCGGCGGGTATTCGGGCCGGGTCTACGTGGTCAACTCGCGCGCCAGGCAGATCAGCGGCGAGCACTGCCTGGCCTCGGTGCTGGACCTGCCCGAGCCGGCCGACCTGGCGGTGATCGCGGTCCCCGCCGCGGCGGTTCTGGACGTGGCCGAGCAGTGCGGCCGACGCGGCGTGCGGTCCCTGGCGGTGATCACGTCCGGGCTCGACACCGCCGCCTGCGCTGACCTCCTGGCGGTGTGCCGACGGCACGGCATGCGGCTGGTCGGCCCGGACTGCTTCGGCGTGGCCGTGCCGGCCATCGGCCTGGACGCCACCTTCGCCGCCCGGCACCCGCAGCCCGGCGTGGCCGGACTGGTCATGCAGTCCGGCGGCCTGGGCATGGCGATGGTCGACCAGTTGTCCCGGCTCGGCATCGGCATCTCCTCGTTCGCGTCGGTAGGCACCAAGCTGGACGTGTCAAGCAACGACATGCTGATGTGGTGGGAGAACGACGGCGTGACCAGGCTCGCCGTGCTGTACATCGAGTCGTTCGGCAACCCGCGCAAGTTCGCCAGGACCGCCCGCCGCGTCGCGGCCAGGATGCCCATCCTGGCCGTGGAGGCCGGGCGTTCTCCGGCGGCCGAGCAGGCGGCGGCCTGGCCCACCGTGGCGGCAGCCACGCCGTCGGCCAGCCGGGACGCCCTGTACGAGCAGGCCGGCATCATCACCACCCGCGGCTTCGGGGAGCTGGTCGAAACTACCGCGCTGCTGGCCAGCCAGCCCGTCCCGATGGGCAGCACGGTCGCCATCGTGTCCAACGTCGGCGGCGCGGGCGCGCTCGCCGCGGACGCCTGCACCAGCCTGGGCCTGACCGTGCACCGCCCGCACGGCGCGGCCAGCCGGCGGCTCCGCACGCTCGTACCCGATACCGGCGCGATCGGCGGCCCGGTCGACACTACGGCCGCCATCTCGGCCGAGAACTTCCGGCAGTGCCTTGAGCTGGTCGCGGCCGACGACGAGGTGGACGCGCTGATCGCGGTGGTGCTGCCGACCGCCGCCACCGGCGACCTGGTCGCCGCCATCCAGCAGGCCCAGGCCGGCGTCCCGCTGGCTGCCGTCCTCCTTGACCAGGCAGAATCCGTCCGGATGATCCCCCGGACGGGGGGGGACGGCCGGATCCCCGCCTACGGCTACCCGGAGGCGGCCGCCGCGGCCCTGGCCCGCGCGGCCAGGTACGGGGCCTGGCGCACCGAACCGCGCGGTCAGGTGCCCAATTTCCCTGACATCAGGACCGAGGACGCGCGCACGCTGCTGCGCGGGTTCTTCCACGCCACCCTCGGCGGCGGCTGGCTACCCCCGGACAAGACCACCGAACTGCTGCGCTGCTACGGCGTCCCGCTGGCCGAGCTCAGCCCGGCCCGCAGCGAAGACGAGACGATCCGTGCGTTCCAGGCCGTGGCCGGCCCGGTCGTGCTCAAGGCCGACGTGCCCGGGCTCCTGCACAAGACCAAGGCCGGCGCCGTCGAGCTTGACCTGCGCACCGAGGCTGAAGTGCGGGCGGCCTACCGCAGGCTCACCGGCCGGTTCGGCCAGCGGCAGCGCCAGGTCCTGGTCCAGCCGATGATCGCGGGCGGCACCGAGGTGGTCGTCGGGGTAGCCGACGACCACGTGTTCGGCCCACTGGTGGTGTTCGGGCCCGGCGGCCCGGCGGCTGAGGTCCTCGCCGACCACGCGGCCCGGCTCAGCCCGCTGACCGACGTCGACGCGGACCGGCTCATCGGCTCGATCCGCTCCGCGCCGCTGCTGCGCGGCGACCGCGGCAACTCCCCACCGGACCTGGCCGCGCTGCGCGACCTGCTGCTGCGCGTGTCGCGGCTCGCCGACGACCTGCCCGAAGTCACCCACCTCGACCTCAGCCCGGTCATCGCCCGGCCGGACGGGGTGTTCGTGGTGGACGCGCGGATCAAGGCCACGCCCTACCAGCCCCAGGACCCGTTCCTGCGCAAGCTGCGCTGACGTGTCCCGCCGTCCCCGGTGGACGCGCCACTGCTCGTTCGGCGAATTGGTCTTAACGGCCGGGACCAAGGTCCCGGTACCCGGTGACTCACATCACTACCGGCGCCTCCGGCGGACGGCCAGGTTAGGTGCATCAGCCATCTGTCCCGTCCCCGGAGGCTCCGTTGACTATCACCGCCCAAGCGGGACACGCTCCCGCGGCTCTCGATCTGAATCAGCCTGGCAGCTACCTGCACTGGAACGTATTCACGGTCTCGGTGGCGAACCTGGTGCTCATCGCCGTCATGGTGGTCATCTTCGGCGCTGCGCTGCTGCTGCCCTTCCCCGGCCGCCGCCGTCACCGAGCCGACGCGGCGCAGGATGTGACCAGTCCGGACGTGCCCGCTGACCCGTACCCGGCGGCGTCGGGGGATGAGCGGATGTGGACGGCGCGGGTGCGCCGCGACGTGATGGGCTCGCTGCCGCCGGACAAGCTGCTGCCCGACCGCCAGCCCGCCTACGTCTCCTCCTGGATCTACGTGTTCGGCGTCGGCTCCCTGGCCGCGCTGGGCGTGGCCATCGTGAGCGGCTTCACTATCGCGCTCGGCGGGACCGACTGGTGGCACACCAACCCGGTCGGCCACTTCTTCAACAGCCTGCACCTGTGGAGCGTGGAACTGTTCATGGCGCTGCTGGTCATCCACCTGTGGGGCAAGTTCTGGATGGCCGCCTGGCGCGGCCGCCGCGCCCTGACCTGGATCACCGGCGTCGTTGCGTTCCTGATCTCAATCGTCGAGTGCTTCACCGGGTACTTGTCCCAGCAGAACTTCGACTCGCAGTGGATATCCACCAACGGTAAGGACGCGTTCAACGCGGCCGGGGTCGGGGCGTTCTTCAACCTGATGAACTTCGGCCAGATGCTGCTATGGCATGTGGTGCTGATCCCGGTCGTCCTCGTCGCCATCGTCGGCGCGCACGTGCTGCTGGTCCGCGTCCGCGGCGTCAGCCACCCGCTGCCCGCCAAGATGCCGCGCGGGCGGCTCGCCCTAAGCGCCCTCCGTCGTGCGGACCGGGCGCCATGGCGCGGCCCCACCAAGCGCTACGACATCCTGAAGGAAGGCAGCATCGCCGCGCTGGTCGTCCTGATCCTCACCGTCGCCCTGGCCAGCCTGCTCTCGTCCCCGGACGTGCCGCCGGTCACCGTCCGCAGCTGGGCCCTGGCCGCTCCGGCCGACTTCCTTGGTACCGCGGCCAGCGAACTCGACGGCACCAGCGAGACCGCCACGTACGGCCCGCCCTACAACACCAACGGAGCCCCGCAGAAGATCCTGTTCTCCCCGGCGAACTGGTTCGGCGTGACGCAGCCCATCAACGCGGCGCAGACCTTCGTGCTGGCCCCGCTGGCCACCGCGGCACCCACCGACCCTGCGCTCGCCGCGGCACTGTCCCAGTACAACGCGGCGTCGGCCAGCCAGCAGAACACCTGGGCCACCAACTACGGCAACGCCGTCACCAAGGTGACGTTCACGAATGGCAACCCCGTGGTCCCGGCCGCCAGCGACGGCCCGGTCCCGGTCATGCTGAGCACCGAGCTCACCCTGGCGCGCAGTGGCGCCATCGACACCGACCTGCTGGCCCAGCGGCCGTTCTACGGCACCGACTTCACCAAGCCGCTGCTGTTCCTCGAGGACGGTCAGTACTTTGCCGGACTGGCCTCCGCCATGAACCTGACCGGCAGTCAGTGGGGCGTCATGAACGAGACCGGCAGCTACCCCGGCCAGCCCTGGCTGTGGCTCTACCAGCTCTGGTACCAGCTGCCCGGCTTCCGGACCTCGGTCAACGCCGACCTGATCGCCATCTACCTGACCGGCGCGGCCACCCTGCTGCTGCTGTGCATCCCGTTCATCCCCGGCCTGCGCGACATCCCCAGGTGGATTCCGGTGCACCGCCTCATCTGGCGGGACTGGAACGGGCAGGCTGCGAGCGGGTCCGCCAGCCAGCCTGAGGCCGAGCCCGCCGGGCAGAAGTAGCGCCGCGCGCTCGGCGCGGCGGCCCGCCATCCGCCCCAGCGCCAGCGGCCGGACCGTTCCCGGCCCGAGTTGCCCTGCCGGTCGCCTGCCGGCTGAGATAGGTCCATGCCACACGCCCCGGACACCCTTGCGTTGCTCAGGCTCGGCCGGCTGGAGCTGGATCCCGAGCTGCGTGCCTTCCAGCCCGGCCCGGCCGCGTCCGACCTCGTGGTGACGGCCACGGTCGAGGTACCCGATTCGGAGTCCGAACCGCGGTACGCCTGGGATGTGGCCTGGGCCGATGCCATGCGGGAGGCCACCGGGCTCGGTGCCGGCGAGCGGACCGCCCAGGCGCTGGCCGCCGGTGCCGGGAACGCGGTCGCGGGCGGTACCTGGGTGGTGGTCGCGGCGCACGGGCAGGTGCTGCTCGCGCGGTGGCTGCCGCATGGGTCCGCTGCGCCCTCGGTCCGGGTGGGGCCGCTGCCGCACCTGCGGGAACTCGCCGCGTTCACCGCGCGGCGCCCGGCCCACGTGGTCGTGCTGGCCGATCACGACCACGCCGCCGTCATCGCCCACGGGGCCGGCGATCAGCACCCGGCCTGGCGGTTCCGGGTCGACGAGCAACGCGATCCCCATCCGGACCGGCCGCCGGCGCAGCACCACGGGGAGCGGCACGTGACGGGCCCGGAGCCCGAGGGCGGCGGCGAGCGGAACGCCGGGGCCATCGCCGCCCGCGTTTCTGCGGCCGCGGCGAGCGTCCACGCGGGCCTCGTTCTCGGCGCGGGCGACCAGCACATACTCGATGCCGTCGCGGCCCACCTGCCTGCGTCGCTGCGCCCGGTTACCACCATCGACGTCGGCCACGTGTCCACCGCAACCGATGCTGAGCTCAGCGCCCGGATCGGTGCTGCGCTGGACGGGATCACCGCCGAGGCCATCGGCGCCGTCGGGGGGCTCGTTGCCTCGGGCGCCGCCGCGGCGCAGGACCTGGTCCCCGCCGCGGTCCGCGGGGTCGATGCGGTCGCCGAGCAGCTCGCCGAGGAGCAGGTGGCCGTCCTGCTGGTGGCGGCCGACATCGCGCGAGCCGGCGATGGCGTCAGCTACCGGATCGGGCGGCGCCCGACGGACTTCCTCGTCGGCGACTCGGACACCGGCACCGAGGTTCCGCTGGATGACGGGCTGGTCTGGGCCGCGCTGCACCAGGACTCGATCGTCGTGCAGCTGCCGGACCGCGCCGGCCCGCTGGCCGGCCAGCCCGCCGCCGCGCTGCTTCGCCGCGCGCGGGCCTAGGGCCAGGAAGGGAACCCCTATGAAAGGGCCAGGCGTGCGGCGCTGACGTCATCGCGGCCGTAGCCGGCCTCGACGGCGGCGTGCCATTGGCGGGACAGCGCCTCGAGCATCGGCAGCGGCGGGCCGTTTGCGGCCGCGATGGCCAAGTCCACGTCCTTCAGCGCCCACTCCAGCGGGAACTCCGGCGCGAAGTCGCCGCGGGCGATCTTGTGCAGCTTGGCGTCGGCCAGCGGCGCGTCCAGCGGACCGCCCTCGATGACGGCGTCCAGCCCGGCCGGGTCGATGCCCAGCCGACGTCCCAGCTCGAGCGCCTCGGCCACGCCCTCGATGAGGAACGACAGGTAGCTGTTGACGACCAGCTTCATCCGGCTGCCCTGCCCGGCCGCCCCCAGCCAGACGGCCTTGCGGCCGATCGCGGCGAACGCGGGGGCCATGACCGGCTCGGCCGCCGCCGGGCCGGACGCCAGGATGAGCAGCTGGCCTGCCTCGGCCGGGCCCTTGCTGCCCGAGACCGGGGCATCGACGAACAGCACGTCCGGCCGCACCAGGGCCAGCCTGTCGGCCAGCCCGGCGGTCGCCTCCACGCCGATCGTGCCCATCTGCGCCCACGCCGCGCCCGGCGCGAACGGCGGGCGGTCCTGTGCGAACATCACCGCCGTCACCGCGTCGGCGTCCGGCAGCATGGTGATGACCGCCCGGGCGTCGGCGATCGCGTCCCGCGCTGACGCGGCCACCACCGCGCCCGCGGCGGCCAGCGGCGCCGTGGCCTGTGGCGACCGGTCCCACACCGTGGTGCGCAGCCCGGCCGCGACCAGGTTGCGGGCCATGGCCGAGCCCATGATGCCGGTCCCGAGAACCGCGACGGCACTGGCTGGCTCCCGCGCGGCGAGTGGATCACTGGTCATTGGCTTCTCCCTTCCGTAACGAGTATCACCGTGCCTCTGCCGGGCCGGCGACGGCAAGCCTCGCACCCGGCTTGCCCGAGCCGGCGCCCCATTCCCCTGAACGGCAGGCCAGGCAGGGTTCGACCGTCCCCCGGGTAGATTCAGGAGATGGTCAAGAAGATTCTCGAGCTCCTGGTCTGCTTCCTCCATCCCGTCGCCGTCGTGCTTATCTGGATTGACTTGGCAACTCGCCGTAATATCAGCACTGTCGCCAAGGTGGCGTGGGCCGTATTTGCCCTTATCCCGCTCGTGCCGTTCCTATATGTGCTTACGGGTGGCGACCTATGGTGATGCGGCTCGTCGGTCACCTGTGAGACCTATCACTACGTACGCGAGCAGGGATAACCGCTCGGTGTGCATGGTCCGGGGATTGGCGGGCAGCGGCACCGGCATGGGAGACAAAGTCCTCGTGCGCGTACCGTTGCCGCGGCTGTCGATCGTTCACGTGCAGCGCCGCGGGATCGTCCTGGCCTTGCTCGTCGGCGTGGCGGTCCTGCTGGAACTGGCGGCCGGGGTCGGATTGGCTTACGTGGCGGGCTGGTCCAAAGTCCTGGCCGTGCTGGACGATTTCCACGGAACGTGGCTGATCGCGCTGGTCGGCGCCCTCCTGGTCTCCTTGATCGGCTACTACTACGCCTACCGAGGAATCTTCCGCGTCGAGGGCGGGCCGACGCTGACGCGCCGGCAGATGCACGCGGTGGTGGCCGCGGGCTTCGGCGGATTCCTCGCTCATGGCGGTGGCGCGCTCGACAAGTACGCGCTGCAGGCCGCGGGGGCGGACGAGGCGGAGGCCAAGGCGCGGGTCGCGGCCCTGGGCGGGCTGGAGCACGGCGTGCTGTCGATCGGCGGCTGCGCTGCGGCGATCGCCGTGCTGGTGTCCGGGCGCGGCCAGCCGCCCGCCGACTTCACCATCCCCTGGGCGGTCATCCCGATCCCGGGGTTCCTGATAGCGTTCTGGGCCGCGGAGCGGTACCGCGACCGGTTCAGGGGCCAGGCCGGCTGGCGGGGCATGCTGGGTACCTTCGTGGACTCGATCCGCATCATCCGGGTGCTGTTCGCTCACCCGCTGCGGTGGGGTTCGGCGCTGTGCGGCATGGCGCTTTTCTGGGCGGCGGACGCCTTCGCCGCCTGGGCGGCGATGGCCGCATTCGGCTTCGAGATGAACGTGGCCATGCTGTTCGTCGGCTTCGCCACCGGGATGGTGTTCACCCGCCGGACCGGGCCGCTGGCCGGCGCGGGCGTCCTAGCCCTGGTGCTGCCGGTCACTATCTGGGTCAGCGGTGCGCCCTTCGCGGTCGCGGTGGTGGGCATCTTCGCCTACCGGATGCTGGCCCTCCTGCTGCCGATGCCGGTCTCCCTCGCCGCGCTGCCCACGCTGCGCGCGATGGCCTGCCGCCCGGCCGCCCGGGCCGCGGGAACCGCGGAGGGCACCAATGAGCCCGCGCTGCAATAAGATCCGGGCATAAGGCCGTAGGCGCAGGGAGGGTGCCGTGCGGGTTGGGCCTGCCTTCATAGCCTCCTGGCTCGCGTCCCAGGTGAAGATCCCGCGCCTGGTCAGGAAGATCCCGTCGGGGGCGAAGCTCACGTCCCGGGTGGGGATCCCGGTCGGCCGGGACGATTTTTCACTGCGGCCCATGATGTGGATGTTCCTGGCGATACTGATTACCTTCCTCGTCGCCAGGATCGTGACCAGGATGATCCGGTCAGGCAGCGGTGCCCAGGCCGGGCTGGGTAACGTGCGGATCGCCGGCCATCACGTTCATCACCAGGTCTTCGGCATCCTGGTCATCATCGGCACCGGCATCGTGCTGGTGTCGCAGATGCCGCGCGGGGCGGCGCTCGACGCGGCGGCCGCCGTCTTCGGAGTGGGCGTCGGGCTCACGGTCGACGAGTTCGCGCTCTGGCTCCACCTGGAAGACGTCTACTGGACCGATCAGGGGCGCAAGTCGGTCGACGCGATCTTCTGCGTCCTGGTGATAACCGGGGCGCTGATCGGCGGGGCTGACTTCCTGACCGGCCGGGTCGGGACGGCGGCGTGGTGGTCGTCGGTCGCCGTCATCGCCGTCAACCTCCTGCTTTGCGTGATCTGCCTGCTCAAGGGGAAGGTCGTGACCGGCGTTACCGGCATCGTCGTCGGCGTCGTGGCCCTGGTCGGCGCCATCAGGCTGGCCAAGCCGGGGTCATGGTGGGCGGTGCATCGCTATGCCAGCCGGCCGCGGCTCGCCAGGCGTGCGGCGAGCCGCTACGACCCGCGTCACCAGGAGCGCTGGAACCGGCTGCGAGATCTCGTCGCCGGCGCCCCCGCCCAGGAACGGGCAGACTGACGCCTCCAGCCGCCACGAACCAGCCGTCCCAGTTCCCCAGTTCGTGACCCCCGAATGGGGGTCATGACACAGCCGCTGGGGCGCCAGTAGATTTTTAGCGCACGAAGGGCCGAGGACGGACGTTTCCGGTCTCCCAATCCGCGGGGGGGATGCGGGTTATGGAGGGGGCGGGAGATGTCCGTCCTCGACCGCTCGATAGTACAACTCCAATTTCGTCGGCGCGGCACGTCCGCGAAGGGCGTATTTCTCGCGCACGCGCCCTAGGTACTGCTTGACGGTCTCCTCGCTGATGCCCATTTTCCTGGCTACGGATTTCATCGGCAGACCGGTTGCGTAGAGTTGCAGCGCACGCCTTTCCTGGTGACTAAGAGCCGGGCCTTCGGCGTCGTCGTCGGTAGCGAAGATGTAGGCCAGGCGCGGGGTGATCCAGTCCCGGCCTGCGGCGACTTCCCTGATCGCCGAGCGTATCTGGTCGGCCCGCTCATTCTTCAGGGCGTACCCGCGCGCCCCGGCGCCGATCGCCGCCCGGACGGCCGTCGGCCGGTCCGACGCCGAGAGGACGAGGACCGCCGGACCTGCCGCGAGAATGGCGGCCACGTTGCCCGCCACGGTGGTCCCGTCACCGAGGTCAAGATCGAGCAGGACGACGTCGGCCCGGCGTCCCGGCCCGGCGAGCAGGGCGTCCACGGTCGCCGCGGTCGCTACGACCCGGATACCGCTCTCGTCCGCCGTGACCCAGCCCGCGACGCTGTCCAGGATGATCGGATGGTCATCCACAGCCGCGACGGCAATGACGCCGGTCAAGCGGCACCGTCCTTCCGCCAGGCGACCTCGAGGCATCCGCCGCCCGTCTCCGTCGTGCTCACCACCGCGTGCCAGTGCGCCGGCGCGGGCACATCCAGCCCGAATCGCGTCAGGTCGGGCAGGCACCGCAACGGCGCGCTGAAGGTCAGGTACAACTCGACGTCATCGCCCGAGGCGAGCACGGTGAGCATGACCTGCTGCGGCGCAAGCGCACTGAGGACGGCATCCACCGCCGCCACGACCGCGCGGGCGACCGGCGGCTGGACGGTTCCCGGGTCGCCGATCACCTGGACGGGCACGGGCAACTCCCGCGCTGCCGCGGCTCGCAGCACCGGATCGAGCCCCGCCACCAACTCGCCGCTGCCCGGCGCGCCGGTGGAGAGGGAATACCGCAGGACCGCCGCGTACCGGGCGCACTCCTCCCGTACGCCCTGCTCGGTGGGGTCCAGTGTCCCGGCTGCGATGCCGCGCAACAGTGGAAGCGCTTTCTGCTCGAGCACGGCGAGCCTGGTCTTCCGTTCCTGCTGGATCGCGGCCGCGGCGGCGTGCTCGGCCGAGGACCTGGCCGCCAGCGAGGCCTGCCGCGCGGCCATGCTGACGTGCGTGTCCAGGGTCGGCCGCAAGGCGGCAAACGCGACGAGCACCGCCACGATGATGTAGCCGGCCGCTCCCAGCTGGGACATGCTCAGCGGGTTCAGCCCCGCGCCGCGGACCAGGAGCACGCCATATACGGCGAAGACGAGCAAGGCGGCCGGGATCCACACCCGGGCCGGGCGGCTCATCACGACCAGGGCCAGCAGCCACGCGGTGCCCAGGACGGCGAGGTCGACGCTGCCTGAACCGCCGTGGGCCCGGTGCACCACTCCGATCGCCGCCACGGCCGCGACCGCGATCAGGATGGCCGCCGCCGTTTCGCTCGCGGTCAGACCGCCCGTGCGCAGGCGCGGCACGAACCAGGCGCTGGCGCCGAGGACCGCGAGCCACACCACGGCCGCCGCGGCAGGCTGGCGGTAATCACCCGGATTGGTCAGCACCTGGGCCAGCGCGACCGACGGCAAGATCACGGCAAGCGCTCTGACCAGGCGCATCAGCCCGGTCTCGGCCGTATCCTTGACCACCTTGTGGTGGCTCACCATCGCGGGCTCCCCTGGGCGAGAGCACGGTCAGCCACGGCGAGGTCAGCCGGATGCGTCTCGCCGGCTCGCTCGGACGCGGGCCAGGACAGTGCGACCACGGTGCCCTGACCTGGCTCCGACCGGATCGACGCCTGACCGCCGCAGTCGGCGGTGCGCTCGGCTATGGACCGCCGGAGGCCGAGCCGGGCCCGGTCGACGCGAGCCGGGTCGAACCCGGCGCCCCGGTCGCGCACGATCACCTCCAGGCGGCACGGGATCTCGGCGTCCCCCTCCAGCGCCGTGAGGCGCACCCCTACCCAGGCCTCCCCGGTCCCGGCGTGCGCGGCCACGTTCGACAGGGCCTCGCGCGCGGCGTTCGAGATGGCCACGATGACCCGGGCCGGGACGGCGGGTCCTGTCCCGGCGCCGACGTCGAGGTGGACGGTGAGCCCCTGGGCCCGCATCTCGGCCACGACCCCCCGTATTGCGCTGCGCAGGTCGCCAGGAGGACGCAGGGCCCCGGGGATCAGGTCACCGGGCTCGCCGAGCGCGCTCTCGATCAGAGCCACGTCCTGCCGGCACCGGTTCACCACCTCGGCCACATCGTCGGGGCCGGCCCAGGCCAGGGCGGTAAGCGTATTAAGGACCGTGTCGTGCGCCAAGCGCTCGTACTCTCGGCGTTCGATGTTCGTGCTCAAGATGGCGTACTGCTCGCTGGCGGCCTGGTCAGCTCGGTCCAGGTCGGCGTCGGCCGCGGCGGCCCGGCCGTAGAGCTGCTGCCGGCCGTATAGGTGTACGAGCCCCAGGATGGCCAGGAAGATCGCCGACCCCGTCAGCGTCCTGAGGCTCGTAACCGGCTGCAGCATCGCGCCGGCCCAGTAGGCCGCCGGCGAACTGAGCACCAGCAGCACGGAGAGCGCGCCAGGCGCATACCACGCGGAGATGACAAGCTGGCCTGACATGGCGATGACCAGCCAGCTGAACGTGTTGTCGCGGATGTCGGGCGGCACGCACTCCTGCGCGCCGAGCGCGAGCGCGACGTACACAGCGGAGTCCATGCAGGCCAGACAGGGCGAGGGCCAGCGCCTTCGCACGTAGGCCATCACCGTGACCGCCCAGGCCACGGCCAGGGCGGGGGCCGCCAAGCGCCATGCGGCGGCGGCATAGAACGAGTGCCAGATGGCGACCTGCACGAGGATGTACGCGGTTCCTGCGAGCCGGACCACGACTGCGAGGTAGGCGATCATTGACCTCAGAGTGGTCATCGCGGGCCCGCTCGGCCCAATGCCGGAACCGCCGGCGGCCCGCCACCGTGGGACGTAACCCGTCGGCGACATAGGGTTGATGATAGGCGCGGACCATGCGCGCATGTCCGCTATCGGTCAGATCCCGGTAGTACGGCGCGTTACGTCGATCACGCGGCCGGTGACGAGGGCACCGGTCCGCTCGGCGCCGGAGCCGGCGCCCGCGCCGGCTCCGCCTGGACTCGCTCGGCGGCGCCGAGCTGGCGGTGGGCGGTGGCCAGGATGGCGATGCCGAGCACCACGACTCCCGCGGCGATGAGGAACGGCACGTGCACGTTCAGCGCGATCACGAGCCTGCCTGCCACGTACGGCGCGACGCCGGCGCCGATGAACCGGACGAAGCTGTAGGCCGCCGAGGCGACCGGACGCTCGACGGGAGCGACGGTCATCACGGCCTGGGTGGTGATGGTGTTGTTCACGCCGATGAAGATGCCGGAGGCGATGGTCGCGGGGATGAGCACCGCGCGATCGGTCGTCCAGAGGCCGATGGCCAGGACGACGAGGGCGAAGCAGGCGAGGTTGAGGTACATGGTCACGGCGATGCCGAACCGCTCGCGCAGCCAGGGCGCGCCGAACACCGCGAAGATGGCGACCAGGACCCCCCAGCCGGTAAACACGAGGCCGAGCTCGATCGGGCTCAGCTGCATCGGGAACGGCGCGTAGCCGAGCACGGTGAAGAACGCCCAGTTGTAACAGAGCGCGGTCAGCGACATCGTCAGCAGGCTGCGGTGCTTCAGCGCGCGCAACGGCTCCGACAGGCCGGTTTTGCGTAGCGGTGTCGGCGTGGGCTGGACCAGCACCACCGTGGCGACCAGGCCGATGGCCATCATCGCCGACACCCCGAAGAACGGGCCGCGCCAGCTCACCTCGCCGAGCAGGCCGCCGAGCAGCGGCCCGACGGCGATGCCCAGGCCGAGCGCGGTCTCGTACAGCACGATGGCGCCCGCGAACCCGCCGCTGGCCGAGGCCACGATGACCGCCAGGGAGGTGGCGATGAACAGGGCGTTGCCCACTCCCCAGCCGGCCCGGAAGCCGATGATGCCGCCGATACCGGAGGCGCTCCCGGCCAGCGCGCTGAACACCACGATCAGGATCAGGCCCGCGATCAGCGTCCGCTTGGCGCCGATCCGGCTGGACACCCAGTTGGTGATCAGCATCGCGACCGCGGTGACCAGCAGGTAGCTGGTGAACAGCAGCGTGACCTGACTGGGCGAGGCGTGCAGCTTGTGCGAGATCGCCGGGAGGATCGGGTCGACAAAGCCGATGCCCATGAATGAGACGACGCAGGCAAAGGCGACGGCGAACACCGCCTTCGGCTGCCGGAAGGGGCTGGCGGCGCGGGACGTCGCAGCGTGACTGGTGGCGATCGACACGGCTTCCTTCGTTCGTGCAAGTTACATTGAATCATCTATATAGATGAGTCTATACTTTTCTCTGTGAGTTCGGCTACGCAGGACCGGTTCGCTACCGCGGAGGCGCTGTACCGGCTGATGACGACGACCGTGCGCCAGCGGCCGCGGGACATGAGCCTGACGGCGGCCGCGACCCTGGCGACCGTCGAGCGGACCGGGCCGCGGCGGATTACCGACCTGGCGATGCTGGAGGGCGTGGCCCAGCCGTCGATGACCGCGCTGGTGACGGTGCTGGAGCGGTCCGGCCTGGTCGAGCGGCAGCAGGACCCTCGTGACCAGCGCGTCGTGCTGGTGGCGCTAACCGAAGCCGGAGCCGGCTACCTGCGTTCCCGTCGCCAGGCCGGGGCCGAGGCGCTGGCCGGGCTCATCGACAAGCTCTCGCCGGAGGAGATCGCCGCTCTCGTGGCGGCGGCCCCTGCCGTGCGCCACCTGCATGAGCTCGGTGCTCTCGGATCCGCCGGGCCGGGTCGGAGGCCATAGCGAGACCGAACTCGTACCAGGGTCGGCCCGTTTCCATGACGAGCCGCCGGCCCGCCGATTCTGGCTGACATCCCTCCCCGCCCGTCGCCGTAGACTCAAAAATAGGTTCGTAAATAGTGCCTTTTTCTGCATGATCATGGTATAATCGTGGGTACGGGGTGTTTAAGATCCTTTCTGCCGAACGGAGCGTGGTGCATGCTCCCAGACCCGTTCCCCGACCCAGGTGAGGACCGCCAGGAACCCGGCCGCTGTCCGCCGCCGGCCGAGCCGGACGCCGAGCCGGACGCCGAGCCGGACGCCGAGCCGGACGCCGAGCCGGACGCCGAGCCGGACGCCGAGCCGGACGCCGAGCCGGACGCCGAGCCGGACGCCGAGCCGGACGCCGAGCCGGACGCCGAGGCTTCGCAGCAGGGCCTGTTCCTCTGCCTGCCTGCGGGGTCGCTGGACCCGGACCAGTTCGCCCAGTGCGGTCCGGCCGCGGACATGCCGCCGGACCCGCTGCTGGCCACGGTCATCGACGCGGTGACTGGTGCGGATGGCAGGGGGCTGGCCGGGTTGTCTGATGACCAGCTGGTCGGGGTGATCGCGGCGGTGCGCCGGCTGGAGTCGCGGGCCGCGTGGTACCTGCTGTCGGCGGTGGGGGAGTTCACCGCCCGCCATGCCGGTGCGGGCTGCGTGGCGGAGTTCGCCGCCGATCAGCTGGCTCACGAGCTGCACCTGGGCCTGGCCTCGGCGGCGGCGCAGATGGACTATGCCCGCGCGGTGGCGGGCCGGCTGCCGCAGACTTTTGCCGCGTTGGCTGCTGGCCGGCTGCATCCGGTGCACGTGCGGATCATCGAGGATGAGACGGCGGTGTTGTCGGCGGCGGATGCGGCCCGGGCTGATGCGGTGCTGGCCGGGGTGGCGGGTTCGCTGACGTTCGGGAGGCTGCGGTCGGCTGCGCACCGGCTGGTGCTGGAGCTGGATCCGGAGTCCGCCCGGCGGCGTAAGGAGGCCGCCAGGCAGGATGCGCATGTCCGCCGGTTCCGGGAGGAGTCCGGGAACGCGGGAATGGTTGCCCGCGAGCTGCCGCCCGATGAGGTGCTGGCGTCGTGGCAGCATGTCGAGCAGCGGGCGCTGGACCTGCGCGCCGCCGGTGTCCCCGGCACCTTGGAAGAGCTGCGCGTCCGCGGCTAC
This sequence comes from Streptosporangiaceae bacterium, assembly GCA_035505275.1. GTDB lineage: Bacteria > Actinomycetota > Actinomycetes > Streptosporangiales > Streptosporangiaceae > Palsa-504. The sequence goes on along the minus strand of DATJQX010000081.1, from coordinate 838 downwards.
CTGGACCTGCTCCAGGAGCGTGACAGCCGCCTGGCCCCGGCCGGCGCCGGTGACACCGGCGAACCCGGTGGGCCCGGCGGCCCGCCGGGCGACGGCACCGGCGCGTCCGGTAACGGCGGCAGCAGCCCGGCGGACGGCAGCAGCCGCGGCCCGGGCGGCGGCGGCGGCGGCCCGGGAGACGGCGGCGGAAGCGGCCCGGACGGGAACGACGGCAGCAGCGGCCCTGGTAGCGGCAGCAGTCCCGGCGGTCCCGGCCGCGGCCCGGCCGGCCGTCCGGGCGGGCCGGGTGGTAGCGGCCGCGCCCGCCGTCCGGGCGCGGACTCCGGGCCGAGCTTCGCGGCGCTGGTGAATATCACGGTGCCGTGGTCCGCGCTGGCCGGCCGGTCCGGCGCCGTGGCCGAGGTGGCCGGGTTCGGCCTGGTCGACGCGGCCGACGCCCGCGACCTGGCCGCCGCGGCGGCCCGCGACCCCCGCACCCGCTGGTGCGTGACCGCGCTGCACCCGGACGGGACCGCCGCCGCGCACGGCTGCGCCGCCGGCCGGCACCCCCCGCCCGGCCCCGGCGGCCTCGCCGCCACCCCCGGCCCCGGCGGCCGTGCCGCCGCCCCCGGCCCCGGCCCCGGCCCGCCCCCCGGCACCGGCCCGCCTCCCGGCACCGGCCCGCAGGACCTGCTCGGCCGCCTGCGGATCCGGCTGACCCCGATCGCCCGCGGCGCCTGCGGCCACGCGTCCGCCGAACCGGGCTACCGGCCCAGCCGCAGACTCCAGCACCTGGTCCGCACCCGCAACGCCCGGTGCACCGCCCCCGGCTGCGGCCGTCCCGCGGGCCGGTGCGACC
>DATJQX010000080.1:0-27436 GCA_035505275.1 Streptosporangiaceae bacterium | reverse complement strand
CCGCGAACGCGATATACGGGTTGCTCGACGGGTCGGGGACGCGGAACTCGATGCGCTTGGCCTTCGGGCTCGGGCCGGTGATCGGGATTCGCACGCAGGCGGAACGGTTGCGCTGGCTGTAGACCAGGTTGACCGGGGCCTCGAAGCCGGGCACCAGGCGATGGTAGGAGTTCATCGTCGGGTTCGTGAACGCCAGCAGCGACGGCGCGTGCTTGAGCAGGCCGCCGACGTAGTACCTGCCGGTGTCCGACAGGCCCGCGTAGCCGACCTCGTCATAGAACAGCGGAGCGCCATCCTTCCAGAGGGACTGGTGGCAGTGCATCCCGTTGCCGTTGTCGCCGAACAGCGGCTTCGGCATGAAGGTCACGGTCTTGCCGGCCGCGCGGGCGACGCTCTTGACCACGTACTTGTAGAGCATCAGGTTGTCGGCCATCTTCAGCAGTGTGTTGAACTGAATGTCGATCTCGGCCTGCCCTGCGGTACCAACCTCGTGGTGCTGCATCTCGACCGTGATGCCGACGTCGATGAGCTTGCGGACCATCTCCGAGCGCAGGTCGGTGTAGTGGTCCATCGGCGGCACCGGGAAGTAGCCGCCCTTGTACCTGGGCTTGTACGCGAGGTTGCCGCCGTCCTCGTCCTTGCCGGTGTTCCAGGCGCCTTCCACGGAGTCGATGTGGTAGTAGCCCTCGTTCGCCGAGGTCGAGAAGCGGGCCGAGTCGAAGATGTAGAACTCCGCCTCCGGGCCGAAGTACGCCGTGTCCCCGATGCCCGTACCGCGCAGGTAGTCCTGCGCCTTGCGGGCCACGTTGCGCGGGTCCCTGCTGTACGGGGCGCCGGTCAGCGGGTCGTGCACGAAGAACGTGAGGTTCAGCGTGTTGTGCGCGCGGAACGGGTCGACCATCGCGGTAGCCGGGTCCGGCAGCAGCTGCATGTCGGACTCGTGGATCTGCTGGAAGCCGCGGATCGACGAGCCGTCGAACATGAGGCCGTCGGTGAAGACGCTTTCGCCGAAGGACGTCGCGGGCACGGTGAAGTGCTGCATCGTCCCCGGCAGGTCGCAGAACCTGACGTCGATGAATTCCACGTTCTCCGCGGTGATGAAGCGGAGGACCTCCTCGGCACTGCTGAACATCAAACCCTCCCGGCTACGGCCACGCTTTCGGTTCCCACGGCACGCGACGCTAGTCGCCGGCAATTTCCGCGCCGTGTCCGCTGTGTTTCGCGGATGTTACGCATGGCCCTGGGCTCCGATAATCGCCCGCGGAACGGATACCGTGGTGGGGTGGCCAGTAAGTCCCGTAAGCGCGGTGGCGCGGCACCCGCCAGGTCCGCGGGCACCACGCGGGCTGGCACCACGCGGGCTGGCACCGCGCGGGCTCGCACCGTGCCGGCTGGCACCGCGCGGGCTCGCACCGTGCCGGCTGGCACCGTGCCGGCTGGCACCGCGCAGGCGGGCAGCGCGCAGGCGGGCAGCGCGCAGCTGACTGCCCCGCCGGAGGTCCGGGAGAACCCCAAGACCGAGGCGTATCCGGGCCAGCAGTTCGGCCTGCCCGAGCGGGGCGCGGGGTCGGTGGCCTCGATAGGCAGCCGGATCGTCGCGCTGTTCATCGACTGGCTGCTCAGCCTGGCCATCGCCCACTGGCTGACCCACTCGCAGTACTGGACGATCCTGATCTTCGCGGTCGAGGTTTTCGTGCTCACCGCGCTGACCGGCAGCACGGTGGGGATGCGGATTTGCCGCATCCGCGTGATCAGGACCGGTGGCGGCCCGGTCGGCTTCCGCTGGGCCCTGGTCCGGACGGTGCTCCTGCTGACCGTGGTCCTGCCGCTGATCACCGACTTCGACCGGCGGGGCATTCACGACCGAGCCGCGGACACCATCGTTGTGCGTTCGTAGCTAGCGCGCCTTCGGCCTGGGCATCTTGGGCTGCCGCAGGTTCCGGGGGATCGGCCCCTTGGGCGCCTGAAGTGAGGGCTGCAGAGCCTTCAGCCGGTGGTTGAGGTCGCTGACCGCGGCTGGTTTGAGGTTGCGGGGCAGTCGCATGATCTTCCGCTGCAGCTTGCTGAGCGGGATCTGACCGTTCTCGTCCCCCACCTGGAATTCGAAGATGGGCACCTCGTAAGCGACCCGGGCGACCCGCTTCTTCTCCGCGGCGAGCAGGCTGGCCAGCCGGGCTGGGGAGCCTTCGCCGACCAGGATGACGCCCGGCCGGCCCACGGCCCTGTGCACCACGTCCATGTTCCGGTTGGCGGCAATGGCGGGCGTCACGGTCCAGTTGCCGCGCATGTTCTCCATCACCGCCGCGGCCGCGCCCGGTTGTCCCTCGATGGCTGAGTACTGCGCCGACTGAGCGAAACGGCCGAACAAGATCATGCCGGTCAGCAGGCCGAGCAGCACGCCCAGCGGAATGAGGAGCGGGGCCAGCCCGGTGAACAGCCCGACGATCACCAGCACGGCCACGATGCCGAGCCCGCTGCCGAACACGATCGGCATCGCCTTCGGGTTGGCGCGATGTACGAGCCCGGCGACCATGCGTATCTGCTTGATCCGCCCGGCGTTGGCCATTTCCTGAGCCGAATCAACACTGAGGGCCGGGTCAGCGGACCGGGGCTTTCTCGACATGCGCGCCATGCTCCGCAGCATACGGTTCCGCCGCCCCCGACAGAAACCGCCGGGCTATTTGCTCATAGTATACGCTCGTCGTATATTGCTTCCCGTGAGCGTTCCGCTGACCCTTCTCGGCCTGCTCGAGCGCCAGCCGAGCCACGGGTATGACCTCAAGCGCGACTACGACGCCTACTTCGCCCGGGGCAGGCCGCTGTCGTTCGGGCAGGTGTACGCGACCCTGGCCAGGCTGGCCCGCGACGGCAAGGCGGTCGCCGGGGCACCCGAGCCTGGCGACGGGCCCGAACGCAAGCGCTACGCCATCACACCGTCCGGGGCCGCCGACGTCGATGGGTGGCTGTCCCAGCCGACCGCGCCCGAGCCGCACCTCCAGCCCGAACTGTTCGCGAAGGTCGTCCTGGCGCTGATGCTCGGCCGCCCGGCCGACCGCTACCTCGACGCCCAGCGGGCCGCGCACGTCAGGCGGATGCGGGAGCTGACCCGGCTCAAGGAAGCCGGATCCCTGGTCGACACCATGCTCGCCGACTACGGGCTGTTCCACCTTCAGGCCGACCTCCGCTGGATCGACCTCACGTGGGCCAGGCTCAACGAACTCAGGGAAATGGTGGAACCCGATGAACACCTTCGCTGACCGCAACGGCGCCATCATCGAGGCCCGCGACGTCGCCAAGTCGTTCGGCCAGACGCAGGCCCTGCGCGGGGCCAGCGTGGCCGTCAGCCAGGGCGAGATCCTGGCCGTCATGGGCCCGAGCGGATCCGGCAAGTCCACCCTGCTGTACTGCCTGGCCGGGATCTTCCCGCCTGACTCCGGCGAGGTCTGGTTCGACGGCAAGCGCCTGGACACCCTCAATGAAGCCGAACGAACCCGGCTTCGCCGCACCACATTCGGGTTCGTGTTCCAGTTCGGGCAGCTCGTGCCCGAGCTCACGACGGCGGACAACATCGCGCTGCCGCTGGTGCTCAACCGGGTGGGCCGCAAGGCGGCGTACGCGCAGGCCGGGCAGTGGCTCGGCCGGCTGGGCCTGGGCGATAAGGCCGCCCGGCGTACCGGGGAGCTGTCCGGCGGCGAGGCGCAGCGGGTGGCCATCGCCCGGGCGCTTGCGATCACGCCGCGGGTGCTGTTCGCCGACGAGCCGACCGGGTCGCTGGACACCCTGAGCGGTGAGAAGGTGATGAGCCTGCTCACCGGCCTGGCCCGCGAGCGGGGGACCACGGTGGTGCTGGTCACCCACGACCCGGGGGTCGCCGCCTACGCCGACCGCGAGGTAATCGTGCGCGACGGCGTGGTGACGGCGGGCCTGGGGACGGCGCGCCCGTGATCGGGCTCGGCCTGCGGCTGGCCACCAACAGCGGCCGGGAGGCGCTGACCCGGCTGATCGTGACGACCGTGGCGGTCGCGGTCGGGGTGGCCCTGCTGCTCGCGGTGCTCGCCGAGTTCCACGCCTTCCAGGCCGATGCCAACCGGGTCTGCTGGGAGTGCACGCAGGGTGACGCGCTGCCGGGCACCCTGCCGTCTCGCGGCGAGGCGTGGAACTACAGCGTGGACTACTACCAGGGACAGACCATCGAGCGGCTGGACCTGGCCGCCCACGGGCCTGGGGCGCCGGTGCCGCCGGGGCTATCAAGGCTTCCCGGGCCCGGCCAGTACCTGGCCTCCCCGGCGCTGGCGCACCTCATCGCGACCGTGCCGCGTGACGAGCTCGGCGATCGGTTCCCCGGCACGATGGTCGGCACGATCGGCGACGCGGCGCTCACCGGCCCGGCCGAGCTGGTGGTGTACGTCGGTTACGCCCCGTCCGCGCTGGCGCGGGTGCCCGGCACCCAGTGGGTGACCGCGATCGGGAACAGTAAGCCGCCCCAGGTGTTCACCCCGTACTTCCGGTACGCGTTCGGGGTGGGCGTGCTCGCCGTCCTGTTCCCGGTGCTGATCCTGATCAGCACCGCCACCCGCCTCGCCGCGACCCGCCGTGAGGAACGGTACGCCGCGCTGCGGCTGGTCGGGGCCACGCCGCGCGACGTCAGCGTCCTCGCCTCGGTCGACTCGGTGACGAGCGCGCTGCTCGGCGCGGTCGTCGGTATCGGCGTGTTCCTGGCCATCCGGCCCTCGCTGGCGGACGCGGTGCTGACCGGGACGCGCTACTTCGCCAGCACGGTCACGCCCACCGTCTGGGGCTACGTGGCGCTGCTGGTCGCGGTGCCGCTGGCGTCGGCGGCCGCTTCGCTGCTGGCGCTGGGCCGGGTGCGGATTTCCCCGCTCGGCGTGAGCCGGAGGACGACTCCGCCGCGACCGTCGCCGTGGCGGCTGGCGCCGCTGATCGTCGGGGTCATCCTGTTCGTCGCCGGCGCACTGGCCACCAATCACGACTCGATCGGAGTCGAATCGTATCCGGGGCTGATCATCGTCATGATTGGCCTGGTCATCGCCGGGCCGTGGCTGACCACCTCGCTCGCGCGGTGGTGCAGCCGGACGCTGGGCGGCAGTGCTTCCGGGCTGCTCGCCTCCCGGCGGCTGGCCGACGACCCGCGGGCGGCCTTCCGCGCCGTGCGCGGGCTGGTGCTCGCGGTGTTCATCGGCACGATCGTCGGCGCACTCGTGCCGCTGCTTGACTCGCTGATCGCCACGCCCAACTCGGCTGCGCTGAGCAACGTGCTGCTCGACACGTTCTTCTTGATCGAGCCGCCCACCCTTCCCCCGGCGGGCATCTCGGGGATCACGCCCGCGGGACTCACCCCGCAGGCCGGAGCCACCCTGGTACGCGGCCTGCAACGCCTCGGCGGTACCACGGTCTACCCGCTGTACACCTTGCCCGGGGCCGGTCCCGCCTATCAGGGCACCTACATCGGCGTGGTGAGCTGCTCGGCCCTGCGCCAACTGGCCGTGCTCGGGCAGTGCGCGCCGGGCGCCCGGGCCGTCCAAGTCCAGGACAACTCCCTGATCCTCAGCGACAACCCGCACGACAGCACGGCGGCGTTCGTTTCCGCCGCCAACCCGCCTTACACCGGAGCCCTGTCCTCGCTGCCGCTCCAGGCGGTACTGGTGCGGGTGGACAGCGCGAGCACCCTGGAGCGGGTCCGGACCTACCTGGCGATTCACGCGCCGCCGCAGGTATCGTCCGGCCCGGGTGCGGCGGCGACCCCGCCGCGGACGTTCGGCGAGGCGGTCGCGATCAGGTCCGGACGCGCCGAGGTGATGCAGCGGCTGGTGTACTTCACGGTAACGCTGACCATCTTGGTGGCCGGCTGCAGCCTGGCGGTGTCGATCGGCGGCGGCCTGGTCGACAGGAAACGCCCGTTCACCCTGCTGCGCGTCAGCGGCACGCCGCTGGGCACGCTGTACCGCGTGGTGCTCCTGGAAGCGGTGCTGCCGCTGGTCGGCGGCGCGGTCGCGGCCGGCGTGCTCGCCTACGGCATGTCGGTCCTGGCGGTCCTGCGCGTCGCGCCGGCCGGCACGCCGGTACCGCCCCTGGCGGGCACGTACTACGCCACCCTGGGCGCGGGCCTGGTCCTGGCCCTGGCGGTCATCGCCATCACGCTGCCGCTGCTCGGCCGCATGACCACCCCAGCCAGCGCGCGTTTCGAGTAGCCCCGGTCGGCAGGCCCGCACCCGCGTGTCGTTTCGATTAGCGGGTTCCCGCGCGGGACACTGAATGCAACACTTCGTACGGCTTTGCGTGAGCCGGGAGGCCGATAGGTCTCGCATCAGGCGGAGGTGGGCGATGGAGGCTGGCCGACTGAGCCGCCGGGAGATGCTCCAGCGCGGCGGGGTCGCCGCCCTGGGCGGTCTGAGCGTGGCGGGCCTTGGCCGGTACGCCTGGCCGCGGTCCGCGTCGGCCGCCACGCAGGCCTCCTCCTCCAGCCCGGGCGACGTCCTGCACTTCGTGAGCCGCCCCGACCTCAGCCCGCCGCACCTCACCGTTGCGCACCACGGCGGCCCGGGTCCCGCGGACCCGCCCTACTTCATCCTGGCCCCGGCGGGTTACCCCCGCACCGGACCCGGCGTGCCGGGCCTGATGATCCTGGCCCGCGACGGCCAGATCGTGTGGTATTCGCCCAACACGGGCTTCCCGGCCAGCGCCGGCCTGGCCAGGGTGGACCTCCAGGTCCAGTCGTACCGGGGGAAGCCCGTGCTCACCTGGTGGGAAGGCCGCGTGCTCGCGGGCTACGGTCACGGCACGGCGGTGATCGCCGACAGCACCTACCGGACCGTCGCTACCGTCAACGCCGGTCACGGGCTCTCGGCCGACCTGCACGAGTTCGTCATCACCCCGCAGGACACCGCGCTGATCACCGCCTACCGGCCGATGCCGGCCAACCTGTCCGCGCTGGGCGGCCCGGCCCGGGGAACGGTGCTGTCGGGCACCGTCCAGGAGATCGACATCGCGACCGGGCAGGTGCTCTTCCAATGGGACAGCCTGCTCCACGTGCCGGTCACCGACACGTACCAGGCGCTCTCCGGCGGCACCACGGCGTCCCCGTTCGACTACTTCCACATCAACTCGATCGCGGTCGCCCCCGATGGCGACCTGCTGGTCTCGGCGCGCAACACCTGCACCGTCTACAAGGTGTCCCGGCCGGGCGGTGACGTGGTGTGGCGGCTCGGCGGGAAGCGGTCCAGCTTCCGGATGGGGCGTGGCGCCACCTTCTGGTGGCAGCACCACGCCCGCCCGCACGGCGCGACCGTGGTGTCCATCTTCGACGACGGCGCGTCGCCCGCGAAGGAGGCGCAGTCCCGCGCCATCCTGCTCGGCCTGGACACCGTCGCCATGCACGCGAGCCTGCAGGCGAGCTACACCCACCCGCGGCCGCTGCTCGCCGCGAACCAGGGCAGTATGCAGGTGCTGGCCGACGGCCGGGTGCTCGTCGGCTGGGGCAACCTGCCGTATTTCTCGGAATTCGAGCAGGACGGGGCGCTGATCACGGACGGCTCGTTCCCGCCCGGCGACCAGTCGTACCGGGCCTTCACCTCGGCCTGGACCGGCTACCCCACGGCAAACCCGGCGGTCGCCGCGCGGATCGAAGGGTTCGGCGCGGTCGTCTACGCGAGCTGGAACGGGGCGACCGAAGTGGCCAGCTGGACGGTGCTCGCGGGCGGCGCGGCGAGCGCGCTGGCCAAAGTCGGCTCGCAGCCGCGCCGCGGCTTCGAGACGGCGATCACGGTGGACGCCAACGGCCCCTACTTCGCGGTGACCGCCCACGACGCGCACGACCGCGTGCTCGGCCGCTCGGACACGGTCCGAGGTACGAACTGACGTTGCCGCCTAAGCGCTTACCGTATCGTTGCGGTGCTCGATCGCCTGCGCGTAGAGCCGGCCGGCCCGGTAGGAGGAGCGTACAAGCGGCCCGGACATGACCCCCGCGAACCCCAGGGCCAGCGCCTCCTCGCGGAGTTCGACGAATTCCTCCGGCTTGACCCAGCGCTCCACGCGATGGTGCCGCGGCGTCGGGCGCAGGTACTGGGTGATGGTGAGCAGCTCGCACCCGACGCGCCGCAGGTCCGCCATGGCCTCGGTGATCTCCGGCCGTTCCTCGCCCAGTCCCAGGATCAGGTTGGACTTCGTGACCAGCCCCGCCTCGCGCGCGGCGCGCAGCACGTCGAGCGAGCGGTCGTACCTGAACCCCGGCCTGATGCGCCGGAAGATGCGCGGCACGGTTTCGATGTTGTGCGCCAGGACCTCCGGCCGGGCGCTGAACACCTCGGCGAGCCGTGCCGGTTCCGCGTTGAAGTCGGGTATGAGCAGCTCAACGCCGCACCCGGGCACGGCGGCGCGGATCTCGCGGCAGACTTGCGCGTACAGCCAGGCGCCGCCGTCGGCCAGGTCGTCGCGCGCGACGCCGGTCACCGTCGCGTACTTCAGGCCCATCGCGGCGACGGACTCGGCGACCCGCCTCGGTTCCCCTTCGTCGAGCGGCGCGGGCTTGCCGGTGTCGATCTGGCAGAAGTCGCACCGCCGGGTGCACACCTCGCCGCCGATGAGGAACGTGGCCTCGCGGTCTTCCCAGCACTCGTAGATGTTCGGGCAGCCCGCCTCCTCGCAGACCGTGTGCAGGCCCTCGCTGCGGACCAGGGTCTTCAGCTCGGTGTACGACGGCCCGGTGCGCAGTCGGGTCTTGATCCACGGCGGCTTGCGCTCGATCGGGACCTGGCTGTTGCGGGCCTCGAGGCGCAGCATGCGCCGGCCCTCCGGTGCGAGTACCACCCCTCCAGGGTATGGTGCTGGCGGTCGAGACTGATAAGGGGGAAGTCCGCATGATCCTGAGCACGATGAACGACCTGCCCGGGTACGAGGTCACCGAGGTGATCGGCGAGGTGTTCGGCATCACCGTCCGGTCGAGGAACGTCGGTTCACAGCTCGGCGCCGGGTTCAAGTCGCTCGTCGGGGGCGAGCTGAAGGGCATGACCAAGCTCCTGTCGGCGAGCCGGACCGAGGCGCAGGACCGCCTGATCGAGGCTGGCCAGGCGAAGGGCGCCGACGCGATCCTCGCGATGCGGTTCGACGTGAACGAACTACAGGGCATCGGCCAGGAGATCTGCGCGTACGGCACCGCGGTCAAGACCCGCCTTATCAGCTGACGCCGGTTTCATAACCAATGGTTGTGGCTTCCTACCCGGACTTCCGGGCCCGGTGTGGCCAATGATGGCGGCGAGGCCGGAGGGATGGAGATGCAGTCAAGCGGGGAGATCGAGGTCCCCGGAAACAGCCGACTCCTAGGCGAGGACGGCAACCTCACCGCTGAGGGCAGCCAGGTCGTCGAGCTGGCGCCAGGAGCTGTACCCGAGCGTCTGGGCTAGGTGGTGCCGCACGGCCGGGGTGACGTCGGCGACGGTGATGGGGCGCCCGGCCTCGGCCGACAGCGTGGTCACGCCCGCGTCCCTGATGCCGCACGGCACGATCCGGTCATACCAGGACAGATCGCAGTCGCAGTTCAGCGCGAAGCCGTGCATGGTGACGCCCTTGGCCACCCGGGCGCCTATCGCGCCGACCTTCCGGTCGGGCCACCCGCGGCCGCCGTTGTCACCTTTGACCCATGCGCCGCTCCGGCCCGCGACCTGCTGCGTGGTGACCCCGAAGTCCGCGCACGTCCGGATCATGGCCTCCTCAAGCGCCCGCACGTACGCGACTACGTCCAGCGGCTCGCGCAGCTTGATGATCGGGTAACCGGTGAGCTGCCCGGGCCCGTGCCAGGTGATCTTGCCGCCGCGGTCCACGTCGATGACCGGCGCGCCCGGGTCGCCGAACGGCCGGTCCGATGCCGCCGTCCGCTTGCCCGCCGTGTATACGGGCTCGTGCTCAAGCAGCAGGCAGCTGTCGGGAACCTCGTCGGCGACCCGCCGGGCGTGAACGCGCCGCTGCAGCTCCCACCCCTCGACGTACCCGACCAGCGAAGTGCCGAAGGCAAAGTACCCAAGCTCGCTCACTTCCCCAGCTTACGCGCGGCCATGCCGTCCCGATGCCGGTCCGTCCAGCGGCTCGTCCCGCGGCGCAACCGGCCCCGGGCGCATCAGCCCCCAGCTCACCCCCAGCCCGTTCCCAGGCCCGCCCAGCGACCGGGCGCAGAATGATTACGTGATCGATGACGCCCAGCTACGCCAGATGAGTCAAGACGAACGCCGGGAGCTGGCCCGCTCCCTGGCCGCCATCGACTTGCCGTACTCGGTGATCGACCCGCGGGTCCGGCGCCGCAGGCAGTTCGGCTTGATGCTGATGGCAGCGTGCTGTATCGGGCTGGCGGGCTGGATCGCGTTCCTCATCCTGACCCTGCCCGCCCACTTCACCTCCCATGACTGGCGGGTCGTCTGGGTCGGGCTGGACATCGCCGAGATGCTCGGGTTCGCCGCGACGGCCTGGGCGGCCTGGCATCAGCGCCAGATCGTCATCTTCTGCATGATCACTACGGGAACCCTGCTGGTCTGCGACGCGTGGTTCGACATGGCGCTCGATTACGGTTCGAGCGGCTTCACGGCGAGCGTGCTCAGCGCGGTGCTTGCCGAGTTCCCGCTCGCGTTCATCATGTTCGCCGCCGCCAGGCGGCTGGTCCGGGTCACCGTCCAGACCCTGATGCAGCTGGCCGGGATCACCGGCCCGGTCCCGCCGTTGTGGCGGGTGCCGCTCCTCGCCGCCGGCCTCGAGGAGGCTCTTCCCGCCCTGCTGCGGCAGGGGCCAACGCCCGAAGTGTCACGCCAGCAGGGCCTGCCGCGTCCCAGAGGGCACGAGGACGGAAGGAGTAACCATGCGAGTCTTCGTCGCGGGGGGGACCGGAGTGATCGGCAAGTTCCTGGTGCCAGGCCTGATCGCCGCTGGCCACGAGGTCACGGCTAGCACGCGCTCGCCGGCCAAGACCGGCCAGCTGGCCGGGGCGGGCGCGACGCCCGTCGTCGTCGACGGCCTGGACCGCGCCGCGGTGCTCGAGGCGGTCAAAGCCTGCGAACCCGATGTGATCGTGCACCAGATGACCGCGCTGACAAACCTGCGCAGCTTCCGGAACTTCGACAAGGAGTTCGCGGTCACCAACGAGCTGCGCACCAGGGGCACCGACTACCTGCTCGAGGCGGCCAGCGCGGCCGGGACCCGCCGCTTCATCGCGCAGAGCTTCGTCGGCTGGACCAACATCAAGCAGGGAAGCCTGGTCAAGGCGGAAGAAGACCCGCTCGACCCGCACCCGCCCGCCTCGACGACCCAGACCATGGCGGCGATCAGGCACGTCGAGGAGACCGTGCCCAGACAGGCGCCGGAGGGCATCGTGCTGCGCTACGGCATCCTCTACGGTCACGGCGCCTCCGACGCCATGCTTGAAGCGGTACGGAAGCGCCAGGTGCCGCTCGTCGGCGCGGGCGCGGGCCTATGGTCGTTCACCGAGGTCAGCGACGCGGCCGCCGCCACCGTGGCCGCCGTCACCTGCGGTGCGCCCGGCCTCTACAACGTCGTGGACGACGATCCAGCCGCGGTCGCGCAATGGCTGCCCTGCCTGGCCTCCTGCCTCGGCGCGAAGCCGCCCAGGCACGCTCCGGTCTGGCTGGGACGCCTGCTCGGCGGCGAGCTTGTCGTCTCCCTGATGACGCAGGCCCGCGGAGCCTCGAACGCGAAGGCCAGGCGCGAGTTCGGCTGGACCCCGGCGTACCCGAGCTGGCGGGACGGTTTCCCGGCCTGGGCTGAGGCATTCAAGACGGGGGAGGCCGCTCATGACCACGCCGCCTGAGACCACGCAGGACGAAGACCTCTACGCGGAGCTCAAGCCGCTGATGTTCTCGATCGCGTACCGGATGACCGGCAGCATCGGCGACGCCGAGGACATCGTGCAGGAGGCCTTCCTGCGGCTGACGCGCCTGCTCCGCGAGGGCGCCAGCATCACCTCGCCCAAGGCGTACCTCGCCACGGCGACCACCCGGCTGGCGATCAGCCACCTGCGCTCCGCGCGGGTGCGCCGGGAATCCTACGTGGGCGCCTGGCTGCCCGAGCCGCTCGTCGCGGGCTCAGGGCACGCCGGGCCAGACCCGGCGGAGCACGCGGAGATGTCCGATTCCCTGTCCATGGCCTTCCTCGTCCTGCTGGAGAGCCTGACGCCGACCGAGCGCGCCGTCTTCCTGCTGCACGAGGTGTTCGGTTACGACTACAAGGAGATCGCCGAGATCATCGGCAAGTCCGAGCCGAACTGCCGGCAGATCTTCGCCCGCGCCAGGCACCACGTGGACGAGGGCAAGCCGCGCTTCGAAGCCTCCCGCGAGCAGCGCGAGGAGGTAGCCCGCCGATTCTTCACCGCCACCGAAGGCGGCGACCTGAACGCGCTGCTCGAGTTGCTCGCGCCCGACGTGATCGTGATAGGCGACGGCGGCGGCAAGGGCCAGGCCATGCGCACGCCGGCGGCTGGTCGCGACCGGGGCGCCCGGTTCCTCCTCGGGCTGTTCCGCAGGTTCAGCTCAGCCGGCGCCCGAGGCGAGCTGGCCTGGGTCAACGGCCAGCCCGGCGCGGTGGCCTACGACGCCCAGGACCGGGTGGTCGCCGTCGTGGCCCTCGACATCGCCGACGGGATGGTGCAGGCCGTCCGCTCCGTCGTGAACCCCGACAAGCTCCGTCACCTCGGCCCCGTCTCCGACCTAGCCCTGCGCCACGAACGCGACTTACCCTGTCGGCCATGGCCACCGACTTCACCGAGGAGACCGCCGCCGACGCGGTCGTGGACAGCTTCGCCGACACGCAGGACCCGCGGCTGCGCGAACTGCTGGACAGCCTGGTCCGGCACCTGCACGCGTTCGTCAGGGACACCGAGCCCACGATCGGGGAGTGGCAGCGGGCCATCGAGTTCCTCACCGCGACCGGCCAGAAATGCGACGACGAGCGGCAGGAATTCATCCTGCTCTCCGACGTCCTGGGCATTTCCATGCTGGTGGAGACCATCAACAACAGGAAGACCGGGGGGGCCACCGAGTCCACCGTGCTCGGCCCGTTCCACGTGGTGGCCTCACCGCGCCGCGAACTCGGCGACACCATCGATCTCGTCGGCAGCGGCACGCCCTGCGTGGTGGAAGGCCGGGTGCTCTCGGCCGACGGCACCCCGCTGCCCGGAGCCAAGCTCGACGTCTGGCAGGCCAGCGACCAGGGCTTCTACGACGTGCAGCAGCCGGACGTGCAGCCGCGCGGCAACGGCCGCGGCCTGTTCACCGCCGACCAGGACGGCGCCTTCTGGTTCCGCACCGTGGTGCCGTGCCATTACCCGATCCCGACCGACGGACCGGTCGGTACGCTGCTGCACGCGACGAAACGGCACGGCTACCGGCCGGCGCACATCCATTTCATCGTGGCCGCCCCCGGCCATCACGAACTGACCACGCACATCTTCGTGGCGGGCAGCCAGTACATCGAATCGGACACGGTCTTCGCCGTGAAGAAGAGCCTGATCACCGAGTTCACGCCCGTCGACGACCCGGAGCAGGCAGCTAAGTACGGGCTCACCGGGCCGTTCCGTAAAGCGAACTTCGACATCATCCTGCAGCCGGAGACCTAAGTCAGGGAACGTTCCACACATAGCAGGTGCCCAGTCGATGGCAGCGCCACCAGCCTGCCGCAACCCGGCCAATTTGTCGGCTCAGCACGATTGGCCCGCGTCTGCCCGGGTAGCCGCGACAGCCTAGACGTCCGCGCGCAGGGTGCGACGCGGTAAGGAGTTGCATGCTTCAAGCCGTGTTGCTCACTGCGATCGTGGCCGCGCCGCTGGGGTCGGCGGCCCTGTTCCTGCCTACTCGCCGGCATGCCCGTGGCGCCGGAACCTGGCCGGCGGTACGGCGGTTCGCGCTGGCGGTGATCGGCACGGCCGTACTGGCCGCGGCCGTGGCCGCCATCCTGCGGGCCATCGGGGCATCTCGGCACAACCTGGTGGCCGGGGTCGCGGGGCTGGTGTTCGCGAGCCTGATCTGGCTGCCGGTGACCAGGCGGTGGTCGGCCCGCGCCCACATCTGCTGGGCCTCCAGCGTGTTCCTGTTCGTGGTGTTCCTGGTTTACGCGCTCGAGTGGACCTTCGACAGTCACCTGGGGCCCGCCAGCACGGCGGGCGGTCTCCTGCTCTGGGTCCTCGAGGTCTTCGCCGCGCTGCTGTGCTGCGCGTATCTGTGGGAAATCTGCAACGCGCTCGGCACCGAACACTGGCGGCGCCGGATCACCCGGACGACCAGGCTGGCCGTGCCGGACCGCGATCTGCCCATGGTCAGCCTGCACGTCCCCGCGCACAATGAGCCGCCGGACATGGTCATCGAGACGCTGCGCTCGCTGCTCCGCCTCGACTATCCCCGCTACGAGATCATCCTGATCGACGACAACACCGATGACGAGACGCTGTGGCGGCCGGTGGAGGCCTGGTGCCTGCGTCATGGGGTCAAGTTCGCGCACCTGGAGAACTGGCCGGGCTACAAGTCGGGCGCGCTGAACTACGCCCTGCGCCGGCTAACCTCCCCCGAGGCCGAGGTCATCGGCGTCATCGATTCGGACTACCAGGTCGAGCCCGGCTTCCTGCGCCACTGCGCCGCGGCGTTCGCCGATCCCTGGATCGGCTTCGTCCAGTCGCCGCAGGACTACCGGGATTGGGACCAGGCGCGCTATTACCGGCGGCTGTATTACTCCTACAAGTACTTCTTCGCCGTCTCGCAGCCCTCGCGCAACGAGTACGACGGGGCCATCTTCGCCGGCACGATGGGGCTGATCAGGCGGGTCGTGCTCGACGAGCTCGGTGGCTGGGACGAGTGGTGCATCACCGAGGATGCCGAGCTGTCGCTTCGGCTGCTGCGGGCCGGCTGGCAAGGCCTGCACGTCGACCAGCCGTTCGGCCGCGGGATCATGCCGCTGACGTTCGAGGCGCTCAAGGGCCAGCGCTACCGGTGGTGCTTCGGCGGCATCCAGCTCTTCCGCATGCACTGGCGCTCGATGCTGCCCGGCCGGCAGACTCCGAAGAACCACATGAACATGGGTCAGCGCTGGGCCTACCTGGCCGGCGCGGCGCAGTGGTACGGCGACCTGCTGAGCCTGCTCTTCTTCATCTTCCTGCTGGCCGGCGCGGCCAACCTGGCCACCGGCGGCGGTCAGTTGTTCCGCAAGCTGACCGTGTTCCTGGTCTCCGCCATCCCGGTAATGGTGCTCCTCGGGCTGGTCCGCGCGATTTCCCTGCTGCGCCGGGGCACCGGGGCCAGCTGGCGCGACGCGCTCGGCGCGTTCTTCATCTGGCAGTCCACCTCGCTCGTGGTGGCGCGCGCGTCGGTGCTCGGCCTGTTCGCCAAGAAGGCCGCGTTCCTGCGCACGCCGAAGACCAGCGAGCGGACTAGGTGGTGGGAGGCGCTCCGGGCCAACTGGGCGGAGTCCACGCTCGCGTTGTTCGGCTTCGCGGGCATCGCGGGCGCGCTGACCAGGGCCACCCAGCTGAGCGGTCCGCTGCTGGCGGCTTTGCTCCTGGTCCCGACGCTCGGCTGGGCCGCGGCCCCCGTCAACAGCTGGGCCGCCCGCCGCGCGGCGCTGCCGGCCTCGCTGCGTTCACGGCGAGCCACCGAGTCCAGCCGGGACCGGCGCTCGTTCGCGGCCGGGATGGCGACCGGGGGAGCGGTCGCCGTACTCGGCGTCGCGATCGCGGCCCTCGCCTTGCTGTTCACTGGCCACACGGTGCAGACCCCGAACCTGGTCGGCCCGGCTCAGGGCGCGTCGGCTCCCGCCAGCCCGTCCCACTCGCCGTCAAGCTCCCCGTCTGCCACCGTCAGCCCCACGTCATCGCCGTCTGCCTCGCCGACCGCGAGCCCCACGCCGACCTCCACACCCACGCCGACTCCAACCCCGACGGCTACGGGGAGCTCATCCGGCTCGCCCGCCGCCGCCGCGACCTCCAACCCGTGACTCAGCGCACGCCCCACACGTAGATGCTCCCGTCACCGTCGGCTATCGCCACCTTCTTGCCGTCAGGACTGAACGCGACGCCATCGACACCGAACAGGCCCGGGCCGGTGAGCGTGGCGCCTGAAGTATCCTGGCACAGGGCAGCCACGTCTGCCTGATCCGAGCTACACCGGCCCGGCGCTGGTGATGGTGCCTGAGGACAAGAGCGGCACAGCCCTCACGTGGGTCTTCCCCTCCATCGTGATCTCTTCATGGCGGTGGCCGGGCGCCGGGACGCGGCCACCGGAGCAGGGACACGATGTCGCACGACAAGATCAGGGCAGCAGCCCGCAAGCGCATGGCCGAAACCGGCGAGTCGTACGCCACCGCACGGCGCGAGGCCATCAGGGATTACCAGCAGGCCGAAGCCGGACCCGGAGTCGGCTCGTCCTCCGACGCCAGATGGTTCGCCCTCGACTACAGCGATATGGGCCCGGTCTCCCGGTGGGAGGACACGCGGCGCGGCGGGGGCCCGGGGCGCGGGGGAGTGGTGCTCGACTCCACCATGCTGAGGGTTCTGGTGCCCGGCTTCCGCCTGGACATCCCGCGGACATCGCTGCGGTCGGCCAGCCGCTCCGCGCGGGAGACCCGCGGGACCATCGGGGTCCACGGCAGCCGCGGGCGCTGGCTCGTGAACGGCTCGCACAACGGCCTGGTCGAGCTCGTCATCGAGCCGCCGTCCTACACCCCCAGGCAAGGCACCACGCTATTCCTCAAGATGAAGGTCAGTTCGCTGACCCTCAGCCTGGCCGACCCCGACGGCTTCGTCGCCGCGGTCGAAGGCAAGTAAGCGGAACCGGCTCACTTATCGGTATGGGTCAGCCGACGCGCCCGGCGGTCGAGCCGGTTGGTAAGCCTCGGGTTCAGGCACTATTCATCCTGCGTTCCCCGCTTGCCACGGCGTCGCCCTGTCCATAGGCGGAGCAAAGGGCATGCGTAGCCGACCACGGGGTCTGGTGCGCTTGGCTGCGGTCGGCGTCAGCGAGCGGCGAGTTCGGCGGCCAGGGCCTCGCGCAGGGCGGGGTAGCGGAACTCATACCCTGCTTCGGCCAGGCGCTTGGGTATCACCCGGGCGCTGGTAAGCAGCTCGACGGAGGCCTCGCCGAGACCCAGCCGCAGGACCGGGGCCGGCACGCGCAGCCAGGGCAGGTCGGGGCGGTGGACGGCGGCCGAGAGCGCCGCGGTGAACTCGGCGTTCGTGACCGGCTCGGGCGCGGTGAGGTTGACCGGGCCGGTGATGTCCGTGCGGGACAGCAGGAAAAGGATCGCCCCGATCTCGTCTGACCGGGCGATCCAGCTCATGGCCTGCGTGCCCGACGCGAACCCCGGGGACAGGCCCAGCCGGGCGAGCGGGAGCAGCCTGGCCAGCAGCCCGCCGGCCGGGGTGAGGATCAGGCCGCTGCGCAGGTGCACGACGCGGATGCCCGCGTCGGCGGCCGGCCCGGTGGCCGCCTCCCAGTCGCGCACCAGCCGGGCCAGGAAGGCGGTCCCTGCCGGGGCCGACTCATCGACGTCGCGTCCGCCGGTGTCCCCGTACCAGCCGGTGGCCGAAGCCGAGATCAGCGTCGCGGGACGCGAGCCGGACCTGGCCAGCGCACCGGCCAGGGCGCGCGTCCCGAGCACCCGGCTGGCCCTGATCTCTGCCTTGTACCTGGCCGTCCAGCGGTGGTCGGCCACCCCCGCGCCGGCCAGGTGCACGCAAGCGTCCAGGCCTTCCAGCGCCTCAGGTTTCGGGCTGAGCCCGGCGTCGGCCGATTCGGGATCCCAGCGCACCTCGCCGGCAGACCGGGGCGCCCGGCGGACCAGCCTGATGACCTGGTGGCCCTGTGAGCGCAGGCCGGGCACCAGCGCACTGCCGATGAGTCCGGACGATCCGGTGACGGCGACCTTCATCCAGGCGGGTTCATGCTTACAACCCGAGCTCTGTCTCGAAGGCGCCCTCTTCCAGCCTGGCCCTGATCGTGTTCAGGAACCTGGCCGCGTCGGCGCCGTCGACGAGCCGGTGATCGTAGGTGAGCGCGAGGTACACCATCGACCGTACGGTGATCACCTCGCCGAGCGCCGCGTCCTCGACCACCACGGGACGCTTGACCACGGTACCCGTGCCGAGGATGGCGACCTGGGGCTGGTTGATGATAGGCGTATCGAACAGGGCGCCGCGGCTGCCCGTGTTGGTCAGCGTGAACGTGCCGCCCGCCAGCTCATCGGGGCCGACATGCCCGGATCGCGTGCGCTGGGCCAGGTCACTGATCTTGCGGGCGAGCCCGCCGATGTTCAGGTCACCCGCGTTATGGATGACCGGCACCATCAGGCCGCGTTCGGTGTCCACCGCCACCCCGAGATGCTCGGCGTCGTGGTAAGTGACCTGGTCCCCGTTGATCACGGCGTTGAGCTTCGGGTGCACCTTCAGCGCCTCGACGGTGGCGAGCGCGAAGAAGGGCAGGAAGGTGAGCTTGACGCCTTCCCTGGCCTCGAAGTCGCCCCTGGCCCGCTCGCGCAGCCTGGCGATCGCCGTCACGTCGGCTTCCACCACCGTGGTGAGCTGCGCGGAGACGCGCAGCGACTCGACCATGCGCTGCGCTATCACCTGGCGGGGCCTGGACATCTTCTGGGTGGTGCCGCGCAGCGAGGACGGCGCGATCGCGGGGCGCACCGCAGCGATCAGCGGCGCCGGCTGCGCCTCTTCCGCGGTCGGGAGCCTGGGCGCCTGCTGGGGTACCGTGATCCCCGGCGGCTGCGGCGCTGGCGCGACCTCGGCGGGTGCCTGGGACGGCGGCGGGGCCGCCTGCGGCTGGGACCCGCGCTGGACCCGGGCGGCCTCGATGACGTCCTGCTTGCGGATGCGGCCGCCGACCCCGGTACCGGTAACGGACTCCAGGTTCACCGCGTGCTCGGCCGCGAGCTTACGGACCAGGGGAGTGACGTAGGGTGCGTCGCCGCCAGGCAGCGGCGGGGGCGCCGGGTACTCCTCCTCCGGCTCGGGCTCGCTCGGAACCTGGGCCTCGGCGGGGGCCTGGGCCTCGGCGGTGGCCTGGGCCTCGGCGGGGGCCTGGGCCTCGGCGGGGGCCTGGGCCTCGGCGGGCGGCGCGTAGGCCGGCGCCTGGGCGGCGGCTGGCTCGGCAGCTGCCGCCGACTCCGTGGTTGGCACCGTCTCTGCGGTTGGCGCTGCGTAAGGCTGCGTCGGCGTCTCGGGTGCCCACGCGGCAGGTGCCTGCGTGTACGCCGGCGGCGCGTAATCGGGCGGCGGGGAATACGCGGGCGGCGGGGAATAAGCGGGCGCCTGCGGGGCGGCGTAGCTTGTCGGTGAGCCAGCGCCGTCGGAGTCGGCGGCGGGCGCGGCTTCCGGGGCACCAGCGCTCGGGGCCGGGGCTGCGGCCGGTGCCGAATCGTCGGCCTCCTCGATCACCGCAAGCTGCGCGCCCACCGCGACCGTCTCGTCCTCGTCGACCGCAATACCGCGCAGGATCCCCGACGCGGGCGAAGGGATCTCGGTGTCCACCTTGTCTGTCGACACCTCGAGGAGCGGTTCGTCCACCTCGACGCGCTCGCCTTCCTTCTTCAGCCAGCGCGTGACGGTGCCCTCGGTGACGCTCTCGCCGAGCTGCGGCATGGATACGGAGACCGACATTTTCGTGAACTCCTTGGGTGGGAGCGGGGAGCAAGTTACGCGTGGAAGTGCAAGGGCTTGCCGGCCAGCGCGAGGGCCGCCTCGCCGATGATCTCGGACTGGGTCGGGTGCGGGTGGATCAGCTTGGCCACATCCGAGGGCTCGGCGTCCCAGTTGTAGATCAGCTGGCCTTCCGCGATGAGCTCGCCCACCCTGCTGCCGACCAGGTGGATGCCGAGCACGCGGCCGGGCCCGGAGTCGTCGGGGCCGTACTCGGCGATGACCTTGGCCGCTCCCTGGGTCTGCAGGATGACGCTCTTGCCGTTGCCGCCCAGCGGGTAGTTGAGCTCGACGGTGGTGAGGCCGCGCTCGGCGACCTGCGCCGAGGTCAGGCCGACCGAGGCCACCTCGGGGTCGCTGTAGGTGATCCGGGGCACGCCGTCGTAGTCGATCGGGGTGACCTCGAGCCCGCCGATCCGCTCCGCGACCATGATGCCCTCGGCGAACCCGACGTGCGCGAGCTGCGGGTGCCCGCCACGTCCCGGGATGGTGACAAGGTCGCCGACCGCGGAGATCGTCGCCACGTTCGTGCGGCACAGCTCATCGACCACGACGTAGCCCCGGTCGAGCGCGACGCCGTTCTCTTCGTAGCCGAGGTTCGCCGACACCGGCCCGCGGCCGACCGCGACGAGCAGCAGCTCGGCTTCGAGGGTCTTGCCGCCGGCCAGCGTCACGGTAACCCCGGCCTCACTGGGCTTGACCGACTCGAACATGGCCTCGAGCTCGAAGCCGATGCCCCGGCGGCGGAACGCCCGCTGCAGGTGCTTCGCGCTTGCCTCGTCTTCCAGCGGCAGCAGCTGCGGCATCATCTCCACGATCGTCACGTCCGAGCCGAACGACCGCCACACGCTCGCGAACTCGACCCCGATGACGCCGCCGCCGAGGATGATCGCCGAGCCGGGGACCCGGTCGAGCCGCAGCGCGTCATCCGACGTGATGACCCGCGTGCCGTCGGTGTCCAGCCCGGGCAGGCTGCGCGGCACCGACCCGGTGGCCAGGACGACCTGGTCCGCCTCGTAGACCGCGTCGCCCACCCGCACCGACGTGGGCGAGATCAGCCGCCCGTCGCCGATGACGGTGTCGATCTTGCGGCTGGCGATCGTGGACTGAAGCCCCTTCCACAGCCGGTCGACCACCGACCCCTGGTAGGCGAGCACGCCGGACATCTCGACGCCGTCGAAGGTGGCCCGGATGCCGAACTTCGCGCTTTCCCTCGCCTGGTCCGCGATCTCCGCCGCGTGCAGCAGCGCCTTGGTCGGGATGCAGCCGCGATGCAGGCAGGTCCCCCCGACCTTGTCCTTCTCGATCAGCGCTACGCGCTTGCCTAGCTCGGCCGCGCGCAGCGCGCAGGCGTACCCGCCGCTGCCGCCGCCGAGGATGACGATGTCGTAGCTGGCGACGCCTTCTGCCACCCCTTGAGCCTCCTGCCTAACCGTCCTGGCCTCATCATTTCACTTTCCGTCGGGCTGGCCGGACCCGCCCGCAAACCTGCCGTCCGCCACGTCCAGCGCGATCTGCACCAGGGTCCTGACCGCCGCCCCGGTACCGCCCTTGGAGATGTACCCGTAGGCGCCGCCGTCATTGAAGGCCGGGCCCGCGATATCCAGATGGGCCCAAGGCACACCCTCCGGCACGAACTCGCGCAGGAAATGCCCGGCAACCAGCATGCCGCCCGCGCGGTCCTGGGCCACGTTGGCGATGTCCGCGATGCTCGAGTCGAGCCCCTTGCGGAGCTCGCCGGGCAGCGGCATCGGCCACATGGCCTCGCCCGCCCGCGCCGCCGACTCGGCGACCTGCGCGGCCAGCGCGTCGTCGGTCGCCATCACCCCGGCCGTCCGCTCGCCGAGGGCCACGACCTGCGCCCCCGTCAGGGTCGCGATGTCGATGAGCAGGCTGGGCGCGTCGGCTCCGGAGCGCGCCAGCGCGTCCGCGAGCACCAGGCGGCCCTCCGCGTCGGTGTTGAGCACCTCCACGGTCTTGCCGCCGTAGATGGTGATGACGTCGGACGGCCGCTGCGCCCCGCCTCCCGGCATGTTCTCGGCGATCGACATATAGCCGATCACGTTCACCGCCGGACCGAAGGCGGCGATGGCCTGCAGCGCGCCCAGGACCGCCGCGGCGCCGCTCATGTCGGCCTTCATCGTCTCCATTGCCTTGGGCGGCTTGAGCGACAACCCGCCGGACTCGAAGGTGATTCCCTTGCCCGCGAACACCACCGTGCGTTCGGCGCCCGGGTAGGTGTACTCAAGCCGGACCAGCCGCGGCGGGTGGGCGGAGCCCATGCCGACCGCCATGATGCCGCCGAATCCCTCCTTGGCGAGGTCGCTCTCGTCCAGGACCAGCACGCCCAGGCCGCTCGCGGCCGCTACCTGCTCGGCGGCCGCGGCCAGGTCCGCTGGGACGAGGTCGGCGGGCGCGGTGTTCACCAGGTCCCGGACCAGCGTCATCGCGTCGGCCAGGGTCCTGGCCCGGTCGGCGGCGGCGGCGTGGTCGGTGTGCACGATCAACTCGGTGTCAGCCGGCGGGTTCCCCGTCGTGCGGTACTTGCTGAAGGCGTAGCCGCCAAGCAGCGCACCCAGCGCCACCGCCTCGGCCTCGTCCGGCTGCTCGGCCGGCAGGCCGATCGCTATGCGCGCGGCCCGCCCGGACACCAGCTCGCGCGCGGCTGCTCCGGCCGCGCTGCGCAGCCGTTCCAGGTAGGCCCGGCGCTTGGCCGCGTCCTCACCGTCTCGAGGGCCTAGGCCGACGGCGGCGATGACCGGGGTCGCCAGGCGTCCCGCCGTAGGGATCTTCGTTAGCTCCTCGGGCTTGCCCGTGGCACCCAGCGCGGTCAGCGCGCCCATCACGTCGAACTCATCGATATCCGGGAAGGGAACTGGGCCGTCCGCGCCCTGGAATACCCCGATGACCAGGGCATCCGCATCGGTCGCAGTCAGCGCTGACTGGCTGGTAAGCAGTGTGACCGTCATCCTGCTGATCGTAGGGCATCGGCGAACGTCCCTCCGTACCGCGGCAGGAGCCGCCGACCGGGGAACAGATGCTTACGGTCCGATGCCCGGCAAGCGGTTCCAGCGCGCCGGGAACACGCTCCAAGCCATATTCGTATGCCAGGGACACCCGACCGCCAGGGAAGGCCGCCGTAAACAAAGGCGGCGGTCCTGCGGCCGTACTACCGGCTCAGCCACGTCGCGCAGGCGGCGAGCCTCACCGTGTTCCTGCTGGTCCGAACCTGATGGCGGGATCAGTTCCTGGTGCCGCCCGCCACCGCCCGTTCGGACTCTTGTTGTGCAGCAGCGATGGGCTCGGCCGGGAACAGGTGGCAGCCCGCCGGGTCCAGCCGAAGCCCGACGATCTCCCCCCTGGCGACCCGGAAGCCCGCGAAGACGCCGGTCAGCCGGGTGCTGCCGTCTAGGTCGATGGCGTGCTCGTAGCCGCGACCGCGGAACGCGACGTCGGAGACGCGACCGGACAGGTGATACTCGGCCGAGCCGTCCTGGATCAGCCGCACCCCGGTCGGGCGGATCATCATCAGCGCGGCGTCCCCGCTGACGGCCTCAAGCGGCGCACGGGCGCGGAACGTTCCGGTAGGGCCGTCAGGTAGGCCCGCGGAGAACTCGTTGATGGCGCCCCCGCCCAGCACCGGCTCGACGAGCAGCATCCCGTCCGGTTGATGCCCCCGGATCCGGACCGCTATCTCGCCCGCCAGCCCGGTGAACCGGGCCACGAACGGGGTGGCCGGCCGGGTGTAGATCTGCTCCGGGGTCGCCGCCTGGACCAGCCGGCCCTTCTCCAGGACGCCGACCTTGTCGGCCAGGGCGAACGCCTCGGCCTGGTCGTGCGTGATGTACACGGTGGTCGCCGCGGCCTCGCGGACCAGCGCGGAGATCTCGACGCGCATCCGCTCACGCAGGTCCGCGTCCAGGTTGGACAGCGGCTCATCGCACAGGATCAGGCCGGTATCGGCGATCAGCGCGCGGGCCAGCGCGACCCGCTGCTGCTCGCCGCCCGACAGCTCGTTCGGGTACCGCTCCGCGAGCGCGTGCAGCCCGACCCGGTCCAGCATCTCCAGCGCCCGGGACCGGCACTGCGGACGGGACAGGTTCCTGCGGCGCAGCGCGAAAGCCACGTTGTCCCGCGCGGACAGGTGCGGCCACAGCGCGTAGTCCTGGAACACCATGGACAGGTCGCGCTGGTCCGGCGGCACGTGCCTCCTGCCGTCCGCCACCACCTGCCTGCCGATGGTGATCCGTCCCGAGGAAACCCGCTCGATGCCGGCCAGGCAGCGCAGCATGGTCGTCTTACCCGAACCCGACGGGCCGAGCAGGACCAGGAAGGAGCCGGGTTCGACGTCAAGCGACACCTCGCGCAGGGCCACGTTGCCGCCCGGGTAGGTCTTGCCGAGGTTCTCGATCGTGATGGGGTCAGCCACGGACCGTCCCTCCGATCCGGCGCCATCCGGCCGGGGCCAGCAGGCGGTAACCGCCGAGGACCACGCCGACCGCCGCGAGCGCGAAGGCCACGGCGAGGACCGACTGGGCCATTCCCACGCCGAAATGGTAGGTGGACAGGTTGTCCTCGATGGCGATCGAGGCGGGCGGCGATCCCGGCTGGTACAGCAGCTGGGACAGCGGCAACTCGAGGAACACGCCGCAGAAGGTGAACAGCCAGGCCATGACGATGGGCCGGGACACCACGGGCAGCACCCCGCGGGCCCAGGCGGTGATCGCCCCCGCCCCGTGCGCGCGGGCGGCGTCCTTCAGCGAGGGCTGGAGCTGCGACACCGCCCCGACCAGGACCCGCGCGTTGGTCGGCAGGCTCGACGCGGTGTAGGCGATGATCAGCAGCCACACCGTCTGGTACAGGTTGACGCCGATCCTGGACATGACCGGCAGGTTGTAGGCGAAGATGTACCCCGCGCCGAACACCACGCCGGGCAGCGCGACGGAGGCCAGCAGCAGGAAGTCGAGCGCACCGGTCGCCTTCGTCCTGCGTTTGGACAGCAGCCGGGCGGCGATGAACCCGCCGATCACGGTGATGGTCGCGGTGACCATGCCGTACACGAGCGAGCGCTCAAGCGGGCTCAGCAATCCGCCGCCCGCGGCCGCGGCCAGGTTGGTCTGGGCGAACAGCGCGTGGTAGTTCGCCAGGGTCAGCGAGAACGAGCCGCCGTAGTCGGCGAGCAGCGAGCCGCTCACCGCCCCGAACCCGGGGACGCCGAGGGCGATCACGAAGAACAGCGCCACGCCCCCGGTGGCCAGGATCGCGCCCCAGCCGCGCAGCTCACGGCGGACGGCCTGGCGGGTCCGGCCGGAAAGGACCGCGTACGACCGGCCGCGCAGCGCCCTGGCCTGCAAGGCCAGCGGGATCGCCACCGCCGCGACGAGCAGCCAGGCCATGCCCGCGGCCAGCGGGAAGCTGGGCGGGAAGTTGCCGATCGCCGCGTACAGCTGGTAGGTGGCCAGGGGGAAGTTCGAGCTGTAGGCCAGCGTGGCGGCCACGCCGAAGTCGCTGATCGACTCGGCGAACCCGATGGCCAGCGCGGACCAGATGGCCGGAGCCAGGATCGGGATGATCAGCCGCATGGCCTGGAGCCGGCTCGCGCCGTGCACCCGGGCGGCGTCTTCGAACTCCTGCCCCAGCCCGGCCATCGCGGCGGAGATGGCCAGGTAACTGAACGGGACGCAGCGCAGGCCGAGCAGCAGCACGACGCCGAACGGCCCCATGATCAGGTGGGTGACCCACGGCCAGTCCAGCCCGAGCCGGTACATCACGCCGTCCGGCTGCACGATCCGCTCCCAGCCGAGCGCGGGCAGCCAGGACGGCAGCAGGAGCACCAGCCACATGGCGCCGGGTATGACCCGGCGCCCCGGCAGGGTGGTCCGCGCGACCAGCCAGGCGATGGGGAAGCCAATCGCGATGCCGACCAGGGCCGCCGCGCTGCTCACCCACAGGGAGTTCACGATGGCCACCGCGGTGGCGCCGGTCAGCGCCTGGTGCAGGTAGGTCAGCGTGAACCACTGGCTGCCCTGGCTGAACAGAGCGGGCGCGACGGCCAGCAGCAGGAAACACGCGCACGGCGCGAGGATGAACGCAGCCAGCAGCAGCCAGAACAACGGCATGCCCAGGCGCCCCGCAGACCCGAGGGCCGGCAGGCTCCTTCGTGAGGATGCCTGCCGGCCAGGAACCGTGCGTGCGGGGGTATCAATCAACGCACGATGTTGTCGTCGAACCAGGTGTTGATGGTGCCCTCCTGCGGGCCCCAGGTGTACGGGTTGATCGTCTGGGTGGAGGTGCTGCCCAGCGCCGGCAGCGCGGACAGCGGGCTGACGCCCTGGATCACCGGGTAGTAGAGCGAGTCACCGGTCGGGTCACCGCTCTGCATCACCTTCTGGCCCGCCGGGGACAGGACGAACTCGATGAACTGCTTGGCCTCGGCCTGCTCGGCCGGCGGCGCCTTGGCGTCGATGCCGATCGCGCTGGGCAGCAGCGTCACCGGGTTGAGGTAGGAGATGCCGATGTTCTTGTCGCCGAGCGCGGCGCCGATCGCGGCCGAGCTCTGCACCAGGGCCAGGTTGATCTGGCCGCTGGTCAGCGCCTGCAGGGTGGGCCCGTTGGTCGGGTGGATGATCAGGCCGTTGGCCTTGAGCTTGGTGAAGTAGCTCTCGCCTGCGTTGACCCCGCCCAGGTAGTTCATCATGCCCGCGATGAACGGGAAGGTCGGGCCGGACTGGGACGGGTCGTTCATCCCGACCTGGCCCTTCCACTGCGAGGACAGCAGCGACTGCCAGCTGGTCGGCGGGCTCTTCACCTTCTGCTTGTTGTAGGCGAGGGCCGCCATCAGGATGACGCCGGTCGGCGTGTAGCTCTTGTCGGACGGGACCGACTGGGTGCCCAGCGAGTTCCACTGGACGTTGGGTTCGAAGCCCTTCAGCAGCAGGCCCTGGGTATCGAGCCCAGCGAACGCGGTTGCACCGTCCACCCAGAGCAGGCCCCAGTTCGGGTTGTTCTTGGACGCCTCGATCTGGGTCAGCAGCGGGCCTGTGGAGTTGTCGTCAAGCTTGACGGGTATGCCGGTGGCCGCGGTGAATGCCTTGGTCATGGCCGAGTCGTAGCCCTGCGCCGAGTACACGACCAGCGTGACCTTGCTGGCCGTCGACGCCGAAGACGAAGACGACGACGTGGCAGTGCTCGAGGCGGAGCTCGAGCCCGAAGAGGAGCTGGACGAGCACGCAGCCAGCGCCAGCGCGCAGGTGCCTGCCAGCACGGCGATCAGGCGCATGCTGATGCGCCGGCCGGGAGAAGGTACTGGACGGATCATGGCTCAGAGTGTGAACGGGCCATCCGTACGCAGGCTGTCCAGAAGTTAACGCACGGATGAAGCGCTGGTCACGAAATGATATTAACCAGAGTTAGTGCTATGATCTAACGATCGTTGCAAACCTTAGGAGGAGTCTGCAGTGCGGGCGGTACGGGGCTGGTGGTCACCGGCTCTCTCCCTCCTCGGCGTACACTCGGGCGGCATAGGCCTCCAGCGACTGCTCGCACTCGTCCAGCGCCTTCTCGGCCGCCTGCCGTCCGTCCGCGTCGAAGGCATCGCGCTCGCGCACCTTGGCGAACCAGTTGCGCAGCTTGACCAGGTCGACCTCGTTCTCCTCGAGCTCGGCGTAGGTGAAGTGGCTGTCCGTGTACTCCTTCTGCACCTGGTGCAGGAAGTCCTCGCAGCGGTCGACGATCTCCTCGTAC
>DATJQX010000079.1:0-34929 GCA_035505275.1 Streptosporangiaceae bacterium | reverse complement strand
CGTCCACGTCGGCGCCTATGTGCGGAAATCTGGGCTTCATGATTCAAGCATCCGGCTGCGGCGTCCCTTCCTGAAGGGACGGAGTTCCCTTATCGCCGGGCCTAAGGGCTCGGGTGTCGGCCAGCGCGGGGCTGCAGCGTTGAAGGTGGCGAACACGCGGTGCACTTCCTGCTCCGTCATGCCATGGCGGCGGAGCTGGGCGGTGAGCGCAGGGAGGTTCGGCGTGGCGACCAGGCCGAAGCAGCCTTAGCTTAGCAGCCCCGGCCGAAGCGGAGCTCAGCCAGGCCAGGCTCACCGGTGCCACCGTGGAAGCGGTCATCGCATGGGAATTCCCCGCCACGTACGGGTACCCGGTGCCCGCGCCGCCCGATATCGATTTCGAGCAGATCGCCGCCGAGGTTCTCGCCGACGTCATCGCCGAAGCGTCCAGCCCGGCAGAGCGGGTCACGATAACCTCCAGGGTGGTAGAGGGCTACGCGGCCCGGGTGGTGCTGGATGCGTCGGCAGGAGCTGACCTGCTGGTGGTCGGCAGCCGCGGTCACGGCGGGTTCGCGGAGGCCCTGCTCGGCTCGGTCGGCCAGCATTGCGTACACCATGCCACCTGCCCCGTCGTAGTGGTCCGTAACCGGGCCACCGGCTCCTGAGGCGACCGGTCACCATTCCTAGCCACGGCCGTGGACCGACGGAGGTCAGCGGAGGTCCCGGTCCTGGAGCGCAGCGATGAGCGCCAGACGTACCTGTTCGACGACTGCGCTGGGGCTTCGTGCCGGGAGGGAGGCCTCGGCGGTACTGAGGCGGACGGCAAGCGCCCTGTCGTGGAAGACGTCGGATACCCAGCGGGAGAAGTCCCGGCCCGGGCAGTGGTGGCGCAAGACGCCCTCGTCGCAGCGGCCGAGTTCGGCTTCCAGTTCGGCGAGGTTCGCGGCGATCGCTCCAGTGGGGGTGTCGGGCTCGGTTCGGAAGTGGAACCGGAGCGCAGGCTCGACGCCGTGCTGATCGTATTTGTGCTCGTGACGCAGATGGGGAGTGGCGCGGCAGCCGATGGTGAAGGCCACGGCGCGGTCCGGGCCCTGCCTCCAGGCCAGCACGGCCCGCCCGGTCGGGCCGTCGAGGAGCCGGGCGACGTCGGCTCGCCGCATGTCGGCCACCGCCGCGGTCAGGTCGACGAACCGGCTGGAAAGGTCCGGTGAGCCGAGGGCGATGACGGCGTCGAGGCCGGCGAGCGCGTCGGCCGACAACTCGTCGGGCTGCCAGGTGACGATCAGGTAGCCCTTGCCGGCGGAGTTGAACAAGCTATGCGCGGCCCCGTTACGCCCGATGGGTCCGTGGGCTTCGTCCACGGCCACCCACTGCGGCAGGCCGGTCGCGGCACGGTGGGCTTCGACTTCGCCCGTCAGGCGGGCCGCATAGTCGGCACGGCCGGCGGCGTCAAGGTGGGACAGGTCGATTACGACGGAGGCGTAGCCCTCGCGCAGCAGGCGTACGATGTCGGCAGGGTCGGCTAGGCGTGCTTCGTGCCCGCCGGTGACGTAGACCCCCGGAAGCTCACCGAGCCCTCGGTGGTCTCCTTCGGGGTCGAAGACGATCACGCAGTAGCCGAGTTGTACCAGCTGCTCCAGGACCAGTCCGGCCAGGTACGACTTGCCCTGCCCGCTACCGCCGCAGACGGCGACGTTCACCTGGGAGGCCGGCAAGGTGACCGCCTGTCCCTGATCGTCTGTCCCCAAGGTGAGCTGCCAGCGGCGCGGGTAGACGTGGTCTCGGCCGCTCAGCAGAGGTCCCCTGAGCAGCTCGGCGACACCTTGGCCGTCCGGCAGGGTCAGCACGATGTCGGCGTGAGCGCGGATGGCGTTGACCGCGTTAGCCACCGCCACGCCGACCTCGCAGACGTCGAGCAGACTGTGGTCGTTCTCGGCGTCGCCGACCCCAATGGTGTTATGCCGCGACAGGCCCACGACACCCAGCGCCTCGAGCAAGCCAGCGCCCTTGGTGACCCCGGCAGGCAAGATCATCAGCTCGCTACGGTTGCGCACGAACTGGCAGTCCAGGCCGAGCTCGCGGATCACCGCCAAAGCGGCCGCCTCGTCGGCCGCGGCGCAAGCCACCAGCACCTGCCCGCGCCGGTGCGCCACGCCGCGGGCGGCCAGCCCAGTGCTCACCTCACGGCTGACGGGCGCGGCCAACCGGCGGATGCGGGCCCGGGTGACCAGCACGGCGCCGTTCTCTGCCACGACGGCGTCGACGTGATCGTCGACATCAGGAAACACGGCCCGCAACTCGTTGATGATCCGCCCGGTGACCAGTATCACCCGGACCTGCCGGGAGCGTACCTCCGCGAGCGCGGCAAGCGTGCCGGGAGCGACCGAGCCGTCGGCGAGGGTACCGTCGAAGTCGATCGCTACCGCCCGGAAATACGCAGGTGCCTGCTCAGCCATGTCACCTCCCGGAGTCGGTTGCCTCCATCGTGCCATTGATCACGGCGGCACTGGACGGCCGCCTTGGCTGACAAGCCTGTTGAGGAAGTTCCGGGCATCCCACCCGAGAGAGCGTTAGTGCCCTCGACAGGTACGCCGGACCAGGCAGGAGTTGGTTGCTTCAGCGCGGACGCCGTCGCCGCGACAATGCCAGCAGGACCGCGGCCAGTCCGGTGGAACACACGGTCGAAGGTTCCCGCGCCGCCGACGGACACGACTGGCGCTTGCAGCGAGCGAGTTCGCGGGATATTGAGCAGGGGCGGGGTGCACGCTTCGTACCATCCCGGCGACGAACCCGGCGCTCATGCTGGCATGGCCCTGGTCCCGCAAGGGAACTGGGGCATGGTCGTGCTGTTCAACGTCGGTACCCACGGCGGGGCGTCGCCGGGGCTGCTGGCGATCGAGCAAAGCGTGACCGGGATGGTGGCCGGCGGGACCGTGAGGGACACCGGTATCGGCGCCTTCTACGCCGGGTTCGACGCCGCCGTGGCAGCCGAGGGCTGGTCACTGGCGCGGCTGGCCCGACGGCACGGCCCGGCGCAGGGTCGCCGCCGGGCCGTGCCGCTGCTGTGGGAGTTCGGTATCCCGGCCGCCGTAGCCGTCATGCCGGCAGCCCTGTTCAAGGTGAACTGGAAGGGGCTGTTCCTCTACGGCCCGGACATGAGCTGCGCGCTGGCCGGAATCGGCGCGCTCTCCGCCCTCACCGGACTCCTCCGGGTGATCACAGCCGGACAATCGGTTCGCAGCCGACCGCCAACCCGTCAGATACCTGCAACGACCCGGCGCAGGTAACCACCGCCGTCAGCGGGGAACCTGTGGATATCACACCCTTCCCAGGTCGGCGGTGACGCTCTGCCACTGGCACGCCGTCCCCCCGAACACCACCGCCGCCTTCTCACCGATCTGTCGCATGCGATATCCAGCCGGTTCACGCCGCATCAGGGCCGGGAACGGTAGGCGCACTGGCGCAGGCCTTCTTCATGGGACGGGCGGGCAAGGGTGGACGGAAGGTCTCTGGGATCTGCGAAAGGGCAGGGTGCGGGGGTTGCGTATTTCGTGGCGCGATACTCGCGCTATCGGCCTGCTGGTGGCAGTATGAGCCTTGCGTCCGGGGGGTCAGGACCCGGGCGGTCAGTCACTCTTGGGGGGCCCCGTGAGCCGGTATCTTGGCCGTGTCCGTCGCGTGTACACCGGGTGGCGTGCAGTGCCCGGTAAGAACCTGGTCATCTTCGATGACTGCCTCGTCGGGGTGCGGGCGAGCGCACTGGACGGCCTTGCCACCCGGGGCGCGGCATCCGCTGCCGCCCGCCGCGCCGGGGCCGGAGCGAACGCGGCGCTGGACGCGCTGAGCCCTGAGCAGCTGGCGGGCCAGCACCCTGATAACTGGACGCTGCCGACGGCGCAGGTGACTTCGGCCACGCTGGCGACCCGGGGCATCGGGATCAGGCGGCGGCTGACCCTCACCACCGAAACGGGCAGTCGTATCGTCGAATGGGAAGCTAAGTCGAACGACAACCAGCAGATCGCCAGCGCGCTCCGGCAAGCTCTCGGTGACCGGTTCTCCGTGCCCGCGAAGCGGGCCTGAGGCCGGTAATCCGCGTTTCCGGCGATCGTCCGCCGGAGCTGCCATGCCCGGTTTGGGTCACGGCGCCCGCCTGGTGACACCCCAGGTGATGAACGAGGTCAGCTGCAGACGGTCGCTTGCGGCGGGTGAGCACGGCATCCGGACAGACGCACAAGAAGCTGTGCGGTGCGCCCGGTTCTGCCCCGCAATAAGGAGGCGGACGAGGCCTTCGTCGATCGCTCATCTACCAGGGGCTTCGCCGTGCGCCTAGGCGCCGTACCTGATCAGCCCAAACGCCAGACTCCTGAACCAGGGCTCCGGCGTGTCAGAGCGCCACGGCTGGGCGGTAGCCGACTCGGTGACAGGAGTCAGGTAACAGGACGAAATCGCACCCGTTGATTGACGCGGGCGCGACAGGGGCACGGGGCTCGTCACGCTGCCCTACCGCCTTGCGAGCCAGGACGCCTGATCGCTGACGCTGTTGTGGGACACCCCGTCAGGGAACAGAGCTGTCCGGGCGCGAGTGGCCGTCGGTCTCGGGCCCGCAGTTGTGCCGCAGATGAGGCGTTCGGGAGCGATCATCGATAGGTGTACCATCGGGCTGCGTTGCCTTCTACATCAAGGGTTCCGTGGAGGCCAACGCCCTGCAGTACGAAAAGGACCTTGCGTTATGTCAGTGATCAGGGTCTCGCGGCCGAAGCAAGACTGGTCGGTGTCGCTCGCGACGGTGCTCCCTGTCGGCTTGCTTGCTCGCCTCTTCAGGCTTCATTGGGACTTCACGGTGGTTCTCGACGACCACTCCGCGGGCAAGATCGGGAACGAGCAGGTGAGGGTCTTCAATGTGGATCCAGGGGAACACAGCCTGCGGATGCGGTTGGTCCTTCTGCGCAGGTCCAAGGAGATGCGGATTTCGCTAAAGGAGGGCGAGGAGCGGGAGTTCGTCTGCGGCGCCAACGGTTTTGGCTGGCCCACCCTCCGGGAGGCGTCACCTGAGGATCTCGCTCAGATCCGGGGATCGGCGAGACCTCAGGCGCCCACCTGAATCCCGCGGTGACGGCCGGGTTCGCAGCCCGGGCCAGTTCCCGTGGCGGCCGGTGCCCGGCTACCTGCTCGCGCAGCGATGCGCGCGGTACTGTTACGCGGCCTGCGGTCTGGGTGACCGGCGGCGGCGCTCCCGGGTTCGTTCCTCCCGGTTGAGCCCGCCCCAGATCCCGTGCTTGATCGAGTTCCTGAGCGCGTAGGTGAGGCACTGCTCCCGGACCGGGCACCGCGCGCAGATCACCTTGGCCTTCGCTTCCCGGATCTCCCGGTCCTGCCCTGTCTCGCCGTCCGGGCCGAAGAACAGCTGAGCATTCCAGCCCCTGCAGGCGGCCCTGTCTTGCCAGCTCACATCCGGCCCTCCCGTCTCAGCGCGTCAACGAGCCCCAGCATCGAGGTGGCCGCCGGCCTCGCGCCAGGGCCGAAGGTCCCGCAAGCCAGCACCGCGCACTCCACGCGCCGCGGATCGCCTGAAGCCGCCGTCGCGCGGATCCTTCACTGCTCCAGGACCGCGCCGCCCGTGTCGATCAGGCCGTAGTGGCCGTCATGGCGGTGATAGAGCGGGCTGGGGGGCCGACAGGCGCGCGGCCAGCCAGATCGGGACTTCCTGCCGCCAGCTCACGGGACCTATGGCTCTGCCCGGCGCCTGCCGCCTGCGGGACCATGGGCCTTCATGAACGGACCCGCGGCCGAGCCGCTGAGCATTCCGCTGGCCCGGGCCTGACGCGACCACGACCCGGGAGGAGACACAGCCATGGGATACGGTCACGCCGAGCGAACCCTGGCCACGATCCGCCTGCTCGAGGCGGAGACCAGGGAACTGCTCTCGTGCCAGGAGCACCTGGATCCTGAGCAGGCGGAGTGGCTGCGCCAGGCCGCCGACTCAGCCTCCCGGCGACTGCGCTCCGGCTGCGCCGCGGGCACCAGAACCGCCTGCAACCAGGCCGCTGCCCGGTGATCATGCGTGAAACCACCACCCGTTCGGCTTAGATCTTCTGGTGTATCCGAACGGCAGTGGTACTTCGGTCAGCGCGCGTACGCGGTTGAGGTGGCCAAGGTCCCGCCCATATGGACCTGCCGACCCTGCCTGGCGGAGCCGGGACGGCGGCATGGTGCCGGTATGGACGCTCCCGTCGACGCCGGAACCCCGCCGTGCTTACCCGGCTGCTGCGCACCTACCTGCGCCCGTACGCGGGCCAGGTCACTATCGTGGTGGCGCTGCTTGTGGCGCAGACGGTCGGGAACCTGTACCTGCCCAACCTCAACGGCGACATCATCAACAACGGGGTGGTCAAGGGCGACGTCCACTACATCTGGACCACCGGCGCCGTCATGCTCGGCATCGCGCTGGCGGTCGGCGCGGTCGGCATTGTCGCCGTGTACTGGGCGTCCCGGGTGGCCATGGGCACCGGGGCGGACCTGCGGGCCGCGGTATTCACCAAGGTCCAGCGGTTCTCCGCCCGCGAGGTGAACCGCTTCGGCACGCCGTCGCTGATCACCCGCAACACCAACGACATCCAGCAGATCCAGCTGTTCCTGCAGATGGCGCTGATGCTCATGGTCATGGCCCCGATCATGTGCGTGGGCGGCGTGATCATGGCCCTGCGGGAGGGCATGGCCCTGTCGCCCTTGCTGGGCGTCGCGGTCCCGGTGATGGCCGTGGTCATCGGCGCCATGCTGGTCCTGGTCGTGCCGCAGTTCCGGTCCATGCAGGCCAAAGTCGACCGGATCAATCAGGTGCTGCGGGAGCAGATCACCGGCGTCCGGGTGATCCGCGCATTCGTCCGCGGCGGATCGGAGAGCCGGCGGTTCGCCGGCGCGAACGCGAGCCTCACCACTACGGCGCTGCGTGTCAACCGGATCTTCGCCCTGGCCATGCCCGCGCTGATGGCGATCTTGAACCTGTCCAGCGTGGCGGTGCTGTGGTTCGGGGGCCGGCTGGTGAGCGAGGACTCGATGCCGATCGGCAACCTCACCGCCTTCCTCACCTACATCCTGCAGATCCTGATTTCGGTGATGATGGCGGTGATGATGGTGATCCTGGTCCCGCGCGCCGTGGCCAGCGGAGAACGCATCCAGGAGGTACTGGGCACGGTGCCGTCGGTCACCGACCCGCCGGCCCCGGTCCGGCCGACGTCGGTAACCGGCCTGGTGGAGTTCCGGGACGTGAGCTTCGGGTACCCGGGCAGCGAGCGGCCGGTGCTTGACGGCCTGTCGTTCACCTTCCCGCCCGGGCAGACCAGCGCGATCATCGGCGGGACGGGCTGCGGCAAGACCACGCTGCTCAACCTCATCGCGCGGTTCTCCGACGTCACGGGGGGCAGCGTCCTGGTCAACGGGGTCGACGTGCGGGAACAGGAGCTGGAGGAGCTCTGGCGCGGCATCGGGCTGGTGCCGCAGGCGGCGTTCCTGTTCAGCGGGACGGTGGCGAGCAACCTGCGCCTGGGCCGGCCCGGGGCGACCGAGACGGAGCTTTGGCACGCCCAGGAGATCGCCCAGGCGGCTGATTTCGTGGCCACTATGCCGGGGCAGCTGGACGCGGCCATCGACCAGGGCGGCACCAACGTCTCCGGCGGGCAGCGGCAGCGGCTCTCGATCGCGCGGGCGCTGGCGAAACGGCCCCGGCTGTACCTGTTCGACGACTGCTTCTCCGCGCTGGACTCGGCCACCGACGCCCGGCTGCGCGCGGCCCTGAAGTCGGCGACGGGCGATGCGGCGGTGGTCATCGTCGCGCAGCGGGTGAGCACGATCATGCACGCCGACCAGATCATCGTGCTCGACGACGGTCACGTGGCCGGCCTCGGCCGCCACCAGGAGCTGATGGCCAGCTGCGCTCCCTACCGGGAGATCGTGATGTCCCAGCTCGGCGAGGAGGCAGCGGCATGATGATGGGGCGGCCGGGAGGCGGGATGGCCCGCGGGGCCGCGATGGGGCGGCCGGGTGCGGCGCAGCCGGCCGAACGGGCCAGGGACCTGCGGGGCACGCTGCGGCGGCTGCTGGCCAGGCTTCGGCCCGAGCGGGCCCGGCTGGCGGTGGCGGTAGCCATTGGCGTCACGTCGGTGGCGTTCATGGTGGCCGGGCCCAAGATCCTGGGCAACGCGACCAACGTCCTGTTCGACGGCCTCGTCGGCAAGCAGCTGCCCAAGGGGCTCACGCAGGCCCAGGTGACCGCGCTGCTGCGCGCGCACGGCGAGGGGCAGCTGGCCAGCATGCTGGCCGGGATGAGCGTCACCCCGGGCACCGGCGTCGACATCACCCGGCTGGGCCAGGTGCTCGGCCTGGCCGCGCTGGTGTACCTGCTGGGAGCCTGCTTCAACTTCGGCCAGGGGTACCTCATGGCCGGCATCACCCAGCGCGCCGTGTACGGGCTCCGCCGGGAGGTCGAGGACAAGCTGGCCCGGCTGCCGCTGCGGTACTTCGACAGCCACCCGCACGGGGACATCCTGAGCCGCGTCACCAACGACATCGACAACCTCACCACCACGATCCAGCAGGGCCTGAGCCAGCTGCTCACCTCGGTGCTGACCATCGCCGGGGTGCTCGGCATGATGTTCTGGATCTCGCCGCTACTGGCCGCGGTGTGCGTGAGCGTCGTCCCGCTGGCGCTGGTGATCACCTTCGTCATCGCGCGGCGGTCCCAGGTCCAGTTCGCCGCCCAGTGGGACGAGACCGGCGCGCTGAACGGGCTGGTCGAGGAGACGCACACCGGGCACGCGCTGGTGCAGGCGTTCGGCCGGCGGCAGGCGGTGATCGATCAGTTCGGCCGGCAGAACCGGCGGATGTACGAGGCGAGCTTCCGCGCGCAGGTCCTGTCCGGGCTCATCCAGCCGTCCATCCAGGTGCTGTCCAACCTGAACTACGTGGTGATCGCGGTCATGGGCGGGTACTGGGTGGCCTCGGGCCGGATCTCGCTGGGTGACGTGATCGCGTTCATCCAGTACTCCCGCCAGTTCACGATGCCGATCAGCCAGATCGCCGGGCAGATGAACATGCTGCAGTCCGGCCTGGCCTCGGCGGAGCGGGTGTTCGAGTTCCTGGACGCGCCGGAGGAGGCAGCCGAGCGCGCCGTGACGGGTCCCGGGCGCGTACCGACGGCGGGGCGGGTGACGCTTGAGCACGTGTGCTTCCGTTACGAGCCGGACAAGCCGCTGATCGAGGACTTCAGCCTCGACGCGCTGCCCGGGCAGACCGTCGCGATCGTCGGGCGCACCGGGGCGGGCAAGACCACGGTGGTCAACCTGCTGATGCGCTTCTACGAGATCGGCTCCGGCCGGATCGCCCTGGACGGCACCGACTACCGGGACCTGACCCGCGACCAGGTGCGCCGCTGCTTCGGCATGGTGCTGCAGGACACCTGGCTGTTCGCCGGTACCGTCCGGGACAACATCCGGTACGGCAGGCAGGACGCCACCGACGAGGAGGTCGCCGCCGCGGCGCGCGCGGCCCGCGCCGACTACTTCATCCGGACCCTGCCCGCCGGCTACGACACGCTGCTGGACGAGGAGGCCTCTAACATCTCCTCCGGCCAGCGGCAGCTGCTGACCATCGCGCGCGCCTTCCTGGCCGACCCGCCGATCCTGATCCTGGACGAGGCGACCAGCAACGTGGACACCCGCACCGAGGTCCTGATCCAGGATGCGATGGCCAAGCTGCGGCAGGGGCGGACCAGCTTCGTCATCGCCCACCGGCTGTCCACTATCCGCAACGCGGACACGATCGTGGTGATGGAGGACGGGCGGATCGTCGAGCAGGGCGACCACGACGAGCTGCTCCGCCGGCGCGGCACCTACTACTCCCTGTACACCAGCCAGTTCACCGAGGCACCCGCAGAAGCGGCCTGATCACGAGTTCGCCAAGTTCGCGGTAATCGGCCTTTCGCTGATTGAACCCGAACCAACGCCACAGTCCGATACGCCGATACATCCGGGATAAGAGATCCGATGTTTGGCGTCATCCACTCGAGCGGCGAAGCGGCCGGGAAGGTGTCACGCCGATTCGTTCGGGATAAATGGGTGGTGAAATACGTTCGCGACGAAAGCATTCCGCTGGCTCCCAGGAAGCCGAACTCAGGAATAAAGGGACCATAGTCCCTGGAACGCCGGGTGCGAGGGTCGTCAAAATCTAGGCGTCCCTCATATGAAGGGTGCCGAATTGCCGTGACCACCGACGACCAGATCCACGCTCACCAGCTCCGGTGCCAGTCGTACATGCTCAAGTTGCGCATGCTGTCCAGCGCCGAAGGCGGACTGGCGCCGACCGCGGCCGAAATCGGCTGCACGACCGCCGCGGTCATCGCCGAGGCAGGGGCGGCCACCCGTGCCGTGCTTGCCGCCGGGCACGGCAGGCGCCACCCGGGCGCGAGTCCGTTTCTGCAGGTACGGCTGAACCGGCTCACTGCGGCGGCCGACGAGGCGATCGCCGCGGCACAGGCCGGCGACGCTGCCACGCTCCGCCGCGTCCTGTGCAGGTTCGAGGCGCTGATCTCGGCGATCTGGACCGTGCAAGCTGCCGTGCGCGGCCCGGCGGTGCCGGCCAAGCTGGCACCGCGGCGGGACAAGTAAGCCAGGTGGCCATGGTGGATCAGGCGAGGGTGAGCTGGGCGGTCGACGGTCAGCCGAGGAACGACTCGATCAGGAGTATGAAGGCGGCCTGGTCCTGGAATAGGAAGGCATGGCCGGCGTCGGGGTAGAGCGTGAGCTTGGCGCCGGGGATCAGGCCGACGAGGGCGTGGCTGTTGGCGAGGGGGTCGAGCCGGTCCGCTGTGCCGTCGGCGATGAGGGCCGGGGCGGTGATCTCGCCGGCCTGCTCCCCAGCCGGGTCTTGCCCGGCCCACCACTGGTCGATCGCGTGCCCCTGGGCGGCCACGGTGCTGGCCGGGGCCCCGGGTGCGGCCGGATAGCTGGAGATCGCCGCGAGGTAGGTGTTCTGCGCGGCTCCCTGGCCGGCCGGGAACAGGTCGGCCAGCGCCTGCTGCGGGCTGCCGCTGGTGAGCGCGTGTATCGCCGCCTCGGAGGGCCGAATCGCCGTCCCGTTGCCCGGGTAGCTGGCACACAGGACCAGGCGGCGTACCTGGCCCGGGTGGAGCACCGCGAGGGCCTGGGCGATCATGCTGCCCATCGACCAGCCGAGGATGTCCGGCCTGCTGAGGCCGAGCGCGGCGATGAGCGCACTGGTCTGGTTGGCCATCGCGTCGATGCTGAGCGGCGCGGGCAGGGCCTGGGTCGGGCCCACGCCAGCATTGTCGAAGATCACGACCCGGTAATGCCGGGCAAGCGCGTCGACGAAGCGCCGGTCCCACCCTTCCATGGTTCCGCCGTAACCGGTGATCATGACCAGGGGCGGTCCGCTGCCCACGGTACGGTAGGCGACCGTGCCCAGCGCCGTGTGCGCCGTCCGCACTGGCGCGGACGCGACGGAGACCCCGTCCGGGATCCGAGCCGTCGCCCCGGTCTCCGCCTTCGCCACCGCGGCGTCCGCGAACGCCCTCACCGTCGCCGCCGCCGGCGGTCCCAGGTCGGAATAGGCCAGATAGCCCGCATACGTCCCGGTCTCGAACAGGATCAGGTCGAAGCCGATCTGGATGCCCGAGATCGTGAACCCCCACGCGTAGGCGGAAGACGTGCTGGTGACCCGCGGGAAGGGCAGGGGCCGGACGGTGGCGTTGACCTTGGTGCCGTTGATGGTCAAGGTGGCCGTCCGGCAGCGCGACAGCGCCTGCGCCACGCTCTCCCACCTCTGCCGCAGCTGCGGGCCGGTGACCAGGACCTCGGATAGCGTGGGGATGGCCGTGCCCTGCACGAAGGCCGCGACCTGGTAGGTCCATCCCTCCGGGTTGGCCGCCAGGCTCGACAGGCATGGCGCGCTGGTCTGCACGCTGTCCGGGTTCACGGGCACCGCCGACCATCCGGCTGGCAGGTCGGTCACCGCGAGCAGGCGGTCGCGGAGCGCAGTCGCCGTGCTGTTTCCCCCGCACCCCGCGGTCAGCATGGTCGTCGCAGTGAGCACGGCCAGCGCCACAACCCAGCAGCGGCGCGGCAGGCCAGTCATGCCGACCGGCCGCCCATCGGTAGGTCTTGCCTCACCAGCAGTCGCCCCTATCCAGCCGACCACACCGCCAGGCCAGCGATCCGGCTCTCCAGCGCCGCGCACGCGATCCGCCGCATGACCAGGCTCGCGAATGCCGGTGCCGGACAGTAGGGACGTTCGTCCCGACATCCCCAGCGTGAAGTCCCTAGCTCAGAACGTGACCGGATGCCACGTCCGGCCCGGCTTCGGGTTCCCGCGGACCAGGCCAGCTGCTCGGGCACTTCTTCCGCAGCACCGGGACCAAAGGCCCTCGCTTCCGGTGCTGGTGTCCGGCAGGGTCGGGATATGTCCTCGGTAACATTGCCTGTCGCTCTCGTCGGTGACGGCCTCCGGGTCCCCTGCGTGGACGGCGCAGAGCGTCCATATGTCTCCTTCGACGCCGCCGCCTCGACAAGTGCGTTGCCTCAGGTGATGGACGCGGTGGAGGCATTCGTCCCGCGGTATGCGGGCGTGCATCACGGCACGGGCTACAAGTCTCAGGCATCTGCGCTCGGCTTCGCCAGCGCGCACCGTGCCGCGCTGGCCTTCGCCGGGCGCGGCCGGGATTCCGATGATGTGGCGATCATCTGCCGCAACACGACCGAGGCCATCAATCACCTGGCTTACCGGCTGAGGCTGGGAGCTGGCGACGTCGTCGTCACGACGGTGGCCGAGCACTACTCCAACCTGCTGCCGTGGGTGCGGGCGGCTGCCTGCCGGTTCGTGGAATGCGGCCAGGACGGCACGTTCGGGACCGAGGACGTCGTGGCCGCGCTCGACCAGCGGCCTGTGCCGCGGCTGCTCGCGATCACCGGCGCATCCAACGTCACCGGCTGGCTGCCGCCTCTGCCTGAGATCATCGCTGCCGCGCATCACCGCGGCATCCCCGTGCTCGTGGATGCGGCCCAGTTGGCGCCGCACCGGCCGCTGCCGCGCGAGGCGGACTTCCTGGCCTGGAGCGGCCACAAGATGTACGCACCGTTCGGCGCGGGTGTGCTCGTAGGGCCCCGGCGGGTCTTCATGACCGGGGATCCGTTCCTGGTCGGCGGCGGTGCCGCGGCCATGCCCGGCCTGGGCGAGGTGACCTGGCTGGATCCCCCGGAGCGCGAGGAAGCCGGGTCACCCAACCTGATCGGCGCTGTAGCCCTGGGTGCGGCGATCGGCGCCCTGGAGGCCGTCGGCTGGCCCGCCATCACGAGCCATGACCGCCGCATCGCCGGGTCGCTGCGCCGCGGGCTGGCGGCAATCCCAGCGGTACGGCTGCTGGGCCCCGGTCCCGGCACCGAGACCCTGCCCGTGGCTACGTTCACCGTGGACGGCGTGCCGGGTGCGTTGGTCGCCGCCCGGCTCGCCGCGGAGGAGGCGATCGCCGTGCGGTACGGGAGCTTCTACGCCGATCCCTACCTGACCAGATTGCTCGGGCCCAGCCCAGCGCCAGCAGGCGATGACGGTCATGGTGCGATGCCCGGAGCCGTCCGGGCCAGCGCCGGGATCAACACCTCCGAGCAGGACGTGGCCCGGCTGCTGACCGCCGTCGCGCGCGTGGTGGCCGGCGAGCCGCCGGTCCGGTACCTCCGCGATCCGCTGACCAGCGAGTTCCATCCGGCGGCGGCCTGACTGGAGCAAGCGATGACACTGCGGGTTCCCTATCACATCGACGAGCGCCTGCCAGCGGAAGAAGGGATGACGAGCAGGAGTCCCGCTGGGCCGCGTCCGCGCCTCAGGACAGGGCATCCGACCCAGACCACCGGCGGTTCGGCGATCAGCTCGCGACCAGGGCCTTGACCGAGGCGATGATCTCGGCCAGCCCGGACTTGGCGTCGGAGAAGAACATGCCGGTCTTCGGGTCGATGTAGAGCTCGTTGTCGATCCCCGCGTAGCCGTGTCCCATGGACCGCTTGATCACGATGACGCTCTTGGCCTGGTCGACGTTCAGGATCGGCATGCCCGACACCGGGTTGCCCGGACGGCGGGCGGCCGGGTTGGTGACGTCGTTGGCTCCGACAACCAGGGCCACGTCCGCCGTCGGGAACTCGGGGTTGGCCGCGTCCATCTCTTTCAGATCGGTGTAGGGCACGTTCGCCTCGGCCAGCAGCACGTTCATGTGACCGGGCATCCGGCCGGCCACCGGGTGGATGGCGAAGAACACCGTCGCGTGCTCCTGGAGCAGCGCGGCCAGTTCCGCCGCCTCGTGCTGGGCCTGCGCGGCGGCCAGCCCGTAGCCGGGGACGATGATCACCTTGCTGGCGTAGGCAAGCTGGATGGCGGCGTCCTCGGCGGAGATGCGCCGGATGCTGGCGCCCGCGCCGACCGCGGCCGGGCCGGTTGCCGGGCCGCTGTCGCCGGTGCCGAAGCCGCCGAGCATGACGCTGATCACCGAGCGGTTCATGGCCCGGGCCATGAGCACCGTGAGGATGC
This sequence comes from Streptosporangiaceae bacterium, assembly GCA_035505275.1. Classification (GTDB taxonomy): domain Bacteria; phylum Actinomycetota; class Actinomycetes; order Streptosporangiales; family Streptosporangiaceae; genus Palsa-504. Next base: position 20,370 of record DATJQX010000079.1, on the reverse strand, counting down.
CGCCGGAGGCGCCGACCAGCGCGCCGCCGATGATCAGGCCGCCGTTGTCGATGACGAACCCGGCGATAGCCACGGCGATGCCGGTGAAGGAGTTCAGCAGGGCGACGACCACGGGCATGTCCGCCCCGCCGATCGGCATCGTCATCGTGACGCCGAAGGCCAGGGCGGCGCAGACAACGAGGATCAGCATGGCGATGGAGTCATGGCCTGCCAGTAGGTAGCAGCTTGCCCCGACCCCGACGACCGTGAGGGCGGCGGTGATAAGGCGCGCACCGGGAAAGACCACAGGACGCGAACTCACCCAGCCCTGCAGCTTGCCCGCGGCGATCAGCGACCCGGAGAAGGTGACGGGCCCGACGATGATGTCGAGGACGGTCGCGATCATGACGCGGCCGGAGATACCGCCGTCGCCGGCCAGGCGGACGAAGTCGCCGGCCGCCACCAGGGCGGCGGCACCCCCGCCGACCGCGTTGAAGATGCTGACGACCTGCGGGACGTCGGTCATCTTGACCCGGCGGGCCATGACCAGGCCGGCCGCCGCGCCGCCGACGCCGCCGACCGACAGCACGATCCAGCCGGTCGTCGTGATCGTGCCGCCATGGATCACGCTGGTCAGCGCCGCGGCCACCGCGACGATCATGCCCAGCCAGGACAATCGGCTGCCCTTGCGGGCCGTGGCCGGGGAGTTCATCAGGTGCAGGGCCACGACGAAGCCGGCGGCGGCCAGCAGGTAAGCCAGGTCAACCGCGATGGTGACGGCGTTCATGACAGTTCCTTCGTCCGGTCGTGGGCGGGCGGCGCGGGCCGCTTGCGGAACATCTGCAGCATGCGGTCGGTGAGGCCGTAGCCGCCGACCACGTTCATCCCGGCGAAGAACGCGGCCACGAAGGCGAGTACGTAGCCCGCGTCCGTCCGGGCCTGCGAGGCGGTTATGACCGCCCCGATGATGACGATGCCGTGGATGGCGTTGGACGCCGACATCAGCGGCGTGTGCAACGTGGACGGCACCTTGGTAATGACTTCGTAGCCGACCAGGATGGCCAGCACGAACATGTAGATGTCGGACATCAGGCTCGTGGTCATCGACTGCCTCCCTGGGCGGACGGTCCGAGCAAGGCGGCCACCGCCGGGTGGATCACCTGGCCCTCGTGGGTGACGACCACACCGACCTGGATCTCGTCGGCGGGGTCGATCGTCAGCACGCCACCGCGGACCAGCTCGGCGAGCAAGGCGACGATGTTGTGCGAGTAGGCGGCGGAGGCCGCGGTGGGCATCTGGGCAGGCAGGTTGCCGGCCCCGATGATCCGGACTCCGTTCTCGGTCGTCACGGTCTGATCCGCCACCGAGCCTTCGACGTTCCCGCCGAGGCTGCTGGCGGCCAGGTCGACCAGGACGGCGCCGTCCTGCATGCCCTTGACGGCAGCGGCGGTGACCAGCAGCGGCGGCCGCCGGCCCGGCACCTGGGCGGTGGCGATGACGACGTCGAAGCGGGCGATGTGCGCGGCGAGCTCGTCCTGCTGGGCGGACTGCTCGTCGGCGGTGAGCACTCGGGCGTACCCGCCCTCGCCCTCCCCCGACGCGACCGGGTCGAGCCGCAGGAACCTCGCGCCGACGGATTCCACCTGGCCCTGGGTCTCCGGCCGGATGTCGTAGCCGGTCACGACGGCTCCGAGCCGGCGGGCGGTACCCATGGCCTGCAGGCCGGCGACGCCGGCGCCAAGCACGAGGACGCTGGCCGGCCGGCTCGTCCCGGCCGCGGTGATCAGCATGGGGAAGAACCGGCCGAAGTTATCGGCGGCGACGAGCACCGCCTTGTATCCGGCCACGTTGGCCTGGGAGGTAAGCGCGTCCATGGACTGGGCTCGGCTCACGGTACGCGGCAGCCCGTCCAGGCTGATGGCGGTCACCCCGGCCCCGGCCAGCTGGCGGGCCAGATCCGGCTGGACCAGCGGCCGCAGCATGCCGATGACCGTCTGCCCGGAGCGCAACCGGGCGATCAGGTCCGGCCCGGGCGTGCCGATGCCGACGATGACGCCGGCCCTATCGATCGCATCGTTCCGGCTGACGACTTCCGCGCCCGCTTGTTCGTAGGAACTGTCGGCGAAGCACGCCGCGGCGCCCGCGCCGGACTCCACCAGGACGTGCACCCGGGCGCGGGCCAGTACCGGGACCGACTCCGGGACGAGCGCGACGCGCTGCTCGCCCGGCGCCGTTTCCCTGAGAGCGCAGATGGTGACGGCCGGCTCCGGTATGGCTTGGCTCATGATGACGGTTCTCCTTCCGTGAATCGGCACGAGGCCCCGGTTTCCTGGAGTGAGGCAAGCTCGGCCGGTGAGAACACCCGGGACCTGGTGACGAACTGCCGGCCGTCACCAGCCGGCAAGGAGAAGCCTTCGGGCTCCCCCTCACCGACATCGATGATGAGCTGGGTGTGCTTCCAGACCGCGTACTGGCGGTTGTCGATATAGACCGGGCAGCCGCCGACCAACCCGAGCAGCACGTCGCCGTCGCCGATACGCAGGTCCCCCTGCTCCAGGCAGACCGGCAGGCTGCCGTCGCAGCAGCCGCCGGACTGGTAGAGAAGGACCGCACCGCGCCGCTCGCGCAGCCGGGCCAGGGCGGCCAGCGCCGCTGGCGTGGCCGTTACCCGGTCGATGCGAGGCCGGCCGCCCGTGGATGCCATCTCTGCCTCTGCTTCGTTCCGTGAGCTAGAACAGGCCCAAGGCCTGGTCGCTGTAGCTGACCAGCAGGCTCTTGGTCTGCGAGTAGTGCTCGGTCAGGGTCTCCCGGTACAGCTCCCGGCCTACGCCGGACATCTTGTAGCCGCCGAAGGCCGCCCCGGCCGGGTACTGGTGGTAGCAGTTGGTCCACACCCGGCCTGCCTTGATGGCCCGGCCCATCCGGTAGGCCAGGTTGCCGTTGCGGGTCCACACGCCGGCGCCCAGCCCGTACAGGGTGTCGTTGGCGATCTCGATCGCCTCGGCCTCGTCCCTGAACGTGGTCACGGCCAGGACCGGGCCGAAGATCTCCTCCTGGAAGACCCGCATCTTGTTGTGGCCCTTGAGCACGGTGGGCTCGAAGAAGTAGCCGTCCGCCAGCTCGCCGTCGAGCTCGGGCTGCTTGCCGCCGATCAGCAGCTCGGCGCCTTCGGCCAGGCCGATGTCGACGTAGGACATGATCTTGTCGAGCTGCTGCCTGGAGTTCTGCGGACCCATCTGGGTGCTCACGTCGAGCGGGTTACCCTGCCTGATCCGGCCGATCCGGTCCAGGCAGCGCTCCATGAACCGGTCGTAGACCGACTCCTGGATCAGCGCCCGGGACGGGCAGGTGCACACCTCGCCCTTGTTGAACGCGTAGAGCACCAGGCCCTCGACCGCCTTGTCCAGGAACGCGTCGTCGCGGTCCATCACGTCGGCGAAGAACACGTTGGGCGACTTGCCGCCCAGCTCGGTGGTGGACGGGATGATGTTCTCCGCTGCGTACTGCATGATCAGCCGGCCGGTGACGGTCTCGCCGGTGAACGCGATCTTGGCGATGCGGCGGCTGGTGGCCAGCGCCTTGCCGATCTCCCCGCCCGGGCCGGTCACGATGTTGAGCACGCCCGGCGGAACGACATCGCCGATCAGCTCGGCCAGCTTCAGGATCGACCAGGGGGTCGACGAGGCCGGCTTGATCACCGTGCAGTTGCCGCCGGCCAGCGCGGGCGCCAGCTTCCACGCGGCCATCAGCAGCGGGAAGTTGAACGGGATGATCTGGCCGACCACGCCGAGCGGCTCGTGGAAGTGGTAGGCCACGGTGTCCTTATCGATCTCGGTGCTCGTCCCGGTCAGCGCGCGGGTCTCCCCGGCGAAGTACCGGAAGTGGTCCGCGGCCAGCGGGATGTCCGCCGCCAGCGTCTCCCGGACCGGCTTGCCGTTGTCCCAGGTCTCGGCGACCGCCAGCATCTCAGTGTGCTCTTCGATCACGTCGGCGATCCGGTTGAGGATCCTGGCGCGCTCGGTCAGCGAGGTCTCGCCCCAGGCGTCCTTGGCCGCGTGGGCGGCGTCGAGGGCGAGCTCGATGTCCTCCCTGGTCGACCGCGGCACCTCGGTGAACTGCCGCGCGTTGGCGGGTGACAGGTCCTTCATGTACTCCCCATGCACGGGCGCCACCCAGTGCCCGCCGATGAAGTTCTCGTAGCGGGCCTTGACGTCCACCGGGCTGCCGGCTTCACCGGGCGCCTGGTAAACCTTGGCCCCTGCCGCGGTTGTCACGCTCATTGCGCACCCCATTCGTTCGGCCGTACGTTGCGGCCTCCACTCTCAGGTCACTCGGGCCGTTCCTGGGATGTGAGAGCCGAACGCCCAGGGATGCGGGGACCTAGGTCCCCCGGTGGGCACTCGGTTGTTCCCCAGGTCTACGGCGGGGACGCATCCAGCTCGGTACCGGCTGAACCAACGCCCGCCAGCCAAGGCCGCCGGCACGTGTCATTACCAGGGTTGCGTAGCGCGGGCCTGGATCGCGGTCAGGGCGACCGTGTAGATGATGTCCTCGACCAGAGCGCCGCGGCTGACGTCGTTCACCGGCTTGGCCAGGCCCTGCAGCATCGGGCCGATGCTGACGACCTGAGCGCTGCGCTGGACGGCCTTGTACGTCGTGTTGCCGGTGTCCAGGTCGGGGAAGATGAAGACGGTCGCCTGCCCGGCGACCGGGCTGCCGGGCCGCTTGGCCTGGCCGACCGAGGCGATGGCAGCGGCGTCGTACTGCAGCGGGCCGTCGATGGCCAGGCCGGGTTCGCGCTCGCGCGCGATCCGGGTGGCCTCGGCGACCTTGTCCACGTCGGTGCCGGCGGCGGAGGTTCCGGTGCTGAAGCTGATCATCGCCACCCGGGGCTCGATGCCGAAGGCCCGCGCGGACGCGGCGCTCTGGATGGCGATGTCGGCCAGGTCCTCGGCGCTGGGCTGGGGGTTGATCGCGCAATCCCCGTAGATGACCACCTGGTCGGGCAGGCACATGAAGAAGATCGAGGACACCAGGCGGCAGCCCGGCCTGGGGCCCAGGATCTGCAGCGCCGGTCGGACCGTGGCCGCGGTGGTGTGCACCGCGCCGGAGACCAGGCCATCGACCTCGCCCTGCCTGAGCATCATGGTGCCGACCGTGACCGGGTCGGCGAGATGCTCGCGGGCCATCTCCTCCGTCCAGCCCTTATGGCGCCGCAGTCCGGCCAGCGGGGCGACGTAGCGCTCGGCGACGGCCCGCGGGTCCACGATGGTGATGCCCGCGGGCAGCAGCAGCCCGAGCTGCCTGGCCTGGGCGGCTACCTCGTCGGGCGAGCCCAGCAGCAGGCAGCGGGCGATGCCGCGGTCGGCGCACTCGACGGCGGCCCGCATGGTGCGCGGCTCGGTGCCCTCGGGCAATACCACCAGGGCATCGGCGGCACGGGCCCGCTCGACCAGCTGGTAGCGGAACGCGGCGGGGCTGAACCGCCGCGGCCGGGACGTGCTGGTCAGCGACTCCAGCCAGGACCGATCGAGGGCGTCGGCGATGTTGTCCGTGACGGCCTCGATCCGTTCGGTGTCGTCGGCGGGCAGGCCCGGGTCGAGATCCCGTACCCGGGTCGCGGTCTGGTAGCTGTCGTGCTCGACGAGCAGGACAGGCAGGTTCGCGGCGGCAGTGGCCCGGGTGAGCTGGCTGACCCGCGGATCGGGCGCGGTCCCCGCGCTCAGCAGCAAGGCGGCGAGGTGGGTTCCGCTGAGTTCGGCCAAATAGGCCGCCATGATCACCTCGTGCCGGTCGCCGGGAACCACGACCAGCCGCCCGGCGTCCAAGACGCGGATCCCCCCGGGGATGCCCTGGGCGAACACCGCCACGTCCCTGATCCGCCGGGACAGGTCGCCTTCGTGCAGCACGTCCGGATGCAGTTCGCGGACCAGATCGCGGACCCGCGGCCACGTCAGCTCAGGGCGGTGCGGCACGCATCCGATGAGGCGGAGCCCACGCTTGGTGAGGGCGGCCCGTAGTTGGGTGGCCGCGGCCGCATCGCCTTCGGACACCCCGTGGACTATGCAGCCGACCACCCGCGCCTGCTCGCCGGAGACGTATCCGCCCGCCGCGATGGCGAACTGCTCGGCGAGTCCGTCTGCGTCAGCCCCCCCGGTCCAGCTGGCGGCCAGCAGGACATCGGCATCCAGCGCCCGGGCCAGCGCCTGATTCAGCGAACTGGCGTACAGGCTCGGGGGTTCCGCGCTGAGTCCCTCGACCACTACGACCTCGGATCCGGCGTAAATCGGCTCCCACGCGGCGACGATCTTCTCCAGCACCACATCGAGCCCGCCCTCGCCCAGCTGCCGTTCCAGCTCGGCGGTGGTCAGCGGCTCCGGGGGCTGGAGCGCGGTGATCGCGGTCACCAGCGCGGCCGAGCGGTCGGGCCCGCCGTCGGTTCCCGGCTGGGCCACCGGCTTGACGAAGGCGACCTTGACGCCGCGCCGGTCCAGGGCTCGCAGCAGCCCCAGGCACGTCCTGGCCAGGTCGGTGTGCGGCGCGGCAGGCGCGACGAGCAGGCTCCGGGCCACCTGGTCCCCTCCCAACCGTAGCTAGATGCACGGCGGGAAGGACCCATCCGCTTCTCGCGGATCCCGATTGCGCGGTGTGCGGGCCGAGCCGTACGGCCAGGAGGCCGTGCCGTCGGTCGGGGCCCGTAACCCCGCGTCCTTCGCTGTGGGTCCTTCCCGTCGCTTCCATACCACCGCGCCGCTGCCGCGCCCGGCAGGGCCGATGGTCCCGTCTGGCGGTGACCTGCGACCTTAGGGGGTGGTCTACTGCTCGTCATGGTGATGGGACCGGATCCGGCGCTCCATGCCCTTGCTCCAGCCCCTCAGCATGAGGAAGGCCAGCGCAATCACGGCCAAGAAGAACCACGGGCCGGCAATCGGCCCGCTGACCAGCCAGAGCACGAATACGCCGATGGTCACCGCGAACCACAGCCGCCAGAAGGGGCCGAGGCTGCCGTCGCGAGCCTGGACCGTCCCCGGGGCGCGCGGCGCGGGAAGCGGGGGATCGCCGCCGGGCCGTCTCCTGAGCGGGCTGACATCGGCGGCCGGCAGGTCTGTCATCAGGTCGGCGAGCTCGCCGAGGGTCTTCGCGGCGTAGGCGCGATCCAGGCGTTCCTGGAACTCCTCCAGGGTCAGCCGACCAGCCGCGAAATGCGCGCCCAGAGCAGCGGCGGTCCACTCCCGGTCCTCATCGGAGGCGCGGATGCCCCTGTCACTGGTCATGGCCGACTGCTTCACGCGGCCCGCGCACGCGCGGGAACGTGAGCGGTAGTCGCGGCGGCCCCCAGCGCCGCGCCCCAGCGGCGGGCGCGCGAGGCCTCGGCGGCGAGCAGGATGTTCCGCTGGCTGACCAGGAAGCTCTCCGGGGGCATGACGAGCCGGTAGCCGTGCCGCTTGAGCAGCCTCCTGATACCGCGACTGGCCCGGCCGGTCAACGCGGCGATCTCGGTCAGCCGGGTGTCGAAGGCGGCGGCCGGCGCGTGTCGATCGGCGAGGACGTCGAGCCAGTCCCGCAGCCCCGGGCCGGCGACGTCCGAGTCCAGCGTCAGCCCGCTTCCCACCGTGGCGGCCGCCTTAGCGGCAAGTCGCCGGGATGCCGCGGTTGACAGTCCGTGCATGTGGGTCGGCCCGCCGACGACGAGGAGATCGGCCCGGGCGACCAGATCCGCGGTAGCCGCGGCCACCGGGACGAGGGTCACCTCGTGGGTCGCCCGCAGGCCGTCCGCGATGTTGCTGGCGATGACGTGCGTGTTCCCGTACATCGACTCGTAGACCACCAGTGCTCGCATCTTGATCACGTCTCCTGAACCTGTCGCTTTCAGCGCACTCGGCCCGGTGCCGCCCGGCTAGAGGCGAGGGTCCCGGGGAGCCCGGGACCAACGCCGGCCGGCGCCATAGGGCCGCCCCGCCGCTGCGCGGCGGGGCGGCACGCAGCGCCCGGCCCTCAGATCACCGGAAGACCGGGAATTGCCCCGCCAGCGCGGTCTCGTACAGCCGGTACTGCACAATCGGCACCAGACCGCCGGGAATCCGCAGGACGAAGCGCGGCCCGAACGGCGGCACGTGGCCTGGGTAGCCGTTAGGCAGCGTGACCACCAGGTAAGCAGCGCTCACCGGGAAGAAGGGAGGTCCGGGGTAGTTCAGCGCCGGATGCAACCGGCCCTGGACGGTGAAGGTGATATCGGCGGTCGCGGACTGGCCGGGGAGCAGGACGATCCCGGCCGGCCCCCAGGTCCGCTCGGGGATCTGCGCCCCGGGAACCTTCACGACGGTCGTGGGCAACGCCTGGTGCCCGGCGCCCAGCAGCTGCAGGCCCGGGTAGCCGGACACGGTGCACGCCGAGCGGCTCGTGTTGGTCAGCGCCAGCACCAGCTCGCGGTTATTCCCCCAGGTCTTGGGGCCGCGGGTCAGCGTGGCCGACAGCTGCCATCCTGCGCAGTCGCGTGGAGCGTAGGTAGTGTGGCTGACGGTGGTCCGGGTCGTGCTCGCGCCTGCGCTTGTAGCCGTAGCCGCCACCCCGACGGTCGCCAGCACGGCCACGCCCGCCAGCGCGGCCAGTGCCATGCGGACTTTCACGGTGTACCTCCAGCGGCGAAGGAGACTCAGTGGGCCTGTTTGGCACTTGCTCATTCGCCACATGATGAGACGCTGCGGATCATCGGGAAATTGCCGCCATAATGCCCGCCCGGGGGCGGCTAAGGTCACGAAAACTGAGGGACCTTGAGCCAGGCCCTGGCCCTACAGCCGACCTCGCCCGGTAACGGCTTTCGGTCGATAGGCCTTTCGGCCCGGAGAGCCGGGCATTCGGTCTCTACGGCGGCAGGCGATCACCGCGGACGCTTGACTCATGAAATCGAGCCTTCCGCGTAGGCTTCGCCGGCCTATGGTGAGGGCCAGGCATGCTGCTGCCTGGCCCAGCCGGTCGTGCGCGCCGTTCTTGCTCGACTCCGTCACACACGGCAGGAGGAAATGATGGGAAGACAGGCAGTCGCCGTGCTTTACGTGCTCGCGATGGTAGCGGTCGTGGTCGGGGCGGACGTCCTATTTTTCAGGCAGCACCTCTGGGACCGGCTGATGGTAAACGTCGGAATTGTTCTCGTATTCGTGGCCTTCTATCTGAGGTTCCTCAAGCACCCGTGAGCGACGTCGCTGATGATGGCGCGCGCCACGACGTCGACGGCGGCGGCGACGGCCGGGGTCAGGCCGGTGCCCAGGCTCAGGTCGGCCGCCTCGATGGCGTGCACGATCAGCCGGCCTGGCATCCGGTCCAGGGCCGCGGCCAGGGCGATCGCGTCATCCAGGCCGAAGCCGTGCGAGCTCGCCGCCTGGCCCGCCGCGGTGTCCAGCCGGTCCACCGCGAACCGGTGGATCTGGCCCGGGCGCGGCGGCCGGGCCCGGACAGCGTCGACGACCACCGCAAGCGCCGCCCCGGTCCAGGCCTCGATCAGCCGGGTGGGCTCGCCGTCGGTGATAACCAGCTCGACGCCGGATGGCACCCGCCCGCGCAGCCGGCCGACGACCGCCGGCCCGGCGCCGTCGTCGCGGCGGTACTCGTTGCCGACGCCGATCACCACGACTGGCGCGCGGCCGGGAGCTGGCACGGGAACCACCGTCCGTTCGGGTAAATGAAGGGTTTTCCACGGTCAGGTGAGCTGCACCTCGTCGTCCGGGTACTTCTCCCTTGCCGGTGCGCCGGCCGGCACGCTCGCGGCGGCGGGCAGCACAAGTATCACCGTACGGCCTCCGGCAGGGGCGCGCTCGCAGCGAAGCGTGACGCCCATCGCCTCGGCGAGGTCGGCGGCCAGCCTGAGCGCCAGGCTAGCCGGGCCACCGTGCTCGTCGGGCCCGGCGTCGGTCAGGCGGACCTCGACCACGCCGTCCGGGCAGGTGGCAGTGAGCGCCGGCAGCGCGCCCGCCGGGCAGCGGTGCGCGGCGTCGGCCAGCAGGCTGGCCAGGATCCGGGTGAGTAGCGCGGCGTCGGCGATTACGTCGGGCAGGTCCTCAGCCATGTCGACGGTGACCGGCCGGCTGCCCGGCCCCAGGTCGTCGAGACAGGCGGTCAGCACCTCGTCGAGATCGACAGGCTGCAGGTAGGTCTCGACCTCTCCGGTGCGCAGCCGGCGAAGGTCCCGCAGATCGTCCACCAGCCTGCTCACCTGGTCTACGGCGCGGGCCGCCTCGGCGAGCAGCCTGCCCTGGTCGGCCGGCGTGAGGGCGTTGCCCTGATCCTGCGGTGCCATCAGCGCGGCGAGCGCCGTCCGGGCCGCGGCGAGCTGCTCACGGGCATTCTCGCCGGTCACTTCGAGCAGGGCGGTCCGGCCGCGGAGGTCGGCCACGTGCCAGGCGGCCTGGGCGTCCTGCTCTTCCCGGCGCCGGGAGCCGATGCCGGCCAGGACCTGGACCGCGCAGGAGCGGAGCACACGCAGGTCCTCCCTGCCCGGGACATGCCCCCGGCCGGCCAGCGTCATGGTGTCGTCGACCGGCACCTCCAGGTCCGCGCCGGGTCCTTCCGGTGGCTGATCGCCCGCGCTGGCCACGACGTCGCAGCCGGGCCCGTCGGGCCGCCGCTCCAGCAGGCTGACCGCGGCCAGGCCGAACATCTGGCGGATCTCCTCAAGCAGGGCGGGCGGGTCGCCGTGCCCGCGCAGCGCGGCGGTGCCGAGCCGGGCGAGGGCCGCCGCCTCCGCGCTGGCCCGCCTGGCCTGCACCCGGCGTGACCGGAACCCGGCCAGCGCCCACATCGGCGACCCGCCGCGCGCGGTCGCGCTGTCGCCGCGGCTGACCAGGTGCACGTCCAAGTGCCCGGCCCGGCGGGCCACCCTGGTCGGGATGCTCTTGCCCGAGAGCAGGGTGAGGAACCGGCCGCGCAGGCTCGCGCCGAGCACGAGCTGGGTCGCGTTCTCGGCCCGGGCGTACCGCAGCAGTGTCTCGGGGACGTCGCTACCCGGTATCTGCTGGAAGCTGCCACCGATCGAGGCCACCAGCGCGCGCTGCATGTCGAGCGAGCCGTCCGGCCCGGCGGTCAGGCCGTCGTCGCGGTCCACGTGGACCGCGAGCAGGTCGCTGCCCGGGGTGCGCGCGGCGATCCTGGCGGCCCGCCTGATGACGGCCTCATCGCCCTTCTCGCCGGCGATGCCGACCACGATCCGCTCCCTGGTCTCCCACGGCGCGGCGATGCCGTGCTCGGCCCGGTATCGCTGCATGCCCTCCTCCACCCGGTCGGCGACCCAGAGCAGAGCCAGCTCGCGCAGCGCGGTGAGGTTACCCGGCCGGAAGTAGTGGGTCAGCGCGGCCTCGATCCGGTTCGGCGGGTAGACGTTGCCGTGGACCATCCGGCGCCGCAGCGCCTCGGGGGTCATGTCGACCAGCTCGATCTGGTCGGCGCGCCGCGCGACTTCGTCGGGTATGGTCTCGTGCTGCGTCACGCCGGTGACCTGCCTGGCCACGGTGCTGAGCGATTCGAGATGCTGGATGTTCAGCGTGGTGATGACGTCAATGCCCGCGTTCAGGAGCTCGTCGACGTCCTGCCAGCGCTTGGCGTTCCGGCAGCCCGGCACGTTGGTGTGGGCAAGCTCGTCCACCAGGGCGATCTGCGGATGCCGGGCCAGCACGGCGTCGAGATCCATCTCGGTGAGGGTCGCGCCGCGGTGGTTCATGGTGCGCCGCGGCACGATCTCCAGTCCTTCGGCCATCTCCGCGGTCAGCCGCCTGCCGTGGGTCTCAATCAGCGCACCGACAACGTCGGTGCCGCGCGCCCGGCGGCGCTGGCCTTCGGCGAGCATTGCGTAGGTCTTGCCCACCCCTGGAGCGGCGCCGAGGTAGATGCGGAGCTTGCCCCGTCCGTGCCCTCGCTCCACCGGATACGGCGTCGCCATGATGTGGTCCTCTCGGCTTCTCGTGGCCTGGGCTAGATCGGCCGGCGGGACGCCACCGGTGGGTGGGGGCCGCGAGTGAGCGGAGATTGGTCACGCTCCGGAGCGGGGAGCGGCCTGGTGTCGTCGATCGCGTAGCCGAGCTCGCCCTGGACGTCGATGACCCCCTCGACGGCGCGGATCGCAGAACCGATCAGGGCCAGCATGCTCCTGGCCTCAAGTTCTCCAGCCAGCCTCACGACCCCGTTGGTCACCTCGACCTGCACCAGGGCCGGGTTGGTGGCCAGGTACCCCACGAGAACGTCGTTGACGATCTCCGCCCGGATCTCGTCGTCGGGCCGGAGGAGCACGCGCAGCAGGTTCCGCGGGCCGACGACCCCGACCAGCTTCCCGCTCTCATCGACCACCGGCAGGCAGGTGACCCCGTACTGGTCCATCAGGCGGGCTGCCTCGGCCACGGACGCGCTGGGCCGCACCGTGGCCGGAACGGCGCTCATCATCTCCCCCGCGGTCTCGGCCGTGACGATGTCCCGCCGCGCCCGGTAGCTCAGGTACAGCGCGTGCCAGCCGTCCGGCTCGCGCTGGAGCTCTTCCTTCCTGAGCAGGTCGGCCTCGCCGACGACACCGATGACCTTGCCGCCAGGGCTCAGTACGGGCACGGCGCTGACCTGCTGCCTGACCAGGATTTCAGCCACGTACTTCAGCGGAGTGGCCGGGGTGACCGTCGGCGGGTCGGCCGTCATGACCTCCCGGACCTCGTGATGACGCATCGTGCGCTCCCTTCCCCGCCTGAGTTGCGGGCGGATGCTATCCAGCAGGGGTGGCCCAGCCGACCGCCGACCCACGAATCGGCCGCGCCCGGCGACCGGGCGTGGCCGATCTCCTATGCGTCTGCCAAGTTCGGCACCGGACTTACTTGCCCGAGGTGACTTCTATCTTCTTGGCAGACTCCTTCTTCGCTTCCTTCAGGCCGACCGAGATCGTGAGGATGCCGTCGCGGTAGCTGGCCGTAACCGCGTCCTCGTCGGCGTTGACCGGCAGCATGAGGCTGCGGGTGAACGAGCCGTACCGGAACTCCGACCGGTGCTTGCCCTCGGCCTTGTCGGACCGCTCGGCATGGATGGTCAGGTACCCGGAGCCGACCGTGACCTCGACATCCTTGCCCGGGTCGATCCCGGCCAGTTCCGCCCGGATCATGTAGTGGTCGCCCTCGACGTACTCCTCGACCCTGATCGCCTGGCCCAGGTAGGGGCGAAGCGTGAGGAACGGCTCCTCGAACCAGTCCACCAGGTCAGGGACGATGGTCTTGGGGTCCCTGCGTAGCAGAGTGCTCATGTGGTCCGCCTTTCTCTGCTTTACCTATAGTTACTCTTCCATCCGATACCGCCGGGTGCGTGCCGGCCAGGGACAGACGGCACTTCCTGGCGCGACCTTGGTCACCGACGGGCGATCCGGGCTAAGGACCGTGGGCGGGTGCGTACGGACGGATGGCGGGGCTCCCGGACCAGCTCGATCCCGGTACCGTCGAGGCCGGTCACGCGCCAGCCGTCAGCCCGGATGTCGAGGCTCAGGCGTGAGGTTCCGAGCCGCAGGCCGGTCACCTGAAGCGGAAGGTAACGGCCGGGGACGGCGGGAGCGCACCAGAGCCGCCGTGCGCTGGGCTGGGGGGTGACCCGGAGCAGCGTGCCGAGCAACTGGAGGGGGGCTGCGGCGGCCCACGCCTGAGGTGAGCAGGAAGCGGGGTAGGGGACGGGGGCGAGGTGGTCACCGCGCGAGAATCCGCAGAACAGCTCGGGCAGGCGGTGACCGAACAGGGCCGCGGCGTCGAAGATGGCCTCGGCTACCCGCTGGGCGTGGGCGGTGAAGCCGTACCGCATCAGCCCGGCCGCGCACAGCGCGTTGTCGTGCGGCCACACCGAGCCGTTGTGGTAGCTCATGGGGTTGTAGGCGGCCATCGACGCGGCCAGGGTGCGGATCCCCCAGCCGCTGAACATGTCCTCCGACATCAGGTGGTCCGCGATCCTGGCGGCCTTGTCCGCATCCGCGATGCCGGTCCACAGGCAGTGCCCGACGCTCGAGGTGAGCGCGTCGACGGGCCGCTTGTCGCGATCGAGCGCCGCGGCGTACCAGCCCTGGTCCGGTAGCCAGAAGGCCTGGTTGAACGCGCGCTTGAGCCGGGCGGCCGCGGCGGACCAGTGCCGGGCTCCTGAGGCATCGCCTTCGCTGACGGCGAAGGCGGCCCGGGCCCGGTAGGCGGCGTAGGCGTAGCCTTGCACCTCCGCGAGGGCGATGGGAGGCTCGGCGATCGTCCCGTCGGCGAAGTTGATCCCGTCCCAGGAGTCCTTCCAGCCCTGGTTGACCAGGCCCGCGGGAGTCTTGCGGCAGTATTCGATGAACCCGTCGCCGTCGGCGTCCCCGTAGTGCTGCATCCAGTCCAGCGCCCGGTCCGCGTGCGGGAGCAGGGTGCCAGGCAGGTCGTGGTCCCACCGCCAGCGCCGCAGCTCGCCGAGCAGCATCACGAACAGCGGGGTGGCGTCGGCGGTTCCGTAGTAGGTACTGCGACCGCCGAGGGTCAGCCGGGCCGCGGGGCCGAACCGGACCTCGTGCAGGATCCTTCCCGGTTCCTCTTCCGTCGCCGGGTCGACGGCATGGCCCTGGCGGTCAGCCAGGGTCTGCAGCGTCCCCGCGGCCAGGCTGTCGTCCCAGGGCAGCAGCATCCAGGAGGTGAGCAGCGAGTCACGCCCGAACAGGGCCATGAACCAGGGGGCGCCCGCGGCCACCACGGGCCGGTCCGGATGGCCGGGGTCGAAGATGCGCAGCGCCCCGATGTCCTCGATGCTGCGGTGCAGCACCGCGGCCAGGTCCGGCTCCGGTGCCCGTACCCGGGGTGCGCCGCGCCGCCAGTCGCCGAGCCTGCGGGCCGGGACCGCGTGTGCCACGGGCCGGCCAGGCGGATGGTGCGGCGTCATCGGGATCCCGTCGTAAACCGGCACCGCCTCCACGGTGATCAGCCATCGGCCGCGTGCCGGGACCACGGCCCGCCAGGCCAGGGTGCAGCCGGCCGCCGCGGGGTTCCCGTCACCGCGGACCAGCAGGCCGTGGCGGTGCTCACCGCGGCGGGCGTCGAAGGCCAGCGCCGAGCCTGCGGTGGTCACGCGTGCTGCGGCGGACCGCACCGGGCCGCCCTTGACCTCGAACAAGTCGGCGAAGTCGGCACCGACGGTGAGCAGCACCGTAAGTTCGGCTGGCTGCCGGGCCGTGTTACGGATGACGATGTCCTCGCGCATGCCGTCGCCGATGTAACGCTGCCTGGTGACAAGCGTCGCGGCATCGGCCGGGGCGCCGGGAGGCGGTGGCAGGCGCCCGATGAACGCCGCGGCGTAGGGGTCGGCCTGCTGGACGGTCACGGGCTCGGCGCCCCGGCCGTCGACGGTCAGGATCCACTGCGACAGGACGCGCGTGTCCTGGACGAACAGTCCCTGCGGCTGCCCCGCCGCGATGTCGCCGCCCGGTTCGCTGATGCAGAACGCCGATCCCTCGATGAGGGTCACGGTGGCACCGGGCAGGCCGGGGAGGACCGGCGCCTGGCCGGCCGACCAGGGTGCGGTCACCCTGTGCTGGCTTTCGCCAGGCCGGACGTCAGCTGACCGGGACGCGCCAGGATGGCCCGGTACAGCCGCTCATGGTCGGCGGCCATCCGCGCGAGGGAGAATCGCCGCTCGGCGGCGATGCGGCAGTCCCGCCGGCGGATCCGGCGCACCTCGGAGATGGCGGCGGTCATCTCTTCCTCGCCCTGGCACAGGAATCCGGTCCGGCCATGGTCGATGATCTCAGGTGCCGCGCCGTTGGGGAAGGCCAGGACCGGGGTGGCCGAGGCCAGCGCCTCGGCCATGACCAGGCCGAACGGCTCGGGCCAGGTGATGGGGTTGAGCAGCGCGGCCGCGTCGCGCAGCAGGGCCAGGCGGGCAGCCAGCGGCTGCTCGGCCGGTATGGCGTCGCCGGGTCCGAGCAGGGGACGGACCTGTTCGTCGAAGTAGGCGCGCTCGGCCGGGTCTCTCATCTTCGCCGAGATGACCAGCGGCCAGCCGGCCAGCCGGGCGGCCCGCACCGCGTGGTGCACACCTTTGTCGGCGGACATCCGGCCGACGAACAGCAGGTAACCGCCGGTCCCCGGTCCGGGCGCGTAGACGTCCAGGTCGATGCCGTGGTGGATGACCGCCGCCACCGGAACGCCGCCGAAGCAGCGGGCATGCCCATGCGAGATCGCCACGACCGACGCGTAGCGAGCCGTTTCGGCCAGCGTGCGGAGGTCGGCCGGGGTGACTCGCCCGTGGAAGGTGGTCACCACCGGCGCCCGGGCGATCCCGCGCCGCCCAGCCAGCCGCGGGCCCAGGACGGTGTGGTCGTGAATGATGTCGGCGTCGGCCAGCGCCTCGTAGGCGGCCAGGGCGTGCGCCGCCTCGGCGGCGGGGGCCCCCATCGGCTCGACCGGCGACCGGAACAGCCACTGCCGCGGCACCGGGCACGTCGACTCGCCGACGGTGAACAGCCGCACGTCGTGACCCCGGGCCAGCAGGCCGCGCGCGAGATTGTCGATGACGACCTCGGTCCCGCCGTAGGCCGGCGGCGGCACCGGGATCCACGGCGGGGCGATCAGGCCGATGCGCATGGCAGGTTCCCTCCCGCCCGGTACCAGAGGACGTGAACGGTCATGAGGCAAGCCGATCAGCGGCCTCGCGGCCCGGGCAGAGCCGAAGGTCCCGTCAGTCCGCGGGAATCGGCACCAGGATCACCGGGACCTCCGCCTCCAGGACGGTGCGCAGCACGACGGGCGCGCGGCCCTGGCCAAGCTGCTGGGACCAGGCCAGCGCGATCATGTCGGCCTGCTCGGCCGCGGCCACCTGCGCCACATGCTCGGCGGCGGCCCCGCTGCGCAGTTCCATCCGGGCGCCGGGCAGGTTGCAGTAGCGGGCCAGGAACTCCTCCGTCCACGCCGGGCCCGCGTGGGCGGGCTGATCCCAGAACTTCGGCACCGTCTCGGCGTCGAAGACGTGCAGCACCACGAGTTCGGCGCCGCCGCGGGCCAGGAGCTCCGCCGTCGGCGCGACGGCCGCGGCGGACCGCGCCGTCCCGTCCAGCGGCAGCAGGACGCGCCGGATCTGCTGCGGCCGGTTCCTGGCCCCGGCGGGCACCAGGACCACGGGCTTGTCCGACCGCTGCGCCACGCGCTGCCACACCGGCCGCGACACCTCGTCGCCGGCCAGCACGGCCGTCAGCGAGCGGGGCCGGTGCAGGGCGCGCAGGACGCGCGCGGTCGCGCGCGGCGGGGTCAGGTCGGCGGCCAGGCGCAGCGGGCGGACCTCGGCGCCCGCGATCCGGGCGATCGCCTCGGCGGTCTGCACCACCGGCGGCCCGGCGTCACGCTGGCCCAGTACGGCCAGGACCTGTGCCGCGACGGCGGCCCTCAGCGCGGTCATTCCGGCCTCCTCAGCGTCAGGCTGCCCGCCACCGTTCGCGGTGCCTGACCGGGCAGCGCCGCCGCTAGCGGGCCATCGGCCCAGATCTGGGTCCGGTCATGGGTGATATCCAGCCGCACCTTCCGGCCCAGGCAGCGGAACCGCAGCTGCAGGCCGTCCCAGGCGCCGGGGAGCACGGGATCGACGGTCAGGGCGCCGTCCTGGACGCGCGCTCCGGCCAGGCCGGCGACCACGGCCTGCCAGATGCCGCCCATGTTCGCCAGGTGCAGGCCCGAGCCGGTCATCCCGGTCAGGTCGTCCAGGTCCAGCGCCAGCGCGATCCGCAGCATGGCCAGCGCCTCATCGGGCCGGCCCGCCCGGGCCAGCAGCGACGCGGTGATCGCCGGCGACAGTGACGACCCGTGCGCGGTCCGCGGATCGTAGTAGTCGAGATTCGGCCCCAGCGAACCGGGCTCGACCTGGTCCGGGACGAGGTGGTGCAGCATGAGCACATCAGGCTGCTTGATCAGCTGCGACCGCGAGACCCGGTCGCGGCCCAGCAGCAGGTCCGCCGCCACCGGCGGGGCGGCGACGTCCTTGATCAGCAGCGGCTCCAGGGTGAAATAGCCTGCGAACTGCTCATAGCGCCCGGTCGCCTGGTCGTACCCGTCCACGATCCGGGCGGCCAGGTCCCGCCAGTGGCCTGCTTCTCCCGGCGCCATCCCGGGCCGGTCGGCGGAACCGTGGGCGGCGCCGGCGGCGGCGGCCGCGGCCCGCAGGTTCCAGCGGGCCATGACATTGGTGAACGCGTTGTCATTCACCCGTTCGTGGTATTCATCCGGGCCGATCACGTCGTCGATGTGGACGCGGCCCCCGGCGTCCAGCCGGCACCGCGAGGCCCAGTACCTGGCCGTCTCGGCCAGCAGCAGTGTCGCCGCCGGGGTGCGCAGGCCGGTCCAGCTGGCGTAGTGCACTGCCGCCCAGGCGACGTCGGCGGTGATGTGCTCCTCGAGCTGGCCGGTCAGGATGGGTATCCTCTGCCCGCCGAGCCGGCCGCCGGCCGGGGTGACGTCGTCGCCGGTGGCCGCGGACTCCCAGGGGAAACGGGCCCCGTCCAACCCCGCGGCCCGGGCCCGGGCCCGGGCGGGCGCCAGCCGCCGCAGCCGGTAGCGAACCATCGCGGCCGCCGCCGCCGGGTCCATGGCGGCCACTGCCGGGAGCACGAACACATCCGCGTCCCAGAACACGTGACCCGAATAGCCGGTGCCGGAAACCCCGCGGGCACCGACCGGCAGCTCGCCGTGCGCCTTGATCGCGCACCAAAGCTGGAACAGCGCGAAACGGAAGGCGAGCTGCGCCTCGGGGTCACCGCGGACCTGGATGTCGACGGCCTCCCACCGGTGTGCCCAGGCCGCGCGGTGGTCGGCGAGCAGCCGGCCGAAGCCCGCGCTGTCCGCCGCGCGCAGCGCCTCGACGGCCGGACGGAGCTCGGGCTGGCGCCGATCGCCGCTGGCGTAGGCGGCCATGCGCTGCACGGTGCGCACCGCACCGTCCCGGCCGGTGCGCTGGACCGCGGCGGCGGCGATGCCGGGTCCGCGGTCGGCGCCGACCCGCGCCCAGTACGTGCCGTCCTGGCGGCCCGCGGTCATCTCGGCGCCCGCTGGCCGGCGCAGCGGATCGCGCGGCCATGGCAGCCGGGCAGCCACCGCCTCCGCGCGCATCGCGACCACGCCGGGGACGGTGATGCTGGCCAGCCGCAGAGTACGCAGCGGGCAGGCGCCGGCCGCCAGTTCGGTACGCTCCAGCACACCGGTCCGCAGGTCCAGCACCCGGCGATCGTGGGCAGGCGGCGGCTCGAAGGCCAGGTGAGCCCACAGCGGACCCGGGAGCAGGTGCTGGCCGGAGCCTGCGCCGTCATACACCCCGGCGGCCAGGACCATCGGCTGAGCCCCGGGCGCCTCCTCCTCCACCGACCCTCGCGTCGCCAGGCCTTCGGCACCTAGCGTGAACAGGGACTCGGTCACGCGGCGGCGCAGCGGTCCGGTCCCGGTCTTCGACAAGATCCAGGCCGGATCCTCATCGATCTCCGGAACCCGCCGGCGGGCGTGGCGCCTAACCTGTTCGTCGAGCAGCGCCAGCAGCGTACGGGAGCCTCCGGCGACGTGCGTCACCCCAGCCGGAACCCCGCCGGGCTCCGGGCCGACCGAGACGGCGTAGACTCGCGCCGCCTCCGGCACCAGCAGCAGCGAGTCGGGGCCGGGCTCACCTCCCGGCCTGCCGAACTGGCTGCCCACCAGCAGCAGCAAACCCGGGCCTACCCCCCGCCCGGCCAGGGCACCGAGGATGCGGCGCATCGCCGCCGGCGAGCCGCCGGCCCGCACCGGCCGGCAGCCCGGCCGCAGGGCGGCCGGCAGAACGCCACCGTGACCGATCACGATGACATCCACGCCGCAGGCACGCAGCGCCGCCGCGCGGCGACCGAGGGCCCCGACGAGCCGGCCCTGGTACGGGGCGCAGGCTTCCCAGGTGAAGGCCACCGCGGCGAAGGTGCGGCCGGTCAGCTCGCTGGCAGTCATGGCGCCGGGGCAGCGGTGCTCAGGAGGGGTACTTGGCCAGTATCTCCCTGAGCTGGGCGACGAGCCTGAGCGAGTCGCCGTGGCTGCGCTGGAAGACATTCCGCCCGAAGATCAGGCCGGTGGCGCCGGCTTCCATGGACAGGCGCGCCTTCTCAAGCATGGCCTGGTCGCCCGCCTGCTCGCCGCCGGAGACCAGGAGCAGCGTGCGGTTGGCCGACCTGACCACCGCCCCGATGGCTTCGGCCGGGGAGAACTCGCGACGGTAGGGCTCCGGGACGCCCGACTGCTTGTCCGGCTGCGGGAAATTCACCTTGACCAGGTCGGCGCCCAGCTCGCTGGCGGTCCGCGCGGCGTAGTCCACCGCGTAGAAGCAGTCCCGGCCGCCCTTGGCGTCGATCGCGGCGCCGCGCGGGTAGGACCACACGATCAGCGGCAT
>DATJQX010000078.1:0-2128 GCA_035505275.1 Streptosporangiaceae bacterium | reverse complement strand
CCGGATGGGCGGCGCCGTAGAAGTGCGGCCGTCGGTCACCTACTGGTAGTCGAACCCGTCGAACTGGCGTCGCCCTCGCTCCGCCCGGGCCGAAGTGACGTCACCCTCCGCGCGCCCAACCTCCGGCACCCCGGCCGAAATCACCTTGTTTCCAGAGTGGAATAGTAGTTAATGTGGTTCCAGGTGGCCGTGCGAGCGGGTTGAGGAGCAGAATGCCAGGCGACGTTCCCCAGCTGCATCTGGCGGTCGCGCTGGATGGCGCCGGGTGGCATCCAGCGGCCTGGCGCGAGCCGGACGCGCGGCCGGACGAGCTGTTCACGGCCAGGTACTGGGCCGATCTCGTGACCGAGAGCGAGCGCGGGCTGCTGGACTTCGTCACGATCGAGGACTCGCTCGGCTGGCCGCGTCCCCCCTCCCCCGAACTGGTCCAGGGACGGCTCGACGCGGTTCTCGTGGCGGCCAGGGTCGCGCCGCTGACGCGGCATATCGGCCTGATGCCGACCGTGGTCGTGACCCACACCGAGCCGTTCCACGCATCCAAGGCGATCGCCACCCTCGATTACGTCAGCAGCGGCCGGGCCGGAGTCCGGGTGCAGGTCTCGGCCGCTCCCGAGCACGCGGCCCACTTCGGCCGCCGCACGATCCCGGCCGGCGAAGATCAGGCCGCGCGACAACCCCGCGCGGACCTGTTCGCCGAGGCGGCCGATTACGTCGAGGTCATGCGCAGGCTCTGGGATAGCTGGGAGGACGACGCCGAGATCAGGGACGCGGCGACTGGCCGTTTCGTGGACCGGGGCAAGCTGCACTACATCGACTTCGAGGGCCGCTGGTTCAAGGTCAAAGGCCCGTCGATCACACCGCGCCCACCCCAGGGCCAGCCCGTCGTCTCCGCGCTCGCGCACCGCGGTGTGGCTTACGACCTGGCCGCCAGGTCGACCGACGTTGTGTTCGTCACGCCCCGCGACGCCGAGCACGCGGCCGGCCTCGTGCGCCGCATCGACGACGCGCAGCGGGACACCGGCCGTCGCGCGCCGCCCGTTCGCATCTTCGCCGACCTGCTGGTGTACCTGGACCCGGCGCCCGACGCCGCCGCCGCCCGGCGGGCTCGGCTCGACGGCCAGGCCGGGGAGCAGTACGCCAGCGACGCCCTCGGCTTCGCCGGGACGCCTGGGCATCTGGCGGACCTGCTGCTGGACTGGCAGGCCGCCGGCGTTGCCGGCTTCCGGCTGCGACCCGCGACCATTCCGCACGATCTCATCCAGGTCACTCGAGCGCTCGTGCCCGAGTTGCAGCGACGCGCCTCGTTCCGTACCGAATATCAGTCCGCCTCGCTCCGCGGCCACCTTGCCCTGCCGAGGCCCGCCAGCCGCTACGCCGCCTAACGCCCGCGAGGAGAATCGTCCGTGACCGCCCGCCCAGTCAAGCCGGTACACCTGGCCGCCCACTTTCCCGGCGTCAACAACACGACCGTGTGGAGCGATCCGCGCGCGGGCAGCCACATCGATTTCAGCTCGTTCGTTCACTTCGCCCAGACAGCGGAACGGGCCAAGTTCGACTTCATGTTCCTCGCCGAGGGCCTGCGGCTCAGGGAGCAGAACGGCCAGATCTACGACCTGGACGTCGTCGGCCGCCCGGACACGTTCGCGGTGCTGGCGGCCCTCGCCGGGGTGACCGACCGGCTCGGGCTGGCGGGCACGATCAACTCGACGTTCAACGAGCCGTACGAGGTGGCCCGCCAGTTCGCCTCGCTCGACCACCTGTCGGGCGGCCGGGCGGCCTGGAACGTCGTCACGTCGTGGGACGCGTTCACCGGCGAGAACTTCCGCCGCGGCGGATTCCTGCCCCAGGACCAGCGCTACGAGCGGGCTCGCACGTTCCTGCACACGACGTGGGAGCTGTTCGACTCCTGGCGCGGCGACGAGATCCTCGCCGACAAGGACGCAGGCGTGTTCCTGGCCGACCTGGACGCAGGCCGGTTCGAGCATCACGACGCCCATTTCGACATCGCGGGGCAGTTCAACGTGCCGCGCAGCCCGCAGGGCCGGCCGGTGATCTTCCAGGCCGGCGACTCCGATGAGGGCCGGGAGTTCGCTGCCGCGGACGCGGACGCGATCTTCAGTCGTCACTC
>DATJQX010000077.1:0-39407 GCA_035505275.1 Streptosporangiaceae bacterium | reverse complement strand
CCCGATGACCCCGGTGATGGCCGAACTGCTCGGCCGCGAGAACGGCCTCATGCACGGCAAGGGCGGCTCGATGCACCTGCTCGACGTCTCCCACGGCATCCTCGGCGCCTACGCGATCATCGGCGCCCAGCTGGTCATCGCCAACGGCTCGGCCTGGTCGGCCCTGTACCGGGGCACCAAGCAGGTCACGGTCTGCTTCATGGGCGACGGGGCGACCAACATCGGTGCCTTCCACGAGGCGCTCAACATGGCCGTGGTCTGGCACCTGCCGGTGGTCTTCATCTGCGAGAACAATCTGTACATGGAGTACACGCCGATCGGCTCCGTGACCGCGGTGCCCAGGCCCGCCGCCGACCGCGCCGCCTCCTACGGGCTCGACCCGGTGGTGGTGGACGGCAACGACGTGGAAGCGGTGTACCACACGGCGCTCGCCGCGATCACGCGGGCCAGGGAAGGCAGCGGCCCGTCCCTGATCGAGGCGCTCACCTACCGGCACGGCGGTCACTCCCGTGCTGACCCCGGCAAGTACCGCCCCGACGAGGAGGTCAAGGCGTGGCTGGCCAGGGATCCGCTGCCTGCCTACCGCCAGGTGCTCATCGGCCGCGGCGTCGACGAGGCGGTCCTGGACGAGATCGACAAGAACGCCAAGGAAGCGGTGGACCGCGCCACCGAGGAGGCCAAGGCCGGGCCCGAGCCCAGCGAGGAACTGGCCGCGACCAACGTGTGGGCCGACGGCGGCCACGCCTGGAGGAACTGATGACCGAGGTGGTCATGCCCCGGATGGGCGAGACGGTCGACGAGGGCACCGTCAATGAGTGGTTCAAGCAGGTCGGCGACCAGGTCACCGAGGGCGAACCGCTGCTTGAGATCGGCACCGACAAGGTGGACACCGAGATCCCTGCCCCCGTCACCGGCGTGCTGAGCGAGATCCGCGTCGCCGAAGGCCAGACGGTCCCGGTCGCAACGGTCATCGCCGTAATTACCTGAGATTTTTACCGAACGGAGCCGTGGTGGCAGTAATCACTTACCGCGAGGCGGTGGCCTGGGGTATCGCGCAGGAGATGCGGCGCGACCCCAACGTCGTGTTCCTCGGCGAGGACGTTGCGGCGGCCGGCGGGGTGTTCAAGACCACGGTCGGATTGCTCGAGGAGTTCGGCCCGGCGCGCGTCCGTGACACCCCGATCAGCGAGCAGGCCATCCTCGGCGCCGCGGTGGGCGCCGCGATGACCGGCCTGCGGCCGATCGCGGAGATCATGTTCAGCGACTTCTTCGCGGTCTGCTGGGACCTGATCGCTAACGAGATGGCCAAGATCAGGTACATGTCCGATGGCCAGCTGACCCTGCCGCTGGTGGTCCGCACCGCTAACGGAGCCGGGGTCCGGTTCGGGGCCCAGCACTCGCAGTCGGTGGAGAACTGGGCCATGGCCGTGCCCGGCCTCAAGGTTGTCGCCCCGTCCAGCCCGCGCGACGTGGTGGGGCTCATGGCCGCGGCCGTCCGCGACCCCGATCCCGTCGTGTTCTTCGAGCACAAGGGCCTGATGGCGAGCAAGGGCGAGGTGCCCGACGGCGAGGTGGTCGACGAGCTAGGCCAGGCTAAGGTGCTGCGGCAGGGCCGGGACGCGACCATCCTCGCGCTGGCCGCCATGGTGCCCCGGTCGCTGGCCGCGGCCGAGCGGCTATCCGCCGAGCACGGCATCGAAGCGACGGTGGTCGACGTCCGGTCGCTGGTCCCGCTGGACACGCGGACGATCCTGGCCGAGGTGAGCAATACCGGCCGGATGTTCACCGTCGAGGAGAACCCCCGGCTGTGCGGCTGGGGCGCGGAGATCGTCTCGATCGTGGCCGAGGAGGCGTACGGCGCGCTGACCGGCCCGCCGATCCGCATCACCACCCCTCATATCCCGCTGCCCGCCGCGGATAAGCTCGAAGATTACGTGCTGCCCTCGGTGGACAGGATCACCGGGACGGTGCAGAAGAGTCTGGAGGAATGGTGAGCGGCAACGTGGCCGGACTGGTGGGCATCGAGGTACCCACGGGCCTGCTGATCGGCGGGCAGTGGACCGGCGGGCGGGGCGGCGCCACGCTGCCGGTGATCGATCCGTCCACCGAGGACGCGGTGGCCGAGGTGGCCGACGGAACGGTGGAGGATGCGCTGGATGCGGTCAGCGCGGCGCAGGACGCCCTGCCCGGCTGGGCCGCGACGCCGCCGCGACAGCGCGCCGAGTGCCTGCGCCGGGCCTTCGAGCTGATGACCAAGAACGCGGACGCGCTGGCCAGGCTCATGTCGACCGAGAACGGCAAGGCCCTGCGCGATGCCAAGGCCGAGGCGGCTTATTCGGCCGAGTTCTTCCGCTGGTACGCCGAAGAGGCGGTCCGGATGGAGGGCGTGCTGATGCAGGCCCCGTCCGGGGCCAACAAGATCCTGGTGATGCGCCAGCCAGTCGGCGTGTCCGTGCTCGTCACCCCCTGGAACTTCCCGGCCGCGATGGCCACCCGCAAGATCGGCCCGGCGCTGGCGGCCGGCTGCACCGTGGTGCTCAAGCCGGCCTCGGAGACCCCGCTGACCGCGCTGTACATCGCCGAGCTGCTGGGCCAGGCGGGCGTACCCGACGGCGTGGTGAACGTCCTGACCTCCCGGAAGTCCGGCGCGGTGGTGTCGGCGATGCTGAACGATCCGCGGGTCCGCAAGCTGTCCTTCACCGGGTCGACCGAAGTCGGCCGGATCCTGCTTCGCGAGGCCGCCGACACCGTAGTGAACTGCTCGATGGAACTCGGCGGCAACGCGCCCTTCATCATCTTCGAGGACGCGGACGTCGACGCCGCCGTCGAGGGGGCGCTCATCGCCAAGATGCGCAACGGCGGCGAGGCGTGCACCGCCGCCAACCGCTTCTACGTGCACGAGGCGGTCGCCGACGAGTTCAGCCGGGCGTTCGCGGCCCGGCTCGAGCGCATGGTGGTGGGGCCGGGCCTGGACGAGGCCACCGACGTCGGCCCGCTGGTCAACGAGCCGACCCGGACCAAGGTGGCCGAGCTCGTCGAGTCGGCGGCGGCGGACGGCGGCAAGGTGGTCACCGGGGGACACGCGCCCGACCGGCGCGGGTACTACTACCAGCCGACCGTGATCGACCAGGTCCCGGCCGGAGCCGGCATCCTCGGCACGGAGATCTTCGGGCCGGTGGCGCCGGTCGTCAGGTTCACCGCCGAGGCCGACGCCATCAGCTGGGCCAACGACACCGAATTCGGGCTTGTCTCCTACGTGTACACCCGCGACCTGTCCCGCGGCCTGCGGGTTTGCGAGGCGCTCGAGGCCGGGATGGTCGGCCTCAACCGCGGCCTGGTCTCCGACCCCGCGGCCCCGTTCGGCGGCGTGAAGCAGTCGGGCATCGGCCGCGAGGGCGCCCACGAGGGACTGCTCGAATTCACCGAAACTAAGTACATCGCAACCAATTGGTAACGCCCATCACAACCTGGAGCGGCTAAGCTTCGATTTTCATGGGCGGACTGCGCACCGGCGAGCAGCCCCAGTCACTAATCGGCCCGGCTCCGGCCGAGCCGCAGGGTGACGATAGGCCTAACCGGCGAACACGCTGGGCCGTGGTCACGGCGTACCTGCTGTCGGGCGCGGTGCTGTTCTTGGTGTACGCGCGTCTGTCGCAGACGTACACACTCAACTCCGACAGTGCCAACATCCTGCTGATGGGGTCGGACCTGCTGCACGGCAACCTGCTGCTGCACAGCTGGTACATGTCCGATGTCTCGTTCTACCCGACCGAACTGCCGCAGTACGCCCTGCTTGAGAGCTTCCTCGGGCTGCGCGCCGAGACCGCGCACATCGCCGCCGGGATGACCTACACCCTCGCGTTGCTGTTCGCGGTGATGCTGGCCAGGTCGGGGTCGTCTGGACGACAGAGCGTGACCAGGACGCTGATTGCGGCGGGCATCATGCTGGCCCCGCAGCTCGGGCTCGGCGTCTTCGCCATGGACCTGTCGGTCGGCCACATCGGTACCGCGGTCCCGCTGCTGCTTATCTGGCTGCTCCTCGACCGGGCCGGCCGGTCCGGCCCGCGCTGGTACGTACCCGTGCTGGTCGCGGTCCTGCTCGCCTGGGTCCAGGTGGCCGACCCTATCGTGTACGTCGTCGGGATAGGACCGCTGGGCATTGCCTGCGCGGCGCGGGTCATCCGGGGCTGGTTCAAGGCCAGCGGAAGCTGGTGGCGGCGGATCACCGCCCAGCGGTACGACCTGTCGCTGGGCGTCGCCGCCGTTGCCGCGTCGAGCCTGGCCTGGATCACCAACAACATCCTGTCCGCTCTGGGCGGCTATACCGTTAACAGGCTGCCGTTCCACCTGACGCCCTGGTCCGACCTGCGCTATAACTGGCCGGCCGGGTGGAAGATTCTCGAGGTCTTCGGGGCCAACTACACCGGGCTGAGCGGTATCCCGCTCGTCCTGGCGGTCCTGCACCTGGTGAGCGTGGCCCTGGTCACGCTGGCGCTGGCGCGGACGGCGTGGCGGTTCTTCGGCGCGAGCCTGGTGGACGAGATCCTCGCGGTCGCGATCGTGCTCAACGTGGTGCTGTACCTGCTCACCAACGCCTCGGACGAGGCGGCGCACGAGGTCGCCATCATCGTCCCCTTCGGCGCGGCGCTCGCCGCCCGGGTGCTGGTCCGTGCGCGGGACACGGCCCAAGCGGGGGACAGGGCACCGGCACGCCACCGGGGCCCGGCCGGCCGGGGAGCTCACCGGGTCCCGTCGGTCCGCCGGATCCGGCTGGCCCTCAGGGCTCAGATGATCGGCCAGGCCCTGGTGGTCGGCTGGTTCCGGCTGGTCGGCTGGGTCCGGTTGCCGGGCCGGGCCCTGGTCACCGGCTTGGTTCGGCTAGTGCGCTGGTTCTGGAAGGCCCGCTGGGTACGGCTGGGCCGCCGGGTCGTGGCGGCCGTCTGGGTCCGGCTGGCGCGCTGGGTACGGCTGGCCCGCCGGGTCACGGCAGCCGTCTGGGTCCGGCTGGCCCGCTGGATCCGGTGGCCCCGCTGGGTACGCCTGACCCGCCGGGTCCGCCGGTCCCGCCGGGTCCGGGTGGCCGGCCTGGCCGCCGGGATGCTGGTGCTGGCCGGCTACGCCGTAGGGCTCGGGTACGAGGTCACCCAGCCTGCCGTCCCGGCGGCCAACACGTCACTGGCGACGCTGCTGGTCGACCACCACCTGACCTACGGGCTGAGCGGCTACTGGACAAGCAGCGTCGTCACCCTGGACAGTGGCAACAAGGTCCAGGTGAGGGCGCTCACGCTGAAAACCTTGCAGCGGGACCTGTGGATGGCCAAGGAGTCGTGGTACGACCCGCAGACGCACTACGCCAACTTCGTTGTCGTTGACAGCATGCCCGGCTACTTCTCGCACTGGGAGCCGTACGCGCTCATCAAGAAGTATTTCGGCACTCCGGCCCGGATCTACCACGCCCCGCCGTACACCGTCATGGTCTGGAACAAGAACCTGCTGGCGAGCATCCCGGGCAACCCGACCACCCAGGGCTGAACCCGCGGAACCCCGTCAGGCCCAGTGCAACCTGAGCCTTATCACGCCGTCGAGCACCGGCAGCAGGCCGAGCGTGAGCGCGGGCAGCAGCCATGCTCCCCAGTGTCGTATCGGCAGGCGCGGACGCCCGAGCAGGACGACCACCGCCATCAGGTAGACCTCGACGAAGGACCGCAGGTCGGCGGTGACGCTGTTCCAGGTAGTCGGGGTGACGACGCAGATCTCGATCAGGAACAGGACCAGGGCGAGCTTCTCGTGGGCCAGCGCGCGCGAGGTCCGCATCGACCACAACGCCGCGACCGCGAAGACCAGCAGGACGGCCACTTCCGCGAGCCATACGTCAATCGCGTTGTAGCTGTGCCAGTCGATGTGGGTCAGGTTGGACTTCAGCGCCTCGAACGGGGCGACAAAGGGCATCCCGGCGTTACGGCCGCCATCGGAGAGCATCGGCAGGGTGCCGGCGAACAAGAAGACCAGCAACTCCCAGGCGACGAAAGCGGCGGCGGGCAGGGCCCACACGATGTCGTCCCGCCCGGGCCGGTAGCGCCGGCGCAGGAAGCCGACGATCCGGACGATGGCGATCGCCGCGACCAGGACCATCACGGTTTCCCTAGTCAATACGCCGAAGGCGAGGAGCAGGGCTGCCAGCCTCCGCTGCCGGAGCCGGATGGCGAGCAGTCCGGCCACCATGCAGGCGGCGGCCACCGGCTCGGCCGTATCCCGGCACAGGCTGGTAACCAGGCCGAAGTACCCCGGCAGCAGCAGGCCCCACGCGGCGTGCCGGCCGCCCTGGACGGCGAATCGCCCGCCGACGTACCCGATCGCACCGATGGCCGCGGCGTTGACCACGACGAGCATGAGGGGCACGAGCGAGGTCTGCCCGAACGAGATGAGCCAGGTCAGGACCGGATAGCCGATCCGCATGAACCGGTAAGGCGAGTCGATGGTGACCCCGTAGGCCGTCGGGTGGAAGTTGAGCGGGTTGATCGCCAGCCGGTAGTAGAACTGGCCGTCGTAGCCGGTCGCCGCCCGCAGCGGCATGCCGGCCGGCAACTGGGCCGGGTGCGCGAAGTCCTGCCCGATCAGGATGAACCTGCTGATGGTCCGCCTGGACCACATATCCCAGCGGGCGACCACGAATCCGGTTGCGCCCAGCAGCACGATCAGCCCGGTCACGATCGGCCGGTCCGTCCAGACGACGACCGACCGGGCCAGCCGGCGCCAGCTTACAAGCGCGGTCCGCCAGGTCGCTTCGCCCGGTTGGCCGAGTTCTGCGGCGCCGGGCACGCCCAGCTCAGTCTCTTGCGGCACGTCAGGGCCGGGAGCCTCCGGCCGTCCCAGATCAGGCGAGTCGGGCAGGTCGAGGCCGACCGCGCCCTCGGGGGTCAGGCGGTCTCCCGCGGCCGCATCGGGGCCAGCGGCAGTTCCGCGCTCCCGGATGGTCATGGTCCGTCCTTCTCCAAGGGCGGGCCGGACCCGGACGTACCGCCACACTTTGCAGCTTGCTGGGGCAGAATCGTACAGGATTCAACTGCTTGACTGCCTTGAACTGGCTTAACGCAGCTTGTGAGAATGCCGAGAACCGGACAGCGCTCACGCGAGGTCACGACCCGACCAGCCTGCGTTCGGTGACCAGGACGAGAGCCGGAACCGTGAACGCAGCAAGGTACGGCAGCAGCCGGGCCACGGGAGTGCGCCGTCCCGTGCCTAGCACGATGATCACGGCCAGCAGGTACACCTCGATGAAGGACCGCATATCGGCGTCGAGGCTGTTCCAGGTGCTCGGCGTGACGACGCAGATCTCGATCAGGAACAGGACGAAGGCCAACCGCTCGTGCGCCGGCGCGTTGGTGGACCGCAAGCAGGCTAGTGCCGCCGCCGCGAACGCAATGAGGATGGCTAGCTCCAGGAGCCACAGGTCGATCTGACCGAAATGGTGCAGGTTGATACGGGCGAGGTTGGACTCCAGCGCCCTGAGCGGGGCGACGAAGGGCGTACCCGCATTGCGGCCGCTGTCCGCGAACAGCGTGAAACTTCCCGTGGCGGCCTTCAGCACCGCCTGCCAGACCACGAAGACGACGGTCGGCACCAGCCACGGGAGGTCATCACGGCTGGGCCTGACCGGCTGCTGCCCGCGGATGACCCCGCTGACGCGGACGATGGCGATGGCGGCTACGGCGACCATCACGGTTTCCCTCGTCAGCGCACCGTAGGCCAGCAGCAGAGCGGCCAGCACGGGGCGGCGGGCACGGATCGCGAGCAGCCCGCCGAGCAGGCAGGCCGCGGCGAGCGGCTCAGCGGTGTCACGGGATAGGCTGGTAATAAGGCCAAAATATCCCGGCATCAGCAGCCCGACGAGCGCGTGCCTCCCCGCCTGCCGGGCGAAGATGCCGCCGAGCCAGCCCATGGCGCCGATGGCGACGACGTTGACCGCGACAAGCATGATGGGGACGGCCAGGTGCTGGCCCAGGCTTAGCAGCCAGGTCAGCGCGGGATAGCCGATCCGCATGAACCGGTACGGTTGGTCCATTCTGATGCCGTAGGCGGTCGTCCGGAGATTCAGCGGGTCCAGGGCCAGCCGGTAGTAGAACTGGCCGTCATAGCCGTAGGTCGGCGCCACGGGTATGCCGTGCGGCAGTTGGCTCGGGGTAGCGAAATGACGTCCGACCAGGATGAACCGGCCGATGCTGCCCCGCGCCCAGGTTTGCCACCGGGCCAGCACGAAGGCCACCGCGGCGAGCAGGGCGATCAGGCCCGGCGCGATCGGCCGGTCCGCCCACGGCAGCACCCGGGATCGCTGGGGGTCCGGGCCGCCCGGCGTGCCGCTCGTGACGCCCGTCGGCGTCGCCAGGTTCGGACCCTCGGGCATGACCGAATCCGCGACCAGGGTACGGGGCAGCGGATGCTGCTGACCAGGCATCGTCCATTCCTTGCTCACGGCGGGGTCGAAAGCCAGGCCGGTTACGCCGCCACGCGATGATAGCGGCGCGAGCCTACCGCAGCAGATACGAGGTTTCCAGGGGAAGCGCCGTGCGGAGGGTGAAGGTCGGCCGCCTGCGTTACCGACCAGAGACCGCAAGCCCGGTGGGCGGGACGAACCTGGCGGTAAGGTGGAGCGCCAGATATGTGACGGCGGCGCCGGAGGCGATGCTTGGCTCCGGCTGCTCCGTGGGCCTGCCATGTTCAGCCGGAGGGGTGACGAAGGTGCCGGATGCGCTCGAGCGAGACGTGGTGGTTATCGGCGGCTGCGGGCATGTGGGGTTGCCGCTCGCGCTGGCGTTTGCCGACCGCGGCGCGAGGGTCGGCATCTATGACGTGAGCGAGACCTCGGTCGCCATGGTGAACGGCGGCCGCATGCCATTCGCCGAGGCTGGCGCGGACGAGGTGCTGCACCGGGTGCTCGCCGCCGGCCGCCTCGAGGCGTCGGTCGATCCGGCGATCGTGGGCTCGGCGGAATACGTGGTGGTAGTCATCGGCACCCCGGTCGATGAGCACCTGAATCCCGACCAGAGCGCGATACCGAAGGCGCTGGGCGGGTGCGCGGGATACCTGCGCGACGGTCAGCTCCTCATCTTGCGCAGCACGGTGTTCCCCGGGGTGACGGCGCTGGTGGAGAAGATGATCGCCGGACTGGGGCTGCAGATCGAGGTCGCCTTCTGCCCGGAGCGGATCGCCGAGGGCAAGGCGATGACCGAGCTGTTCGAGCTGCCGCAGGTCATCTCCTCCCGCACGCCGACGGGGACCGACCGGGCCTCCCGCCTGTTCGGCAGGCTGACGAGCAAGCTGGTGGTCATGTCGCCGGAGGAGGCGGAACTGGCCAAGCTGTTCACCAACGTCTGGCGCTACATCAAGTTCGCCACCGCCAACCAGCTCTACATGATGGCGAACGAGCGGGGCCTGGACTTCGAGCGGATCCGGCAGGGCCTGGCCGAGGACTACCCGCGGGCCGCGGACATGCCGGCCGCCGGCTTCGCGGCCGGCCCGTGCCTGTTCAAGGACACGATGCAGCTCGCGGCCTTCAACCACAACAACTTCCCGCTCGGGCACGCCGCGATGGCGGTCAACGAGGGCCTGCCGCTGTACGTGGTGCACCGGCTGGAGCAGCGGTTCGACCTCGGGTCGATGACCGTCGGGGTCCTGGGGATGGCGTTCAAGGCCGGATCGGACGACACCAGGTCCAGCCTTTCGTACAAGCTCAAGCGGATCCTGGCGTTCAAGGCCGACGCCGTCTTGTGCACCGACCCGTACGTGACCACCGACCCGGCCCTGCTGCCGCTCGACGAGGTCCTGGCCAGGTCCGACCTCCTGGTCATCGCGGCGCCGCATCCTGATTACCGCGGGCTCGCGACCGACAAGCCGGTGGCCGACATCTGGGACATCCTCGGGCACGGCGTGCAGATATGACCGAGGCGCCGCGAGTCTCCGTCGTGGTGCCCGCGTACAACGAGGGCGACCAGGTGGTGAGCGTGCTGGACCGGCTGTTCGAGTCGGTGCGGCTGCCGTGCGAGGTGCTGCTCGTGGTGGACTTCGCCGAAGACCCCACGGTCCCCGTGGCCGAGGAATACGCGCGGAAGGAGCCGCGGCTGAGGTGCCTGATCAACACCTACGGCCGGGGTCCCGCCAACGCGATCAGGTACGGCATCGACGCCGCGAGCGCCCCGGTGGTCGTGGTCACCATGGCGGACGGGTGTGACGACGCCCGGCAGATCGACGAGCTCGTCCGGCTGGTCGAGCGGGGGGTGGCCGTCGCGGCCGCGTCCCGGTACGCGCCGGGCGGCCAGCAGGTCGGCGGCCCCGTGCTGAAGGGCACCATGTCCCGCCTGGCCGGGCGGTCGCTTCGCACGTTCGCCCACGTCGGCACCAGGGACGCGACGAACTCGTTCAAGGCCTACTCGACCGACTTCGTCCGGGAGGTCGGCATCGACTCGCGGGACGGCTTCGAGATCGGCATCGAGCTGACCGCCAAGGCCAAGCGGATGCGCAGGCCGGTAGCGGAGATCCCGACCATCTGGCTGGACCGGCAGGCCGGGGTATCCAACTTCAAGGTCGCCAAGTGGGTGCCCAGCTACCTGCGCTGGTATCGTTTCGCCTTCGGACCGCGGCTCACCGCCGAGCAGGTCCGGGCCCGCAGCGCGGGCCGTCAACCCAAGCAGGAAACTCAGCAGGAGAGTTGATGGAGCAGGTTCTGGTCAGCGGATCGGCGGGCTTTATCGGCGGCTATGTCGTAGAGGAACTGCTCAAGCGCGGCTACGCGGTCGTCGGCCTGGATAACTTCTCCAAGTACGGAAAGGTCAGGAAGTCCTACGACGCCCACCCGCACTACCGGCTCATCGAGGGCGACGCCAGGGATGCCGCGCTGCTGACCGAGCTTCTGGCCGACTGTGACCACTTCATCGCGGGCGCGGCCATGATCGGCGGGATCTCCTACTTCCACACCTACGCCTATGACCTGCTGGCGACCAACGAGCGGATTATCGCGGCGTCGTGCGACGCGGCGATCGCCTCACACAAGGAAGGCCGGCTGCGCAAGGTCACCTACCTGTCCTCCTCGATGGTCTTCGAGAATGCCGACGAATGGCCCTCCTACGAGGGGCAGGAGCGGCGGATACCGCCGCCGCTCTCGTCCTACGGGTTCCAGAAGCTGGCGGTGGAGTACTTCGCCAAGGCCGCGTGGGACCAGTACAGCCTGCCCTACACCCTGGTCCGTCCGTTCAACTGCGTGGGCATCGGCGAGAGCCGGGCCCTCGGCGATACGGAGATCCTGTCAGGCAATGTCCAGCTCGCGATGAGCCACGTGGTGCCCGACCTGGTGCAGAAGGTACTTAAGGGCCAGGACCCGCTGCACATCCTCGGCTCGGGCGACCAGGTGAGGCACTACACCTACGGCGGTGACCTGGCCAGCGGCGTGGTCACCGCGATGGAGCACCCCGATGCGCTGAACGAGGACTTCAACCTGTCCACGGCGGAGAGCACGACCGTGCGGCAGTTGGCCGAGCTCATCTGGCGCAAGGTCAAGGGCGATGACGTCCCGCTGACGCTGGTCCACGACGACCCGTTCGAATATGACGTCCAGCGGCGGGTACCCGACACCGAGAAGGCCAAGCGGGTCCTCGGGTTCGAGGCGACCACGACGCTGAGCGAAATGCTCGACGAGGTCATCCCCTGGATCGACGCGGCCATCAAGGCTGGAACCATCTAGAGCACGGTACGGACGGCAGGCGGGTAGCAGTGGCCACAGGGTCTGAGTCGGTTCGCAGCAGGCCCGCCGACCAGCAAACCGGAGCCGCCGATACGGCAGCGGCCGGCCAGGCCCATGGCGGCCGACGGCCCTGGTGGATCTGGGCGATCCCGTTCGTGCTGCTGTTCGTCCTGCTTTGCGCGCGCAACTGGTTCCTGTTCACCACCCGCCTGTACGAGCAGGGTGACTCGGGCGCCGACTCGATCCTGATCGAGCAGGCCAAGCACTTCACGCTGCTCATCGGCAGCTACTCGCGCGAGGGGTTCAACCATCCCGGGCCCGCGTATCTGTACGTGCAGGCGCTGGGTGAGTACCTGTTCCTGAACGCGTTGCACGTGGTGCCGACCGCGTGGAACGCGCACGTGCTGTCGGTTTTCGCGCTCGACAGCGCGTTCCTCGCGCTAGCCGTCGGCATCGTCTACGGATGGACGCGGTCGCTGGCGGGGGCCGCCGCCTGCTTTGCCGTGTTCGTCGGTTTCGCGGTCGCCTACCCGCCGATCGTCAACTCCGACTGGATGCCGTACGTGTACGTTCCGACGTACGTGGTCTTCCTGCTCGCGGCCGGATCGGTGACGGCGGGGCGGGTACCGGATCTGTGGATCATGGCGCTGTCCGGCTGGTTCCTCATTCACGGGCACGCGTGCTTCCTGCTGTTCGTACCCGTGATCACCCTGACCGTGCTGCTCGTCACGGCGGCCGGGCACCGGCGGGCCATCCGCGGCTCCCTTCGGTCGTTCTTCGCCAGGCAACGCAAGGCGTGGGTCCCGGCCGCCGTCATCAGCGCCGTCTTCGCCTTCCCGATCGTGCTCAACCTGGCCCTGCACTGGCCGGGAGACTTCGGCAAGTACATCTCCTACGGCAACTCCGGGCTGGCCGGCCACTACACTGCCGCGCAGGTGGCGGACTACGCGCTGTGGTTCTGGTGGCCGCACGCGAACGCGTGGGTGGCCCCGGCGCTCCTCCTGGTCATCGCGCTTGTCGTCGTCACCAGGTTCACCCCTGGTCCGCTGCGCCGGTTCCTGGCCGTGCTGGTCGCCATCAACGTGGTCTCGACGCTGGCCTTCGTGCTGTACGCGGCGGTCGGCATCGACGATCTTTTCTCCCACTACATCGGCTACTTCTACTGGTCGGCGCCGCTGATCATGGTGCTGATCATCGTCGTGGGCACGGTGGAGGCGCTGCGCCGGCGGTCCGACGCGCTCGGCACGGCGGTGGCCGCGCTGGCCGCGGCGGCCGTCCTGATCGCCCTGGCGGTGATACCGGGGACGCGGACGAGCACCAGCGACATCAACGAGTCGCTGCCCGGCGCGGTAGCAAGCCTGGCCGCGCGGGCTCACGGCCGCACCATCACCCTGGAGCTCGACCACGTCGTGTGGCCCCAGGCCATCGGCTTCCTCCTCCAGGCCGAGCGCACGGGAGTGCACGCCTGCCTGGACGATCCGTGGTACACCTTCATCGTGACCAAGCAGTTCATCTGCACCCCGCAGGAGCTCGCCACCGGCGCCGGATACGCGTTCTATCCGCCGGCCGTGCCCCCTGCCAGCGCGGTCATCCTGCGCTTTAAGGGCGTCGCGGTGACCGAGGCCTCGTGAGCCGCCGATGAGCGTCAGCGGACGCGAAAGACAGGCCCCCGCCGGGACCGCCGAGCCAGCCACCACGCCGGCGAGGCGGCGGGCGGAATACGCCGGGCTGGCCGTGCTGGCGCTCGCCGTCCTGTTCTTCTGCTACCTGCGGCAGTCCCAGTCGGTCCCGGTGTCCTCCGACGGTTCAGGGAACATCCTGCAGGCCTGGGACATGCTGCACGGGAACGTGCTGCTGCGCCACTGGTACACCTCCGACGTGTCCTTCTACACCACCGAACTCCCGCAGTACGCGCTGATCGAGGCCCTCCTCTCGCACTGGCTGGGGCTTGGCGCCTGGGTCGTCCACGTGGGCGCGGCCATGACCTATACGCTGCTGGTGCTGCTCGCCGCGCTGCTCGCCAAGGGCCGGGCCCAGGGCGGGGAGGGGATGACCCGCGCGCTGCTCGCCGCGGGCATCATGATGGCCCCCCAGCTCAGCGCGACCTCGGTCGTGCTGCTGTCACCGGACCATACGGGTACCGCGGTGCCCGTGCTGGTGGCCTGGCTGCTGATCGACCGTTATCCGCAGGCGCGGCCGCCCTGGCTGGTACCGGCGGGCGTCTGCGCCATCCTGGCCTGGACGATGGTGGCCGACTCGATCGTCCTCATCACGGCTATCGCGCCGCTGGTGGCGGTCTGCGCCCTGCGAGCGTTCGCGGACCTGATCCGCGGCTGGGACCAGCGGACTTCGGGCTGGTACGAGCTATCCCTGGCCGGGGCGGCCGTCATCGCGGCCGGGCTCGCCACCCTGGCTCCCCACGTCATCCGGGCCCTCGGTGGGTTCCATGACTGGCGCATCGGGACCAGGTCCGCGCCCGCCAGCAACTGGCCGCACGGAGCAGTGGTCATGGCCAAGGGGTTCCTCGAGCTTTTCGGCGCGAACGTGTTCGACGCCCATTCGGGGCTTGCGCTGGTCTTCGCGATATTCCACCTGGCCGGAGCGGTCCTGGTGCTCTGGGGCCTGGGCCTCGCCGTCGCGCGCTTCTTCCGCCCGGGCGAGCTCACCGTGGCTCTGCTCGCGGGGGCCATCGTGATCAACCTGGGCACATACGCGATCAGCACGCACACCCATAACGTCCTGGGCGCGCGCGAGATGGCCGAGGTGCTGCCGTTCGGTGCGGCGCTGGCCGCGCGGATGCTCGGCGGGCGGGCCCTGGCGGCGCTCCGGGCGGGCCCGCGAGCGCTCAGGCCCGCGCTCGCGGTGGTGGTGGCCGGATACCTCGCCGCGCTCGGGTACGGCGCAGCGCAGCCCCCGGCTCCGCCGGTGAACCAGCCGCT
Organism: Streptosporangiaceae bacterium; assembly: GCA_035505275.1. Lineage (GTDB taxonomy): Bacteria > Actinomycetota > Actinomycetes > Streptosporangiales > Streptosporangiaceae > Palsa-504. The sequence goes on along the minus strand of DATJQX010000077.1, from coordinate 24,737 downwards.
GGTGGCCTGGCTGGTCGGGCACGGATTCCGCGCGGGGCTGGCCGGGTACTGGGAGGCCAATAGCACCACGGTGTCCAGCGGCGGCCGGGTCCTGGTCGCGGGCGTGACGCGGGCCCGGGACGGCGCCCTGGTTCCGTACCAGTGGGAGACCAACGACCTGAACTACGACCCGTCACTGCACTACGCCAACTTCGTGGTGGCGGGGGGGCCGGATCCGCTCCACGAGGCCAAGGCCTCCGCGATCCTGACCTTCGGCCCGCCGCAGCGGGTCTATCGCTTCGACGGCTATACCGTCATGGTCTGGGACACCAACCTGCTCAAGAAGCTCCCCTGACCTCTCACATGTACAGGATGCGGCGCCTGGCCACCACCAGCAGCGCGGGCAGGATGCAGGCGGCGATCCAGGCCAGGTAGGTCGAGGAGAGGTACCGCCGCGGCGTCGCGAGCAGCAGGATCAGCGCCATGAGGTAGGGCTCGATAAGCGAGCGCCCGTCACCGAAGGTGCTGGTCCAGATCTGGCTGGACAGCAGGGGCAACTCAAGAACGAAGAAGACGAAGGCCAGCCGTTCGTGCACCGGGGCCGTGGTCACCACGATGACGGCCAGCCCCGCCACGATGAAGACCGCCAGCGTGGCCCATTCAAGCAGGTCGATGTCGATCGGGCTCAGGTGCTGCGTGCTGATGTGGGCGACGGCGTACCTGAGCGCGTCGTACAGCGCTTTGCCCGGCTCCGTCAGGTTGCGGCTGGTGCTCGCCAGGAGCGGGAACTTCCCCTTGACCACGAAGTGGACGGCGACCTCCAGCACGCCGTAGGCGACGGCGGGAGCGAACCAGGCTACGTCGGCCAGGCCGGGCCGGGCGCGCCGGCGGGCCATCTCGACCAGCCGGACCACGGCGATCCCCGCCGGGGCGAACAAGATGGTCTCCCTGGTGATGGCGCCGAACGCGAAAAGCCCGGCGGCCAGCAGGTACCTGTTCCGCCGGTAGGCGAGCAGGCCGCCCAGCATGCAGGCCTCGGCGACCGGCTCGGCGGTGTCCCGGCCCACGCTGATGACCAGGCCGAAGTACGCGGCGAAGGCCAGCCCCCACAGGGCGTGGCGGCCGGACTCACGCGCGAACATGCCGCCCAGGACGGCCATGGCCGCCACGCCGGCCAGGTTGATCAGGACCAGGACGTAGGGGACCAGCTGATGCTGGCCGAACGAGACCAGCCAGGCGAGGATCGGGTAGCCGATGCGCGTGTACCGGTAGGACTGGTCCATCGTGATGCCGTACGCGGTCCTGGCCCAGTTGAACGGGTCAAGCGCGAGCCGGTAGTAAAACTGCCCGTCATACCCGGCGGCATTCGGGTCGGAGATGACCGCGCCCGACGGTAGCTGCGCCTGGTTCGTGAACCCGGTACGCCCCGAACCAAGCAGCATGAACTTGCCCAGGTTCCCGTTGGCCCAGATCTGCAAGCGGGCTAGGGCGAAACCGAGCCAGGCGACGAAGGCAATCACGCCGGGAACGATCGGCCGGTCCAATCTTGACCAGGGCGATACCTCGGGCTGGCGGAGGGATTCGTCCTCTTCCGACGTCGGAGTGACCTGCAACCGCGTGCCTCCACCGTGGCTGTCTGGCGGGAACGGCAATCCTGGACCAGGCGCGCGGCCTACCAGGGCGATGCCAGACTACCCTGTGAGGGTCATCGTGAAGGTGACTTGCGAATACGAGGCCTGCCGGGGCCCCGACCATCCGGCAAGACAGGGTGGCTGACGTGGCGAGAAGCGGGACGCCGGAGACGTCCGCCGCGCCGCCCGGGGGCACGCCCGGCACCGCGAGGGTCGCCGCCCGCCACGCACGGCCGACCGGGGCACCGAGCCGCGAACACGCCATTGCCCGCCGCCTGCTGGTCCCGGCGGCCATGACGCTGACCGCGGTCCTGCTCTTCGTCGCCTACCTCATGGTGTCGCGCACCTACCCGGAGAATTCCGACGAGGCGAACATCCTGCTGATGGCCTCGGACATGCTGCACGGCAACGTGCTCCTGCACGGCTGGTACCTGTCGGACGTCTCGTTCTACACGACCGAGCTGCCGCAGTACGCGATGCTGGAACGCCTGATCGGCCTGCACGCCGGCACCGCCCACGTCGCCGCGGCGATGACCTACACGCTCGTCGTCCTCGTCGCCGCCTTGCTGGCCAGGGGCGCGACCGCCCAGCCGGGTGCCTGGCCGCGGGTGCTCCTGACCACGGCGATCATGTTCGCCCCCCAACTCGGCGTCGCGGTCTTCGTCCTGCTGCTGTCCGTCGGCCACATCGGCACCGCCGTCCCGCTCATGCTCATCTGGCTGGTCATCGACTTCGGCGCCAGGGACGAAGCCGCCAGGCTGCGCTGGTGGGTCCCTGTCCTGGTGGGTGTGCTCCTGGCGTGGGTGCTGGTCGCTGACCCGCTGGTGCTCGTGATCGGGATCGTGCCCCTGGTGGGGGTGTGCGCCATCCGCGTCATCGGGGCCGTGATCGCCGCTCGCCGTCATGACCGCGGTTCACCCGGATGGCTCGGAGCGATCCTGCGGGCGCGCCGGTACGAGGTATACCTGGCCGCTGCGGCGATCCTGGCCTACGGCGCGGCCTCGCTGGTTAACCGGCTGCTCCGGGCCAGTGGCGGGTTCATCCTGCATCCGGTCGGGTACACGCTGGCCCCGCTGCACACCTGGCTCGGCCACGCGCGGGTCACCGGCCAGGGGCTGCTCGCCCTGTTCGGCGCCAGGCCCCAGGGGCCGGCCGTGGAGATGACCTTCGCCATCGTCCACCTGGCCGGGGTGGCCCTTGTCGCCTGGGCGATCTGCCGGGTGGCGAGGCACTTCTTCAGCTGGCCCGACCTGGTCAGCCAGGTCCTGCTCGTCGCGATGGTCGTCAACGTGCTCGTCTACATCCCGAGCACGCTGGCCGACGCGACCGACCTGAACGCGCGGGAGTTCGCGGTCGTGCTGCCGTTCGGCGCGGTCCTGGCCGGCCGGACGCTGGCGGCCCGCCTGCTCGGCGGCGAGGTCGGCCGCCCGGCCTGGGTCCGCGGTGCCACCTGGCGCATCGGGGTGGCGTCAGCGCTGCTGGCCGGCTACGCCGCCAGCCTGGGGTACGCCGCGGCCCAGCCGTCCGCCCCGCCGGCCAACGCGCAGCTTGCCTCGTTCCTGGCCGAGCACCACCTGACCGAGGGAGTGGGCGGGTACTGGCTGTCGAGCATCGTGACGGTCGACAGCGACGGCGCGGTCACGGTCAGGGCGCTGCTGCCCGGGGGCCTCCAGCCGGACCTGTGGGAGTCGAAGCCATCGTGGTACGACCCGGCCTCGTACCACCCGACGTTCCTGGTCACCGACAGCCAGTCCGGCTTCTTCAACCACTGGGAGCCGAACCCCGCGGCGCTGGCGGCCTACGGCCGGCCCGCGCGCACCTACCGTGCCGGCCCGTACACGGTGTTCGTGTGGGACAAGAACCTGCTGGCCGGACACGGGAGCTAGGCCGGCCACCCCGGCCGGTGCTGTTAACAGGCGACGGCGCGACGTAGCCTTGGCGTGTGGATCGGCGAATCTTCGGGCTCGAGAACGAGTACGGCGTTACCTGCACCTTCCGCGGGCAGCGGCGGCTGTCGCCCGACGAGGTGGCGCGCTACCTGTTCCGGCGCGTGGTGTCCTGGGGCCGGAGCAGCAACGTGTTCCTCAGGAACGGGGCGCGGCTCTACCTCGACGTCGGCAGTCACCCGGAGTACGCGACACCCGAATGCGACAACGTCCTGGACCTGGTCGCGCACGACAAGGCGGGCGAGCGGATCCTGGAGGGCTTGCTGGTCGACGCCGACCGCAGGCTCCGCGAAGAGGGCATCGCCGGGGACATCTACCTGTTCAAGAACAACACCGACTCGGCGGGCAACTCCTACGGCTGCCACGAGAATTACCTGGTCGGCAGGCACGGCGAGTTCGGCAGGCTGGCCGACATCCTCATCCCGTTCCTGGTCACCCGTCAGGTCATATGCGGGGCGGGCAAGGTCCTGCAGACGCCCAGGGGCGCCGTCTACTGCGTCAGCCAGCGCGCCGAGCACATCTGGGAGAGCGTCTCGTCCGCGACGACGCGGTCGCGGCCGATCATCAACACCAGAGACGAGCCGCACGCGGACGCCGAGCGGTTCCGGCGGCTGCACGTGATCGTCGGCGACTCGAACATGAGCGAGACCACCACCCTGCTCAAGGTGGGGTCGACCGACCTGGTGCTGAGGATGATCGAGGCCGGGGCGATCATGCGGGACCTGACCCTCGACAACGCGATCCGGGCCATCCGCGAGGTCAGCCACGACATGACCGGCCGCAGCCGGGTCCGGCTCGCGAACGGGCGCGAACTCGGTGCGCTCGATATCCAGTACGAGTACCTGAACCGGGCGAAGGATTTCACCGACAAGAACGGCGCCGACCCGGTCAGCAAACGGGTGCTTGACATGTGGGAGCGCGCGCTCGGCGCGGTCGAGACCGGCAACCTCGACGCAATCGCGCGCGAGATCGACTGGGTGACCAAGTACCAGCTGATCGAGCGGTACCGGGCCAAGCACGACCTCCCGCTGTCGTCGCCGCGGGTCGCCCAGCTCGACCTGGCCTACCACGACGTGCACCGCGGCCGCGGCCTGTACTACCTGCTGCAGCGGGCGGGGTTCGTGGAGCGGGCGGCGCGCGACATCGACATCTTCGAGGCCAAGTCGGTCCCGCCGCAGACCACGCGGGCCAGGCTGCGCGGTGAGTTCATCCGCCGGGCCCAGGAGAAGCGGCGCGACTTCACCGTCGACTGGGTGCACCTCAAGCTGAATGACCAGGCACAGCGGACCGTCCTGTGCAAGGACCCCTTCCGTTCAGTGGACGAGAGGGTCGAAAAGCTCATCGCGGGTATGTGAGCCGGCGGCCGAAACAGCCAGTAGGCTGTCTGCGCCGACGTCCATTACATACGAGGGTTCTCATGCGACGCTTGATAGGCCTTATCGTCATTCCCGTTCTTGCCTGCGTGGTCCTCGCCGGCTGCAGCGGGTCGCCCAACGCGGTGCCGACTTCGACCGCGGGCGCGAGCGTAAACACGAACGCGAAGGTCACGGCCTCCGGACAGTTCGGCGTACCGCCTACGGTGAACATCCCGAAGGTCGACGCGAGCAACACCCTCAACGTCAGGACGCTCATCCAGGGCACCGGCCCGACCTGGGTCAAGTCGGATTCCCTGGTCGTGAACTTTGTCTTGTACTTCTGGACGGGGAAGAGCGCCTCGCTGAAGGCGAGCACCTACACCAGCACCCCGGCGATCATCAGCGGCAGCATGATCCCCGGCCTGCAAAGCGCCCTGACCGGCCAGAAGGTCGGGAGCCGCGTCCTCGCGGTGATCCCGCCCGCGGAGGGCTACGGCACCTCGGGTGACGCCGAGCTCGGCGTGGGCGGTAACACCACGCTCGTGTTCGTCATCGACCTGATCAAGGAGTACACGGCCACCGCGTCCGCGTCAGGCACCCAGGAGTCCAACGGAGGGCACGGCCTCCCGACCGTCAGCGCCACGCCGGGCCACGCTCCGGTTGTCACCATCCCGTCGTCCGCTCCGCCGACCACCCTTCAGGTGAAGACGCTGATCAAGGGCACGGGCCCGGCCATCACCAAGGGGGAGTACGTCATCGCCCAGTACGTCGGTTACATCTGGCGGACGAAGAAGGTGTTCGGCTCCTCCTGGTCGAGTGACACCCCGTTCGGCTTCATCTTCCAGGATTCGCCCGCGCAGGTGATCTCCGGCTGGGACACCGGCCTGGCCGGCGAGCCGGTGGGTAGCCGCGTACTCCTCGTCATCCCGCCGAAGGACGGCTACGGCAGCGGCGGAGCGTCCCAGGCGGGCATCAAGGGCACCGACACGCTGGTGTACGTGGTCGACATCCTCGACGCGTTCGCGCACTCCGCCAGCTGACGCTATTGCCGGGTGAGCAGCCGGCCGGCTTGGCGGCCGGCTGCCGCGGCGGCCAGGAAGTACGCGAGGTCCTGGTCCAGCCCGCGGCCCATCGTGGACAGCCGGGCCGGACACGACCGCAGCGCCGCCTCCAGGCCGTCGACCGGGACGGTGACGAGGGCGTGACGCCCGCCCAGCGGGGCCGCCTCGGCGGCGACCGTCCGGCCGAACTCACCAGGCAGGTCCGGGACGACGACGTCGGCGCGGGCCAGCGCGACCCGTCCGTACGCGGTCAGGCTGTGGTGCGAGATCCCGCGGTGCCGCTCACGCGGGTCCGCGTCGCTGACCCGCAGGCAGGCCACCGGGTGCCCGCCGAGCGCCGCCGCGGCGTTGACCGCCTCGCCCGCCGCCACCCCGGAGAAGCCCCAGCGGGTTCCCGTCCCGAGGTTGCCGGGGCCCTGCGTGACGATCGCGACGTCGGCGCCGAGTGCGTGCCGGGCGGCGAGCAGCCCGGTATGCACGGTGACCGTCTCGAGGTCGCCGCCGAACGCCTGCCCGGTCGTGATCACCGCCGCCAGCCATCCCGCGTCCCGAAGCTCCGCGCAGGTGCGGGAGAACCAGGCGGGCAGCGCCCCGCCATCCTGCATCACGTAGGCCACGCGAGGGGTGCCAGGAGAGCCCGGTCCGGGAACAGCCGCTCGTTCGGTCTCCGCGAATAGGCCAGCCAGCACGGCCGGGAGAGCGGAGTGCAGGTCGGCCACGACCACGGGCATCCCGCCGAGGTCGTCGGCGTCGCGAAGCACGTCGTGGTATGGCGATCCCTGCTCATCCGCGCCGGGCACCGTCGCCTGCAGCGGCGTATACCGGCCCTTGACCAGGTGGCCCGCGGGCGCGGGGTCGGGCGGCAGGCGGTCGGGAACCGCCACGACCAGCGCGTAACCGCCAGTGCCGAGGCCCAGGTCGAGCGCGGTGGTGTTGAGCAGCACCCGGTCGCCGGGCCGGGGGCAGCCGGTGAGCGCCGGGTAGGCCAGGGCCAGGACCGGAGCCCCGTTCACTGACACGTCAAGCTCGACCGCGCCAGGCCACTCGCGCCGCGTCCCGCTGACCACGCCGTTCCGCCATGTGATCACTCACCGGAGCCTAGCCGCCAGGGCCAGGGGGCCAGGGGGTTTGGGGGACGGGCAGTCCCCCAAGACCGGGGGTCCAGGGGGGTCGTCCCCCCGGACTAGCATGGTGCCACGGGGGAGGGCCTTGGAGGTTTGGAGGGGCCATGTCGAAACGCAAGACCGAGCGCCTGCTCGGCCTTGTCGTCTGCCTCTTGTCCACTAGGCGCTATCTCACCGCGGAACAGATCCGGACGGCGGTGCCGGGCTACCCGGAACCAGATGACCTGTTCAAGCGGATGTTCGAGCGGGACAAGGAGGATCTCCGCGAGCTCGGCGTGCCGCTGGAGACCGGCTACAACCACCCGTTCGACGACGATCCGGGCTACCGGATCAGGCGTCAGGCGTACGAGCTGCCCGAGCTGCGCCTCGAGGCGGACGAGGCGGCCGTGCTCGGCCTGGCCGCGCGGGTCTGGAGCAGGGCCCAGCTCGAAGGCGCGGCCGCGGGGGCGGTGCTGAAGCTCCGCGCGTCGCAGGCCAGCACCGACGCGGGGGAGGCCCGCAGCGACATCGAGCCCAGGCTGGGCACTCCCGAGCCGGCGTTCGCCCCCCTGTGGGAGGCGGTCAGGGACCGCAGGCCCGTGACGTTCAGTCATCGCGCCGCGGGCCGGAGCGAACCGCAGCGGCGCGAGCTTGAGCCGTGGGGCGTGGTTAACTGGCACGGGCGCTGGTACGTGGCGGGCTGGGACCGCATGCGGGAGGCGACCCGGGTGTTCCGGCTGGGCCGGATCTCCGGGCCGGTCAAGTTCTGCGGCCCGCCGGGCAGCGTGATCGTGCCGGACAAGACGGACGTCCGTGAGCTGGTCCGCGACTGGGACTCCGCGCCCGCGGCCGACCGCACCGCCGTGCTGCGGGTCCGGTCGGGCACCGGCTTCGGCGTGCGCAGGCACGCGCTCTCGGTGCAGGCCGACGACAGGCCGGGCAGCGAGGCAGGGCCGGGCTGGGATCTGGTGACGACGCGCTTCGCCGACGTGGGGGCGTTCGCCGACTACGCCGCCACCTTCGGGCCGGACGTGGTCGTGCTCGACCCTCCCGACCTGCGCGAGGCCGTGATCGCCAAGTTCAAGGGGGTACTGGCATGAGCACGTCGGTCACCTCGACGGAACGGCTCCAGCGGCTGCTCGCCCTGGTCCCGTACGTGGTGAGCAGGAAGGTGGTCGGGCTCGCCGAGACCGCGGCGGCGTTCGGGGTCAGCGAGCGCGAGCTAGTCGACGACCTGAACCTGCTGTGGTGCGTCGAACTGCGCGCCCCCGATCCCTACTGCCCGATCGACCTGTCCTACGAGGGCGGCGAGATCGTCGTGAGCCAGGCCGAATCCATCGGCCGCCCGCTCCGGCTGGCCGTCGACGAGGCGAGCGCGCTGCTCGTCGCGCTCCGGATGCTGACCGAGGTCCCGGGGCTCGAGGACCGGTCGGCCACGTCCAGGCTGATCGCCAAGCTCGAGGCGGCCGCCGGGGAGGCCGCCGCGGTCAGCGCCCAGGTCGCCGTGCAGGTCGACATGCCGGACGGCGGCGGGGCGGAAGGAGTGGCCGCCCAGATCGGCGCCGCGCTGGCCGCGGGGCGGCGGGTGCACCTGCGGTACTGCGGCCGGGGCCAGGACGAGGCGACCGAACGCGACGTGGACCCGATGCGCATACTGGTCGTGGAGGGGCGGCCGTACCTCGAGGGCTGGTGCCTGCGCGCCGAGGGGGTGCGGCTGTTCCGGCTGGACCGGGTGCTCGCGCTCGAGGTGCTCGACGTTCCTGCGTCGGCGCCGGCCGAGGCCGAGCACCGGGACGTCGACCAGGGCCTGTTCCGTCCGTCGGACGACGACGTGCGCGTGGAACTCGAGTTGTCCGCTCACGGGCGCTGGGTGGCGGAGTACTACCCGTGCGAGTCGGTGACCGACCTGGAGGACGGAAGGCTGCGCGCGGTGCTGCGCACCCCCGATACCGGCTGGGTGCGGCGGCTGGCGCTGCGCCTCGGCGAGGACGGCCGGGTCATCTCGCCGCCTTCCCTGGCGGCCGAGATCCGCGACGCGGCCACCGCGGCCCTGGCGAACTACGCCAAATTACCGGCCGGTTAACCCGTCCGCCTGGCGGACGGCGCCGAATTACGAGCAGCTGCACGCCGTCCGCTTGCACCAAAGGTATCCCCCAAGGGCGGCGTGTAGACTCGGCTGCAAGACGTCTCCTGCTGAAGAGGGCGGACATGATTGGTGACCTTTTCGACAGCCCCTGGAAGGTGCTGATCGTCGCCGTTGTACTGATTGTGTTGTTCGGGTCCAAGAAGCTGCCGGATGCGGCTCGTTCCCTCGGCAAGTCGATGCGCATCCTGAAGACCGAGGTCGGCAGCCTGCACGGCGATGAGCCTCCCGTCGGCAGCCCGTTCCAGGGCCAGCCGGACCCGGCGCAGGCCTTCCCGCAGGTGCAGCTGGCCGCGGCGTCTGCCCAGCCCGACCAGCAGTCCCAGATCGACGCGCTGCAGCAGCAGATCCGTGATCTGCAGCGCTCGGCGACCATGGAGGCCTCCTCCTCGGCCGTGCAGGCCGGGGCGGTGTCAGAGCCCGGCCGGACGCAGCAGCCCGGCTAGGCCGCCTGCCCGTCAGCCCTACTGCCGGAAGCGGTCATGGCCAAACTCCCCAGCGCCATCGCGGGTGCCCGCATTGTCGGCGAGCGTTTCGTGCGCCAGCAGCGCCAGCAGAACCCCGAGGGCCGCATGCCGCTCATGGATCACATCCGCGAGCTGCGGAACCGGGTCGTCAAGATTGTGCTGGCCCTGGGCGCGGGCATGATCGTCGGGTTCATCTTCTTCAGCCCGGTCTGGCGCATCATCGAGCGGCCGCTGTGCTCCGCGACGGTCCGCGGCTACAGCGGCTGCCACACCCTCGGCGTCAACGAACTCGCCCTCGACGGGCCGATCGACCCCTTCTACCTGCACGTGAAGGTCGCCCTGATCGTCGCGGTGATCGTGTCCTCGCCGGTCTGGCTCTACCAGATCTGGGCGTTCATCGCGCCCGGCCTGTACGCCAGGGAGAAGCGGTGGGGCTACCTGTTCATCGGCACGGCCGTTCCGCTGTTCCTGGCCGGTAACCTGCTGGCCTACTGGTCGCTGGGCCGGTCGATGCACTACCTGCTCGACCTGGCCCCCACCGGGGTGGCGAACATCGTCGAGGTCGACCAGTACATGAGCTTCGTCGCGACGATGATGATCGCCTTCGGGATCGCGTTCGAGGTCCCGCTGCTCATCGTCATGCTGAACCTGGCCGGCATCCTGACCCACCAGCGCTTCAGGAAGTGGCGCCGGGTGATGATCTTCTGCGTCTTCCTGATCGCCGGGATCGCCAACCCGAGCCCGGACCCGTCCACCATGCTGATCCTCGGCGGGTGCTGCGTGGCGCTGGTCGAGGTGGCCGAGTTCATCGTGTGGCAGAACGACCGGCGCCGCGCCAGGCGGCACCCGGACCCGTACGCGAATCTGTCCGACTACGAGCTGTCCCCGATCGAAGCCGACGAGACGCAGGCACACGACAGCCTCAACTGACGGCCTAACTGACGGCCCGGCTGCGCCGCGGCCCTAGTCTGGAACACATGGCTACTCCGGCGGAACGGCACGCCGCGTCCCGCGAACGGCAGTCTGAACCCAAGGACCCCGAGCTTGCCTCCTTCCGCGGGCTTTACGGCTTCGGCTTCGACGATTTCCAGCTGGAGGCCTGCCGCGCGCTCGGCGAGGGGCGCGGCGTGCTCGTGGCCGCGCCCACCGGTTCGGGCAAGACGGTGGTCGGCGAGTACGCCGTGCACCTGGCGCTCGCCCAGGGGCGCAAGTGCTTCTACACCACGCCGATCAAGGCGCTGTCCAACCAGAAGTACGCCGACCTGGTCCGCCGGTACGACGCCGCGACCGTGGGGCTGCTCACCGGGGACAACAGCATCAACGGCGACGCGCCCGTAGTGGTGATGACCACCGAGGTGCTGCGCAACATGCTGTACACGGGATCGGCCGCCCTGGCCGGCCTCGGCTACGTCGTCCTGGACGAGGTGCACTACCTGGCGGACAGGTCCCGCGGCGCGGTCTGGGAGGAAGTGATCATCCACCTGCCCGAGTCCGTCCTGGTGGCCGCGCTGTCCGCGACGGTGAGCAACGCCGAGGAGTTCGGCGACTGGCTGGACGGGGTGCGCGGCGGCACGACGGTCATCGTGGACGAGCGCCGGCCGGTGCCGCTGTGGCAGCACGTGCTCGTCGGGCACCGGTTGTACGACCTGTTCATCGACGACGAGCACGCCCGGGTCAACCCCGAACTGCTCCGGGTGGCCCAGCGGGACACCTGGATCGAGCGCAAGGCCCCGGTTCGGCCGGGCCGGGGCGGCCGGCGCCCGCGCCGCGTCCCGCTGCCGTACCGGCCCGACGTCGTCTCGCGCCTGGACAACGCCGGGCTGCTGCCCGCGATCACCTTCATCTTCAGCCGGGCGGGCTGCGACGCGGCGGTGCAGCAGTGCCTGAACGCCGGACTGCGGCTGACCACGCCGGAGGAGGCCCAGGCCATCCAGCAGACGGCGGAGCGGCGTACCGCCGACATCCCGAAGGAAGATCTGGACGTCCTCGGCTACGGCGAATGGCTGGAGGGCCTGCGGCGCGGGATCGCGGCGCACCACGCCGGGATGCTGCCCGCCTTCAAGGAGGTCGTCGAGGAACTGTTCGCCGCGGGGCTGGTCCAAGCGGTGTTCGCGACCGAGACGCTCGCGCTCGGCATCAACATGCCCGCCAGGACGGTGGTCATCGAGAAGCTCGACAAGTGGAACGGCGAGACGCACGCGAACCTCACCGCGGGCGAGTACACCCAGCTCACCGGACGCGCCGGCCGGCGCGGCATCGACGTGGAGGGCCACGCGGTGGTGCTGTGGCAGCCGGGGATGGACCCCTCGGCCGTGGCCGGCCTGGCCAGCACCCGGACCTACCCGCTGAACTCCAGCTTCCGGCCCTCCTACAACATGGCCGTCAACCTGACCGGCTGGGCCGGGCGGGAAAGGGCGTCGCGCCTGCTCGAGTCCTCGTTCGCGCAGTTCCAGGCCGACCGGGGCGTCACCGGCCTGGCCCGGCAGATCCGGAAGAACCACCAGGCCATGGCCGAACTCGCCGCCGCCATGACCTGCGAGAAAGGCAATTTCGCCGAATACGCGGAGATCCGCTCCCATTTGTCCGAACGAGAGGGCGATCTCTCTCGCGCCCGTGCTACCTCACGCCGGGCTGAAGCCGCCAGGTCCCTGTCGCTCTTGCGCCCGGGTGACATCATCCGCGTGCCGGGCGGCCGGCGCGCCGGCCTGGCGGTCGTCCTCCAGCGCGGCCTGCACCCGGCCCCCCGCCCCGACCCGGCCGCGGCCGGAGGGCCTGGCCCCCTGGTCCTGACCGAGGGCCGCCAGGTGAAGCGGCTCAGCCTGGCCGATTTCCCGGTGCCAGCCGAGGTCATCGACAAGATCCGGATCCCAGGTTCGTTCAGCCCCCGCTCACCGCAGCACCGCCGGGACCTGATAGCCACCCTGCGGAACAGGGTTGGCCGTGCCAGCCCTGGGGAGCGACCCCCCGGAACCCCCCGATCATCGGGGGAACCTTCCCCCGATAGCCCCCCTGGGGAGGACCTGGCCTCCCACGCCCGCGACGGCGACTCCCGTACCCGCCGCGGGGACCGGGCCCGTGGCGGGGCCGCCAGCGATCCTGGTGACGAGGTAGCGGAGTTGCGGCGGCGGATGCGGCGGCATCCGTGCCACGACTGCCCGGACCGCGAGGACCACGCCAGGTACGCCGGACGGTACCGGCGGCTCAAGCGCGAGACCGATGACCTGGAGCGCAGGATGGCCGGGCGCTCGCACGTGATCGCCCGCACGTTCGACCGGGTGTGCGCCGTCCTCGAACGGCTCGGCTACCTGGCCGGGGACACGGTCACCGCCGAAGGCCACCGCCTCGCCAGCCTGTACAACGAGCGTGACCTGCTGGCGGCCGAGTGCATGCGCCTGCGCCTGTGGGACGGCCTGAACCCGGCCGAGCTGGCCGCGTGCGTATCCGCCCTGTCGTTCGAGTCACGCCAGCCCGATGACCCCCACCCGCCCAGGCTGCCGAAGGGCCGCGTGCCCGAAGCGCTGGCCGCGATGGTCAGGATCTGGGGCGAGCTGGATCAGCTCGAGAAGGATAACGAGCTGTCGTTCCTGCGCGAGCCCGACCTGGGCTTCGCCTGGGCCGCCTACCGCTGGGCGCGAGGCGACAGCCTGGAGAGCGTCCTCGACGGCGCCCCCGACCTGACCCCGGGAGATTTCGTCCGCTCCGTCAAGCAGCTCATCGACCTCCTAGACCAGATAGCCGCCGCCCCCGAGCCTTCCGAACGCGCGCCAGTCGTCCCCCCGGAGGGGTCGTCCCCCCGGGGGCCAGCACTGTCCGCGACCGCTCGCGCTGCCATCGACGCTATGCGCCGGGGCGTGGTCGCCTACTCGATCGTCGCCGACTAAGAAACGAACGCTTGACACCCTGCCGCCCTGGCTGGCCCGGGGGAGTCACCACCGCTCGTTCGGCAGAAAAAGATCGTGAACTCGGACTTGCCATGTGATCGATATCGATATATCGTTGACCTAACGACAGAGATCGAGAAGCGATCTAGACATACTTGAAGGAGTCAAGCAATGCACGACGAAGATTGGGACGATCCCCGGGAAGGTCATCACCACCGGGAGCATCTGCGGGGGCGCGCCCGGATGCGCGGCGGCCCCGGTCCGGGTCCCGGACCCTGGGCTGGCCCCCGGCCCTGGATGCCCGGCGGTCCGGTTCAGTTCAAGATGCGCGGCGGGCCGTTCGGGCCGCCGGAGATGGGCCGCGGGTTCGCGGTCCGCGGCCGGCGCGTCCGGCGCGGTGACGTCCGCGCGGCGATCCTCGACCTGCTGGCCGAGGGCCAGGCGTGGAACGGGTACCAGCTCATCCAGGAGATCGGCACGCGCACGCAGGGCGTGTGGCGGCCGAGTGCGGGGTCGGTTTACCCGGCGCTCCAGCAACTGGAGGACGAGGGCCTGATCAGCGCCGAGGCCGGCGAGGACCGGCGCCGCAATTACACGCTGACCGACGAGGGCCGGGAGTACGTCACGGCTCACGCCGACGAGCTCAGGGCATCCTGGGACGCCGTGACGGGCAGCGTCGACGACGCCATGTTCCAGCTGCACGCCCTGACCAGGCAGGTCACCATGGCCACCATGCAGGTGGCGCAGGCTGGCACGCCGGCCCAGGTCAAGCAGGCCAGTAAGATCCTGGCCGACACGCGCAAGGCCCTGTACCGTATCCTCGCGGCAGACGACGAGGAAGCGGAAGAGGACACCCACGAGTGACCCCAGCGGTCTCGGTCAGCAAGCTGACCAAGAAGTACGGCGAGATCGAAGCCGTCCGCGGCATCGATTTCGAGGTGGAGACCGGCGAGACGTTCGGCTTCCTAGGGCCGAACGGCGCCGGCAAGTCCACCACGATCAAGATCCTGTGCACCCTGGCGGACCCGACCTCGGGTATCGCCAGGGTGGCAGGGCACGACGTGGTCAAGGAACGGGACACCGTGCGCCGAAATATCGGCCTGGTGTTCCAGGACAGCACGCTGGACGGGTACCTGACCGGAGAGCAGAACCTGCGGTTCCACGCCGAACTGTACGGGGTGCCGAAGGTGGCGTTCGGGCCGCGGCTGCGCCAGGTGCTCGAGATGGTCGGGCTGTGGGAGCGGCGGGACGGCGTGGTGGCCACCTACTCCGGCGGCATGCAGCGTCGGCTGGAAATCGCCCGCGGCCTGCTGCACGCGCCGCGGGTGCTGTTCCTCGACGAGCCGACGGTGGGTCTGGACCCGCAGACGCGGGTATCGATCTGGGAGTACATCAACGGCCTGAAGAAGCGCGAGGACATCACGATCTTCCTCACTACCCACTACATGGACGAGGCGGAGAACTGCGACCGGATCGCCATCATCGACCACGGCAAGATCGTCGCCATCGACACCCCTGAGGCGCTGAAGGCCTCCGTCGGCAAGGACCGGGTGCAGATCAGCACGGCCGACGACGCGGCGGCCATCCGCGCGCTGGCCGATGAGTTCGGCATCGAGGCGGAGATGCACGAGGGACTGGTGACGTTCTCCGTGGAGGCGGGCGAGCACTTCGTGCCCCGGCTGTTCGCGACCCTGCCCGTAACGATCCGGTCGGTAAGCGTATCCCGGCCCTCCCTGGACGACGTGTTCATGTCGTACACGGGTAAGACGATCCGTGATGCCGAGGCATCGGTCGCGGACCGCAACCGCATGATCGCGACGCGGTTCGGCAGGAGGTAGCGCACGATGACAGCTCAAGAAACCGCACCGCAGGACACGTTCGAGGACGAGGAACGAGCCCTCACCCAAGCGATCCGGGTCGCGGTTCCCGAGCGCAGCCTGCGCCACGACATGCGCGCTGCCAGCATCGTCTGGCGCCGCGAACTGATCAGGTTCCGCAGCGACCGGCTGCGGGCGATCACGGCCCTGGTGCAGCCCGTCCTGTTCCTGTTCGTGCTCGGCACCGGCCTGTCCAGGCTCGCCTCCGCCGGCCTGCCGGCCGGGGTGGACTTCAGGACGTTCATCTACCCGGGCGTGCTCGCGATGTCGGTGCTGTTCACCGCGATCTTCTCGGCCTCGTCGATCGTTTGGGACCGGGAGTTCGGCTTCCTGGCCGAGATGATGGTGGCGCCCGTGCGCCGGTGGTCGATCGTGGTCGGCAAGTGCCTGGGGGGCGCCACGGTAGCCACCTTCCAGGGGATCATCTTCCTGATCCTCGCCGGCGTGGCTCACGTGCCCTACTCGCCCACGCTGCTGCTGACCCTGGTCGGTGAGCTCTTGCTGCTCTCGTTCACGCTGACCGCGTTCGGGGTGATGATGGCGGCTCGGATCAAGAAGATCCAGGCCTTCATGGCGCTCACCCAGATGGTCGTCCTGCCGCTGTTCTTCCTGTCCGGCGCCCTTTACCCGCTGAACGGGCTTCCTGCCTGGCTGACCGTGCTGACCCGCATCGACCCGCTGACCTACGTCGTCGCCCCGATGCGCCACGCGGTATTCGAACACCTGTCGGTCAGTCCGGCCGCGGCTGCCGCGCTGAGCCCTGGCATTACCTGGGACGGCTGGCTTGTCCCAGTGGGACTATCTATCGCCATGGTGGCCGTTATGGGCGTGACGATGCTGGCCATAGCCATAGCCGAGTTCCGCAAGACCGAATAACCCCCATCCTTTCCCACGATGTGGCATTAACCGGTCCAATAGCAAGTACCCCCTGCTCATTCCCCGGGTCTTTTGCCCGCGCCCCTAACGAAAACACCCGAGACCTTCCTGCGCCCTCTCCGCGCGATCAGCGCCCCCAGTTAGGAACCTCCGAACACTTCACCCGGGACGGAATACAAAATGCAAACCCCGTCCCTCCCATGATCCCGCCCACCACGCCGATAGCCACGCCCCCACCCGACTCCCCACCCTCACCACCCACCCCCAAAGCACCACCCGCACCACCAGTAAACCCCGCCCGCCACCGAGCCGTCCCGCCAAGCCGCAGCCGCGGCGTTCGCCAGAACCGTCGGCGTCGACGGCACGCCCGCCAGTGCCGTTCGGCAGGGGTTGCTCTACCGAGGTCCGGCCATTGTGGTGGATCCGGGCTTAGCGGTTGATCCCGCGCATTCCTGTACCCCCAATCAACCACAAGACCCTGATCAACCATGGAAATAGTCCCCAGATGCAGGCAAGCGGCGCATCCGGCCAGGAGACGGCCCGACGGCACCCGCCGTCCCGGGAGGACGGCGCACGACCGCCACTCCTTCCACTCCGCGCAGCGCTGTCCGGGTCCACCCTCCATGGGGTCGCCACCGCGTGAGCGGTTACCCGCGCCGGGTTCCTGCGGCCCGCCTCCAAGGGGTGCCGCACCGCCGGTTGGTGACCATCTGTCTGGCTTGTCCGGGCCGACTACTCGTGGGGTGCCCCAGCCCCCTCCGAGCCGGCAGCCAGCCCAAGCCCACCCCCCTCCGAGCCGGCAGCCAGCCCAAGCCCAGCCCCCCCTGAGCGGACAAACAGCCCACGTCCACCCCGAACAGCGAGGGAAGCCGCCCAACGAACAGCACCCCACGGCGAGGGAAGCCGCCCAACGGACAGCACCCCACGGCGAGGGAAGCCGGCCAACGAACAGCACCCCACGGCGAGGGAAGCCGGCCAACGAACAGCACCCCCACGGCGAGGGAGCCACGCGGGGGGTACGGGGGGTCGTCCCCCCGGACAAGCATTGCGAGCCAATGCGAAGCCGCCCAAAGGCGGCGAGTATAGGGCGACGCCGGGTGGCTACGGGGGCAAACCACCCGGCGTCGCGATCATCGGCGTTCCGACGGGGGCCCGGAACGCCGGCAGCGGTGCCCCGACGGGGGACCAGAGCACCGATATGAATGCTACACGGAAACTCCCCCCTGTGTGTCAAGACCCAATTACAACCAGATCTCGGGACAGGGCTGAGCAGGCCGAATCAGTTGTCGCTCGGGCGCGGCCACTCGGCGTGCCCGTTGTTTACGCCGCTGTTTCCATCGGGCGGCGGCCCGGGCCGCTGTCGGGTAGTCGGCAGGTTTGGCCGGTACTCCATGAAGCCGCGCGTGTTGCTAGGCTCGCGGCCGCCGTTTGCGAACACAACTGCGAAATACGGAATGACGATAGCGCCCACTGCGGGGATGGCGGTCAGCCAGCCGAGATGATTGATGAACATGACGACGGCGACCACGAAGCAGCCCGCGCGGATGCCCATCATGAGCAGGTACCTGCGCTGCCGGTAGGCGATGTCGTCGGACAGGGAGCGCTGCGCCTGGGTCACCAGGTGCACCGATTCCCGCGCGCGGCTGGCGTGCCCTACCCTCATCCCTCCACCGTATGCCTATAAGCAAGCCCAGGCGATACGCGGTCGGCCGGGATCAGCTGGCCTGGCTCACCGACGACATGTTGAAGCCCTCGACCCGTACCGGGGGCATCGCGGCGCGATTGAACCAGTCGCCCCATTCGCGCGGCAGCGTCGGCACGGTGGCACCGACCTCCAGCAGGCGTCCCAGCATCGCGACCGGGGACTCGTTGAACCTGAAGTTGTTCACCGCGCCGACCACCTCGCCGTTCTCGACCAGGTAGACGCCGTCCCTGGTGAGGCCGGTGAGGAGCAGGGTCTGCGCGTCCACCTCGCGGATGTACCAGAGGCACGTCAGCAGGAGCGCGCGTCCAGTCGAGGCGATCATCGACTGCATCGAGGGCAGCGGGGCGTCCCCGGCGGGCGCGGCGGCGAAGGTCAGGTTGTCGATGGACGGCGTGACCGGCAGCCCGGCCAGCGCGGCCGAGTGCCGCGAGGAGTGCAGGGCCGCCAGCGAGCCGTCCTTGATCCACGAGGTGTGGCGCAGCGGCAGCCCGTTGTCGAACACCGAGTCGTTCGCACCCGACGTGTGCGCGATCACGAACGGCGCGCAGCCGAGCCCGGCCGCCCGCGGGTCGCTGGACAGCGTGACCGGCAGCGTGGACAGCCGTTCGCCGACCCGCGTGCCACCGCCCGGCTTGCTGAACACCGTCCGCCCGTCGACGGCATCCTTCGCGCCCGCCTGCCAGTACAGGTAGACGAGCAGGTCGGATACGGCGGTGGGCGGCAGCAGCGTCTCGTACCGGCCCGGCGGCAGCGGCACCGAGCGCTCGGCCCACCCGAGGCGCTCGGCGAGCCCGGCGTCAAGGCCGGCGATGTTCACGTCGGTGAAGTCGCGCGTCGCCGTCCCGGTCCAGGCCGAACGCACCATGTCGGCCGATTTCGCGTTCAGCTCGATCCGCCCGGCAGGCTGGTCGTACCGCAGCCGCGGCCCGGCCGAGGTACCGAGGAACGTGCTGACCAGTCCGTGTTCGGCGAACCCGTACAGCTTGCGGCCCGCCGCCTCGGCCTCGCGCAGGGTCTGGCCGAGCGCGGCCGCGAAGTCGCGCAGCACGCCTATATCCGTCCGCCCAGGCGTGTCGTCCCAGGCGGGTTCCGTGCTATTTACGCCGAACGACTCGTTGTTCCCCGGTCCGGGCAGCTGCGCCTCGTCCTCGGCGGGCGTTCCCTCGGCGGCCGCGTGCTCTGCCTCACGGACCACGTCCTCGACCTGATCAGGACGGACCCCGGCCCGGGAGACCACGCCGACCTTCGCGCCGCCGGCGCCGCGGTCGATGGCGATGACGGTGAGCTGCCGGGAGCGGGACACGCCGTTGGTGGTCAGGGTGTTAGCCGCCCAGCGGAGGTTAGCCTCGGAGGTCTCCTCGGCGATCACCACGCAGTCGTGGCCACGGGCCGCGGCCAGCGCGCGCTCCACGGCCTCCTGCGGAGGCAGCCCGGTGGTCATACCGCTCCCTCCTCCGCCGTGTTGAGTATCCGCACGCCCCGCATTAGCGCGGCCGGGCAGCCGTGGCTGACCGGGGCGATCTGGCCGGGCTGGCCCTTGCCGCAGTTGAAGGCGCCGCCGAGCACGTAGGTCTGCGGACCTCCGACCGCCTCCATGGCCCCCCAGAAGTCGGTGGTGGTGGCCTGGTAGGCGACGTCGCGCAGCTGCCCGGCCAGCCTGCCGTTCTTGATCTTGAAGAACCGCTGGCCGGTGAACTGGAAGTTGTACCGCTGCATGTCGATGGACCAGCTCTTGTCGCCGATCACGTAGATCCCGTCCGTCACCCCGGCGATGAGGTCCTCGGTGGACGGGGCGCCGGGCGGACCCGGCCGCAGCGACACGTTCGCCATGCGCTGGAGCGGCACGTGGCCGGGGCCGTCGGAGAACGCGCACCCGTTGGAACGGCCGAACCCGCACCGCTGTGCCATCCGCCGGTCAAGCTGATAGCCGACCAGGATGCCGTCGCTGATCAGGTCCCAGGACTGGCTGGCCACCCCCTCGTCGTCGTAGCCGACGGTGGACAGGCCATGCTCGACGGTGCGGTCGCCGGTGACGTGCATGACCTCCGACCCGTACCGGAGGTTGCCGAGCTTGTCCGGGGTGGCGAAGGAGGTCCCGGCGTAGGCGGCCTCGTAGCCGAGCGCCCGGTCCAGTTCGGTGGCGTGGCCGATCGACTCGTGGATGGTGAGCCAGAGGTTGGACGGGTCGACCACCAGGTCGTAGTGGCCGGGCTCGACCGAAGGGGCGCGGAGCTTGGCCGCGAGCAGCTCAGGAAGCTCGGCCAGCTCGGCGGCGAAGTCCCAGCCGGCGCCTGACGTACCCGGGATCAGGTACTCATAACCGCGCCCGGCGGGCGGCGCCAGCGTCCGCATGCTGTCGAACCTGCCGTCGTCGGTGACCGCGATGGCGGTGAGCGCCGGGTACAGGCGGACCCGCTGCTGGGTGGCCGTGGTCGCGCCGTCGGTGTAGAACTTGCACTCCATGACCTGCTGGAGGGCCGCGTCCGCGTGGCTGACTGCGGCGTGGGCGAGCAAAGCGTTGCTCCAGTCGGCGAGCAGCGCGACCTTGTCGGCGATGGCGACCGTGAACGGGTCGATCTCGTAGGCCGATACCCAGGTCACCTCGCCGTGGGCGGGCTCGGGGGCGAGCTCGATGGGCTCGGTGTTCATCGCGGCGGCGACCTTGGCGACCTCGACGGCCTGCCGCGCCGCCTGGGCCGCCGAATCCGGGTCCAGGTCCACGGCCGAGGCGAAGCCCCAGGTGCCGTCGACGACGACGCGGACGGCCAGGCCGGCGTCGTCGGCATCCGCCGACCCTTGCAGGTTCCCGTCGGACATGGCGATGTACTGCCCCCTGATGCGCTCGGCGCGGAAGTCAGCGTGCTGGGCGCCTAGCGCCCTGGCCTGCGCGAGCGCCGCATCCGCGAGATCCCGCAGCGGGAGCGCGGTGAACTGGGGATCGATCCGCCCCTGGTCATCATCCACGGCACCAGATGCTAGCCGCCGCGGGGAGTGCTGGCCCCGGGGGAGCTGTCCCGCACCCGGCACCTCAGGACCGCGGCATCCTTTTACCTCCAGAAACCTCAGCCCGCCGTACACTGAGCGGTCATCTCCTGGCAACCGAGCGCGGAAGGAGAGGTGCGGGTGGGACATTCGGTGCTGGTGACGGGGGGAAACCGGGGGATCGGGCTGGCCATCGCCAGGCGGCTGGCGGCGGGCGGCGACAGCGTCACCGTGACCTCCCGCTCTGGGGACCCGGTGGAAGGGCTGGCGGTGGTCCGCTGCGACGTCAGGGATGCGGCGTCGGTCGACGCGGCATTCGGGGCGGTGGAGGCGGACCAGGGTCCGGTGGAGGTGCTGGTGGCTAACGCGGGCGTGACCCGCGACCAGCTGCTCGCGCTGATGAGCGAGGACGCCTTCGCCGAGGTGCTCGACACGAATCTGGCCGGCGCGTACCGGGTGGCCAAGCGGGCGGTGCGCGGCATGATGCGGATGCGCCGCGGCCGGCTGATCTTCATCTCGTCCGTCGTCGGTCTTTACGGCTCGGCCGGGCAGGCCAATTACGCTGCGTCAAAGGCCGGGCTTGTCGGCCTGGCCCGGTCCCTGGCCCGCGAGCTCGGCTCTCGCGGCATCACGTCGAACGTGGTCACGCCGGGTTTCGTGGACAGCGACATGACGGCAGGCCTGCCGGAGGACAGGAAGGCCGCCATCCTGGCCGCGGTCCCGCTCGGCAGGTACGCGTCGGCGGACGAGGTGGCTGCGGCCGTGGCGTTCCTGGCCGGTGAGGACGCGGCCTACATCACCGGCGCGGTCATCCCGGTCGACGGCGGGCTGGGCATGGGGCACTGAGGCTGGTTGTCGCAAACCAACAACCGGCTGCGCGGTAGCTTCGTGACGCAGGCCATTTAGTACTCCGGTCCTGGCTTGGCAGGCTGTTGAGGTGGGCGCCGATCTGGCAGGGGAGTGAGGGTGTCATGGGAATCCTGGCTGGCAAGCGGATCCTGGTCACGGGGGTCATCACCGACGCCTCGATCGCGTTCCACGTGGCGCGGGTGGCGCAGCAGGAGGGCGCGACCGTGGTGCTCACCGGGTTCGGCCGGCTGAGCCTGGTCGAGCGGATCGCGAAGCGGCTTCCCTCGCCACCGCCGGTCCTTGAGCTCGACGTGACCGACGATGACCACCTTTCCTCGCTGGCCGGACGGGTATCCGCGCACGTGGATGGCCTCGACGGCGTCCTGCACGCGATCGCGTACGCCAACCCCGCCGAGGCGCTCGGCGGGAACTTCCTGCACACCAAGTGGCCTGACGTCGCGACCGCCGTGCAGGTGTCGGTGTACTCGCTGAAGGCGATCACGATGGCCGCGCTGCCGCTGATGGGCGGCGGCGGGTCGGTGGTCGGCCTCGACTTCGACGCGAGCGTGGCCTGGCCTGGCTATGACTGGATGGGAGTGGCCAAGGCCGGCCTGGAGTCGTGCGCGCGGTACCTGGCCCGCGACCTCGGCGCGCAGGGCGTCCGGGTCAACCTGGTGGCGGCGGGGCCGCTGCGCACCATGGCGGCCAAGTCCATACCGGGCTTCGAGAGGTTTGAGGGGGTGTGGGGCGAGCGGGCCCCGCTCGGCTGGGACATCACCGACCCGGAGCCGACCGCGCGAGCGTGCGTCGCCCTGCTTTCCGACTGGTTTCCGGCCACCACGGGAGAGATCGTGCACGTGGACGGCGGCGTCCATGCGGTGGGCGCGTGATGGGCGAGTTCGTCCTCACGCTGTCCTGCCCGGACCGGGTCGGGATCGTGCACGCGGTGGCGGCGTACCTGCACCAGGCGGGCTGCAACGTGCTCGACAGCCAGCAGTTCGGCGACCGGACGGCCAGCGGTCCTGGCCGGTTCTTCATGCGGGTCCACGTGGAGGCCCTGCCGCCCGCGCCCAAGACCCGCCAGGACCTGTACGCGGGCTTCCTCCCGGTGGCGGCCGAGTTCGCCATGGAGTGGGAGCTGCACGACACCGCGGTCCACCCGCGGGCGCTGATCATGGTGTCGAAGGCTGGTCACTGCCTGAACGACCTGCTGTACCGGCGAGCCGCCGAGTCGCTGCGGATCGATATCCCGCTCGTGGTCGGCAATCATCCCGACCTGGCTCCGCTCGCCGCGGCGCACGGGGTCAGGTTCGAGCATGTGCCGGCCGGCTCGGGCCGGGACGATCCGCTGGCCGCGCAGCGGGCCGAGAGCCGCCTGCTTGACCTGGTCGGCGAGCTGAACATCGACTTCGTGGTGCTGGCCCGCTACATGCGGATCCTGTCGCCTGAGCTCTGCGCCAAGATGCCCGGCCGCATCATTAACATTCACCACTCCTTCCTGCCTAGTTTCAGAGGAGCACGTCCTTATCACCAGGCACACGCGCACGGCGTGAAGCTGATCGGCGCGACCGCGCACTACGTGACCGCCGACCTCGACGAGGGCCCCATCATCGAGCAGGAAGTCGCCCGGGTCGATCACACTTCCAGCCCCGAGGACCTCGCGGCCATCGGCCGTGACGCGGAACGGGTCGCGCTCGCCCGGGCCGTGCGCTGGCACGCCGAGCACCGTGTCCTGCTCCACGGCCGCCGCACCGTCATCTTCAGGTAGGCGCGTCCCGGCCATTCCTGCGCACCGACCTATGTCACGCTTAGTAATCACGGTTGCGGGGTATATCGTTCCCGTTACGGGGAGTAGCGCGCACGCCGGATTCACTGACGATCTTGGCGATGGCGGCGGGCGTGGACGGAGATTCTGCGGCGACACGCCGCCTGCGCGGCAATCCTTCAGGCCGCTGAGACCAGCGCGACTGATGGTACGTAGATTACAAAATCGCATAGATCCGGGAAAATCCGGATGGTGTCGTTAGCCTAGCGGGGATACCCCCGCCAGGGGATTGATGGCAAGTTGTGACTTTATTGCCGAGAGATCGATGCAATATGGAACTTACGCTTCCGCTAACTCATAACACCGGTAGCTGACCGGTCGGCCCGCCGTGGGCCGACACAGGCGTGCCGGGGGATACGGGCCGTAACCGGTTAGGGGACTGCGACCCAGACGCCCCGCGACGGTGTCGGAGCGGATCACCGGCGAACTTCGAGAGAGAGAGAAGGGCGACAAGCTCATGACCCCAGGACGGACCACAGGCGCCAACAGCGCGAGGAGGGAGGGCCGATGATGAAACTTCGGAGCAGGACCGCCGGCGGGCTACTGGTAGGGGTGGCCACCATCACCGCGCTTGCCGCTTGCAGCAGCAGCAGCAGTAGCAGCAGCAGCAGCACGACCACCACCACCCCCGGGAGCGTCACGGTGCCGGGCGGGATCGGCTCGGTGCCGGTCGCGTCGGCCAGCGGGCCGAAGAAGGCCGGCACGATCACCTGGGCGATGCAGCCCGGCGCCACGCCGAACTGGATCTTCCCGGTCGTGGCCGGCGCGGACAACTCGGTCTTCAACAACTTCACGTTCATCTGGGAGCTGTGGCGGCCGCTGTACTGGACGGTCTACGGGACCGACCCAGAGCTGTACCCGCCGATGAGCATCGCCAACCCGGCGACGTACTCCAACGGCGACAAGACGGTCACGTTCTCGCTGAAGAGCAGCTACAAGTGGTCCAACGGCCAGCCGATCACCGCGAACGACGTCTTGTTCTTCATCGACCTGGTCAAGGCGGCGATCAAGGAGTCCCCGGCGGACTGGGAGGGCTACGTGCCCGGCCACTTCCCGG
>DATJQX010000076.1:0-30811 GCA_035505275.1 Streptosporangiaceae bacterium | reverse complement strand
AGGTGAGGCCCCAGACCACCCGGTGAGAATCCGGGGATCCGGGGCCGCACGCATCTGCGGTGCCGGTGGCCCAGTCCTGGCAGGCCTGCGCGAACTGAGCTGCGCATAGTCGTCCACCAGCTTTCTGGCGGGCAACGGGCGCCTGTCAGTCGCGCCCCAGACGACGCACTCCCGAGCGCGCCGACCTGCGCCTCTGCGGTCTGCTGATCGCAGAGGCGCAGTTGACTCGGCAGTCATGGCTGCTCGCGTATCCGCCTGATTATGCGTGGCCAGCCGGTTCTCACGCCACGGAGGTTGGAGGCGCCATAAGGGGGCCGCACTGGGCCATCAGAACCGACGTTCCCGGGCGTCCTGTCGCTCAACCTGGAGCAGGCTCTTGCCGTACCGGATGCAGCCAAGGGAGAGCGCCTGTGGCCATACGTCGCCGTAAGCATGCTCGGCGGCATCCGCACCGAGGAAGCTCGCGCCCTGCGCTGGTCCGAGGTGGATCTTGAGGCTGGCACTGTGGCCATCTACCTATCGGTACGGCGCACCGAAGACACCAAGACCGAGAAGTCGCGGCGCGTGTTCCAGATCCCCGATATCGCCGTGCAGGCGCTGCGGGAGCTGGTCCCGAAGCAGGCGGCTGCCCGGGCGAAGGCCAGAGCGGCGTGGAAGGAGAACAATCTGGTGTTCTGCACCGGCCTCGGCGGCCCGATGTACGCGACCGATGTCCGCATGGAGTTCGAGCGGATCACCGAGAAGGCAGGCCTCGGCCGTGACTGGGCGCCCGGGAGTTGCGCCACACCTTCGCTCCTGTCGGATTCGGGTGTGCCCATCGAGCAGATCGCGGACGCGGTGGGCCACTCCAGCACTCACACAACTGAGGTGGTGTGCAGGCACCAGCTCCGGCCGGTGACCCGTACCGCTGCCATCGCGCTGGGCCCGTTGTTCGAGAGCAGAGAAGAGACAAACGGAGGCCGGCCAGGACTGAACGTTAGGCTTCCAGTTAGGCTACCAACAGCCCTTGGATGATTTGATAAATAGCTTATGGCCAGCAGAAATGGTGAGGGTTGAGCGTGGACCTGTTTGAGTATGAGGCTAAGGAGCTGTTCGCCGGGTACGGCGTCCCCGTGCAGGCGGGCAAGGTGGCCCGTACGGCCGACGAAGCGCGCCAGATCGCGGCGGAGTTCGCCGCCCGGGGCCATCCGCTGGTCGTGGTGAAGGCCCAGGTGAAGACCGGCGGGCGCGGCAAGGCCGGCGGAGTGAAGCTGGCGGACGGCCCGGACGAGGCGTACGCCAAGGCCAGCCAGATCCTCGGCATGGACATCAAGGGCCACACCGTCCACTCGGTGCTGATCGCCGAGGCGGTCGACATCGCGGCCGAGTACTACCTGTCCTTCCTGCTGGACCGGGCGAACCGCACCTTCCTTTCGATCTGCACGGTGCAGGGCGGCATGGAGATAGAGGAGGTCGCCCACACCAGCCCGGAGGCGGTGGCGAGGATCCCGGTGTCGCCGCTGACCGGCGTGGACAGCGCCAAGGCGGCCGAGATCATCGCGGCGGGCCGCATCCCGGCCGAAGCCGCCGCGGGAGCGGCGCTCGTCGCCGAGCGGCTCTGGGCCATGTTCTCTGACGAGGACGCCACGCTAGCCGAGGTCAACCCGCTGGCGCTCACCACGGACGGCGCGGTGCTGGCGGTCGACGGCAAGGTGACGCTGGACGACAACGCGGCGTTCCGGCAGGAGCACGCCAGGTTCAACGACCTCAGCAGCACCGACCCCATCGAGGCGAGGGCCAAGGAGAAGCACCTCAACTACGTCAAGCTCGACGGCGAGGTCGGCATCATCGGCAACGGCGCGGGCCTGGTAATGGCCACCCTGGACGTGGTGGCCTACGCGGGCCAGCCGTTCGGCGGCATCCGGCCGGCGAACTTCCTTGACATCGGGGGCGGGGCCTCCGCCGAGGTGATGGCGAACGGCCTGGAGATCGTCCTGTCCGACCCGAGCGTGCGCAGCGTCCTGGTCAACGTGTTCGGCGGCATCACGTCCTGCGACGCGGTGGCCAACGGGATCGTCTCGGCGATCGGCATGCTGGAGGCGCGCGGCGAGCACGTGGACCGCCCGATCGTCGTCCGGCTTGACGGCAACAACGCCGCCGAGGGCAGGCGCATCCTGTCCGAGGCAGCCGTCGCCGCGGTCGAGCAGGTGGCGACGATGGACGACGCGGCCCGCCGGGCCGCCGAACTGGCTTCGAAGGGGGCATAACCGGTGGCCATCTTCCTGACCGCCCAGAGCCGGGTCATGGTCCAGGGCATCACGGGCTCGGAGGGGCGCAGGCACGGGGCGCGCATGCTGGCCGCGGGTACCAACGTCGTCGGCGGCACCAACCCCCGCAAGGCGGGCCAGACGGTCGAGCTGAACGGCGTGGACGTCCCGGTCTTCGGCACGGTCGCGGAGACCATGGCGCAGGCCGGCGCCGACGTGTCGGTCGTATTCGTTCCCGCGCCGGGCACTAAGGCCGCGGTGATCGAGGCCATCGACGCGCGGATCCCGCTGTGCATCGTGATCACCGAGGGCATCCCCGTGCACGACACCGCGGAGTTCTGGGCGTACGCCAGCGCGGCAGGCAACCAGACCCGGATCATCGGGCCGAACTGCCCGGGCGTCGCCTCGCCAGGCAAGTCCAACGCCGGCATCATCCCCGCCGACATCACCACCGAGGGCCGCATCGGCCTGGTCTCCAAGTCGGGCACCCTGACCTACCAGATGATGTACGAACTTCGCGACATCGGCTTCTCGACCGCCGTAGGGATCGGCGGCGACCCGGTGATCGGGACCACGCACATCGACTGCCTGGAGGCGTTCGAGCACGACCCCGAGACCGCCGCGATCGTGATGATCGGGGAGATCGGCGGTGACGCCGAAGAACGGGCCGGAGCCTTCATCGAGCAGCACGTGACCAAACCGGTCGTGGGCTACGTGGCCGGGTTCACCGCGCCCGAAGGCAAGACGATGGGCCACGCCGGCGCGATCATCTCGGGGTCCTCGGGCACCGCCCAGGCCAAGAAGGAAGCGCTGGAGAAGGCCGGCGTCCGCGTCGGCAAGACCCCCAGCGAGACCGCCGCCCTGGTCCGCGAGATCATGCAGCGCTAGGCCCGGGGTCGCCGGACCGACGGGAGCTTCGCTCCGTTCTCTCGCGGTAACCCGGCGCGCCTGCTTGGGATGGACGGCTGGCGTTGTCAGGATCAGGTTTGTGGCTGTATCCGCCGAGGCTCCGCCGTCCTCCGTCCCCGGCTCCGCGGGACGGTCCGGACGGGGAAGCCGACCCGCGCGGCCGCTGGTGGTCACCGGGGCCATCGCGGCCTGCGCGGGGGCGGCCAGCGGACTTGCCGTGCTGGTCACCCTGACCGCGATCGGCTGGATCACCGCCCCGCACGTGGGCATCGGCAGCGGGCTGACCGGGGTGCTGCGGACGGCCGCCATGCTGTGGCTGGTCGCGCACCACGTCGGGTTCACGGTCCGCGGGGCGGGGCGGATCGGGATGCTCCCGCTCGGGCTGGTGCTGCTGCCCGGTGCGCTGCTCTTCCTGGCCGGGCGGTGGGTGGTGCATGCCGGAGCGGTCACCCGGCTGCGCCACGTCGGCTACGCCGCGGTCGCCCTGGCCCTGCCGTACACCCTGCTGGCCGGAGCGGTGGCCGTGGCGAGCCGGACGGCCCAGGTGGCGCCGACGCTCTGGCAGGCCGTCGTCGCGTCGTTCCTGCTGGCCCTGGTCGCGGGCGGGCTGGGCGCCGCCCGCGCGGTGGCACCCTGGTCCCGGCTGGTCGGTCGGCTGATGCCCGCCCGGCCGCGCTCGATCGTCATGGGCATGCTCGCGTCGGTCGCCATCCTCACCGCGGCTGGCGCGGTGCTGGCGGGCGGCTCGCTGGTGGTGCACCTGTCGGAGGTCCGGGCGGCCACCGGCGCGCTAG
The DNA here is from genome assembly GCA_035505275.1 of Streptosporangiaceae bacterium. GTDB lineage: Bacteria > Actinomycetota > Actinomycetes > Streptosporangiales > Streptosporangiaceae > Palsa-504. Next base: position 26,862 of record DATJQX010000076.1, on the reverse strand, counting down.
ACCCCGGCCCGATGGGAGCGGCGCTGCTCCTCCTCGCGCAGCTCGCCTACGTCCCGAACGCGATCGTCTGGGCCGTCGCCTACACCCTCGGCCCGGGATTTGCCTTCGGCACGGGCACCTTCGTCGCCCCGACCGGCTCGGCGCTCGGGACGGTCCCCATCTTCCCGATGCTGGCGGCGCTGCCCGGGGGAGCACGACCGGGCGGTCAGGGCTGGGACGCCGTGCTGGTTCTCGCGGTGCCCTATCTGGCTGGGGCGTTCGGCGGGATCGTCACGGCGCGGATCACGCCCACTCCGGTGATCGAGGCGGCGCCGCTGTGGGGGTTCATCGCCGGTGCGGCGGCGGGCGGCCTGGCCGGGCTGACGGCGGCGTTCTCCGGCGGCCCGCTCGGCGACGGGCGCCTGGCCGTGGTGGGCCCGTCCGGATGGCAGGTCAGCCTGGTGGCCGTCCTGGAGATCGGCGTGCCCGCGGCGCTGACCGCCGCCGCCACGAACTGGCTCATCCTGCGCAAGGGCTCGCGCCGGAGGGTCGCGGACCGTCTGGTGCAGGACGAGGACGCAGCGGTCGCGGGCTGGGTCACGGCCGGGATAGTGGACGAGACCGATGATGCGGAGGGCCACCGGATCTACCTGAATCCCTGGGCCGCCTACGACCTGGATGAACGGGATGAGCCGGACGACGAGTTACCGTTACCGGCCGTTTTGCAGGAAGCTGATCTCGCCGCCGACCGAGTTGGTGAACTGGGTATGGCACGCCTGCTGAGCGGTAACCGTGTTCGCGCTGCTCATGCAGGAGTAATAAGCGTTCACCTGTGGCCAGAACACCGCGAGGACCAGGAGCCACAAGGCACTGAACGCAAGGCCGAAGCCGCCCAGGACGATGCCGCTGACGGCCCCGCGCGGCCGCGCCGTACCGCTGCGCCGTGCTTTCCTGCTCGTGCTGACGCCCAGCCAGATCGCTATCACGGCGAACACCAGGGTCAGCACGGCTACGTAGATTCCGCGGTGCAGGTTGCCAAGCCCGAGCGCGAGGCCGAGCAGGCTGAGCACGCCCATCGTGAGTGCCGCCAGGGCACGCTGACGCAAGGCGGGATCGGCCGGCGGCAGCTGCCGGGCCGGTAGCGTCCCCCGGGGCGGTGCTCCGCGCCCGCCCGGTGGCTGGTATCTGGCCATCGGCTCCTATTCTGCCTCCCTCCGGCACACTGCGCCCACCTGCCATAGGGTCCTTAGGATGGCATCCATGCCGTCGCGGTTGGTGGTGCTCGTCTCCGGGGAGGGGACCAACCTTCAGGCCCTGATCGACGCCTGCCGCGACACGGATTACGGGGTCCAGGTGGCCGCGGTCGGCGCGGACCGTGGCGGCATCGCCGCGCTGGCGAGGGCCGAACGGGCCGGCCTGCCGACCTTCACCGTCCGCCTGGCGGACTTTCCCGGCCGCGATGACTGGGACCGGGCCCTGGCGGGCGCGTGCGCGGGCCACGCGCCGGACCTGGTCGTCCTCGCCGGGTTCATGAAGCTTGTGGGGGCGCCGTTCCTTGACCGCTTCGCCGGCCGCTGCGTGAACACGCACCCGGCGCTGCTACCGTCTTTTCCCGGGGCCAACGGCGTCCGCGATGCGCTGGCCCACGGGGTCAAGGTCACCGGGTGCACGGTCTTCCTCATCGACCATGGCGTGGACACCGGACCGATCCTGGCGCAGGCCTGCGTGCCCGTAGCGGACGACGATGACGAGGTGACGCTGCACGAGCGGATCAAGGTCGCCGAGCGGGCGCTGCTCGTCGGCACCGTGGGCCGGATGCTCCGCGAAGGCTGGTGCGTCCGGGGCAGGAAGGCAACGATCGGGGAGGCGATGTGACCAGGATCCGCATCAGGCGGGCGCTGATAAGCGTCTATGACAAGACCGGCCTGGAGCACCTGGCGGCCGGCCTGCACGCGGCCGGCGTCGAGATCGTCTCCACCGGCAGCACCGCGGCCAGGATCGGGGCGGCCGGGGTGCCGGTTACGCCCGTCGAAGAGCTCACCGCGTTCCCCGAGTGCCTCGACGGCCGGGTCAAGACGCTGCACCCCCGGGTGCACGCGGGCCTGCTCGCCGACAGCGCGGACGCCGGCCACCAGGCCGAGTTGGCCCGGCTCGCCATCGAGCCGTTCCAGCTGCTCGTATCGAACCTGTACCCGTTCGCGGCCACGGTCGCCTCGGGCGCTTCGCCGGCCGAATGCGTCGAGCAGATCGATATCGGCGGTCCGGCGATGGTCCGGGCCGCGGCGAAGAACCACGGCTCGGTGGCCGTGATCACCGAGCCGTCCAGGTACGCCGACGTGCTCGCCGCGCTGGAAGACGGCGGTTTCACCCTGGACCAGCGTAAGCTCCTCGCCGCGGAGGCGTTCGCACGCACCGCCGCCTACGACGTCGCGGTCGCTTCCTGGTTCGCTTCCGCCTACGCGCCGGACGAGCTCGCGCGCGAGACCGGCTGGCCCCAGGTGGCGGGCGCGCTGTGGCGGCGTGCCGAGGTGCTGCGGTACGGCGAGAACCCGCACCAGCGCGCGGCGCTGTACGCAGCGGACCCCCCGACCGGGATCGCGGCCGCCGAGTTGCTCCACGGCAAGGCCATGTCGTACAACAACTACGTCGACGCCGATGCGGCCCGGCGGGCGGCCTACGACTTCGCCCGGCCGTGCGTGGCGATCGTCAAGCACTCCAACCCGTGCGGCATCGCCATCGGCACCGACCTGGCCGACGCGCACGCCAAGGCGCACGCGTGCGACCCGACCTCGGCGTTCGGCGGGGTGATCGCGGCCAACGGCCCGGTGACCGGCGGGCTGGCCCGGCAGATCGCCGAGGTCTTCACCGAGGTGGTGATCGCTCCCGAGTTCGACGCCGAGGCGCTCGGTATCCTGACCGCGAGCAAGAACGTCCGGCTGCTGCGTTGTCCCGGGGGGACGCCCCCCCCAGACCCCCCCGCTCACGGAGGGGCTCCCCGCCCCCCCGTACCCCCCTGGGAGCTGCGCCCGGTGACCGGAGGGGTCCTGCTGCAGTCCGCCGACCTGGTGAGCGAGCCAGGCGACGACCCCGCCCGCTGGGAGCTGAAGGCGGGCCCGGCGGCGAGCCCTGCGGAGCTCGAGGACCTCGCTTTCGCGTGGAAGGCGTGCCGTTCGGTCAAATCGAACGCGATCCTGCTGGCCCGCGGCGGTGCCTCGGTCGGCATCGGCATGGGCCAGGTCAACCGGGTGGACTCGGCCCGCCTCGCCGTGCTGCGCGCGGGGGACCGGGCCGCGGGCTCGGTTGCCGCCAGCGACGCGTACTTCCCGTTCGCCGACGGCTTCGAGATCCTGGCCGCGGCCGGGGTGGCCGCGGTGGCCGAGCCGGGCGGCTCGATCCGGGACCACCTGACCATCGCTGCCGCCGACGCCGCGGGCATCCCGCTCTACTTCACCGGCGTCCGGCACTTCTACCACTGAGCGGCCGCACGACCGCCTGCCCGAAGCGCGCGCTCCGGCCAGGGCTGACCTAGGGTCGCCCCAGGATGTGCACCGACCAGCCCGCGTCGCTCCACAGCCCGGCGTCCAGGGTGCCCCGTGCGTCGATGATCACCCGGCGGGCGACGACGCCGGCGAGCGCGGCTGGGTCAATGGCCCGGTAATCCGACCACTCGGTGAGGTGCAGCACGAGGTCCGCGTCCTGCGCCGCCTGGAAGACCGACGGCGCGTAGGTCAGGTCTGGCCGCTTCTTCGCCGCGTTGGGCATGGCGACGGGGTCGTGAACGGACACGATCGCCCCTTCCGTCACGAGGCGATCGCAGACGGCCAGGCTGGGCGAGTCACGGACGTCGTCGCTGTTCGGCTTGAACGCCACGCCCAGGACCGCCACGCGCTTGCCGGTCAGCGTGCCCCCGGCAACCCGGCTGGCCAGCGTGGTGACCCGGTCTCGCCGGCCTTGATTGATCGCGTCCACGGTGGTCAGCAGGCTGACCACCGAGTCGACCCCCAGGTCGGCCGCCGCGGCCCGGAACGCCCGGACGTCCTTGGGCAGGCACCCGCCGCCGAACCCGAGCCCAGGCGAGAGGAACCGCCGGCCGATCCTGCTGTCGTACCCGAGCGCCTCCGCGAGCGGCATCACGTCGGCGCCCGACGCCTCGCACACCTCGGCCATCGCGTTGATGAAGGAGATCTTGGTCGCGAGGAACGCGTTCGCCGCCACCTTGACCAGCTCAGCCGTCTCGAGATCCGTCACGAGTATCGGGACCCCGTTCACCAGCGGGGTGGCGTAGACCTCCCGCAACAGGGCCTCGGCCTCCACCGATGTGACGCCGAGCACGATGCGGTCGGGGGCGAGGCTGTCCCGCACCGCGAACCCCTCCCGCAGGAACTCCGGATTCCAGGCCAGCTCGACGTCCTGGCCCGCAGGCGCCGTCGCGCGGACCCGGCTCAGCACCCGCCGTGCCGTCCCGACCGGGACCGTTGACTTCCCCACGATCAGGCACGGCGACATCAGGTGCGGGGCCAGCACATCGGCCGCCCCGTCGACGAAGCTGAGGTCGGCCTGGCCGGACTCGCCCTCGGGCGTGCCCACGCAGAGGAAGTGCACCCTCCCGAAGTCCGCGACCTCAGCGAACGACATGGTGAAGCGCAGCCGGCCGGAATCCAGGTTCTTCCGCAGCAGCGGTTCCAGGCCGGGTTCGAAGAACGGTGCCTCGCCCTTGGCGGCCTTGGTGATCTTCTCTTCGTCGATGTCGATGGCCAGCACGTCGTGCCCGAGATCCGCCATGCAGACGGCGTGGGTCAGGCCGAGGTATCCGGTCCCGATAACGGTGACCCGAGGCAAATGCGCGCTCCTTGAGGTCGGTCTCCGCCTCACGATACTTTTCCGGCGGCTGCCAGACGCCGAAGGCCAGGTAGCTGTCGTCTTGCCGTTGGCTTAACAACCCATTATTACCAGTGAGTAACATTGAGCTTGGAGCCCGGTGCCCGGCCGTGTCCGGCGGTTTGGCAGGCTGTAGGCCAGCAGCGAAGGAGGTCGGTGTCGTCCATGAACATCGTCGTCTGCGTCAAGCAGGTGCCAGACACCGCGGCCGATCGTAAGCTCAGGCCCTCGGACGCCACGCTCGACCGGGCGGCGGTGGACGGGCTGATCAACGAGCTTGACGAGTATGCCATCGAGGAGGGCCTGCAGATCGCCGAGGCGCAGCGCGAGGCGGGTGCCGAGGCTGAGGTCACCATCGTCTCGATGGGCCCGGAGAAGGCCGCGGAATCGATCCGCAAGGCGCTGTCGATGGGCGCGGACAAGGCCGTGCACCTGCTCGACGACGGCCTGGCGGGTTCCGATGCCCTGTCGACCTCGTACGCGCTCGCGAAGATCATCGGCCAGGCCGGCTTCGACCTGGTGATCTGCGGATCGGAATCGACCGACGCCAGGATGGGCGTGCTGGCCGCGATGCTGGCCGAGCGCCTGGGCGTCCCGCAGGTCTCGCTGGCCAGCAAGGTCGACGTCGACGGGCGGGTGGTCCGCATCCGCCGGGTTTCCGACGAGGGCTACCACGAGGTCGAGGCCACGCTCCCCGCGGTGATCAGCGTGGTCGAGAAGACCAACGAGCCCCGCTACCCGTCGTTCAAGGGCATCATGGCCGCGAAGAAGAAGCCGGTCCAGACGCTGACCCTCGCCGACGCCGGGATTGACCCGGCCGCCGTGGGGCTGGCAGGCGCGGGTACCGAGGTGGTCGATTTCGCCCAGCGGCCGCCCCGGCAGGCGGGCGTGATCGTGAAGGACGATGGCGACGGCGGCGTCAAGGTCGCGGAGTTCCTCGCCGCGCAGAAGTTCATCTGAGGGTCTGGAGGGAAGACGCCATGGCTGAGGTCCTGGTCCTCGCGGAGCACGCGGACGGCGAGGTCAAGAAGGTCACCTGCGAGCTTCTCACGCTCGCCCGCAAGTTCGGCGAGCCTGCCGTGGTGTGGACGGGGCCGGGCGCCGAGCAGGGACAGCGGCGCTGCGCGGAGTTCGGCGCGGCCAGGATCTACGTCGACGCCGATCCGGCGTTCGACCGCTACGTTGTCGCGCCGACCGCGGAGCTTCTCGCCGAGCTGGTCAGCGACAAGGCTCCTGTTCTCGTCCTCATCGCAGGCACCGGCGAGGGTAAGGAAATCGCCGCCCGGCTGGCGGTCAAGACCGACTCGGGGCTGATCACCGACGCCGTGGACCTGTCCGCGGACGCCGACGGGAACCCGGTCGCCGAGCAGTCCATCTTCGGCGGATCCACGGTGGTTCACTCCCGGGTCAAGCGGGGCACGCCCATCATCGCGATGCGCCCCCACTCGGTCGCGCCCGAACCCGCCGCCGGAGCGGCGGAGCTGTCGCCGGTATCCCTGGCCGGCGCGGCCGACGGCGCCACGATCACCGGGCACGTCGTGGCCGAGCGCGGCGAGCGCCCCGACCTGACCGAGGCCTCGATCGTGGTGTCCGGCGGCCGGGGGACCGGCAGCCCGGAGGGCTTCGGCATCATCGAAAAGCTCGCGGACGCGCTCGGCGCGGCCGTCGGAGCGTCCCGCGCGGTGACCGACGCCGGGTGGTACCCGCACCAGTTCCAGGTCGGGCAGACCGGCAAGACCGTCTCCCCGCAGCTGTACATGGCGATCGGCATCTCCGGCGCGATCCAGCACCGGGCCGGCATGCAGACCTCCAAGACGATCGTGGCCATCAACAAGGACCCGGAAGCCCCCATCTTCGAACTGGCCGACTACGGCGTGGTCGGCGACCTGTTCACGGTGGTTCCGCAGCTCCTCGACGAGATCAGCCGGCGCAAGCAGCTCTGACTTCTCCCGTTACCTCTGCGGCCTGGCCGCGGCTAGGCTGGGCTGCGCCATGAGTTCGACGTTCCCCAGGTCCGTGTACCTGGATCACGCGGCGACCACGCCGATGCGGCCTGAAGCCATCGCCGCGATGACCGAGGAGCTTGCCCGGCTCGGGAACCCGTCCTCGCTGCACACCGAGGGCAGGCGGGCCCGCCGGGTGGTGGAGGAGTCCAGGGAGCAGATCGCCGAGGTGTTCGGCGCCCGGCCGAGCGAGGTGGTCTTCACCAGCGGCGGGACCGAGGCGGACAACCTCGCCGTGAAGGGCTTGTACTGGGCCCGGCAGGACGGTTCGCGCCGGCGGGTGCTGACCACCGCGACCGAACACCACGCGGTCCTCGACTCGGTGCGCTGGCTAGAGCAGGCCCAGGGCGCCGAGGCCGTATGGCTGAGCGTCGGCACCGACGGGACGCTGAGCCCGGAGTTGCTCCGCGCGGTCATCCTGCAGGCGCCCGACCGGGTGGCGATGGTCAGCGTGATGTGGGCCAACAACGAAGTCGGCACCGTCCAACCGGTCAGCGACCTCGCCGCGGTGGCCCGAGAGTACGGCATCCCGTTCCACACCGACGCCGTGCAGGCCGCCGCCCAGTTGCCGGTGGATTTCGCCGCGAGCGGGGCCGATGCGATGACCGTTACCGGCCACAAGCTCGGCGGCCCGGTCGGTGTCGGCGCGCTGATCCTGGCGCGCAGCATGGAGCCTGTTCCCGTGCTGCACGGCGGCGGGCAGGAGCGCGAGATCCGCTCCGGCACCCTCGATACCCCTGCGATCAGGGCGTTCGCGGTCGCGGCCGGCGCGTGCGCGAAGCAGTGGGCGGACGAAGCCGTCCGGCTCGCCGCGCTGCGGGACGACCTCGTCCGCCAGGTCACCGCCGCCGTTCCCGACGCGGTGCTCAACGGGCCGCCGCCGGGAGAGGGCAGGCTGCCCGGGAACGCGCACTTCTCCTTTCCCGGCTGCGAGGGCGACGCCCTGCTCATGCTGCTCGACGCGCAGGCTATCGCGTGCTCCACGGGCTCGGCGTGTACCGCGGGCGTGGCCGAGCCCAGCCACGTGCTGCTCGCGATGGGCGCCGACGACTCGCGCGCCCGCGGCTCGCTCCGCTTCTCCCTCGGTCACACCTCCACCCAGCAGGACGTTGACGCGCTCGGCGCCGTCATCGGCGAGGCCGTAGACCGCGCCCGCCGCGCCGCCGCCCGCTAAGGTGACGCGGGGACCAATACAGCGGGAGTGGTGGGGCAGGACGCGTAGCCTGTGTAGACGATGAGCGGGCTCAAGGTGCTGGCGGCGATGTCAGGCGGGGTGGACTCCGCGACCGCCGCGGCTCGTGCGGTGGACGCGGGTCACGAGGTGACCGGCGTCCACCTGGCGCTGTCCTCGAACCCGTCGTCCTACCGGACCGGCGCGCGCGGGTGCTGCACGCTGGAGGACGCGCGGGACGCGCGGCGGGCCGCCGACGTGATCGGAATCCCGTTCTACGTGTGGGACATGGCCGAACGCTTTCATCGCGACGTGGTCGAAGACTTCGTCGCGGAATACGCCGCGGGCCGCACCCCCAACCCGTGCCTGCGCTGCAACGAGAAGATCAAGTTCGCCGCGGTGCTCGATCGCGCGCTGGCGCTCGGATTCGACGCGGTATGCACCGGCCACTACGCCCGGATCTCCGGCGGCGTCCTGCACCGGGCCGCGGACCAGGCCAAGGACCAGTCGTACGTGCTGGCCGTCCTCACCCGGGCCCAGATCGCGCACGCGATGTTCCCGCTCGGCGACACGCCGAAGGACCAGGTACGGGCCGAGGCGGCGCGGCGCGGGCTGGCCGTCGCAGACAAGCCGGACAGCCACGACGTCTGCTTCATTGCCGACGGCGACACGAAGGGCTTCCTGACCCGGCATCTCGGCCAGGCTCCCGGCCAGATCGTCGACGCCTCAGGCGCGGTCCTCGGCCAGCACGACGGCGCCTACGCCTTCACCGTCGGCCAGCGCCGCGGCCTGCATGTGGGCAGGCCGGCCGATGACGGGAGGCCCCGGTACGTCCTGGACATCGAGCCGGTGACCCGGACGGTCACCGTCGGACCCGCCGAGGGCCTGGACGTCACCGAGATCACTGCCGACCGCCCGGTCTGGACCGGCTGCGCCCCGCCCGCCGAGCCGCGCGACTGCCTCGTCCAGCTCCGCGCCCACGGCGAAGTCCACGCCTGCACGGCCTGGCTCGATGGTGGCGCCCTGCGGGTCCGCCTGAACCACCCGGCGCGCGGCGTCGCCAGGGGCCAGGCCGCCGTCCTGTACGACGGCGAGACCGTCCTGGGCAGCGCTACCATCACTGGTACCCATGTCAAGCCCGCGCTGATCCCGTCCTGACGGACGTGGCGCAGGGTTAAGTGCCGTCGCGACGTCAATCCTTACCGAACAGGTGCCGGTTAAGCCCCGCCGGACGGGTCGATTCGGGACAGGATCCGGTGTAGAAGTTCATGACCGCGACGACGCGCATGTCCGACTCCGACAGCAGGGCCCGCGCGTAGTGCGGGTAGTTCTTTCCGTCGAAGAAGATCAGCTGGCCTGCCTGCGGCTCAATGATCGTGCAGTCTCGTTCTACGGCATCGATGCCGACCGCCGCCGGATCGTGCCCCACCACGAGTTCCCCTCCGCCCCGCGGGTGTTGAGTAAAGAACAAGAGACCGGTCACCGGATTTGAATCCACATGGCATTCAAACCGCATCTTCATCCCGCATTGAACGTTAAGGACGACGCCGTACCGGTCATCGAATGCCGCCTTGATGGGTTCCGTGCCGGCCTGCTCGGCCAGTTCAAGGAAGTCACCCCGGTAGAGCTTGTACAGCCAGGGCAGGCGCTCCTGCACTACGTCAGCGCGGACTCGGCCGCGCGTGATATGCGTCACGTCCTCCGATTCGCGTGACAGCGTCGGGGTCCGCGGATAATCGCGCACGTCGGCTTCGGCGGTGACGTCGCGTATATCGTCCTGCCAACCCAGGGGAAGCCTGTCAATCACGTCATATGAAACAACATTAACCGGCATGGCTAGAGCCGTCCTGTTCATGGGAAGGGAACATTCTGCGTGCGAGCCCGGACCCGGCCGCCAGCACCATGGTGGCCGTTACTGCCGGTGCTGGGTTGCCGACCAGCACCGGCAGCTCACGCACCGCTGTTAGAAGCGGGGGTCGTAATGCTCGTACCGGTACTGATTTGATGGCCGCGCATGCAGCTTCGCCATGGCGCTTCCTTTCTCGTCCGCACTCCAACCGTAGTGCGTCGCTGGCATGGAAATTGACGCTGTCGGCACGTGGGTTCTTTGTGCCTAAAACAGGATGACGCTGTCCCCCGGCACGCAGGGTTCTCCAGGTGCCTGGGCCAGAATGACCCTGTGCCGACCGCACCCCTGGGTATCGGGGCGGCGACCGGAACCTATACGTGGCTCCTTTCCCGCTGGGGCCACTTAGATGACCCGGAAGATTCGGAGCCTTTCTCGCTCAGGAACTGCGTAAGGAGCGAGCTTCGTTAATTTTGTGCAGACGGCCAGGAGGGCCGAAGAACCGGGCGGCGACCAAGTCGGCCTGCGTACACCAGGCGTGCTGAGCGACCGTCATAGCTGGCCGCCCGGCCTGGGCGGCGGTACCGGCCCGACCTCAACGATGAATTGATTCCGGTCGGTCGGATATACGCTGACCATGAGCAGCATGGGTTGTTTTCCCCCGTCAAACACAGTTCTGAATACCTCGTACACGGAGACCCGGCCGTCAGCGGGCAGCTTGAAGAAATCGGCCTCGGTCGCGTTCGGTGCCCGGACGGTGATCCAGTCACGGTAACCGACCTGGTACATCTGCAGCGAGGAGGCCAGATATCGTACGGTCCCCTCCCCGATGTCGCCTGCCCGCCTGAGCCGCTCCGCTCCGCGGTCCGCGAACTCGGCCGGATAGAAACACGTCACCATGGCCCATGGCGTGCCGTCGATGAAGCGCCGCTCGTGCCGGCTGATTACGTCGGTTCCCTTCGGCACCCATAGCCCGTTGGCGACTACCTCGGTGGCTTCCTGGATCTCAACCTGGATCGGGCTGATCAGCGGCTTCCTGTTCTGTTCGCTGACCTCGGACAGGTAGCTGGCTCCCTCGCCGCCACCTGACTTGCCCTCAGGATCACCTGACAAGCGGCTGACGAACGGGTCGATCTTCTGGACCACGAAAGTGCCCTGGCCCGGACGGGTCTCGACTAGGCCGAGGTTGGTAAGCCACTTGATCGCGTCGCGGACGGTGTTCCGTGAGGCTCCGTAGTGCTCCCTGAGCTCAAGTTCGGTCCGGAGCTGCTGGCCGGGCAGGAGCCCGCCTGCCTCGATCTGGCCCCGCAGGTCTTCGGCGATCTGCCGGTACAAGGGGGTCGACATCAGCTGTCCCCCGGGTTCGAGCACCCGGTGATCGGGGTGATCCCACCTGTCCAGATCATCCTTGCCGCCCAACTGGCTGGAATATTTTCCGGTTGGCCGGTTTATACCCCGTCCGGGCGTGGGTAACACCCGGATAGGTACCAAAGGTTGGGATGGCTCGGATGACAGGATCCATAGGTTCAATCCTAGCAGTCCGACTGCTTGGTTGCAGCTGGATCTGTCAGATCAGTCAGGACAGCAGGACTATCGGGCTCAACTGGACGTACCCGACAACAAGTGCAGATCGTGGACGGACGGGGACACCGTGGCCCACGAGGCATCAGGCAGGCGGGACCACCTCGCCGGGCCACCTCGCAGGAGGCGTGTCCCGCGGAAGGAACTCCGTGGGACGGAAGAGCTGGAGGCCACCATGGCCGGAGCTGTAGTCACAGTCGCAATCGCCGTGTTCCTCGGCGGAATCATGATCGGGGTCCTGGCGGTTATGGCCGTAGCCATCCGTCGCGAGGACCGTCGTCACACGCTGGTCGGCGAGGCGCCCGACCGGATGTCCAGGAACACGCGCCGGCTGACCGGCATGACCCGCGTGGGTATGGACGATGAGTTCCTCCGGCCCGTCGGCCCGCTGGTCGCTGGTCGTCGCTAGCGCCTGACCCGGATCACGGCCCTTGCTACACCGGGGCAGCAAGGGCCCGCGCGGGCTCGGTCTGCGAGCCCGCCGTCAGCACAAGGCCTGCGGAGTTCTGCGCGAGCCGCAGGCAGGGGGACCCGGCGGTGCCCGGCACCGCCGGCCGAGATGCGGAGGCTGGTATGGACCGCATCGCGCTAGCAGTGGTAATCGGAACGAGCCTGGTGTTCGGCTGCGGGGTTCTGGCCGGAGTCGTCTTCATGGTCTCGGCCACGATCCGGCGGACCCGCCCGGTGCGGACATGGCGGCGCACCCGGCCGCACGTACCAGGGGTCGGCCCGGACGACCGGGAAGCGGGCCGGCCGGCGTCGTGGAGCGGTAGTTAAGACAGCCGGCCCGCGGCGCCCGGCGCTGGTCACGGCCTGGTCGCCCTGGCCGTTCTAAGCTCGTCATGTGCATGACGACCACACCAACCGCACCGGGTACCCCTGGGTGCCGGGCAGCGCTACCGGGATCGGGTCGATGCCGGGAACGGACCCGGGCGAGGCGATGCGGGTCATCGCCGGGGAGCTGCCCGGCTTCCCGCATCTGCCTGAACTGCCGGACCGGGGGCCGGGCGCTGACCTGACCGGGCGCACCGCCGGGGTGCTGGTCGACATCCCGGCCGAGGTTACCCTGCGCGGCTGGCGCCTGGCCGAGCATTCCGGCCGTGACCTGGCCCGGGCCAGGTCGATGCTCTCCTCCGACCTGGACGTGCTGGAGGAGGCGCTCCAGGGCTACCAGGGGGCGGTGAAAATCCAGCTCTGCGGGCCGTGGACGCTGGCCGCGACCCTGGAGCTACCGAAAACGATGAACGTGGCACTGGCCGATCCCGGTGCGGTAGCCGACCTGACGGCCTCTCTGGCCGAAGGTGCGGCCGCGCACGCGGCCGACGTGGCCAGGCGGGTCCCGGGCGCGCGGCTGGTGGTCCAGTTCGACGAGCCTGCGCTGCCGTCGGTCGTCGCGGGCCTGGTGCCGACCCAGAGCGGGATGTCCCGGCTGGCCGCCGTCGAGGCCGACACCGTGCAGGGCGTGCTGGGCCAGGTCCTGGCGGCCACCGCGGCGTACACGGTCGTGCACTGCTGCGCCGCCGCCGTCCCGTTCGGCATAATCCAGAAGGCGGGAGCGGACGGGCTCTCCTTCGACCTCAGCCAGCTACGGCGGGGGGAAGAAGACGCGGTGGCCGAGGCCGCCGAGGCGGGGCTGGGGTTGCTGACGGGAGCGGTCCCGGCGATCGCCGGTGAGGCGGCAGGGAGCGAGCCGCCGGGTGAGGCAGGCGGGGCCCGGCAGACCGCGGAGCGCGTCATCCGGCTGTGGCGGCGGCTGGGGCTGCCGCTCGCCACGTGCGCGGCGCAGGCGGTGATCACGCCGGCCTGCGGCCTGGCCGGTGCCAGCCCGGGCCGGGCGCGCGAGGTGCTGGCCCGCTGCCACCAGGCGGCCGGAATGCTGGCCGAGTTGATCGAGGACACAGGGGGCGACTAGGTGAGCGACAGCGACATGAGCGGCGACGACGCCGGTCCCGAGGCCGCGCCGGCCGAGGCCAGGCGGCGGCACGCGGACCTGAGCCTGGAGATCACCGAGGCCGACCACCGGTACTACGTCCTGGACTCGCCGACCATCTCCGACATCGACTACGACACCAAGATGCGGGAACTGCGCGCGCTTGAGGACCGCTACCCGGACCTGCGCACGCCGGATTCGCCGACCCAGACCGTGCACGGGACGGTCTCCACGCTGTTCACCCCGGTCGAGCACCTGGAGCGGCTGCTCAGCCTGGACAACGTCTTCACCGACGAGGACCTGGGCGGCTGGGCGGACCGGGCCGTGCGGCTCGGCGGCGGGGGCCCGTTCCTGTGCGAGCTGAAGATCGACGGGCTCGCGATCGACCTTGTGTACCGCGCCGGCGCGCTGGTCCGGGCCGCGACCAGGGGCGACGGACGGACCGGCGAGGACGTCACGCCGAACATCAGGACGATCGACGCCATCCCGGCCCGCCTGGCCGGCGAGGGCTACCCCGACGTGCTTGAGGTCCGCGGCGAGGTGTTCATGCCCGTCGAGGCGTTCGGCAAGCTGAACGAGTCGCTCCAGGACGCGGGCAAGCCCGCCTTCGCCAACCCGCGCAACTCCGCGGCCGGGTCGCTGCGGCAGAAGGATCCCCGCGTCACCGCCTCCCGGGCGCTCGACGCCATCGTCCACGGCATCGGCCGGGTGGCGGGTCTCGAGGGGGCACCGGACACCCAGTCCGGCTGGTACGAGCGGCTGAACGGCTGGAACCTGCCGGTCAGCCGGCTGTGCAAGGTCGTCCCCGACATGGCCGGGGTCCGCGAGTACATCGCCTACTACGCTGAGCACCGGCATGACCCGCCGTACGAGATCGACGGCGTGGTGGTCAAGCTGGACCAGATCGCGCTGCAGCGCGCGCTCGGCTCGACCAGCCGGGCCCCGAGGTGGGCGATCGCCTACAAGTACCCGCCTGAGGAGGTCACCACCCGGCTGCTCGACATCAGGGTGAACGTCGGGCGCACGGGCCGGGTCACCCCGTTCGCCGTCATGGAACCGGTCAAGGTCAGCGGGTCGACGGTGGTCAACGCCACGTTGCACAACGCCGACGAGATCAAGCGCAAGGGCGTGCTGATCGGCGACATGGTCATCTTGCGCAAGGCCGGAGACGTGATCCCCGAGGTGCTCGGGCCGGTGGCCGACCTGCGGACCGGCGCGGAGCGCGAGTACGAGTACCCCTCCGCGTGCCCGGAGTGCGGAACGGTGCTGACCCGCGAGGAAGGCGAGGTCGACTGGCGCTGCCCGAACACCCGCGGCTGCCCCGCCCAGCTCCGCGAGCGCCTGTTCCACCTGGCCGGGCGCGGCGCGTTCGACATCGAGGTGCTCGGCTACGAGGCGGTCAGCGCGCTGCTGGAGGCCGGCCTGGTCACCGACGAGGGCGACGTGTTCTCCCTCACCGAGGAGCGCCTCCTGACCTGCCCGTTCTTCGTCGTCAAGCAGGGCACGCTGAGCGCCAACGCCGCCCGGCTGCTCGGCAACCTCGCCGAGGCCCGGACCAGGCCGCTCTGGCGGATCCTGGTCGCGCTGTCCATCCGGCACGTGGGACCGACGGCGGCGCGGGCGCTGGCGGCCGAGTTCGGCTCGCTCGACGCGATCGAGACGGCGAGCGTGGACGCGCTGGCCGCGGTCGACGGCGTGGGACCCACGATCGCCGCGTCGCTGCGCGACTGGTTCGCCGAGGACTGGCACCGGGCCATCGTCGCCAAGTGGCGGGACGCCGGGGTGCGGCTGGCCGACCCGGACTTCGACCCGAACCGGGCCGCGGCCCGCCTGCTGGCCGGCGTGACCGTGGTCATCACCGGCACGCTGCCCGGCTTCAGCCGGGACGAGGCCGGGGAGGCGGTCCGCGCCGCGGGCGGCAAGGTGACCTCCTCGGTCTCCAAGAAGACCGACTTCGTGGTCGCCGGCGAGAACGCGGGTTCCAAGTACGACAAGGCCGTCGAGCTGGGGGTGAAGATCCTGGACGAGGCCGCCTTCCGCGTCCTGCTCGACCAGGGCCCGGCCGCCGCCCGCGAGCCGCGCTAGCCTCGCCGGCCTCTGAGTACCCTCAATGCGCAGTAATCACGCAGAGGCCGGGATTTGCGTGGAAGATCCACGCTTCGTGGAAGATCGAGGGGACCATGATCCCCAAAATCCTCCACCGAACCCGGATCTTCCAAGATCTTTTACGGTGCCCAGGCACCACGGCGTGCCATCGCAGCACGGTGCCGCGTCTGCACCGCGACGTGGGCCGCCGCGCAGCCTGCGCCACGGTGGCGACGTTATTGCTTACGGCCCGCTATCGCCGGGCCCATAAGATGGCGGGCATGTCCATTACCCGTGATGAGGTCGCGCACCTGGCGCGGCTGTCCAGGATCGCGCTGTCCGACGCCGAACTCGACCACCTGGCGCCCCAGCTTGACCAGATCATCACGGCGGTCGCGCAGGTCCAGGAGGTTGCGGCCGAGGGGATACCGCCGACCTCGCATGCGACCGGCCTGACCAACGTCTTCCGCGACGATGTGCCGATCACCTGCCTGACGCCCGAGCAGGCACTTGACCAGGCGCCCGCGGTGGAGCAGCAGCGGTTCCGGGTGCCGCGGATCCTCGGGGAGGACTGATGACCGAGCTGACCCGCATGACCGCCGCGGAACTCTCGGCGGCGCTGGCCGCGGGCGAGGTCTCGGCGGCCGAGGTCACCCTGGCGCACCTGGACCGGATCGCCGCGGTCGACAGCCGGGTGCACGCCTTCCTGCACGTCGCCGCGGACCGCGCGCTTGCGGCGGCCGAGGACATCGACAAAAGGCGCAGGGCGGGCGAGCCGCTCGGCCCGCTGGCCGGAGTGCCGATCGCGGTCAAGGACGTGTTCACCACCGTCGGCCTGCCGACGACCTGCGGCTCGCGCATCCTGGAGGGCTGGCACCCGCCGTACGACGCGACGATTACGGCACGGCTCAAGCAGGCCGGCACGATCATCCTCGGCAAGACCAACATGGACGAGTTCGCCATGGGCTCGTCCACGGAGAACTCGGCGTTCGGCCCGAGCCGCAACCCGTGGGACCTCAGCCGGGTGCCCGGCGGCTCGTCGGGCGGGTCCGCCGCCGCCGTGGCCGCTTACGAGGCTCCGCTCGCCATCGGCACCGACACCGGAGGCTCGATCCGGCAGCCCGCGGCCGTCTGCGGGATCGTCGGGACCAAGCCGACCTACGGCGGCTCGTCCCGGTACGGGGTCGTGGCCTTCGCGTCGAGCCTGGACACGCCGGGGCCGTTCGGCCGCACGGTGCTCGACGCGGCGCTGCTGCACGAGGCGATGTCCGGCTACGACCCGATGGATTCCACCTCCATCGACGCCCCGGTGCCGCCCGTGGTGGCGGCGGCCAGGCAGGCGGACGTGAGCGGGATGCGGATCGGGGTGGTCACCGAGCTGAGCGGCGCGGGCTACCAGCCGGGCGTGCTGTCCAGGTTCGCCGAGGCGGTCGAGCTGCTCGAGTCGCTCGGCGCCAAGGTCACCGAGGTGTCCTGCCCGCACTTCAGCTACGCGCTGCCCGCCTACTACCTGATCGCGCCGAGCGAGTGCTCGTCCAACCTGGCCCGGTTCGACGCGATGCGGTACGGCCTGCGGGTCGGCGACGACGGGGTCAGGGACGCCGAAGAGGTGATGGCGCTGACCCGCGAGCGGGGCTTCGGCGCGGAGGTGAAGCGGCGCATCATCCTCGGCACGTACGCGCTGTCCAGCGGCTACTACGACGCCTACTACGGCAAGGCCCAGCAGGTGCGCACGCTGATCATCCAGGACTTCGACGCGGCCTTCGGCCAGGTCGACGTGCTGGTCTCGCCCGCCACGCCGACCACGGCCTTCCCCATCGGCGAGCGGGCCGACGACCCGATGGCGATGTACCTGGCCGACCTGTGCACGATCCCCTCGGACCTGGCGGGCAACGCGGCGATCTCGGTGCCGTGCGGGCGGGCCCCCGAGGACGGCCTGCCGGTCGGGCTGCACGTCATGGCCCCCGCGCTGGCCGACGACCGGCTCTACCGGGTGGCCGCCGCCGCGGAGGCGGCGCTGGCCGGCCAATGGGGTCACCCGCTGCTCGCCGAGGCGAAGGGGCTCGACTGATGACGACGAGCATGGGCACGCTGGTCCCGTTCGCCGAGGCGATGGAGCGGTACGAGCCGGTGATCGGCCTGGAGACGCACGTCGAGCTGGGCACCAGGACCAAGATGTTCTGCGGCTGCGCGACCACGTTCGGCGCCGAGCCGAACAGCCAGGTGTGCCCGGTCTGCCTGGGCCTGCCCGGCTCGCTGCCGGTGATCAACCGGATGGCGATCGAGTACACGATCCGCATCGGCCTGGCCCTGAACTGCACCATCGCCAGCTGGTGCCGGTTCGCGCGGAAGAACTACTTCTACCCGGACATGCCGAAGAACTTCCAGATCTCCCAGTACGACGAGCCGCTGTGCACCGACGGCTGGCTCGACGTGCCCACGGGTGACTCAGCGATCCGGGTCGGCATCGAGCGCGTGCACCTGGAGGAGGACACCGGCAAGTCGCTGCACGTGGGCGGGGCCACCGGGCGGATCCACGGTGCCGAGTACTCACTCGTCGACTACAACCGCGCCGGGATCCCGCTGGTCGAGATCGTGACCAAGCCGGTCGAGGGGACCGGCGCGGCCGCGCCGGAGGTCGCCCGGGCCTACGTCACCGAACTGCGCGGCCTGGTCCGCGGCCTAGGCGTCTCCGACGTGCGGATGGAGGAGGGCTCGCTGCGCTGCGACGTGAACACCTCGCTGGCG
Source organism: Streptosporangiaceae bacterium (assembly GCA_035505275.1). Taxonomy (GTDB): domain Bacteria; phylum Actinomycetota; class Actinomycetes; order Streptosporangiales; family Streptosporangiaceae; genus Palsa-504. Next base: position 8,641 of record DATJQX010000076.1, on the reverse strand, counting down.
CCGCGCGGCTCGGGCCGCTGGGGGACGCGGACCGAGACCAAGAACGTCAACTCGCTGCGCTCGGTGGAGCGGGCCGTCCGGTCCGAGATCGAGCGGCAGGCCGGCGTGCTCGACGCCGGCGGCCGGGTCGTCCAGGAGACCAGGCACTTCCACGAGGACTCGGGCACCACCACGGCCGGCCGGTCCAAGGAAGAGGCCCAGGACTACCGGTACTTCCCCGAGCCCGACCTGGTGCCCGTCGCCCCCGACGCCGGATGGGTCGAGCAGATCCGGGCCGCGCTGCCCGAGGCGCCGTCCGCGCGGCGCGCCCGGCTCCAGGCCGAATGGGGCCTGTCCGACCTCGACCTGGCCTCGCTCAGCAACGCCGGCGCGATCGACCTGGTGGCGGAGACGGTCGCGGCGGGCGCGTCACCGTCCGACGCCCGCAAGTGGTGGCTCGGCGAGCTGGCCCGCAACGCGAACGACGCGGGCGCCGAGCTGGCTAGCCTGGCCATTACGCCTGCTCAGGTGGCCCGTATCGCGGACCTCGTCGCGGCGGGCACCCTCAACGACCGCCTCGCCCGGGACGTGATCGACGCGGTGCTGGCCGGGGAAGGCGATCCCGACGACGTGGTGACCGCCCGGGGGCTGGCCGTGGTCAGCGACGAGGGCGCGCTCGCCACCGCCGTCGACGAGGCGATCGCGGCCCATCCCGACGTGGCCGCCAGGGTCCGCCAGGGTAAGGTAGCCGCGGCCGGACCCCTGGTCGGCGCGGTGATGAAGGCCACCGGCGGCAAGGCCGACGCCGCCCGCGTCCGCGAGCTGATCCTGGACCGGCTGAGTTAGCGGTCCAGGTCTCCTGCAGGCCCTGACCGGCGGTCGGCAGATCCCCGGATATTTACCGAACGGGCGGTGGCGCGTCAGCCGGGCAAAGCGGACCGGCGCCACGCGCCGGGGCCAGGGCGGAGCGGCCGGCGGAGCTGGCGGGACCGGTCGGCCCAGGCCGAGCGCGCCGACGGGGACGGCGCGCCGGCGTCATCTGAACGCGACAGCAGGACGGCGACCAGGGCCGCGATCTCCTCCGGGGTCGCGTCGCCGCGCACCACGCGCAGGACCGGCTCGCCCGCGGGGCGGTTGGCGTTCACCGGGAGAGTCACCACCGTCCGTTCGGTCAGGATAAGGGTCTTCGCTAGCCGCGGGATTTGCCTACGCTGATGCCGAACTCCCGGTGCACCCGCTCCCAGAACGCGTCCCGCAGCCATTCCCTGGCCTCCTGGTAGGGGCGCAGCGACAGGCCGAGTTCCTTCTCCGCGTCGACGAGCAGCTCCTTGTCGATCACCGGGGGGAGGATCGGGCCGGGGAGCAGGTCGCGGATGTTGTCGCGGCCGCGGGTCAGGATCCACTTCTGCGCGACGTGCTCGCCTGCCTCCTCGACCCGCGTCCGGTCGGGCCCGAGGCGGGGCATCGGGCCGGTGTTGGACGGCCAGCCCGCGGGCGGCGCCATGGCCGGGTGGGCGCCCGTCCTGGACATCGGCTGGGTGGGCGGGATCGGCTGGCTTCTCGTCTGCCGCTCGCCGAACAGCTGGGCCGGGGATGGCACCGCCGGCGGCGCGCCGATGGCCGGGAAGGAGCCGGTGTCCGCCCGGGCCTGGTCGGGCACCAGGTTCTTGGTGAAATAGGGGCGCAGGAACGAGGCGTCAAGGACGTCGACCGTGTCGGACTCCCACACCAGGCGTTCGGCCTGGTTGGTGCCGTACGGCGGTTCGATGCCCCACAGGTGCACGCGCACCCCGTAGGCCTGGGCCGCCTCGACCGCGGGCACCATGTCCTCGTCGCCCGCGATCAGGACCGCATCGGTGATGGCGCGGTGCCGGGCGAGCGCCTCCATGTCCGCCCTGATCTGGGCGTCCACGCCCTTCTGCTGGCCGCGGGCGTTCAGGTTGCCCAGGCGGAGCTTGACCCAGGGCATCTGGGCGATGACGCGCTGGTCGATGGTCGGCACCCGGTCGCGCGCCGCGTCGTACCAGTAGACCCGGAGCAGCTCGCCGCGGATGATCTCGTCGGCGTGCTTGGTGATGACCTGGATCAGCGGGGGCGCGTCGACGCGGAAGTCGCGGCGCGAACTCGACGCGAACAGCAGCTCGCCGGCGGCGGCATAGATGTAGCCGACGTCCACCATGACCGCGTAACGGGCCAGGATGGGGAGCGGGGCTGCGAATTCGGTCATCACCTTTGACTGTAGGCCAGCGGGGCCGGTGCGCGGGCCAGATATGCGTCACTTTTGCTGACTGATCGGATCGGTTAAGTAACGTTCAGTGCATGAAAATCGCTAGAGTGGTATATTTCCGTGTTTCTTGGGGGGCAGGTTCTGGCGCTTGGTGCGCAAGGTGCGCAGCGCGCGGGTGACCGCGGGCCTGGTCTCCGCGGGGCGGATGACGGCGTCGACGTAGCCGCGTTCGGCCGCGATGTAGGGGTTGGCCAGGGTGTCCTCGTACTCGGTGATCCGCTGCGCGCGAGCCGCGTCCGGGTCCGGCGCCGCGGCCAGCTCTCGCCGGTACAAGATGTTGACTGCCCCCTGCGCGCCCATGACCGCGATCTGCGCGGTCGGCCAGGCCAGGTTGACGTCGCCGCCCAGGTGCTTGGACCCCATGACGTCGTAGGCACCGCCGTAGGCCTTACGGGTGATCACCGTGACCTTCGGCACCGTGGCCTCCGCGTAGGCGTAGATGAGCTTGGCGCCGCGCCTGATGATCCCCTGCCATTCCTGGCTGACGCCGGGCAGGAAGCCGGGCACGTCGACGAAGGTCAGGATCGGGATGCTGAACGCGTCGCAGGTCCGCACGAATCGCGCCGCCTTCTCCGACGCGTCGATGTCGAGGCATCCGGCGAAGTGCATGGGCTGGTTGGCCACCACCCCGACCGGGCAGCCCTCGACGCGGCCGAACCCGACGACGATGTTCGGCGCGAAGCCGGCGTGGATTTCGAGGAACTCGCCGTCGTCGAGCACGCGGGTGATCACCTCGTGCATGTCGTAGGGCTGGTTGGGCGAGTCGGGGATGAGCGTGTCAAGCTCGGCGTCGGTCTGGTTGATCTCCGTGTTGTCCGGGCCCGGGCCCTGGGCCGGGCGGGCCGGCGGGTCCTCGAGGTTGTTGGAGGGCAGGTAGGACAGCAGGTCCCGCGCGAAGTCGATGCAGTCCTGCTCGTCCCTGGCCTGGTAGTGGGCGACGCCGGACTTGACGCCGTGCGCGTGCGCGCCGCCCAGGTCCTCGAAGGTGACGTCCTCGCCGGTCACGGTCTTGATCACGTCGGGACCGGTGATGAACATGTGAGAAGTGCCCTCGACCATGAGGGTGAAGTCGGTGATCGCGGGCGAGTAGACCGCGCCGCCCGCGCACGGGCCCATGATCAGCGAGATCTGCGGGACGACGCCGGAGGCCATGACGTTGCGGTAGAAGATCTCCGCGAACAGCCCGAGCGCGACCACTCCCTCCTGGATGCGCGCGCCGCCGCCGTCGTTGAACCCGATGATCGGGCAGCCGGTCTTCAGCGCGTGATCCATGATCTTGACGATCTTCTCCCCGTAGACCTCGCCGAGCGACCCGCCGAAGACCGTGAAGTCCTGGCTGAACACGCACACCGGGCGGCCGTCCACGGTGCCGTACCCGGTGACGACGCCGTCCCCGTACGGCCGGGTGGCCGCGATGCCGAAGTCGGTCGCGCGGTGCCTGGCCAGCTCGTCGAACTCGGTGAAGCTGCCCGGGTCGAGCAGGAGGCCGATCCGCTCCCGCGCGGTCAGCTTGCCTCGCTCGTGCTGCTTGGCCACCGCCTGCTGCGAGCCCGCGTGCGCGGCCGCCTCGCGCCGGCGTTCCAGGCCGGCGATCTTGCCCGCGGTCGTGTGCAGATCCGGGTCAGGCTCCCGGCCGGCCCCGGTTTCGGCGTCGGCGGCTTGATTCGTCATGGAGATCAGGCTAATGCGCGTGCGAGGGCGGCAACCGCGGGCCGGGTCGCTTCGTCTTGGAGGGATGAGCTAGGGATGAGCGGGGCTGCCGCTGATGCGCTTGGTCGTGAAGGGTGACTATGGGCTGGATGCGTTCCGGGCTGGTGCCGGGTGTGGCGGCCGTGGCGGCGGTCGTGCTGGCCGGCTCGGCGTGCGGGGGACCCGGAACGGCACCGGGTCCGCCGGGTCGTTCGCCCGGGTCCGCGGGGTGCCTCGGCGCGCAGCGCATGCAATGTGTCGTCGGGTCGGCCTCACCGGTCACCGTCACCGTCCCGTCGCCCCGCCCGACGACTCCGCCGCCGTGGCCAGAACACGGGATGGTGCTGGCCGAGGGCAACGACCCGCCGCTCGCCTTCGGCAGCCAGGTTCTCGATCCGGCCGCGGGCGTGCTCTACGCGCTGGTGCCCACGAGCGTTGCGTCCCCCTCCGCGCGGGACGTCCTGGAGGCCATCGACCTGCGCACCGGCCGGGTGCGGCGCGGGGCGTCCTACCGGGCCGACGGCCTGGCGCTGGCGTCGGGACTGCTGTGGGTATCGGTGTATTCCGGTCCCGGCGGGCACCCCGAGCTGGCTGAGGCCAGCCCGGCCACGCTGGCCACGATCCGTTCGGTGCCCCTGCCGGGGTCCCCCGGCCTGGCCTGGTCCGTGGCGGCCGGGCCGCCCGGCTCGGTGTGGGCCGGCGCCGGCCGGACCCTGCTCCGCGTGTCGGCCAGCACCGGTATCGTGCTGGCCCGGGCCGTCCTGCCGGCCGGCCTGCAGCTCACCGCCGTCGCGGCCGGCCCTGGCGGTGCGAGCCTGTACGCTGCGGCCCTGCGGCTGCCGCCGCGGTACGGGGCCGTCGTGCTTGAATACTCGGCCGGTGCCGGCCGGCTCGTGGCGCAGTCCGGCGCGGGCACGCTCAGATGGTCGGTGGGCGGCGCCTCGCTGACCGCCGTCCCTGGCGGTGTCTGGACCTGGTTCCGCACCGGGATGATGGGCCAGAGCGGACTGCTGAGAGCGAGGTCGCTGTCGGTGGCCGGCGGGTTCCCGACCACCTTCAGCACGGCAGACTCGCCGGCGACGGGGATCGGGACCGTCTACGACTGGGCCATGGGCAGTGACTCTGCCTACGGCGGGGGAACGCTCTGGGTGGCAACCTCCCCCGGCCTGCTGGCCTGCGTGAATCCTGATACCGGCCGGGTACGGGCGCAGGAGACTTTGACCCCGGGCCAGGCTCTTGGCGTCTACGCGATGGCCGCGGACCGGGCGGCGGGCCGGCTGGTCGCGGTCATCAGCACGGTGAGCAACACCACGGGGGCGACGACCGTCACGCTGGAGACCATCACCCCGCCGCGGGACTGCTGGGGCTGACGCCCCTCCCTGGCGGCATTATGCTCGCACCGTGAGCGAAGATCGGGACCGGGTTCAGGATCGCGACCGGGACCGGGCCGCCCTGCCGGAGCCGATGCGACGGGACGTGCGGCTGCTCGGCGAGATCCTCGGGGAGGTCATCCGCGATTCGGCCGGGCCCGGGCTGCTGGCCGACGTGGAGCGGCTGCGGCACGCGGTCATCGCGGCCCGCCTGGGCGAGCGCGAGACGGACCCGGGCGGCGATCCGGCCGGCGACGCGATTGCCGCGCTGGTCGCGTCCTGGACCCTGGAGCGGGCCGAGCAGGTAGCGCGCGCGTTCACCGTCTACTTCCACCTGGCCAACCTGGCCGAGGAACACCAGCGCATCCGGATCCTGCGGGAACGCGACACGGGGCACGAACCGGTGCGCGAATCGCTCGCGGCCGCGGTCGCCGAGATCATCCGCGAGGCCGGTCCCGGGCCCCTGGCCGAGCTGCTCGCGTCGCTGCGCGTGCACCTGGTGCTCACCGCCCATCCCACCGAGGCGCGCCGCCGGGCCGTGGTGGCCGCGCTGCGCCGGGCCAGCGAGCTGCTCGGTATCCTCGACGACCCGCGGGCCGGCGCCTCGGACGCCACCGAGGCGCAGCGCGAGCTGCGGGAGAACGTCGACCTGCTCTGGCGGACGTCGCAGCTGAGGGTCAAGGCGATGGACCCGATCGACGAGGTCAGGACGGTCATGGCCGCGTTCGACGAGACCCTGTTCCGGGTGGTACCGGCGGTGTACCGGGAACTGGACCGCGCCGTGGCCGGCGCAGGCGGCGGGGTGGTGCCGTCGCCGGTGCCCGCGTTCCTGCGCTTCGGCAGCTGGGTGGGGGCCGACCGGGACGGCAACCCGTTCGTGACCGCGCAGGTCACCCGGGAGACCGCGGTCATCCAGGCCGACCACGTCCTGCGCGCGCTCGAGAACGCCACGACGAGGATCGGCCGGGCGCTGACGCTGCACGAGCTGACCACGCCGCCGGGCGCGGCGCTCCGGCGCGCCCTGGCCGCCGCCTCGACGGCCCACCCGGAGCTCCTGGCCGAGATCTCCGCGCGTTCGCCGCAGGAGCCGTACCGGACCTACCTGCTCTACGCCGCGCAGCGGCTGGCCGCGACCCGGGCCCGGCACGCGGACCTCGCCTACCCGGGCCCGGGCTCCTACCTCGCCGATCTGCGCCTGGTCCAGCAGTCGCTGGCCGAGGCCGGCGCGAGCAAGCAGGCGTTCGGCGAGGTGCAGAACCTCATCTGGCAGGGCGAGACGTTCGGCTTCCACCTGGCGGGCCTGGAGATCAGGCAGCACAGCGCTGTCCACGCCCGGGCCCTGCGCGAGCTGCGGGCCCTCGGCCCGCCCGGCGCCCTCGAGGCCGCCGCCGGAGCCGCCGGGTCCTGGTCGGCGGAGACCGAGGAGGTGCTGGCCACCTTCCGCGCGGTCGCCTGGGTGCAGGACCGGTTCGGGGAGCAGGCGTGCCGGCGGTACGTGGTGAGCTTCACCCGTTCGGCCGGCGACATCGCCGCAGTCTACGAGCTCGCCCGGTACGCCGCGGCGGGCGGGCCGGTACCCGTGCTCGACGTGGTGCCGCTGTTCGAGAGCGCCGCGGACCTGGCGAACGCGCCGGGCGTGCTGACCGGGATGCTCGCGCTGCCGCCGGTAGCCGAGCGCCTGGCGGCCACCGGCCGCGCTCTGGAGGCGATGCTCGGGTACTCCGACTCGGCCAAGGAACTCGGCCCGGCGAGCGCGACCCTGCGGCTGTACGACACCCAGGCCAGGCTCGCCGAATGGGCGGCGGCCCGCAACGTGCGGCTCACCTTGTTTCACGGCCGGGGCGGGGCGCTGGGCCGGGGCGGCGGGCCGGCCGGGCGCGCCGTGCTCGCGCAGGCGCCCGGCTCGGTGGGCGGATCCTTCAAGGTCACCGAGCAAGGCGAGGTTATCTTCGCCAGGTACGGCCAGCCGGCGATCGCGAAGCGGCACCTGGAGCAGGTCGGCTCCGCCGTCCTGCTCGCCTCGTCCGCGCGGATCGCGGCCCGGACCGCGGGCGCGGCGGCCAGCTACCGCGGCATCGCCGAGCGGATCGACCAGGCCGCGTGCGCCGCCTTCCGCGGGCTGGTCGAGGCGGACGGCTTCGCCGGGTGGTTCGCCCGCATCAGCCCGCTGCCAGAGATCGGCGGCCTGCGGATCGGCTCGCGCCCGGCCAAGCGGGGCCTGGACCCGGCTCCCCCCGCGCGCCCGGATACCCCGGGCGCCCCGGCCTCCCCGGCCGCCATGGACCTGGACGACCTGCGGGCGATCCCCTGGGTCTTCGCCTGGTCCCAGACGCGGATGAACCTGCCCGGCTGGTTCGGCCTGGGCAGCGGGCTCGCCGCCATCGCGGCCGACCGTGACGGCGAGGGGGTATTGCGGCTCGCCTACCGCGAGTGGCCGCTGTTCGGGGTGCTGCTGGACAACGCGGCGATGAGCCTGGCCAAGACGGACCGGATGATCGCGGCGCGCTATCTCGCCCTCGGCGGCCGGGACGACCTGACGGCGCTGGTGCTCGCCGAGTACGACCTGACCAGGCGGCTGGTGCTGGCCGTCACCGGCCACGACCGCCTGCTCGCCGACCGCCCCGTGCTGTCCCGCGCCGTCGCGCTGCGCGACCCCTACGTGGACGCGCTCTCGTACCTGCAACTGCGGGCGCTGGCCGCCCTGCGCTCTCCGGGACCAGGGGCCCCGCCCGGCGAGCGCGAGCGCCTGGAACGGCTGCTCCTGCTCACGGTCAACGGGGTCGCGGCCGGGCTGCAGAACACCGGCTGAGGGCGCGGCCGAGCGCCGTCGGGATAGGCTGCCGGGGTGGACGAGACGCAATGGCGCACCCACCGGCTCGAGTGGGATGACCAGACCCTGCGGGAATGGGACGCCGTGGTGCTCGCGGCCGACGCCGAGGGGATCGTGCTTGACCGGTCGGCCTTCTATCCCGGCGGCGGCGGGCAGCCGCCCGATCACGGCGTCCTGCTGTGGGGCGGCGTCCAGACGCGGATCGTCGATGCGCGCAAGGGCGATGACCTGTACCTGATCCCGGCCGAGGGCGACCCGCTTCCGGCACCGGGGACAGCGGTGCGCGGTGCCGTCGAGGACGAGCGCCGGACCGCGCTGATGCGCACGCACTCTGGCCTGCACATTCTCTGCGGCGTGGTGTTCCGCGACTTCGGCGCGCTGGTCACCGGCGGCAACATGGAGCCGCTGACCGCGCGGATGGACTTCAACCTGCCCGAACTGCCCGAAGGTTTCCGTGACGCGGTGCAGGCGGCGTGCAACGCGGAG
>DATJQX010000075.1:0-3017 GCA_035505275.1 Streptosporangiaceae bacterium | reverse complement strand
ACCCGCGAGCCGGTCACCGAACCGGACGCGCTGCTGATCCAGGACCCCACGCTGCTGCACCAGGCCGGCATTGTCGACGGGCTCCGCCCGGACGGCTACGTGCTGGTCAACTCCAGCCGCGGCGTCGAAGGCCTCGGCCTCGCGGAGCTCGAGGAGCAGCGCCACGACGGCCGCCTGCTCGCCGTGCCCGCCACCAACCTGGCGGTCGCCAACCTCGGCCGCCCGCTGCCAGGAGCGCCGATGCTCGGCGGCTTTGCCGCGCTGACAAAAACGATCAGCCTCGACGCCCTGCTCGCGGCGATCACCGACCGGTTCGGAGACCGGCCCCGGGTCGCCGCGGGCAACTCCGCCGCCGCCAGGGCGGCATTCGATTTCGTAACCGACGAGCTGAAGGCGGTGACCCACCATGCTTAAGCAGATAGAGGGCTCCCGCGCGGTCGCCGAGACGGTGGCGATGTGCCGCCCGCAAGTGATCTGCGCATACCCCATCACTCCGCAGACCCACATCGTCGAGGCGCTCGGCGCGATGGTAAAGAAGGGTGAGCTGAACGCCGAGTTCCTCAACGTCGAGTCCGAATTCGCCGCCATGTCCGTCGCCATCGGGGCGAGCGCGGCCGGGGCCCGCGCGTACACCGCGACCGCCAGTCAGGGTCTGCTGTACATGAGCGAGGCCGTCTACAACGCCGCGGGCCTCGGGCTACCGATCGTGATGACGGTTGCCAACCGCGCGATCGGCGCGCCGATCAACATCTGGAACGACCACAGCGACGCGATGAGCCAGCGTGACGCGGGCTGGATTCAGCTGTACGCCGAGACCAACCAGGAAGCGGCCGACCTGCACATCCAGGCCTTTAGGATCGCCGAGGAGCTGTCCAGCCCGGTCATGGTGTGCATGGACGGCTTCCTGCTTACCCACGCCAGCGAGCGCGTTGACCTGCCAGGACAAGCCCAGGTAGACGCCTTCCTCCTGCCCTACGAACCACGGCAGGTGCTTGACCCCGACGACCCGGTGTCGATCGGCGCCATGGTCGGGCCCGAGGCGTTCACCGAGGTTCGCTTCCTCGCGTACGAGCGGATGCGGCGGGCGCTCGAGGTCATCCCGGCCGCCGAGGCCGACTTCGGCGCCCAGTTCGGCCGCGGCAGCGGCGGCCTCCTGAAGCTGTACCGCACCGACGACGCCGACCTGATCGTGGTCGCGCTCGGCTCGGTGCTCGGCACAGTCAAGGACGCCATCGACGAGCTCCGCGACGATGGCGTGAAGGTCGGCGTGCTCGGCATCACCACGTTCCGCCCGTTCCCCGCCGAGGCGGTGCGCGTGGCGCTTGGCGACGACAGCCGCCTGCGGCGCATCGTCGTGCTCGAGCGGTCGCTCGCGCCAGGCTCCGGCGGCGTTGTCACCGAAGACCTCAGGACGGCGCTTGCCACCGGCGACGGCGGTCCGCGGAACACGATCATCCACTCGGTGATCGCCGGCCTCGGCGGCCGGCCAGTCACCCGCGATTCGCTGCGCGGCATGATCTCCAGCGCCGAGCAGGGCGCCCTTCCCGAGTTCAGCTTCCTTGACCTGGACACACACCTGGCCGAAGGCGAGCTGACCCGGATCCGCGCCACCCGCAGATCAGGCCCCAGCGCGGAGAACATCCTGCGCCACCTCGCCGGGAGGTCGTGACCATGCCGTACCAGCGGGTCAAGTTCTACCAGACCGGCAGCTTCGCGGCCGGCAACCGGCTGCTGCCAGCGGACCTGCGCAGCGTCCAGTCGAGCACGACCCGGTCGAACACGCTGACCTGCGGCCACCGTGCCTGCCAGGGCTGCGGCGAGGCGCTGGGCGCGCGCTACGCGCTCGACGCGGTGATGCGCGCGACCAAGGGCAAGCTGATCGCGGTCAACGCGACCGGCTGCCTCGAGGTGTTCTCCACCCCGTTCCCTGAGACCTCCTGGCAGGTCGCGTGGCTGCACTCGCTGTTCGGCAACGCGCCCGCGGTCGCCTCCGGCGTCGCCGCCGCGCTGAAGGTCATGGGCCGCGAAGACATCCGCGTCGTCGGCCAGGGCGGCGACGGGGGCACGGTGGACATCGGCATGGCGTGCCTGTCCGGCATGTTCGAGCGGAACGACGACGTGCTCTACATCTGCTACGACAACCAGGCCTACATGAACACCGGCGTGCAGCGCTCCGGCGCGACTCCGCCCGCCGCGCGCACCGCGACCACACCCGCGGTAGGCCAGGAACCAGGCAACGCCTTCGGCCAGGGCAAGAACGTCCCGCTCATCGCCATGGCGCACGAGATCCCGTACGTGGCCACCGCCACGGTCGCCGACCTGCGCGACCTGGAGTACAAGGCCACCAGGGCGATGGACTTCCACGGCGCCCGCTACCTGCACATCCTGGTGCCGTGCCCGCTCGGCTGGGGCAGCTCACCCGCCGACACGGTCAAGGTCGCCAGGCTCGCCACGGAGTCCGGCCTGTTCCCCGTCTTCGAAGCCGAGGCGGGCGAGGTGGTCAGCGCGACCCCGATCCGCCGCCAAGTGCCCGTCACCGATTACCTGCACCTGCAGGCCCGCTACGCGCACCTGTTCCGCCCCGAGGAGCGGACGGACGTCATCGCGCGAATCCAGGCCTCCGCCGACCGCAATGTCTCCCGATTCGGGCTGCTTCACGCTCATCCAGAACGTACGCGGCCGACTCCGGATGGCCACGCCAACCCCGCCGAAGGGCGGTGAACCCCGTGGAAAGGCCCTTCGCCATCACGCTCACGCCAGGCTCCAGCCGGGCCAACCACACCGGTGCGTGGCGCACCGAGCGCCCGGTCTACGTGCACAACATGCCGCCGTGCAACAACGCGTGCCCGGCTGGCGAGAACATCCAGCAATGGCTTTACCACGCCGAAGAGGGCGACGACGCGGCTTATGGGGCGGCCTGGCGGCAGATCATGGCCGACAACCCGTTCCCCGCGATCATGGGCCGGGTCTGCTACCGGCCGTGCGAGACCGCCTGCAACCGGGGCCAGCTCGACGAG
>DATJQX010000074.1:0-22638 GCA_035505275.1 Streptosporangiaceae bacterium | reverse complement strand
CCACATCCGCAGGCCGTCGTAGGTGAGGATCTCCAGGCGCTGCACCGAGTCGGCCATCTTGCCGTAGGCCTGGGCCGTGGAGCCGCACGAGTTGTTGCCGATCATGCCGCCGATCGTGCAGCTCACGTGGGTGGACGGCTTGGGGCCGACCATCAGCCCGTACTTCTTGACGGCGTCGTTGACCTTGTCCAGGGCGATGCCCGGCTGCACGATCGCGGCGCGGCCGCCCGGGTCGACGGAGATGACCTCGTGGCAGTACTTGGTCCAGTCGATGACGACGGCCTCGTTGCAGCACTGGCCGGCCAGGCTGGTACCGCCGCCCCTGGACAGCACGGGCACGCTGAAATCCCGGCACGCCTGCACGGCGGCCGCGGCGGCCTCGGCTGTCTTCGGCACGACCACGCCGATGGGGAGCTGGCGGTAGTTCGAGCCGTCCTGCGCGTAGGCGCCGCGCGAGCCCGCGTCGAACCGGACCTCGCCGTCGACAGCTTCGGTGAGCGCGTGCTCGAGTTTGCTGGTGTCGGAGCGGGTCATGGCGCGCCTGCTACCCGGCCGGTGGGGGCTTACTCCGCCGCAGCGTCCCGTGATGAGAAGGTTCGCGGGGCGACGTCAGCCCCGCCGAGCCGGACCTGGATCGTCCCCGGGCGGAGGTTGTCCAGGGACTGGCTCCAGGTGCGTTCCGGCCAGTGGTAATCGACAGCACCTTCGGCCGGGCGGTACTCGGCGGTGTAGAGGGTCCCGAAGCCGGCACCGAAACGCGTGGCGTACAGCGGGGGCCGCAGGCACGCCGCGACAAGGCCGGGGCCATCCGTCCCGGCCGCCACCAGCTCCTCCAGCTGCTCCTGCCGCTCGACGGTCCGGATGGCCGCGGCGTACGGCGCCCATTCCACCGTGCCCTGGTAGTTGGTGGCCACGGCCAGGCTGGTTACCTGAGCGGGCCGGTCCGGGGCCAGGTAAACCGTGGCGCGCCGCCCGTCCCGGTCGATCGCCGTGACGTTGTAGGACATGTGCACGGGGATGCGGCGCAAGGTCCGCACCGCGTCATCGGCCGTCTCGCAGGTCTGCAGTACGTAGCGGATCACCAGCGGGATCCCGAAACCCTCGCTGACCTGCGGCCGGCCGCCGAAGGTCAGCGAGACGGCCAGGCCCGCGTCGTTGACCCCGTCCAGCAGCCCCCACAGGCAGTCGAGCATGCCGAGGACCTGCCGCCCGCCGTACCCCGTCCTGGCCACCACCGCCTCGAACAGCCGGTAGTCCCAGTCGTAGTTGCGGACCAGCGCCGGGCCGCCGGGCAGCACCGCCGCCTGCGAGCAGCCGGTCAGGAAGGGCGGTGGGTTCCACAAGGCCAGCGCGGCCGCTGCGTCGGGATCGTCGCCGAGCATGCCGAGCAGCCGCTGCCACGTCGGCACGAGCTCGGGCATATGCTCCTCGAGCCGCGCCCGGGCCTGTTCGGCCGTCGGCCGGGCCGCGCCCTCACCCCACCATTCGCGAAAGGCAGGCCACGCTGCGGCGAGATGCTCGCCGATCCGGTCACCCGGCTCGTCTTCGCCGAACGCCCGCAAGGTCAGGGACACCTCCCCGGCCCGGGCGGCCTGATCCCACGGGGCGCCCGGCCACGGCCCTGTCGTCCAGTCCGTCGAGGCGACGTGCCGCAGCCAAGAGCGCCAGTCCGACCAGTCGACGTCCTGCACCCACCGCTGCCAGTCCTGCCAGCTCGAAGGCTGCACCCGGGGCGGCTCAGCGCCATGCTCGCGGTCCGGCACGCCCTGTCTCCTATGTTCGGGAACGACCTACGCCTAGCCCATCCGGCCGCAGGTAAACATCGACGATGGTGACGTTCGTCACGCGGAGACCCCGGCTGGAGACCACGCGTGCGGATAAGACGGCGATACCGGGGTAGCTGCCTTCGGGCAGGGATCGCGGATCGCCGGGTCCGGATTCAGCCCGCAACGGCCTCTCAAAGGAATAGCTCATGATCATCATCCTGGTTCTTCTGCTCGCCCTCCTGCTTGGCGGGCTCGGATTCGCCATCCACATCCTGTGGTGGATCGCGCTCGTGGTCCTGGCGATCTGGGCGCTCGGCTTCCTCGTGCGGGTGGGCGAGGGCGGCTCGCGGCGCAGCCGCTGGTACCGCTGGTAGCCGGCTGCACCTGCCGCCGGTCAGCCTGGGTGGCCAGTGATACCACTGCTCGTTCGGGTAAATGGAGATCTTTAAATCTCTTTCCTGAACGGCCGGTGGTGCGCGCATCCGGAGCGGACGCCGGGCCAGGGGCGCTGCCCGGAAAGATTCGTCAAGCTCGGGTGGCAGCCGGCCAGTAAGGACGGAGCATGACGCGAAGGGGTTCAAGCGTGCGCGATGACGGGCCGAACGTGCAGGAGATCACCAGCACCGCCTACGTGATCCCGACGGATGCGCCTGAGGCGGACGGGACGCTCGCCTGGGACCAGACCATCATGGTGCTCGCTTCGGTCCGTGCCGGGACGGCACGCGGCATCGGCTGGACTTACGCGGCCGCCGCCGCCGGCGGGGTCATCGCCGACGTGCTGGCCGGGGCCGTGATCGGCCGCAGCGCGATGGACGTGCCCGGAGCGGCCGAGGCCATGGCCCGCGCGGTGCGCAACATCGGGCGGCCGGGGATCGCGGCGACGGCCATCTCCGCGGTGGACATAGCGCTGTGGGATCTCAAGGCACGCCTGCTCGGCGTGTCGGTGACCCGGCTGCTCGGCCAGGCGCGCGGCAGCGTCCCCGTCTACGGAAGCGGCGGTTTCACCAGCTACGACGAGCACCAGACCCGCGAGCAGCTGGCCGGCTGGGTGGAGAAGGACCGCATCCCGCGGGTGAAGATCAAGATCGGCGAGAGCTGGGGCACCAGCGAGCGGCGGGACCTGGAGCGGGTGGCCCTCGCCCGGGACGTCATCGGGCCGGACACCGAGCTTTACGTGGACGCCAACGGGGGATACGCGGCCGGCCAGGCGGTGCGGGTCGGTCAGCGGCTCGCGGAGTACGGGGTGAGCTGGTTCGAGGAGCCCGTTTCCTCGCAGGACCTGGCCGGGCTCGCCGCGGTGCGGCGCCAGGTGCTACCCGACGTGGCGGCGGGGGAGTACAGCTGGTCGCTGGCGGACTCGGCCCGGCTCATCGACGCCGGCGCGGTGGACTGCCTGCAGCTGGACGTGACCCGCTGCGGCGGCATCACCGAGTTCCTGCGCGGGTCGGCCCTGGCCGCGGCGCACAACCTGCAGGTCTCCGGGCACTGCGCGCCCAACCTGCACGCGCGGGTGGGCGCCGCGGTGCCCAGCCTGCGGCACGTCGAGTACTTCCACGACCACCAGCGGATCGAGCAGATGCTCTTCGACGGCGCCCTGGATCCCGCCGGCGGGGTCATGACGCCCGACCCGGACCAGCCAGGCCTCGGCTTGACGCTGCGGGACGCCGATGCCGAGCGCTTCCGCCGTCACTGACTTCCGCCGTCACTGACTTGGCGGACGGACCACCGATCCGCGGATCGACGCCGAGAACCCCGCGGCGGCGAACGCGGCCTCGGTCAGCGCGTCGGTCAGGGCGGCGCTGCGCCCGGCCCGGCTGACCGCGGCGAGCAGCAGCATCGACGCGGCGTGCACCGCATCGACCCGCCCGCCGATCGCGAACACCCCCGGCCGCGGCGCGACGGCGGTCAGCGCGGCCTGCGCCAGGTGCCTGGCCCCGAGCAGTTGCGCCACCCGGCGGGTCCGCCTGCTGGGGACGCGGCCGGTGGCGAGGAAGATCGTCGTGCCGGGCATCAGCACCAGCGCCGCCCCGTAGCCGACCCGGATCATCTGCAACTCTCGCCCCGTGGCCGTTCCCGGGCCCGTCGCCGTCGCCCTCACCGGCGGCGTCACCGGCGGCGTCACCGGCGGCGTCCGAGCCGTCCGGCCAGGAACGCCCCGATGACGGCCGCCCCGGCGACGGCCCCGGCGGACACCCCGGCGTGCTGTGACATCCACAGCTGCGGGCTACGGTCGTGGGACCGGTCGTCGAAGGCGCCGTGCGGCCCGAAATCGTGCCCCCGGCCGCCGTCGACGGGCTGCATCAGGTTGTCGGGGCGGCCGGGTTCGGCGGGCTGGGCCGTCTGCTGGGCGGCGTAACCGGTCCGGGCCAGGTAGCGGTCGAGCGCGGCCGGGGCGACCCGGTTGGCGAGCAGGGTGGCCACGGTGCTGGCGCCCACCCAGTACTGCCGGCGGCGCGGATGGTCCGCGGCGTACAGGACCCCGCGGGCGGCGACCTCGGGCTGGTAGATCGGCGGCACGGGCTGGGGATGGTTGGGCAGCCTGGAACGCACCCAGGAGAACTGCGGCGTGTTGACCGCGGGCATCTGGACCACGGTCACGTGCACGCCGGAGTTCTCGTGCAGCAACTCGCAGCGCAGCGAGGACGTGAATCCGTTGATGGCGTGCTTGGCTCCGCAGTAGGCCGACTGCAGCGGGATGCTGCGTTCGCCGAGCGCCGATCCGACCTGCACGATCGTGCCCCGGTCGTGGGGACGCATCACCGCGAGGGCCGCCATCGTCCCGTGCACGAACCCGAGGTAGCTGACCTCGGTGACCCGCCGGAACTCCTCGGCGGCGATTTCGCGGAAGGGCGAGAAGACCGAGGTGAACGCGACGTTGACCCACACGTCGATCGGCCCGAGTTGCTCCTCGACCTTCCTGGCCGCCGCGACGACCTGATCGTAGTCGGCCACGTCGACGCTGATCGCGAGCGCCGTGCCGCCGGCCTCCTCCACGTCGCGGGCCGCACCGTCCAGCCCGGCCTGGCCACGGGCGATCAGGCCGACGCGGGCGCCGCGCTGACCGAACAGGCGTGCGGTGGCGCGCCCGATTCCGGCGCTCGCGCCGGTGACGACAACGGTCTGGGTTTCCATAGGGATTAAGCCTTCCTGGCCGGCGTGATGCCGATGCCGCTGCCCGGCGGGGTGCGGGCTAAACGCGCCGGGCGGCGTTTGCGCTGGGCGCTGCGGGACAGGTGGAGTCCATGACCGGATCGTTCCACCCGCATGTGCTGCGTGAGTACGCGCTGATCGCCGACGGGGAACGCGGAGCGCTGATCGGACAGGACGGGGCCATCTCGTGGTTGTGCGCGCCGCGGTGGGACAGCCCGGCGGTCTTCAGCGGGCTGCTCGGCGGCCACGGCGCTTACGTGGTCACGCCGGCCGATCCGTGGCACGTCTGGGGTGGCTACTACGAGAACGGCAGCCTGATCTGGCGCAGCCGCTGGGTCGGCTCATCGCGGACCGAGTGCCGGGAGGCGCTGGGCATGCCGGCCGACCCGCACCGGGTCGTGATCCTGCGGCGCATCGAGGCGGTCGACGGGCCGGCCCGGGTGAACGTGCTGCTCGACGTCCGGGCCGAGTTCGGGCGCAGCCGGATGACGGAGCTGTCCCGGGCCGGCGGGTGCTGGACCGGCCGCAGCGGCCGGATCTGGTTCCGGTGGTCCGGCGCGGCCCGGGCCCGGGCCGGCGCGGACGGGCTGGTCCTCACCGTGAGGCTGCCGGCGGAAGGTCACCACGATCTCGTCCTCGAGCTTTCCGACCGGCCGCTGGATCGCCCGCCGCCCGATCCGGGCCAGGCATGGGCGGCGACCGAGGAGACCTGGTCCACGGTGGTGCCCCGCTGCGATGACCTCATCGCGGCCCGCGACGCCCGCCATGCCTACGCTGTCCTGCGCGGGCTGACGGCCGGCACCGGCGCGATGGTCGCGGCCGCCACCACGTCGCTGCCCGAGCGGCTGGAAGGAGGGCGTAACTACGACTACAGGTACGCCTGGATCCGTGACCAGTGTTACGCGGGCCTGGCGGTCGCCGCCCACGGCCCGCACCCGCTGCTGGCCGGGACCGTCCGGTTCCTGACCGAGCGGATCCTGGCCGACGGTCCTGATCTCATGCCGGCCTACACCGTGACCGGGCGGCCTATTCCCGACGAGCACGGGGTGCGGTTGCGCGGGTACCCGGGCGGGACGACCCGGGTCGGGAACCGGGTGGTCGGCCAGTTCCAGCTGGACGGGCTGGGGGAATGCCTTGAGCTGTTCGCCGCGGCTGCGCGGCTGGACATGCTCGCGGAAGAGAACTGGCAGGCGGCGTCGGTGGCCGCCGGGGTGATCGAGAAGCGCTGGTCCGAGCCCGACGCGGGCATCTGGGAGCTCGGGAATCGGCACTGGACGCATTCCCGCCTGGCGTGCGTGTCTGGCCTGCGCTCGCTGGCCGCTGCGGCTGGGGGGCCGCCCGACGGCCCGGGGCACCGGCAGGCGGCCCGGTGGAGCACCCTGGCCGACGCGCTGCTGGCCAGCCTCGACGATGCGGTCCATCCGACGGGCCGCTGGCAGCGCTCACCGGAGGACGCGCGGGTCGATGCCGCGCTCGTGCTGCCGGTGATCCGCGGAACCCTGCCGGCCGACGACCCGCGCAGCCGCGCGACGGTCCGCGCGATCCACGACGAGCTGACCGAGGACGGGTACGTGTACCGGTTCCGCCACGACGCCCGGCCGCTGCACGAGAGCGAGGGCGCGTTCCTGCTGTGCGGGTTCTGGATGGCGCAGGCCGCGCAGGCCTGCGGGGACGCCGCCGCCGCGGCGCGCTGGTTCGAGCGCAACCGCGCGGCGTGCGGCCCGGCGGGCCTGTACACCGAGGAATACGACGTCCGCCAGCGGCAGTTGCGGGGCAACCTCCCCCAGGCCTTCGTGCACGCCGGGATGCTGGAATGCGCCGCCCGCTTGTCGGCCGCGCCGTCGGGGCCTGGCCAGCTGGGTGGCGCCTGATACGCCTGGTCAGGTTTGCGCGGGCGAGGAAGGGTAGTCGGCAGCCATGCCAGACCCTGGCCCGCTCGCCGGGGAACCGAGGGAGCGGGAGTACCACCAGCCGCCTGCCGCCAGGATCGGTGCCTGGCTGGCCTGGTGGGTGCTGCTGCTGTCGTTGTGGGTCATGCTCGACGACTCCCTTGCCGCCGACGAACTGCTCGCCGGCGCGGGGGCCGCCGCGATCGCGGCGCTGGTCGCGGAGGTGGCCACCTATCAGGCGGCGGCGCGGTTCCGGATGCGGATCAGGTGGCTGCTGCCCGCGCTGCGCCTGCCGGGGCAGGTAGCAGGGGACATGGTGACGGTGTACGCCGCGCTGTGGCGCAGGCTGGTCCGCGGCGAGCAGCCGGACAGCGCCTTCGTTGCCGAGCGGGTCCGCTACGGCGATGACACCCCGGCCGGCGTCACCCGCCGGGTGCTGCTGATCGGCGGGCGGAGCATCGCGCCGAACGCTTTCGCGCTCGGCATCGACCGCGGCAGCGAAACGATGGTCCTTCACCAGCTGGTGGTCAAGGGGGGCGACTGACATGGTCCTTGGGTTCACCGCGGCGGCGATCGCGATGCTGGCCTGCATCATCCCGGCCGGGATGGTGATAGCCCGCGGCGACCTGGCCTCGGCGGTCGTCGGCTACCAGTTCATCACCGCGGTCGTGGTCATGGTGCTCGCGCTGCTCGCCCAGGCGTTTCAGCGGCCCAGCCTGTTCGAGCTGCCGGTACTGCTCGCCATGCTGATGTTCGGCAGCGGGCTGGTGTTCGTCCGGGCCATGGAGCGCTGGCTGTGATCGTCCGGGACGTCTGCGCTGATGTCCTGCTCGGCCTGGCTGTGGCGGTCGTGTTCGGCGCCGCGCTCGGCGTGCTGCTGATGCGGGACGCCTATCAGAAGCTGCACTTCGTGACGCCCGCCGCGCTGGTCGCGCCGGTCCTGGTCGCGCTGGCCGTGCTGGTTCAGGCGGGCCTGGACGAGAACACCGGGGAGACCTGCGTGGCGCTCCTCTTCCTGGCGATCGCCGGGCCGTACCTGTCGCACGCGACGGTGCGCGCGATCCGGGTCCGCGAGCAGGGAGACTGGCGTCCAGGTCAGGGCGCCGGAGCCGCCAGTAAGGAGCGAGAGCGGTGAACACCCTGGCGGTCCACACCCCGTACACGGTGCCCGTCGGCATGATGGACGCGCTGCAGATCACGCTGCTGGTGCTGGCGGCCGCCGGCGCCACGGCCGTGGTGCTGATCAGGGCCCCGGTCCGGCAGGTGCTGATGCTGAGCACCTACGGCGTGCTGCTGGCCGTGCTGTTCCTGGCCCTCCAGGCGCCGGACGTCACGCTGTCCGAGCTGACCGTCGGAGCGGTGCTGCTGCCCGCGGTGCTGTTGCTGACGCTGGCCAAGGTCAGGAAGAAAGAGCAATGACGCCGCGGCAGCGGCGCTGGATCTTCCTGGTCGGCGGCGCCGGCCTGGTGGCCTTCTACCTGTGGGGGCTGTCCGGCCTGCCGGGCTTCGGCAGGTACCCGGGGCCGTACGGCCCCGCCATCCTGCGCGCCGCCGTCGCGCAGACCAACGCGACCGGCGTGGTGTCCGCGGTCAACTTCGAGTACCGCGGCTTCGACACCGTGGGCGAGGAGTTCATCCTGTTCGCCGCCGCGGCCGGGGTCGCGACCGTGCTGCGCCGTCTGCGCGGCGAGCGGGATCGGCCAGCCGTGGACGAGGCCGCCGACCGGGACGCGCCTTCCACCAGCAGCGCGGTACGGATGGTGGCGCTGCTGCTGGCCGGCCCGGTCGTGCTGGCCGGCTGGTGGCTGGCCTCGCACGCGCAGACCGACCCGTCGGGCGGCTTCCAGGGCGGGGTCATGCTCGCCACCGCATTCGTCCTGATCTACCTGTCCGGGGAGTTCCTTGTCTTCAAGCGGTTCAGCCCGGTCGATCTCATCGACGTGGCCGAGGCGGCGGGCGCGGCCGGCTTCGCCGCGGTAGGGGTCAGCGCGGTGGGGATGGGCCTGCCGTACCTGACGAACTTCCTGCCGCTCGGCCAGGTGCCCGGCGCGGTGAGCTCGTCCGGGACGATCGCGCTGATCAGCTTCTTCGTGGGGGTCGAGGTGGCGGCGGCGTTCATCCTCATCGTCGGCGAGTTGCTGGATCAGACGCTGCTGGTCAGGCAGGGGGGTTAGCGATATGCAGGTCTTCCCGTTCATCGTCGTGGCCTGGATCCTGGGCGTCGGGCTGTACGGCGTGGTCACCAGCCGGCACCTGGTGCACCAGATCATCTGCCTGATCGTGGTCCAGTCATCGACCTACGTGCTGCTGCTCGGGGTCGGGTACGTAACGGGAGCGGTGGCTCCCTACTTCTCCGACGTCCCGAACCACACGCCCGCCGTCGATCCCGTGGTGCAGGCGTGCGCCCTGACCGACGTGGTGGTCGAGGCGGCGGTCACCGCGCTGCTCCTGTCCTTCGCGATCCAGGCCTACAAGCGGTTCGGCACCCTCGATCCGCAGGAACTGGCCGCGCTGAAGGGATAAGGGTCCGCCGTGGACCAGCTGCTCGCCCTGGTCGTCGTGGTGCCGCTGCTGGTGGCCGCGGCGGTCACGGCGTTCGGTCCGCTGTTGCGGAGCAGGCGCCGGCTGCTCGACGTGATGGCGATCCTGGCCGCGGCGTGCGTTGCCGTCATGCTGGGCGTCATCATGATCCGGACCGCCGGCGGCGACCAGGTCTACTGGTTCGCCGGCTTCCGGCCCGCGCACGGGGTGTCCATCGGCATCGACTTCGAGGTCCAGCCGCTCAGCGCCGGGCTCGCCTGCCTGGGCGCGGTGCTGGTGACCGCGGCGATGACGTTTTCGTGGCGTTACTTCAAGGAGGTCGCCAGCTATTTCCAGGCGCTGATGCTGACCTTCCTGGCTGGCATCGTCGGCTTCTGCCTCACCGGGGACCTGTTCGACCTGTTCGTGTGGTTCGAGCTGATGGGAGTGTCGGCCTACGCGCTGACCGCCTACCGGCCCGAGGAGCGCGGGCCGATCCAGGGCGCGCTCAACTTCGCCATCACCAACAGCCTGGGCGCGTACCTGTCGCTGTCGGGCATCGCGCTGATCTACGGGCGGACCGGAGCGCTGAACATGGCGCAGATCGGCACCTCGATCGCGAAGCATCCGGCGGACCGGCTCGTGGTCGTCGCGTTTGTCCTGCTGATGGCCGGACTGCTGATCAAGAGCGCGATCGTGCCCTTCCACTTCTGGCTCGCGGACGCGCACGCGGTCGCGCCGACGCCGCTCTGCGTCCTGTTCTCCGGCGTCATGGTGGAACTGGGGCTGTACGGGATCGCGCGCGTCTACTGGTCAGTCTTCGGCCAGGCTCTCGGGCACCGGGCGGCGATCAGCCACGTCTTCCTCGCCCTCGGCCTGCTGACGGCCGTGACGGGGGCCTTGTTCTGCTTTCGCGAGCGGCACATCAAGCGGATGCTCGCGTTCTCCACGATCAG
The DNA here is from genome assembly GCA_035505275.1 of Streptosporangiaceae bacterium. Taxonomy (GTDB): domain Bacteria; phylum Actinomycetota; class Actinomycetes; order Streptosporangiales; family Streptosporangiaceae; genus Palsa-504. The sequence continues at coordinate 12,357 of DATJQX010000074.1, read as the reverse complement.
CCACGCCGGCATGTTCCTCATCGGCATCGCGCTGCTGACGCCGCTCGGCCTGGCCGGCGCCGCCGTCTACGTCATCGGCCACGGGCTGGTCAAGGGCGCGCTGTTCCTGTGCACCGGAATCGTGCTGCACCGGCTCGGCTCGGTCAACGAGCCGTCGCTGCACGGGCGCGGCCGGCCGCTTCGGGTCACCGGAGTGGTCTTCACGCTGGCCGGACTCGGCCTGGCCGACCTGCCGCCGTTCGCCACGTTCCTCGGCAAGGGCTGGATCGAGGCCAGCGCGGGCCCGTGGCTGATCCCCGTCCTGATCGTTTGCTCCAGCCTGGCCGGCGGAGCCGTGCTGCGGGTGGCCGGGGGCGTGTTCTACGGCCTGGGCGACCGGCCCGCCGAAGACCCGCGGATGGCCAGGGAGGCCGCCGAGGAGACCAGCGAGACGGCCGGCGGCAAGGACCGCACGCCGCTGACGATGATCGTCCCGCCGGCGATCCTCGTCGCCGCCGCCGTCGTGGTAGGTGTCATCGGCCAGCTCGGGCCCGCGGTTCAGGCGGCGGCGGTCCGCTTCCAGGACCAGGCCGGATACAACGCGACCGTGCTCGACAGCGCGCGCATCACGCACCCGGTGGCCCTGTTCGCCGCGGGCTCCACCAGCGTTACGGTCACCGACGTGCTGGCCGGGCTCGGCTCGGCGATCGGAGCGCTGATCCTGGCCGGGCTGGCGCTGTACTGGCGGCGGGTACCGCTGCTGCGCGCATACCGGCCGAACGTCCGGCTCGCCTCAGCTGCCCGCCGCTTCCAAAGTGGCGTCGTGAACGACTACGTGACCTGGATCGTCATCGGCCTGGCCTGCCTCGGCGGTGTCTTCGCCCTTGCCATCCGCTTACCTCACCTTGCGTTGGCCTTGCGGGGCCGTCCGGTGGATGTACCGTAGGACCAGGTGCGGTCGGGGCGGGTTTTGCCCTGGCTGCGGCCTCGTTGCTCCGGACCCTGGCGACATGAGCCCGAGCGGTGCGCTCGGCAGACGCCCAGGAGGACAGCGCGACGATGACCACAGCACCCAGCGTCCTGGCCTTGCCGCCGGGCCGAGCATCAGCCGCAGGCGGGCTGCCTGCAGCCATCGATCCCTCGACGGCTAGCTTTCGCGCACTGGCGCGGCAGGTGCGGGCGATGGGTCTGCTCGACCGCAGGCCGGGCTACTACCGGGTGAAGATCACCCTGACGATCCTCGCCTTCTTCGCTGGCTGGGCCCTGTTCGTCGTGGCCGGCAACTCGTGGACGACCCTCGCCGTCGCCCCGTTGGTGGGAATGATGTTCACCCAGCTGGGCTTCCTAGGCCACGATGCGGGGCACAACCAGGTTTTCGGCGCGCGGCGGCGCAATCGCTTGCTCGGCCTCATCGTGGCGAACGCGCTCATCGGGCTGAGCTTTGGCTGGTGGGTGCCCAAGCACAGCGCACATCATGCGCATCCCAACGAGATGGGCCGCGACCCCGATATCGGCGAGGGAGTCGTCCTGGCCTCGTCTGGCGCGCCGGGAAACTGGCGCGGCCATCTCGCATCGTGGCTGGCCCGCTGGCAGGCACCGCTCTTCTTCCCGCTCATGCTGCTGCGGAGCGTCGGTCTGCACGTACTCGGGATCAAGCGGCTTCTGCAGCGACGAGACCGCGCCTCGGCGGTAGAAGCCTCTCTCATCATGCTGCATGCCGTGCTGTACCTGACCGTGGTGCTGTGGGTGCTCTCCCCGCTCAAGGCCCTCGCTTTCATCGCCGTGCAGCAGGCGGTCTTCTCGGTGTACCTGGGCATCAGTTTCGCGCCCAACCACAAGGGGATGCCGATCATCGAATCCGCAACGGCGGCCGGCTTCGCCCGCCGCCAGGTGGTCACTGCCCGGAATGTCAGCGGCGGCCGGTTTACCGCCTTCATGCTCGGCGGCCTTAACTACCAGATCGAGCATCATCTGTTCGAGTCGATGCCCAGGCCCAACCTGCGACGGGTCCAGGGCCTCGTCAGGGACTTCTGTGCAGCGACCGATCTCGGTTACTGCGAAGAAAGCTTCGTCGGCTCCTTCCGCCAGATCGTCCGTCACCTCAGCGGCGCTGGAGCGGCCGCCAGTCCGGAGGCTCGATACGAGATGGAGGCCGACGAGTGACGGTCACGAGTTCCCGGGCGGCGGAGCCGCTCTACGACGCCCGGCGCGGGGTTTACTACGCCAAGCCCGTCCTTCGCGGCTGGCTGCACCTGCTGTGCTTCGCGGTGTCGCTGGTGCTCGGCCCGCTGCTGCTGGCCCGCGCGCACGGAGCCGCGCAGATTACCGCTGTCGCCGTCTACTCAGCCAGCGTGAGCGCGCTTTTCGGGATCAGCGCGCTGTATCACCGCGGTACCTGGACTGATGCCGGGAGGAGGCGGCTGCAGCGCCTGGATCACGCGATGATCTTCTTCCTCATCGCCGGCACGGCAACTCCCGCCTTCCTGCTGGATACACCCGGCACCTTCGGGCTGGTCTGCCTGATCGTGATGTGGACACTGACCCTCACCGCGGCTGCGATCCACTTGACGTGGATGGACGCACCGGAGCGCCTGGTCGGCGCGACGTTCGTCGGGCTGGGCTGGGCAGCCGGTCTTGCGCTGCCGTGGGTGTGGATCCACGCCGGCGTCGCACCGGGGGTACTGATGCTCGCCGGTGGCTTGCTCTACACCGCCGGAGCGCTTTCTTACCATCGTCGCTGGCCTAACCCGTACCCGTCGGTGTTCGGCTACCACGAGGTCTTTCATGCCTACGTCTGCGCCGCCGCGGCCTGCCAGTACGTCGCGATAGCGCGGTTCATTGCCTGAACCGGCGCGACGGGAGCACTTCCGTGCCGCCTCGCGTCAGCACCGGTGGCACTACGACGCGTTCGGTCAAGGGCGTCCGCCCGGCCGGGATAGGACACGGGGGCCGGGTATTCGCGTAGTGTTGTGCCGGAACTGGTGAACTAGCCGCCTGGTCAAGACCCCGCCTTGCTGCGCAAAGCAGGAAGGCGTCCCTATGTCCGGTCTGGATCGGTGTACCCGGGAAGGCGACGGCCATACCGTCGTGGAGTTGCGCGGGGAGCCGGACGTCCGGTGACGGCCGTTGCCGGACCGCCCGCCGCCGCTATGACGGGTCTGGGGCGGCCGCGGCCGCGATCCGGCCGGGAGATCTTCCGCACCGCGGGGCCGGTTGTCCTGGTCGCGGCCATCTTCGGGTTCGCCGTCCCGCACTTTGCGTCCTACCGCAGCGTGTGGGCCAGCATGCACGCGATGACGTGGGCCCAGGCGCTGCTCGTCACCGCGGCCGCCGTAGCCAGCATGGCCTTTACCTGGATCATGATCTGCTCGGTCCTGCCGTCGATCCGGCTGCGCGAGGCGGCCGTGGTCAACCTGGGCTCCAACGCGGTGGCGAACACCCTGCCCGCCGGCGGGGCCCTGGCCATGGGGGTCAGCTGGGCGATGCTCTCCAGCTGGGGGTCAGCAACGCCGAGTACGTGCTTTACACCCTGGTGTCGGGAATCTGGAATGTCTTCGCCCGCCTGGGCCTGCCGGTCCTCGCCCTGCTGGTCCTGGTGACGGCCAGCGGGCCCGGCGCTGGCCTGATCGCCGCCGCGGCGGTGGGCCTGGCCTTGCTCGCCGCCCTGGCCACCGGGCTTGGCCTGATGATGCACAGCGAATCGTTCGCGCTCGGCGCGGGCCGTGCGCTGCAGCCTGCTCTCGGTTTCGCCGTCCGGGTGGCACGCCGGCCGGCCTGCGCCGACCTGCCCGGAGCACTGCTCGGCTTCCGGGACCGGGCCGGCGCCCTGATCGCCGCGCGCGGCTGGCGGATCACCGCCGCCACGGCCGCGAGCAACCTCACGTTGTGGCTCGTCCTGCTGGCCTGCCTGCGCAGCATCGGCCTGTCCCAGGCCCAGGTATCGTGGCAGGCCTGCCTGGCGGCCTTCGCGTTCGTCCGGCTGCTGACGGTGCTGCCGGTTACCCCCGGCGGTCTCGGCATCACCGAACTCGGACTGATCGCCACCCTGGCCGCCGGTGCCGGCCACCGGGCCAGCGCGCAGGTGACAGCCGCCGTGCTGCTCTACCGGGCCGTCACCTACCTGCCCTCCATCCCCCTCGGCGCGATCGCCTGCCTGGTCTGGCGGCACGCGCCAGCACTTATTCACGCCAAGCCCGCCGCTGCCGGTCAGCATGCGGACATAAGTCGGCCGGGTCCGGCCGCCGTCATGCCCCAGCCTGCTCATCAGGCCGAACCCGCGGGTCACCGCGGCCGCGTCGGGTTCTGATGCCCGGATACGCCTGGCCGGGCAGGTCAGCCCGTGGCCTGCCGCAGGGCGATGGCGACGGCGAACGGCCAGCAGGTCTCGGTCGATAGGAACAGACGCTCAACCAGGCCCAGGTCACTGCCACCCTGGGTCTCGATGACGAGCCAGCCGAGCAAGGCAATGAACACGGCCGTCACGACGGCACGGCCGTAGCTGCTCAGGATCAGCGGCCGCGGCGGCGCGCGCCGGGCGACCAGGGCAGGCCAGACCGCGATTGCGACCGCCCCGAGCGCAGTCCAGGCGAGGTGCTGCGGAGTCGAGCCACGAGCGGGTTCGGGAGATGCGGCGATGCCGATGCTGGACAGGCCCGCGACGGCCAGCACCATGCGGGCAGGCGCCGGGACGCCGGCCAGGCCCACGGCCGTCGCGAGCTGAGAACCGCCCACCAGGAACAGGGCCCCCGTCATGATCCACCGATCGGTTCCGGCGTGGCCGGCCAGCACGCTGACCGTCTTCCGGATCGGGCTGTAGGAGGCCGGCTGGACCGCGTCGGCGATCAGCCACCCCCCGGTCGCCAAGACGGGCGAAAGGCCGGCCGAGACGACGGCCCACCCGGGAACCGGGTGGCGCGGGCGCGGTGCCCCGGTCGCCGAGCTCGCCAGCCGGCGCACGTGCCGTCGGGCGGCCCCGGCCAGTGGAACCTCCGCGAGCCTGCCCGGCTGGCCCGGCCATACCCGGGTCATGTCCGCGAGCCTGCGGTTGGAACGCGCTGTGCCGCAGGCGGACCGGACCGTCCCCGAGCAGACCAGGCAATGCGCGAAGGCAGGGCGCCGATGCGGGGGGCCAGGACACCGACCGAAAACCGGGCCGGGCCACGGGCACCCGAAGAGGCCGGGCCAGGGCGTACGTGGTCGTCCCGGGATGGGGTGCGCGCGGGGTCTGGACGCGCGAGCTGGGTCATGGTGCCCTCCGGCAGTCATGCTCGGCTACCTGGGCGCGCTGCTGGCCTACGGCCAGGATAGCCGTTACGGTGACCGGGGCGGATAAGCTGGGGTCCTGTGGCTGCCGCCTCCCGGAGGCAGCGAGCCAGCGCCTGCGAACGGCACGGCGCCGGTCCCGGCCGCTGTCACGGTCGTGCAGCACCCCCGCTGGGGTGCCGACCCTGTAACCGCCACGTACTGAGCTGGCAGATTTCCTGGCGGTGGCCTGCGCACGGGAGCCATCATCACCCGGACACCACGTGACCCGCTCGTGGCCTTCGCCGAGCTCGGCCGGATGAAGCTGGGTGAAATGGACCTGGATGCCGTCCTCGGCCGGGTTGCGGAGCTGGCCAGGCAGACGCTGCCAGGCACGGCCGGCGCCTCGGTCACCCTGGTCGAGTCCGGCCGGGCCTTCACCGCGGCTTTTGCCGGTCAGACGGCCCTGGACCTGGACGAGACGCAGTACCAGGATGGCTTCGGCCCGTGCCTCGAGATCGCCCAGTCGGCAGGGACCGTCACCGTCCCCGACATGGCGGCGGAGACCCGCTGGCCGGCATTCGCCCGCCATGCCCTCTCCGCCGGCGTGCGCTCCTCCCTGTCGGTGGCACTGCCTCTGCAGGAAGCTGTCCTCGGAGCACTGAATATGTACGCCAGCCAGCCCGCCATATTCGACCAGGACGCCATCGAGATGGCCCGGACCTTCGCCGGGTACGCCGCCGTCGCCATCGCCAACGCCCGCCTCTACCAGAGCGCTGCCACGCTGGCTGAGAACATGCGGCGGGCGATGGAAACCCGCGCCGTCATCGAGCAAGCCAAGGGCATCCTCGTCGCCCAGCAGCACTGCACCCCCGACCAGGCCTTCGAACTGCTCACCCGGCTCTCCCAGACCACCCACCGCAAGCTCCGCGACTGTGCCGCCGACCTCGTCACCAAGACAGCCGAAGACCGCCCCCCCGCTGACTGACGGCGCGGTGTCGGCACCGGCGAATCTATCTTCAACCGCACAGCGGATTATGGATCAGCGGCAACGGGACGGCCGGCCAGCACTATGGTCTGGCTCGCGAGCTCCCGTGCTGGCCAACGCCGTGCCGGGCCAAGCACCGGGCCCCGCTGCGACGCCGCGACGATCGCGTTCGCAATCTCGGCCGTGATAATGTCGGGTTACCGCTCCGGACCCCGGTGGCTGATGGCGTTTGCCGCAACGCGCCGAGATGTCCGGAGCTTTCGATGCTGGGATCGGGTAAGACCGGCGTGGTCCGTGCCTTCGTGACGGGCAGCCCGGCCCGCAGCCGGGACCTCGATCTCTACCGCCGTTATGCCGCTGGGCTATACCGGCAGGTGCTGCTGACTCGCTGCCACCCGGCGTTGGGCGAGCATGTCGTCTGTGACGTCATCCTCAACGAGGCCGCGCTGGCCCGGATACCGGAGCACGGCGAAGACGATGCGCGTCAGCCCTGACGGCGCCCGTCCTCCGGCGCTGTCAGCAGCTCGCTGCCTGCCTCGGGTGGGGGACCTCAATGTCGCGGGCCGCTGTCACGGACCCGCCGAAGAGCAGGAGGAACGTGATGCGGACGCTCGGATACGTCACGGCGATCACCGTGGCGGCCGCCACGGCGGCGCTTGGGCTGGTGGCGGTCAGATCACTGCCGGATGTGCGGCGCTACGTAGCGATGAGGAAGATGTCGTAACGGCTGGACGGCCTTGTCCGCGAGTATTCCCAGGTCGCAAACGGCGGAAGGGCTTTCGCACCCACCAGGCCCCATGCGGGACCGCCCTGGTGACCAGTGCCCAGACCTGGGCGCCGCTACGCGGCCCGAGTACCGGTCTCCTGCACCGGCCGCACGCATCGCTCGGCCCGAGCTGAGGCTGTCGCGGTCACCGCAGGTCGGCGGCTGCCATAATGCAGTCTTCCTGCGCGCGCCCGCCAGCTGACCGGTCGGCCGGGCCGGCGCCGGCCATCATAGATACGCCGGGCGGCCGGATGACCGCGCCAGGCTAGAGGGCATCCGGAGGACGACCATGAGTGACTTTTACGGAATCGAGCCGGGTACGATCCCCGGGTTCGCCGATGCCGGCGACGGGAAGTTCATCGGCGTTCAGGACCTGCCTGAGCAAACCGTACGGCACATGGTCACCTTCATGCGCAAGCTGCACGGCATGTACGAGCAGGATCCGCTCGCATTCGAGGTGTGCGTCCGGCACGTCGCCTCGGTGATCGAGGACCAGCGCCGGGGGGAGGGGAAAGCTGATCCGAGGGGGGATCCGGGCCAGTGACGTGCAGCACACCCGGCGGCGCCTGACGAGGCGCACGGCTGGCGACGGAGACGACGTGCGCCACGATGTCGTGCGCTGCGGCGCCCGCCTCGTCGTAGCCGACGTCCAGTCGGTCGCCGCCGACCGGGCGGACCGCAGCACGATCGCTGTCATGGTCAAGCACCCTAGACGTTTCTCCCTCAGCCGCAAGCCCGCGGCAAGTCGCCCGCGGTCAGCGCCCGCGGCGCCCGCGGCAAGTCGCCCGCGGCGCCCGCGGCGAGTCGCCCGCGGTCAGCGCCCGCGGCGCCCGCGGTGGCCGCCGGACATGCGGGACACCGCGGCCGCACCGGGTCCGGTGGCGCTGACCGCCACGAGGCCCTGGCCCTGGCTGCGGCGCCGCGGAGGCGGCATGACCCGGTCGGCGGGCGGCCCGGCGATGGACCGGAGTACCGGCGAGTGCGGGCCGGCCGTCACGGCGAGGGGGACCACGCCCGCGCGGCGCATGAGGCGGTGTACCTCGCTGCCCTGGGCCGGGGTCTGAAGGGTGATCACCGTGCCGGCGGCGCCTGCGCGGGCGGTGCGCCCGGCCCGGTGCACGTAGGCCTTGTGCTCGGCTGGCGGATCCGCGTGGATCACCAGGCCGATGTCGTCGACGTGGATGCCGCGCGCGGCGATGTCGGTCGCGACCAGAACGCGGACCGCGCCGGAGGAAAACAACGCCATGTTCCGGGTGCGGGCGCTTTGCGGAAGGTCGCTGTGCAGTTCGGCGGTCGGTACTCCCGCCTCGGCAAGGTGCCGGGCGAGCTTGCGCGCGCCGTGCCTGGTCCGGGTGAAGACCAGCGTGCGGTTACGGCCGCCCGCCAGGGCGCAGACGACGGCCACCCGGTCCGCGGGGCTGACGGTGAGCAGGTGATGGCTGATCTGGGCGGGCGGCGCGGCCGAGTCAACGGCGTGCTGCGCGGGCTCGTTCATGAAGCGCCGGACCAGAACATTGACCGCGTTGTCGAGTGTCGCCGAGAAGAGCATCCGCTGGCCCTCCGGCGGCGTGGCCTCGAGGAGGCGCCGCACCGCGGGCAGGAACCCCAGGTCGGCCATCTGGTCAGCCTCGTCGACCACGGTGACCTCGACGTCGCCCAGGTGGCAGTGGCCCTGCTCGATGAGGTCGGCGAGCCGCCCCGGGCAGGCGACGACGATATCGGCGCGGTTACGCAACGCGGTCACCTGTGCTCCTTGCGCGGTGCCGCCGAAGACCGCCGTGACGCTGAGGCCCATGGTCCGGGCCAGCGGCACCAGAACCTCCCGGACCTGGCTGGCGAGCTCGCGCGTCGGCAGGAGAACCAGGCCACGCGGACGGCATGCCATGGTGTAGCCGTCGGCGAGTCGCGCGACGAGGGGAAGCGCGTAGGCGAGCGTCTTACCGGAACCGGTACGGCCCTGCCCCAGGATGTCGTGCCCGGCGAGGGCGTCGGGCAGCGTGACCGCCTGGATCGGAAACGGCGCCGTGACGCCAGCCGCGGCGAGCGTCGCGACGAGTGGCGCCGGGACGCCGAGTGAGTCGAAGGTGGCGGGAAGCCCGTGGACGTCGTGCCACGCCGGGCCAGTGCCCGACTTCCCGTCAAGCAGGATGGTCAAAGGATCCTTCCGGATTAGGCGGCCGCATTGTTGAGGCCACCACATCCGTGGGAACCAGTCCGCTCACGTGAGCGAGACACGACCGGCGTGCCGATACGGCAACACCATTGCTGTATGCGTCTTCAATGTACAGCATGTCCCGGACCTGCGGGGTTGGTCACCCAGCGAGTGCAGCGTCCAGGCGGCGGCCATGCTGTAGCACGGAGATCATCGCCAGCGTCGACTCTGCGCCCTGGTTGCGGCTGCGACTGGTGCGGCTGAGGGCATCGCTGCACCCGCCTGTCCGCTCGTCGAGCATCGGGATCCGGGCGTCGTTGTCGCCGAGCAGCCACGCCACGCTCATATCCACGCCGGTCAGCCAGGCGGTGTCGCCGGTGACCGCCGCCGCCCGCGCGCAGGCGTCCGCGAGCGCTGCCACCTCGGTAGGGTACTGGTCGAAGGCGGGGCGGTTCTCGCCGCGACCCCATCCCCCGGCGGGCACGACGGACAGGTGACCGTTCCGGGTCTCGCCCGCCAGCAGCCAGCCGAGCATGCGCAGGCCGTTCCGCAGCAGGTCATCGCGGCCGAGTTTCTCGCCGGCCGCGATGACGGCCTCGGCGATGGCAGCGTTCGCGTAGCTCAACCGGGGGGCCGGCCACGGCCACGCCGCATCGGCACCCGGCTCGCCGATGACGGTGCCGGCGACGGCGAGCAGCGCCAGTGCGCCGGGATGACCGGGCCATCGCTCGAGTATCTCGGCGGCGCCGAGCGCCGCGAACGCCATGGAATGCGGGTACGGAGAACCCACCGCTACGCTCGCGTCGAACCGGGCCCGGGCCTCCTCGCGGATCCCAGCGGTGGGGCCCCGCGCCGCGGCGGTTCCCAGGGCCCACAGGGACCGGCCCCAGGCATCCCGCGCTCCTGGTGGGCCGTGCCACCGGCGGTCGTCGCCGAGGCGGCTACGGAACGTCCCGTCTGCCGCCTGGGCCTGCGCGAGGAAGTAAAGGTAGCGGCGGCCCAGGGTGATGAGCTCGGCCGAGGGTGACGGTTCGCGGCACACCACCACGAGACCGCAGGCAACGTGGTCCACGCGGTAGCCGTCCCCGTGCCGGGGCACGATCCCGTCGGTGCGCGCGACGAGGCCGATGGTATCGGTCAGCCGCTGAAGGTGACGGAACGGCGGGACCGGCCTCGACGAGAACGTCATGGGAATCCGGAGGCTGGCTAGAGCGGCCTCGCATGCCCGCCGGCGTCCCGAGCAGTGGCTGAGCGTCCGCCACGGCCTCGCGCAGGAACGCATGACCACGATAGCCGAGAACCCGGAGGCCGGCGGCCGGCCCGGCAGGCGCCGCATCTGGACCGCCAGGCGCGGGGTCGCCGAGCCCGGAGAGGCGCATACTGGTATTGATGAAACCTGCCCGCGCCGCGTCCCGGCGCTTCCTGCCCGGAAGTCCCTTCAATGCCATGCCCGCGGACCCGCCCGTAGAGCAGTTCACCGTCCGCGATCGAGTGACCCACGATAAGTACGGCCTCGGCCGGGTCGTCCTGGTCGAGGAGGACGATGCCGTGATCGTCGACTTCGGCTCACGTAGGGTGCGGATCCTTACACCGTTCGCCAGGCTGACCAAGCTCTGACAGGTCTCAGGTCGCGGTCGCGTCCCCGCCGGTGAGGAGGGCCAGTACCTCGCCGGCGGTACGTTCCCTGACGGTGGGGCCCTGGCAGCGGGAGGCCGGATGCGGTAGCGGTTGCGGCGGCCGTCCTTCTCCCCGGCCGCGACCAGGCTTCTGCGCCGCAGGACCGCCCGTGACCGGTTCACCAGGACCTTCCGCAGGTAGGCGAGGGCGTACTCATGTCCCTCGGGCGGGCCCGTCTGTCGTGCCAGCCAGCCAGCCGGGCGGGGCCGACCCCGGCGGTACGCGGCTCGGACCTGAAAATCCGGCACGGGCACATCTTCGAACAGGGCTCGGCGTGGCTGCGGTGGGGCATGAACCAGGCGGCACCGCCCGCAAGTGAACTGGGTCCCGGCCTCGTCTGCCCAGCCCGTGCCGATCAGGCCGAACGTCATGCTTTACGTTTACGGCATGAACGTGCCGCCCGAAGTCATCTACATCATCCGGCACGGGGAGAAGCCGGTTAAGCCGCCGTCGTCTGGCGTTGAGTTTGAGGGCGGCCTGAACGAGCATTCGTTGCTGCCGCGCGGATGGCAGCGCTCCGGCGCCCTCGCTGTCCTGTTCCACCCGGACTTCGGTCCGATGCGTGCTGGCTTGCGGACCCCGACTGTGCTGGTGGCACCCTCCTGGGGGCATCCAGGCAAGACGGCCGCGCACCGGTCATATCAGACCATTCAGGGTCTGAGCGAGAATCTGGGGCTGCCGGTCGTGTGCCAGTTCGCCCAGGGTCAGGAGCAGCAGCTAGCCAGCAGCGTGGTCCGCAGTTACTCCGGGGTCGTGCTCATCTGCTGGGAGCACAGCCACATTCCGGTGATCGCATCTGCATTGCCGGTTGTCAGCGGAACCGCCATCCCGCGGAAGTGGCCGGACGACCGATATGACGTCATCTGGTCGTTCACCATGGTCCCGGGGCCCGGCCCGGGCCGCTATACCTTCGGTCAGATTCCGCAGAAGCTGCTAGCCGGAGATGCCGGGACAGTGATCCCGGCGGATGTCGATGAGCCAGGACAAGGCGCCGGCCAGCACGAACACCACAAGGGGTGATCCGGCGACGGCGGGTCGGTCCGGCGTTCGCTGGGCAACTCCTGCCAGGAGTGGAACGTCACCCTCGCGGGCAGCCAGGACACCATCAGCAACGTCGCCGACGGCGTGGTCCTGGACCCGGAGGAACTGCGGCGCCATCCTGGCCATCGCCTCGCGATGACTCCTCCAGTGCCGATGATCGCGGTCGTCATGACCGTAAGCCCCTCGGCCTCATGCGGGTGTCCGGGACCGGCTACCGTCGATGTGAGGGGCTTACGGGTGATCTCGGCATTTACTCGGGCGCCTCGGCGGGCGTGCTTGATGGCCAGTGGGCGGGCGACCAGTCCCCCTCCGGGTCTGTGGTCTGCCCCACTTCGATCAGGTGACCGTCGGGATCGCGGATGTAGCAGCGGATCTCGTACTGGTGCTGTTTGGGCGGGGTCAGGAACTGGGCGCCCCGGGCGCTCCATTCGGCGTACACGGCCTCGATGTCTTTGACCCGGATATTGAGGAAGCTGCTGACCCGGTCGGGATCGCGCGGCGTCTCCAGGATGA
>DATJQX010000073.1:0-31924 GCA_035505275.1 Streptosporangiaceae bacterium | reverse complement strand
GCGTCGTTGATCAGGCTGTGCGGGGCGTAGAACCCCATCGGCTGGTTGCGCAGCAGCGCGGCGGTGAACGCGGCCGGGTAGTACCGCTTCAGCCAGGCGCTGGCGTAGACCAGGTAGGCGAAGCTGATCGCGTGCGACTCGGGGAAGCCGTAGCTGGAGAAGGCGAGGATCTTCTCGTAGATGTCCTCGGCGACCTCGGCGCCGATGCCGCGCTCCGCCATCCCGCCGAGCAGCCGCTGGCGGAGTTCGGAGATGCGCTCGGGGGCTCGCTTGGCGCTCATCGCCTGGCGCAGCCGGTCGGCTTCGGCCGGGGTGAAGCCGGCGCAGTCGATGGCGAGCTGCATCATCTGCTCCTGGAACAACGGAACGCCCAGCGTCTTGCCCAGCGCCGGGCGCATCGACTCGTGCGGCATCGCCGGTTCCTCGAGCCCGTCGTGCCTGCGCAGGTAGGGGTGGACCGAACCGCCCTGGATCGGCCCGGGCCTGATCAGCGCCACCTCGATGACCAGGTCGTAGAACTGCCGGGGGCGCAGCCGGGGCAGCGTGGCCATCTGCGCGCGCGACTCCACCTGGAACACGCCCACCGTGTCGGCCTGGCACAGCATGTCATAGACGGCCGGGTCCTCCTGCGGGATCGAGGACATCGACCAGCGCGTGCCGTAGTAGGCGTTCACCAGGTCGAGGCAGTCGTGCAGCGCGGCCAGCATGCCCAGGCCGAGCAGGTCGAACTTGACCAGGCCGGCGTAGGCGCAGTCGTCCTTGTCCCACTGCAGCACGGTGCGGCCGGGCATCCGCGCCCATTCGACCGGGCACACCTCCCCCACCGGGCGGTCGCAGATCACCATGCCGCCGGAGTGGATGCCGAGGTGCCGCGGCAGCCGCTGCATCTGCGCGGCCAGGTCCGCCACGGCCGCCGGGACGCCGTCCGGATCTTCGGCCGCCGCGGGCAGCGGCTCCCCCGCCACGGGCTCGCCCGGCCCGATCTGGCGTGCCCAGGCGTCGAGCTGCGCGGGTGAGAACCCCATCGCCCGGCCCGCGTCCCGCAGCGCCAGCCGCGGCCGGTAGGTGATCACGTTGGCGACCTGGGCGGCCCGGTCCCGCCCGTACTTGTCGTAGACGTACTGGATGACCTCCTCCCGCCGCCGGTGCTCGATGTCCAGGTCGATGTCCGGCGGGCCGTCCCGGCCCTCGGAGAGGAACCGCTCGAACAGCAGGCGGTGCGAGACCGGGTCCACGCTGGTGATGCCGATCGCGTAGCAGACCGCCGAGTTCGCCGCCGAACCCCGGCCCTGGCACAAGATGTGGCGGTCCTCGCAGAACCGGACGATGTCGTGCACGATCAGGAAGTAGCCGGGGAACTCCAGGTGCTCGATCACGTCGAGTTCCCTGGCGATCTGCTGGTACGCGCCGGGCACCCGCTCGGCGCCTGGCGGCCCGTACCGCGCCGGCGCCTGGCGCGAGACGAGCTCGCGCAGCCACCCCGCCTGGGTGTACCCGGCGGGGACGCCGAAGTCCGGCAGCTTCGGCGCGATGACGCGGAAGTCGAACGCGCACTCGCGCGCCAGGGCCACGGTCCGCGCGGCGACGCCGGGGTAGCGCCGCAGCAGGGCGGCCATCTCCGCCCCGGAACGCAGGTAGGCGGTGCCCGCCGCGGGCAGCCAGCCGTCTTGCTCGCGCAGGCTCTGCCGGGCCCGGATCGCGGCCAGCGCCTGGGCGAGGCGCGCCTGCGCGGGCACCGCGAAGTGGACGTTGCCGGTGGCCACGGCGCCGACGCCCGCCCGGGCCGCGAGGTCCGCCAGCGCGTCGTTGCGCTCGTCGTCGCCCGGGTCGTGCCGGCATCCCAGCTCGACCAGCACGTTCTCCCGGCCGAACATCCCGGTCAGCCGCTCAAGGTCTCGCCCGGCCGCGTCCGGGCCTCCGGCGGCCAGCGCGGCGGGCACGTGCCCCTTGCGGCACCCGGTCAGCACCACCCAGTGCCCGTCGTGCGCCCCGGCCAGCGCGCCCTCGTCGTAGACCGGCCGCCCCTTTTCCCCGCCCGCCAGCTGCGCGGCGCTGATCACCGCGCACAGCCGCCGGTACCCTTCCGGGTCCCTGGCCAGGACCAGCAGGTGCCGACCGGCCGGATCGGGCACTCCCGTCTGCCCGGAGGGCAAACCGAGGCTCAGCTCGGCGCCGAAAACCGTGCGCAGGCGGGCGCCCTGGTCGGCCAGCCTCGCCGCGGCCTGCGCGAACTGCGGGACCCCGTACATCCCGTCGTGGTCGGTGATGGCCAGCGCCTCCAGCCCGAGCCTGGCCGCCTCGGTGACGAGCTCGGCCGGGGTCGACGCCCCGTCGAGGAAGCTGTACGAGGAGTGGCAGTGCAACTCGGCCCACGGCTCGTCCCCCGGTGGCGGCAACCGGCCCAGCCGGGCGAGGAGGGGCGGCGCGGTTTCCCGGCCGCCGGGCTCGGCTGGCCCGGCTGGCCCGGCTGGCTCGGCGGGCGGGGGCGGGTGGCCGGCCGCGCGCCAGGACATCCGGCGCTGCAGCTCGCGCCACGGGACCGGCGGGTTATTCCAGCCCACGGCCGGCCCTCACCAGTAACCGGCCTCGATCAGCCACCGGCCGTCCTGCACCACCGCGAGCCAAGCCCGCCCGTCGCCGGTCAGCAGCTGGAACCTGGCGCGCCGACGCGCGGTCACGGGGTCCCACCAGCGTTCGGACAGCGGCCAAGGCCCGGCCCAGCCGGTGACGCGGCGCACCGGCTCCCCGTCGACGGTGAGGCAGGCCGGCTCCGCCGAGAGGCCGCACCGCCCGGTAACGGCGACGGCGCGCCCGGCCTCGTCGGTCACTTCCGCCTCGCGGCCGAAGGGGTACACCACGCCGGGCGCCGCACCCGCGATCCGCCCGGGCCAGGGCTGGCCCGGCTCGCGGCGGGGCGTTCTTTTTCCCCCGAACGGAACGTGTGTTACCTGCTCGTCCACGTTCCTGCCGCCATCGTGGACCGGGCGCAGCACCGCCTCGTGCCCGAGCATGGCCTGCACGCGCATGGCGGCCCGCGCCACCCGGTCGGTGACCACCGCCTCGCCCCAGAGCGCAAGCTGGTGCCCGGTCGCGCGGACCACCTGGTCTGGCACCAGCCGCAGCGTCGTGATGCCGCCGGTTCCCGGCTCGCCGTCTTGCGCGGCGGGGTGCCAGCCGTCGAGCTGCCAGCGGACCCGGTCGGCGACCGCGGCCGCGGACAGGAGCCCGTCGTGCCGCCAGCGCCTGCGGCTTTCCCGCCCGTCGGCCCAGGCGGCCCGCACCTGGACGCGGACGCAGGTCAGCCCGCGGGCGGCCAGGCCGTCGTGCATCCGCTCGGCGAGCGCTTTGGCCGCGAACACCACGGGCTCGGCCAGTGCTTCCGGCGGGTCGAACTCGCAGGCCACGGACAGGTCCTCGGCCGGCGGGCGTACCGCAAGCGGCAGGGAACCGTGGCCGCTGGCCAGCCGGTGCGCGGCCTCGCCCGCGGCGCCGAACCGGCCGGCCACGTCGCCGAACGGCAGCGCGGCCAGGTCCCCCAGGGTGCCCAGGCCGAGCCGGGTCAGCAGCCCGGCCAGGTCCTGGTCCGCCAGGACGTCCACCGGGTGCCGGGCCAGGAACTCCGGCGACCCGCCCGGCGGTATCAGGCCGACCTGGCGCGGGCCCCGGGCCGCCAGCCGCGCGGCGAACAGGCCGTCGGCGACCCCGACGCGGGACTCGAGGCCGAGGCCGGCCAGCGCGGCGATGATCTGGCCGGCCAGCGCCGCCTCGCCGCCGTAGTACCGGGCCGGCCCGCGGGCCGCGAACGCGCACACCCCGGGTTCCACCGCCTCCGCCTTGGGGCAGAACCGGGTCACCGCGGCCAGCACCCGGTCGAACAACCGCGCCGCGGCCCGAGCGTCCGCCAGCCCGCATAGCTGCGGGCAGCACACGACCATGACCCGGACGGCCCCAGGCTGGATGGCCGTCACCCGGGCTCATCGCCCGCGAGGTCCGCGATCACGGCCTGGGGGGTTTTCACCCCGCGCTCACCGCTGCTAGTCCGGGGGGACGACCCCCCTGGGCCCCCCGATCCTGGAGGGACCGCCCGTCCCCCCAGACCCCCCTGGCGGGGATGCCCGCGATCGGAACGTCCACCGGGTCGGCGGCGGCGACGGTGCCGTCTTCCGCGGGCAGCCACAGCCAGCGGGTCCGGGTCATGGCCGCCTCCCCCCGCCCGTCGGCCAGCACCTCGGCGCAGCAGGCCCGGAGCCGACCGTGCCCGTCACCAAGTCCCGTCCACCCCTGGGTGATCACGCGCAGGCGGACCTGGGCGCCCGGCCAGTCTCCCGTTACCAGCAGCACCCCGCGCCTGCGACGCAGCGTCGCCTCTAGGCGCTGCCGGACCTGGGCCGGTGCCGACGCGGGCGGCCGGAGCAGGACAAGCTCGCACCCGTCGAGGAGCGAGGCCACCACCTGCGGCCAGGCGCTACCCGGATCCGGGACCAGCAGGGTCCGTTCCCCGTCCAGGCCCAGGCCCGCCGCGGCCAGCACGCCGGCCTCGGGCACGCCTGCGATCCCGCACCAGGCCCCGTCCGCCGAAGCGCCGGCCGCGAGCGCCAGGCAGAGCAGGCCGAACTCCGCCACGGATACCACCGACCCGCGCGCCAGCGCGCCGCGCGGCAGCAGGTCCCGCAGCGCGGGCAGCACCGGCAACGTCCCGGACCCTGGCACCCCCGGCACCGCAGGTTCAGGTTCAGATCCAGGTTCCCAAGCGACCGCCGATAGCGCAGGCTGCCAGGCCAACATGCGCCTGACTTCCGCAGGCGTGCTCCTCATCTCACCTAATATCGAACACAGATTCGTTCATGTCAAGATCAACAAGGCCGCGCGTGGCGGAAACGAAGCGGGCAGGGCCGGCACCGCCGCCCAGGGGCCTGACTACCCGGAACCGCGGCTGCGGACGCTCACCTGGGCCGTGTGGCATACTAGCTCCCCTCTGCGGGACCGGGGGCACACAGCCCCAACAGGCTCGGGCACGTGCCCGCATGTCCAGGTCTCAATGCCTTTCTCTCGCGGTACGGCCGCTGGGCATAGTGACGCCCCAGTTCCTGGCGACACCGGGCGTCTGCTCTATGCCGTCCAGGGCGGTCAGTTCGAGCCGGGCTCGAGGTAGAAGATCGCGGCGGACCCGTCGCCGTGGGCGTATCCGCTGACTTCTCCCTCCCCCTGCCGGGGATGGGCGTTCAGGAACGTCAGGGCGTCCCGCACGCCGTGCGGGACGGGAAATTCCTTGGAGTACCAGGTCTGCACGGTGCTGGTGCCCAGGCTGCCGGGCGCCAGGTACAGCAGGCCTAAGGCCGCGGCGGCCTCGCCACGTCCCTGCCGGTCAGGGTCGTTCAGGAAGGTAACCGCGTTGCTCTCCCCGTTCGGACTGGGGCCAGGAAACTCCTTGAACTCCCATATCTGATTGGCCATAACTCCACTTCCCTGTGACCGTAGCGCGCATGATCCCCGGTGGCGGGCTGGATCGGCTCGCGCGCCGATGTCCACTGCCGATCACTTACACGGAGGAGCAAAGCGACATTCAGATCCACTCCCCCGCAAACCGCGCCTAGCCTCAAGCGCGTTCACGACGCGGTGGTCTGGGTCGATGTACAGGCGGTCACAGGTCCATCGTTGGCCGAAGCCATCATCCAGAGAACGCCGCCAGAGCGAGGCGATAATGCGGTGATGGGACGCGAGCGCTGGGCCGGAGCCCGGACGGGCGGCGCGCTGGAACGGGGGACGCTGGATGTCGCGGGCGTCCGGCGCAGTTACTGGCTGGCGCGGGGTACGGGCGAGCCGCGGCCGGGCGGGGCGCCGCCGCTGCTCATGGTGCTGCACGGCTCGGGGACGACCGGCAAGGACGTGGCGACGGTCTTCACCTCCCTGGCGGCCAGGGGCCCGGCCGCCGGGGTGACGGTGGTGTTCCCCGACGGGTGGGAGGGTGTCTGGCACATCGCGCGGCCGCCGGAGGGCGAGCCCGCGCTCGATGACGCCGCCTTTCTGGCGGCCCTCGCCCGGCACCTGCAACCGGGGGATGCCGACGGCCCGCCGCGTCCGGTGTTCCTGGCGGGCATCTCCAACGGCGGCGGGTTCGCCGAGCACGTGGCCAGGTACGGGCTGCTGCCGCTGGCCGGGCTCTTCCTCGTCGTGCCGACGATCAGGGGGTTCAGTGTTCAGGCCATGCCTGTGCCACGGCAGCAGGTCGCGGTGACGATCATGGCCGGGACGGGTGACCGGCGCGTACCGTACGAGGGCGGCCCGCTCAGCGCGAAGGGGATGATCGGCCAGATGATGCGTCGGCGGGCCGCCCAGCACGGCGACCGGCCGGCCGAACGCCGGGTCGCGCCCGTGGAAGCGGTCGCGCGGGACTGGGCGGCGGGTAACGGGATCACCGGGGAGCCCGCGGTCGAGCACCTGCCCGAAGCGGCAGGCGATCCGCCGGTGACCCTGCTGACCTGGTCGGCTCCGGGTCGCCCGCCGGTGGTGTTGTACCGGATCGAGGGCGGTGGACACGGCTGGCCGGGCGGTCCGCAGTTCCTGCCCGCCCGGCTCGTCGGACCTATCCCCCGCTACCTCGACGCGAGCGGGATCCTGCTCGACCTGGTGACCGGAGGGACCTGATGTCCCCGGTATCGGTTGACGGGAGGCCGAACAACCAGACGGGGCGGTCTCAGGGGCGCGTGATACAGCTGGCGTTCGGTGTATCAGGTGGCGCCCGGCCGCTCTCCGGAGTTAGAAAGGGTTACTGCCGACTTACTGAGGCGCTGATTAATGGGTGAAGACAAGCCGCCCGGGACCGGCCATGCATGACGACCCTTCCGTCATCGCGCTGGTCGACCGTGCGGCCGGGAGCGACCCGAGCGCGTGGAACGAGATCGTGGACCGGTATGCGCCGCTGGTTTGGTCGATCTGCACCCGGTATCAGCTGAGCCGTCAGGACGCCGAAGACGTGGGGCAGACCGTGTGGCTGCTGCTGGTCGAACAGCTCGGAAAGCTGCGTGAGCCGGCCGCGCTGCCGGGGTGGCTGGCGACGACCACGGCGCGTGAATGCCTGCGCGCGGCCACCGCGGCGCGGAAGTCCGAGCGGCTGGGGACGAGGCTGGACGACTCGATGCAATTCGTGGACGACGCGATGATCGAGGAGGAGGTCCTGACGGCCGAGCGGAACGCGGGCCTGCGCGCGGCCTTCGCCACGCTCCCGCCCCGGTGCCGGCACCTGCTGGCCCTGCTCCTGGCCGACCCGCCCCCTTCCTACGCGGAGATCAGCGCCACGCTGGATATCCCGGTCGGCAGCATCGGGCCGCAGCGCGGCCGCTGCCTGGGCCGGCTACGCAGGTCCCCCGCCCTCATCGCGCTCGTTGAGGGTGACATCGGAGTCACCGTTCCGGGAGGCGAGCCAGGTGCGTGACGGCTGGGACGACGAGCAGCTGATGGCGGCACTGGGCGAGGCGATGAGGGCCCGCCAGGCCGTCCCTGACTGGTTCGCCGAGACGGGCAAGAGCGCCTACGCCTGGCACAATATCGACGCTGAGCTGGCGCAGCTGACGTACGACTCCAGCCGTGATACGGAACTCGCAGCGGTCACGCGGTCGGAGAATGCGTCGATCCGGGCCCTCACCTTCGCCTCGCCACATCTCAGGCTGGAACTCGAGGTTTCCGGGAACGGCCTGCTCGGCCAGGTTATCCCGCCGCGGGCCGGGACGCTCGAGACGCATACCAGGGCGGGCGTGACCACATCGCACGTGGACGAGATCGGCTGCTTCGCGGTCAACCCCATCCCGGACAACCCGTTCCGCCTGCGCTGCCGGATGGCGGACGGGGCGGACGTGCTGACGGGATGGATCACGCTCTGAGCCGCCGGATTCAGCCCGCGCCCAGCGTCACCAAAGACGCGGCGGTGGCCTGCTGGATCGGGTCGTCGGTCAGTCCGCGCCGGACGTGGTACATCGACTCGGCGAGCGTCAGGCCCGCGCGCAGGTGCCGGTGCAGGTCCACCATCAGGGGCACCACGGCCTGATCGTTCAGCGGCCCGAGGGCGGCGATGATCCCCGCCGTCCCCAGCGGCAGCAAGCTACTGACCAGGCCGAGCAGCTCGTTGGCTCCGGCCGGGGCCAGCACGCCTGAGTCGCAGCTGGACAGGACCAGCCGGTACGGCGCGCGGTGCAATTGCTCGAAGTCATAGACGGTCAGCGGCCCGTCGTGCATCGTCAGCGAAGAGAACAGCGGGCTGTCGGCCCGGAAGATCCCGTGCGCGGCTATATGGGCCAGCCAGGCTCCGTCGAGCGCGTACAGCACCTTCTCGGCGGAGGCTTCGCCGCCGGCCAGCACCGTGGCGTCGTCGTACAACTGTGCGACCAGGGGCACTTCAGCGCCGTCGGAAGCCAGCCCCGGCCCGCGGGCGAACGTGACGTGGCGGTGGCCGGGCACCGGCGCGGTGCGGGCGCGCATCCAGGCTCCGGCGGAAGGGGCGACACTGACCACGCGGTCGCGCAGCGCGGGAAGCAGTACCCACGGGATGGGGTGCAGTTTGCCGGGCGGGACGATTATCACCGGCCCGTCGCCCAGGTGACGCGCGGCGGGGCCAAGCAGCACCTGCTGGAGCTTCGGTCCTGCGGCAGCCAGGATCGTTGCCGCGCTTTCCAGCTCGTCGCCGGGCCGGCTGCGGGCCAGGCGGCGCAGGGCAAAGCGCGCGAAGTCCGCGGCGCGGGCGGCGTCACCGGCGTGGCCCGCGGCGGACTCCCGGACCCGTCCCGCCCCGCAGCTCAGGACGCGCAGGTCACCATCGACGTCGACGATCTCGATCAGCCGGGCAGGACCGAGTTCGTCGAGCAGGTCGGTGGCGCTGAACGCGGGCCGGCCCCGGCCCGCGGCGCCTTGAGTGCGCAGTGCGCTGGCGCGCACCGTGCTCTCCAGGCGCTTTTGTTCCCGCTGCAGCGATGCGCTCGGCTTACCCCGCAGACGCGCCTCTTCCAGGTCCCTGGTCACGCTCCGCAGCGCCGCCAGGCCCGCGTTGAGTTCCCCGTCGGCCAGGGGCCGCACGGCGGGGACGGCTAGCGCAGCGGCACGCCAGCGCTCGCTCCATGCCAGCAGCAGCCGCGGCCGCCCGGTCCGGGCGGCCCGGCGCAGCGCGAGCGCGGCCAGTTCGGTGCCGTGCACGGTGGCTTGGGCGCGGAGCTCCGAGGCTCCCAGCGTAAGCCGGTGATCGTCCAGGACGTCGAGCCCTCGGCGGCAGGCGGCCAGCATCCGGCCCGGGCGACCCATCGCCTCGGCTCGCAGGGCTTCGGCGAGCCATCCGCTGACCCGCGCCAGCGGAGGCCCGCGCCGCCTCGTGCGGGCTGCTGCGGTCAGATGATGATCGGCATCGTGGCGGCGGCCGAGATCCAGGGCTATCCGTCCGGCCAGCAGATGGGCCTGCGCCGCGTCACTGGCACCCAGGGCATCCAACCGGGCGGCAGCGCGGATCGCGCCGCGAAGCAACGTCGGCGACGCTGGCCCGGCTTGGTAGCGCGCCTCGACGAGCACCCTCGACGCGTGAGCCTGCCACCAGGCGCTGCCCTGCGAGCCGAAGAGGCGGTACGCGGTCCGCGCCCAATCCTGAGCGGCCTGCGGCCGGGCCGCGGCCAGCGCGCAGTTAGCCGCCATCAGCAGCAGGTAAGCCTTCTTGGTGGACCAGTCGCGGATCCGCTCGATCTCGCGCACCGAGGCGTCCGCTTCGGTTAGAGCATCGGCGGCCAGCCCGGCCGCCAGCAGGACGGCGCAGCGGTCGATGCGTAGCTGGGTGGTCGGCTCCTCCAGCCGCTGGAAGCCGCGAGTCGCCTCATCGAGGAAGGCCAGCGCGGCCGGGAGATCGCCCGACGCGAAGGCAGCCAGCGCGCGGTTGTGGGCCGGATAGATGGCTTCCAGCTCCTGCCCCATTCCGGAGAATAGCCCCGCAGCAGAAACGAAGTCGGAATCGGCCCGGCTGGTCGACCCCAGGCCCAGGTAAACCAGCCCACGGTGGTCGAGCGCGCGAGCCGTCCACAGCAGGTCACCCGCCCGTCGAAGAACCACGACCGCGTGCCGCAAGTCTTCCAGAGCCGCCCGGTAGCGACCGAGGTTATAGAGGACGCCGGCTCGCTTGACCAGCACCCGCGCCGCAATGACACCGGTTGACCGCTGCACTGCCTGGTCGAACGCGGCCAGGCCGGCTACCGTCCGGCCCGCGTAGACGAGCGCTATCCCCAGGCTGGACAGTACCTCAGCTTCACGTTCGGCGGAGTCGGTCCGGCGCGCCAGCCGTAGCGCCGCGCGCAACTCCCGGATTCCGGCCTTGGTATCGCCCTTCTCGCGCACGACGATCGCCGCGGCCTGATGAGCCACCGAGGCCGCATAGGGGCCCGGCCGTCCGGCCAGCACCGCCCGCGCTCTGGTCAGCGCCTCCTGGGGCCTGGACAGGGCCAGCAGAAGCAAGTCTTCTCCCTCGCGCGGGCTTGATGCGGCCGCGCGAGCCTCCCCGGCCACGTACCAATTTTAGATCCGCCTATTTCGTGCGGTCCATGTATTAAATCGCGACGACGGCCCCTCCGTAATTCGTCCGGCAGCTGAGGACGGCTATTGCCAGCACGTGGGCCCGCGACCGGGTGCATGCGGTTAGATCGGCCTACGGTCAAATCTCTGGAGGGCACAGTGACCTGGCATCAGGATTTGCAGGATCCACAGGCCCGCGACGAGGCGGCCTACATCGCGGGTGAGTTCACCCGGAACGGGATCGAGATCGGCGGCGTTGCCACGGAGGACGGCCGCGGTGTCGCGTACATGTACGCCGAGGGTCAGCTTCTGGCCCGCGAGCCGTACCTAGGGCTCATACGGGAGGTGCTCGGGGACCGCGCCCGAGCGGAGATACTCGAGCGGGTTATCAGAGACATCGTGCTGCTCGAGATCACCTTCTCCGCTGAGAATGAGAACCAGCCTGCCGAAGGTGACGATTCGGTTTCCGACGGTAATGGCGCAAATCCTGATAGTAGCGATAGCCCTTCTGCGGATAATGGCGGGATACCAGGACGTGAGCAGCCCGGGTTGCTCGGACTTCTCGACGAAATCGACGCGGCCCTGGGCCCGGGAATCGCGACACTGAATCACGTGCTGACCGTCGCGCAGGGCTCCACGCATCCCTGCCCGGCGACAGAACCGCAGGAAGTGTACGACCCGCACCCCTACCCGCCGGAGTGCGCGGAAAACGGCGGCGACGGGGTGCGAATCTACGTGGCCGATACTGGAGTGTTTTTCGAAACCGTCGGCACGTACCCCTGGCTGACCGGTGTGTCGCCCATCAGCGACAAAGACCCGCGGATCGCGGAGGACGGCACGATCCTGCCCTACGGCGGACACGGCACGTTCGTCGCGGGGGTCATCGGGTGCCTGGCGCCGCGCGCGGAAATCGTGGTCAAGAACGTCTTCAACATCGCCGGCAGCCAGCTGGAATCGAATTTCGTGCCGGATCTTAACGCCGGGTTCGAATACGGCGCCGAGATCTTCCATCTGACGGTCGCGTCGCCGACGAGGCACAATCTTCCGCTGATCGCCTTCGAGGCCTGGATGCAGGACCTGCACCAGCACAAGGGCGTCGTGTGCGTCGTCGCGGCGGGAAACAGCGAGAGCCGGCGGCCCTTCTGGCCCGCCGCGTTCCCGGGAACGGTTGCCGTCGGGGCGCTGGCCAGCGATTGGCGCAGCCGCGCGTACTTCACCAATTACGGTGGCTGGGTCGACGTGTACGCGCCCGGCCAGAACCTCGTCAACGCCTTCGCCGTTGGCCCGTACCTCTGCCACGTCGCACCCTACGCAGGAGAAATAAGGTACTTCTCCGGCATGGCGCAGTGGAGCGGAACGTCGTTCTCGACCCCGATCGTGACCGGGCGGATCGCGACCCGGATGGCCAGCGGCGGGGAAAGCGCCAAGGAGGCGGCCGAGGCCCTGCTAGCCGAGGCGCGGGCCCAGGCCATGCCGGGCGTAGGGCCTGTCCTGTTCCCCTGCTGCGATGACGCCGATAAGTGCGGCGGGCGTTGCGGGAACAGGGGCAGCCGCTGCGGCTGCGGTGGTCGCGGCCACGGTGTCTCTGGTTGTGGCGCCGATTGCGGCTGCGGCACCGACTGCGTCCACGGTGCGGGCTGCGGGGGCAGGCGGCGCCGGTCATCCTGAGGCGGAGCGGATGCCGAGCCAGGCGGCTACTGGGAACTGCTGCCGTCTGCGGCAGGCAGCGGGCGGCCAGGCTCGTCTCCGACGATGACCGCGCCGCCGTGGCCCCAGGCGACGTAGCGGTAGGTCAGGTTGATCAGGGTCGACAGGCGGTTGCGCCCGCCGAGCAGGTAGACCAGGTGCAGGGCGAACCAGGCCAGCCAGGCCAGCGTGCCGCGCAGGCGCAGCCCGCCGGCCAGCTGGACCACGGCGGACCGGCGGCCGATCGTGGCCATCGTGCCCTTGTCGTGGTACTTGAAGGGCACGGTGGCGGCCTTGCCTTCCAGGAGGAGGATCTGCGCGGCGGCGTGCTTCCCCATCTGGATAGCCGGCTGGGCGAGCTGCGGCGCGGGCTCGTCAGGGTTGATCGCGACGTCGCCGACGGCGAAGATCCGGTCCTGCCCCTGCACCCGCAGGTCGGGTCCGACGATGATGCGGCCGTTCTTGCCCTGCGGCAGGCCCCAGCCCGCTACCGCTCCGGGCGCGGCCACGCCGGCCGCCCACACGGCGAGGTCGCTGGGCACCGCGTCCCCGCCGTCGAGCAGCAGCTGCGTGGCGGTGACCTCCGCGATCCGGGTGTTCAGCCTGATGTCGACGTTGCGGCGGGCCAGCTGCGCCCGGGCGTACTCGCGCAGCTTGGGGTGGAACGGCCCGAGCAGCGACGGCGCCGCCTCCACCAGCCGGACGTGCACGCGGGCCGGGTCGACGTCGGGGAAGGTGGCGCCGAGCACGGTGGCGCGCAGCTCCGCGGCCGTGCCGGCCAGCTCCACGCCCGTGGCCCCGCCGCCGACCACGGTGATGGACAGGTCGCCGGATTCCACGCTCAGCCGCTCGAAGGCCGCCATGATGTGATCGCGCAGTACGATCGCGTCGGTGCGGGTGTACAGGCCGAAGGTGTGCTCGGCGGCACCCTTGATCCCGTAGTACGCCGCCGACACGCCGGTGGCGAGGATGAGGTAGTCGTAGCCGAGCTCCAGGCCGTTGCTGAGCTTGACCGTGCGGGACGCCGTGTCGATCGCGGCCACCTCACCGCACCGGAAGATCGCCCCGTACCTCCCGGCGAAACCGCCCGCCGGGTAGGCGACGTCGCCCGGGTTCAGCCCGCCGGTGGCGACCTGGTAGAGCAGTGGCTGGAACGTGCTGTACAGGTGGCCGTCCACCAGGGTCACGCGCATTCCGGCGCGGGCGAGCCGGGAGATGGCGGAAAGCCCGGCGAATCCCGCTCCGCAGATGACCACGTGCGGCGCGTCCTGGTCAGCCCGGCGTCGTCTTACGATCGTCCTCACCTCCGGCCCTGGTTACCCCGACCATGATGTCCATGTCCTTGTGCCGCTGTTCGACCTTCGCGTAGAGCTGATAAGCGCGGTGGTCCTGCTCGGTGTACGGCGGCGGCGCGACGCTGCGCGGCCACAGCCGGTACGCGCGTACTACGTTAATCTCCACCGCGTACAGGGTCAGCTCGGCCTGTAGGTAGAACCAGGCGACGAGCCCGAGCACGAGCGCGAACGTGCCGTACAGCGGTGAGGCGTGAGCGAGCTGATGGGACAGGAAGTAACCGCCGAAGGTCTGCAGGACCTGCCAGACGACCGCGCTCATCACGGCGCCGAGCCGCAGCTGCTTCCAGGTCACCTCGCGCGCGGTGCCGAGCCTGAACCCGAGCCAGAACAGCCCGAAGTTCAGCGCCAGCGACACGACGACGGCCAGCACGTGCGCGCCGAAGCCGGGCAGCACGCGCCCCGCGCCGCCCGCCAGCGTGGTCAGGCTGGTCGTGACGATGAAGCCCACGCCGATCACGAACATCATGGCGAAGCTGCGCAGCCACGACCACGGGAAGCCGGGACGGCGGTCGAAGGGGATTTCCCACGCCGAGTTGAGCGCGTTCTGGAGCGCGCTCGCCACCCCACGCGCCCCGATGAACGTCCCGAGCAGGCCGATCACGAGCGCGAACCCGGTCCCGTGCAGCCGGCCGATGCTGTGCACCAGGTCCGCGCCGACCACCGGGTACTGGGTCAGCGCGGCGTTCAGCACCCGCAACCTGAGCCCGGCATCGTTCCGCAGCACGATGTCGAGCACGGTCACCAGGACGAGCAGCAGCGGGAAGATGGCGACGAACGCGTAGTAAGCGATCAGCGCGGCCAGGTTACCCGCCTGGTCGTCGCCGAACTTCTTCCACACCGCGACCGGCACGGCCAGCCAGGCGTGCCGCTGCTGAAGGTCGTCCGCGGCCCTGACGGCCCGGTGCACCGCGTTTATCGCCACTTCAAGCTCCCCAGCGCCGGCACGTCCATTCGCTGGTTATATCCTCCGCGCCGTCACAGGCTGAGAGCGACCAGCTCCGGATGCAGGCACCCCTGGCCGGCCTGCGGCGTGGCTGACGGGCTGGCGCTGGTGCCGGGCGCGGCGGTCGCGGACGCCGACGCGGTGGCACTCGGGGTCGTCACCGGCGAGGTCGGGGCGGACAGCGGGGTGGCAGACACGGTGGGGGCCGGCGCGACCGGGGTGGCGGGGGTGGCCGGGCCCAGCCGGGTACAGGCCGCGATGACGACCGTACTGCTGGCCGGGTCGGCGCTGCCGCCGATGCCGTCGGGGTCGACGAAGTAGTGCGGCCAGGGCAGCCCCGGCGCGGCCAGCGTGACCCGCTGCGCGGCGACGTCGTAGCCCCACGCGTCCCCGCCCGCGCCCTGGTCGAGCCCGAGGGCCACGCCGTCCCTGACCACGTAGACGCCCGCCGACCCGTTGACCGCGGAGCCGGAGGCGGTCGCCGTGACCCGGCCGGTCTGCGGGTTCACGCCGACGAGGTTCGCTCCCTCGGTGAGGTAGATCCGCTGCTGGCGCGGGTCGGTCCCCTCGGGCACGGCCCGGCTGATGAACCACATCCGCTCTCCGGTGGTTCCGTTGTACGCGGTCACCCCGCCCGCCGAGGAGAACAGCACCACTCCGTCGAACGCGGCGCTGAGCGTGCCGGGGAAGGACACCCCCTCCAGCGGCTGGACCAGGAATTCCGTACCCGTCGCCAGGTCGATCCTGCGCAGCGCGGTGACCGGTGCCGACCCCAGGAACCCGCTGGCCGACTCCGCCACGTACAGCGAGCTGCCGTCGGTCTGCCAGGCCTGCGCGACCTGGCCGGTGGGGCGCTGCCAGCGAATGTGCCCGGTGGCGTTGTCGTAGCTGGTCACCGCGGTCGTGCCGATGATGACGGTGTACTGCGCGCTGCCCCCGACCGCGCCGCCGAACGGCGCCGCGGGGTAGCGGCCCGTCAGCAGGCCCGAGGCGGCGGAGATGACCACCTCGGTCCGCTGGAGGTGCCCGGAGCGGGAGTAGGAGACGCCCGCGGTGACCTCTCCCGGCCAGGTGCGGACCGACAGGATGGCCGCACCCGCGGGGAAGCCGGTCAGCGTCTGGTTCCACAGCAGCGCTCCGGTCCGGGCCGAGTAGCCGTACACGGTCAGTCCGATGCCCAGGGCGACGACGCCGTGGCCGACCGACACGTACGCCAGTCCGGCCGCGGGCACCGTCCCGGTCAGCCCGGACGCCACGTCCCACGACCCGGGCAGCGGCCTGGTCCAGGCGACCATGCTCGTCACCCCCCCGCCCCGGCAGCCCGGCCGGCAGGCAGGAGCGGGCGCCCCGCCCGCCGCGCCCTGCGCCGGGTACGGCAGCAAGGCCACGCCGATCAGCACCAGGGCAAGCGCCCAGCGCCGCAGCCGCGGGGAGGCACCGGCCGTGCCCAGGTGGATCCGGCCGACGATCCGCCGCTCGGCCCGGCGGCGCATCCGGGCCAGCACAAGCCGCCAGGTCCGCCGGCGGGTCCGCCGACGGGCCTTGCGGGCCGGATGCTGCCTCACACCACCACGGTAGGAGAATTTCGGGCGGTCCAGGCCGGAGGTGACCCCTACGTGATCATCCGTCCCGAGCCCCGGTGGCCGCGGGGCTTCGATAGCGTGGACCCGCTGACCGTGATTCCCCGGCGTCGATGAGGAGCTGAGCCATGACCGACCGCCCGCCGCTGCCGTATGACTTCCATCCTGAGGTGCCGTCGTTCGACGTGGAAAGCGACGACGTCGCGCACGACGAGATGATGGCGGAGAACCAGGTCTTCGACGGGTTCGGGATGACGGGCGGGAACATCTCCCCGTCGCTGCGCTGGTCGGGCTTCCCCGCCGAGACCAAGAGCTTCGCGGTCACGTGCTTCGACCCGGACGCGCCGACCGGCTCCGGGTTCTGGCACTGGGTGGTGCTCGGCATCCCCGCCTCGGTGACCGAGCTTGAGACGGGCGCGGCGGGCACCGACGGCTCCGGCCTGCCCGACGGCGCGTTCCACGTCCGCAACGACTACGGCGCCAAGGACTTCGGCGGCGCGGCGCCCCCGGCCGGGGACCCGCCGCACCGCTACGTGTTCGCCGTGCACGCGCTCGACGTCGACTCGCTGGACGTCAACGACGAGATATCACCCGCGGTGGCCGGGTTCAACCTCCGTTTCCACACCATCGCCCGGGCCGTGATAATCCCCGTCTACGGCCACTGATCCTCAAGAACGCTCGCCGCAGCTGCTGGGGTCATAGCCGGGGAGGCTGGCCAGCTGGGCCAGCAGCCACGGCGAGGTGAGCACCTTCAGCAGCCCCTGGACCTCACGTGAGGCGGCGTGCTTGGCGGGCAGGATCAGGTCGAACCGTTCGTCGGCGAGCGGGATGAAATCCAGCCCGTACGCCAGCGCGGCCGGCTCGCTTGACACGCCCGCGTCGGCGAGACGGCCCGCGACCGCCGCGGCGACCTGAAGGTGCCCGGCGGCCTGGCTGTGGTAGCCGGGGAGTTCGGCCGGGTCCAGGCGGAGGCGCAGGCGTTCACGGTCGAGCAGCGTGCGCGCTTGCGCGCCGGGTTCGCGGTTCACCAGCCGCAGCCCCCGGCTGGCCAGGTCGCCGAGCCCCGTGACCGGGGAGCCAGGGCGGACGACCAGGCCCTCTCGCCACGCGGTGAACCCCACCATCTCGGCGCCGCCGGGGATCCCCGCCGAGTCGTCCGCGTCGTCCCGGTAGCCAGGGTCGTTCCCGGGCTGGTGCACGCCCGCGACGTGCACGAGGCCCGCGGCGGCCAGCCGCAGCGCCTCGGCGTTCCCGCACGGCCACCAGGCGAACCCGACCGGCTGGTCGAGCAGCGAGAGCGGCGTCTCGAGCAGCGGAAGCGCCGGATCGCACCCCGCCACCACCAGCGTGGGCCTGGGCGGCGCGATGGGCCGCACCGCGACAGCTCCCCCTGGCACCTGCGCCTTCACGGGCGGGGATTCGGCCGCGACCAGGCCGCCGGCGGGGCCGAACCCGGCCCGGTTCACCGTGTCCCCGCGCAGCGGCAGCGCGACGAAGGTGTCGGCGACCGTCGCGAGCACCACCCGGGAACCCTCCCCGCCGACCGGGGCGACCGGCTGCGCCAGCACCGGATCGGCGGGGTCGCCGGGGCCGAACAGGTCATCGACCGTCATGCCGAGCGCGCGCGCCAGGGCCAGGGCGACTCGCAGGGAGGGGTCCGAGTGGCCGGATTCCACGGCGGATACGGCCTGCCTGGTCACGGCCGCCATCCCGGCGAGCTGCTGCTGGGACAGGCCGCGTGCTTGCCTCGCCAGCCGCAGCCGCGTCCCGGCCGACCAGGGGACCTCGGCCATACCGACCTCCGCTCGCTTCCTCGGGCCTTCCATCGTGCCAGGCCAGGCTCCATGAATCGACCCATGGCTGGTCCTATGATCCGGGTCATGAAGACGCAGATCATCTCGGTCCGCACCGGCGGGCGGGAAACGGTCCTGGACATCACCGCGGAATGCGCGGGCTTCGCGAGCACTGCGGCGGACGGGGGCGACGGGCTGCTGCACGTGTTTGCGCCGCACGCGACCGCGGGCATCGCGCTGCTCGAACTCGGCGCGGGCAGTGACGCTGACCTCCTGGCCACCCTGGCCACGCTGATCCCCGCCGATGACCGCTGGCGGCACGCGCACGGGTCCCTCGGGCACGGGCGGGCGCACGTCATGCCGGCCTTCGTGCCGCCGTACGCCAGCATCCCGGTGATCGGCGGCCGCCTCGCGCTCGGCACCTGGCAGTCCGTGGCCCTCGTCGACCTCAACGTGGACAACCCGGAGCGTCAGGTCCGCCTGTCGTTCCTCGGCTGATGCACGTCCTGGTCGAGGGGACGGGAGGAGCGCGCGGCTGGCCGGAGCCCGGCTGCCGGTGCGCCTCCTGCGCCCGCCAGGTCCTGGACGGGAACATACGGGAGCGGTCAGCCATACTCGTCGATAGAGAATTGAGGTTGGCGACGGAGGGCGGGGAACCTGGCGGGGCGGGTTACCTGGTGCGGCGGCTGGCGGACGTGCGGGGGGCTGGAGAGGAGGGGACGGGGGGCTGGGAGGTCACGTCGCCGGACGGGGGGCGGCTGCTGTACCCGGCGGGGCCTGGCGCGGTGCCGGTCCCCCCGGACGGCGCGGAACCGTATGACGTCGCGTTCCTCGACCTGCTGGGCGATCCGGCTCAGCTCGGCCTGCTCCGCGCCCGGGGGCTGGTGACCGGGGACACGATCACGGCGGTCGCGTTCGCCGACCACCGGGTGCCCTCGGAACGGGAACTCCGGCAACGGTGCGGATTCTGGCGGGCGGGGCTGCCGGGCGATGGTGAGAGTGTCACCACTTCCCGTTCGGCAGAAAAGGAGACGCGATCGTCGCCATGGCGGGTCCTGGTGCTCGGGGGGGCGCGTTCGGGCAAATCCGAACGGGCGGAGCTACGGTTGTCGGGCGAGCCGGACGTGACGTACGTGGCGGCGGGAGGTCAATGGGAGCAGGACCCGGAATGGGCGGCGCGAGTGGCCGCGCACCGGGCCCGCCGCCCGGCCTGGTGGCGGACGGCGGAGACGACCGAGCTTGCGCGCATGCTGGCCTCCGCGCGCGGGGCGCTGCTCATCGACGGGATCGGCGGCTGGCTGGCGGCGGTGCTCGACGAGTGCGGCACGTGGGACTCGGCGGGCGACGGGTGGGCGGAGCGGCTCGCGGGCCGGACCGCGGAGCTGGTCGGCGCGTGGCGGCAGACCGGGGCGTACGTCGTGGCGGTCAGCGACGAGACGGGCCTGGGGGTGGTGCCGGCGACGCCCGCCGGGCGGTTGTTCCGTGACGAGCTAGGGCGGCTCAACCAGCGGCTGGCCGCCGAGTCGGACGAGGCCGAACTCGTGGTCGCCGGGCGGATCCTGCCGCTGACGCCGGGGTAACGGACGCGGCGGCATAACGGTCCGGTGACAATCCGGTCAGCGTAGCGTGTTCAGCGCCTGTCGGGTCCAGCCGGTCGGCCCGCGCGCTGGCCAGCGGACCGCGCCGGCCGCTACCGTAGGAAGTCCTGCGGATGGCTGGCCGACCCGCAACCACGCTGTCGGCATTTGGGGCTTTCTTGGCGGCTGCCGTCTTGCGCGGGTACCCGGGGACGCCGCCCGCCGGGGTCGTCCCCGGGGCTAGGACAGCAATGAGGTGATGACGAGTATGGCGCGCGTGGTAGTCATTGGCGACCTGATGACGGACACGGTCGCTCACGCTGTGCTCCCGCTCGCCCGTGGCAGCGACACGCCCGCCAGCGTGACGATGCACGGCGGGGGTTCCGGGGCCAACATCGCCGCCTGGATGGCGGCCGACGGCGGCGACGTCGCCTTCGTCGGGCGGCGCGGTGCGGACATCGCCGGGCGCAACCGCGACATGGAACTCATGGGGTACGGCGTCGACGCCCGGCTGGTGATGGATCCCGAACGGCCCACGGGCACCTGCGTGGTCATGGTCACCCACAAGGGCGAGCGGACCATGCTCTCCGATCCAGGCGCGAACGCGGCGCTGTCCCCCGACGACCTGCCGGGCGACCTGTTCGTGCCCGGCGCCCACCTGCACGTCTCCGGGTACACGCTGCTGTCCGAGGGAGCGCGCGCCGCGGGGCTGGCGGCGATCGACTACTCGCGCCGGACCGGGATGACCGCCTCGGTCGACGCGGCGTCCTCCGCCCCCCTGGAGCGGGCCGGGGCCGAGCCGTTCCTCGAGCTGTCCTCCGGGGCCGTGCTGCTGTTCGTCAACGCCGCCCAGGCCAAGGTGCTCACCGGGCGGGAGGACCCCGAGCAGGCCGCCCGGGTGCTGACCGCGTGGTACCCGCACGTGGTGGTCAAGCTCGGCGCCGAGGGTGCGCTGTTCTACGCCAACGGCCGTCCGCCGGTCCGGGTGGCGGCACCGCCGGCGGACCGGGTGGCGGACGGGACCGGTGCGGGCGACGCGTTCATCGCCGGGTTCATCCCGCCGTGGCTGGACAAGAAGCCGCCGGGCGAGGCGCTGGCCAGCGGCTGCCGGCTGGCCGCGCACGCGCTCAACCTCATCGGCGCCCGCCCGGTACTTTGACGGACACCGATTACCTCCGCGAGCTCTTCGCGCTCGACGGGCGGGTGGCCGTGGTGACCGGCGGCAGTTCGGGGATCGGCGCGGAGATGGCATGTGCGCTGGCCCGGGCCGGGGCGCGGGTGGTGCTGGTCGCGCGTGACGCGGAGCGGCTGGAGGCGGCGGCCGGGCGGCTGCGCGCCTTCGGGGCCCGGGCCGCGTGGGTCAGCGCCGACCTCGGCGACCGGGCCGCGCTTGAGTCGGCGGCGGCGGAGGCGGCCGGGGAGTTCGGCCCGCCGGACGTCCTGGTCAACTGCGCGGGGATCAACCTGCGGCCGCCCCTGGCGGCGCTCACCGTGCCCGAGTGGGACCTGACCATGGCGGTCAACCTGACCGCGCCGTTCCTGCTCGGCCAGCGGTTCGGGCCGCTCATGGCCGGACGTGGCTGGGGGCGGATCATCAACGTGACCTCGCAGCAGGCGCTGCGGGCGTTCGGCAACAGCGGCGCGTACGGGGCCTCCAAGAGCGCCCTGGCGGCGCTGACCCGGTCGCAGTCCGAAGCGTGGGCGCGGTCCGGGGTGTGCTGCAACGCGCTGTGCCCGGGGTTCGTCGCGACGCCGCTGACCGCAGCGGTGGCCGGCGACCCGGTGCGGTGGGAGGCCATGGCCGCGCGGACGATGACCGGGCGCAACGGCGAGCCCGCGGACTTCGCGGGGGCGGCCGTGTTCCTGGCCTCCCGGGCCAGCGACTACGTCACCGGGCAGACGCTGTACGTGGACGGCGGCTTCTCCGCGACGTGAAACCCCTTCCGTTCGGCGAGCCCCGGACTCCGGCAAGCACCGGGCTCCGGCAAGCCCCGGGCTAGGTGACGTTCACCTGGCCTGAGCCGGTGACGCGGAAGACGCCCAGGCAGCCGCCGCCGGACTTCTCGACCACGTAGTACAAGCCGACGTAGGCCGCGCCCGAGTACTGAAGGCCCGGGGACAGCGTCGCATCGTTAATAACGCCGCCGGACGCGCTGATCTCATCGACGACCACGGTGCCCGAGCTGTTGTTGTTGATGCTGAAGTTCACCGATGTGCCGGCTGAGGACTGCAGCGAGCCCACGGCCCCGCAGGAGGCTTCACTGGCGCCGCTGACGCTGAAGCTGTACGACGCCGGCGGTGCCGCCGCGTGGGTTGTCTTGGCCGCCGTCGGCTTCGGCCTGGGGGCCGGCGAACTCGTCGCCGGGGCCGCCGCCTGCGTGGTGGGCTGTGCGGCGGGCGCCGTGCTGTGCTGGGTGACCGGATGATGGGTCGACGAGGCGGTCGGGTGGTGGCTGCTCGGGGCGGGGGTCGGCGACGGCTGGGCCGTGGGCGACTGGGCGGTGGCCGCTGCCGACGTAGCCACCGTCACGGTGGTCGGCTTCGTGGAATGCGCCGCGGACGGGTGGCCGGAGCCGCCGCTCAGGGCCAGCGCCATCCCGGCGGACGCGATCAGGATGACCGCGGCGGCCGCCGCCCCCAGTACCACCGGCCGGCGCAAGCGGGGCCGCCGGGGGCCCTCGACGTCTCCCCACGGCAGCGGCGCGACATCCTCCCCGGGCTGCGGGCCGGGTTCTGGCCCGCGGACGACTTCGGGCCCGGTGGCCGGGTCCGGTCCTGGTCCGGCGCCGAGACCCGCCGGCCGCAGCCTCGTTGGCCCGGTCTCGGATTCCGGAGCGACCGTGTCAGCCTCGGGTGTTCCGGTCCCGGCCTTCGGGGGTACCGGGCCGGCCCAGGGGGGCACGGGCTCGACCGCCGGTGGTACGGCCCCGGCCTCGGGTGCCGCGGCCACGGCCTCAGGCGTCGCGACGCCGGGCTCAGCGATGAACGGCGTGAACCCGGTAACGGTCGGGCTGCTGTCATGCTGCGCGGCTGACGCCGCTACGGCCGCGGCAGGCACGACGGGCTCGGCGGGCACGGCGCGCTCGGCAGGCACGGCGCGCTCGGCAGGCACGACGGGCTCGGCAGGCTCTGCGGCCAAGACGGGCACGACGGGCACGGCGGGCTCGGCGGGCTCGGCGGGAGGCGGAGGTGGCGGGGGCGCCGTGACCGCCTGCGCCTTACTGGCCGGGAAGGCACTGGTGAGGGGGTCGGGCAGCCAGCCCGCCTCCGGCTGCAAGGCTCCGATCTCGGTCAGCAGCTGGCTGGCCGTGGGCCGCTGGCTGGGATCCTTGGCCAGGCACCGCTCGGCCAGCGGGCGGATCACGTCCGGCACCGCATCCAGCTGCGCCGGGCCGAAGACGACCCGGAAGACCAGTGCGGCGGTTGTCCCGCTGCCGAACGGCGGCTCGCCGGTCGCGGCGAAGACCAGGACCGCGCCCAGGCTGAAGATGTCGCTGGGCGGGCCGACCTCAGTGCCCTGCGCTTGCTCCGGGGACATGAAGCCGGGCGAGCCGATGACGAAACCCGCGCGCGTCACCGACGTCGACTCCGCCGCACGGGAGATCCCGAAGTCGATCAGCCGCGGCCCGTCCTCGGCCAGCAGGACATTCGACGGCTTGAGATCCCGGTGCACCACGCCCACCTTGTGGATCGCGTCCAGGCTTTCCGCGAGGCCAGCGGCCAGCGCCAACGTCGACCTGGTGGGCAGCGGTCCGTGATCGTGGACGGCCTCGGCCAGGGAAGGCCCGGCCACGTAGGCGGTGGCCAGCCACGGTTCCTCCGCATCCGCGTCGGCGTCCACCACCATGGCCGTGTACAGGCCGCTCACCCTGCGCGCGGCCGCGACCTCGCGCCGGAACCGCGTACGGAAGTCCGGGTCAGCGGCCAGGTCGCTGCGGATGACCTTGACGGCGACGAGCCTGCCGCCAGCGGAACGACCAAGGAACACCCGGCCCATGCCGCCGCCGCCCAGGTTCCCGACCAACTGGTACGGTCCGATGACCCGGGGATCTCCACGCTGAAGCTCCTGCAGCATGCCCGATCCCACCCCAACGTCAGAGATAACGCCTATGCCGCTTACCGGTAGAAAGTGATTGTAATGATCCGGTGTGCGCGTGCCTACTGCGCACGGGTGCTACTAGTAAAGCCCTTGGACCCGCTGGATCAGCTCGGTCATGAGCTTAGGGGACGGCTCGTCGTTCGTTCCGCTGACATCCCACAGGTAGTACACGACCGTGCCGGAGACGGTATACAGGTTGTCGACGTAGTCGGTGTCGCCGCCCGCGTTGTTCGGCGCCCACAGCTCGGTGTTCACGAAGGCCTTATGGCCGCTGACGCTGGTCTTCCACGTCGAGGTGTCGCTCACGTCATAGCTGCCGCCACCGGGGGTGGTGTCGCTGGGGTTGGGCACGGGGAACGACCGGCACCCGGCGAATCTGGCGTAGGCCTCGTTGTAGAAGGTGCTGGCGGAATGAGCTGTGGCGAACTGAACTACGACCTCGCCGAGGCTGTACTGGGTGAAGGGCCACTCGCCGTACCAGTTGGGGTTCTCGTAGCTCACGAAGGCGCCAGCGGTGTTCCCCCAGCCCGAGTCGTAATTGATGTTCGCGAAGGTACCGCAGCTCAGGCTGCCGGGCGTCTGCCGGATACGGGTCGACAACAGCTTGCCGCCCGTGTTGGCCGACCCGGATTTCGTGAGGACCAGGCCGAAGGCCGAAGGCGACAGCAGTCCCTTCGCCAGCCGCGATCCGTTGACCTGCGATACCGATGCGGGCATCCGCTGGACCTGGTGCCCGAGTGTCTGCGCCGCCGCCGAGCCGGCCGCAGCGAACGACACGGCAGTGGCGGCGGCGGCGGCCATGACCATGGCCGTCCTGAATTTCATCTGTCCCCTCCTCGCAAGCGCCGGCGGTCAGGCTTCCCGGGCGGGCGCGACGGCCATGGCGTTATGACCCTTCATAACACAACTGATCAGGATGACAAGGTCACGATTTCGCGCCGGCCCGCGGTCGCCAGTCAATGCGGGTAGAGCGCCTGGACCTGGCGGATCAGCTTGGCCATGAGCACGGCTGAGGGCTCGTCGTTCGTGCCGCTGTACTGCCACATGCTGTACACGTTGGTGCTGGCGAGGACGTAGAGCACGTCGATGTACTGCGTGAGGCCCGGCTTCTCGGACAGCGCGATCGCCTCGGTGACCGTGAACGCCTGATCGCCGCTGACGGTGGTCTTGGCGACCGACAGGGTACTGATCTGGAACGTGCCGCCGCCCGGATTGGTATCGGTGGGGTTGGGCTCGGAGAAGGACAGGCAGGCGGCGTACTTCGCCTGCGCCTGGGTGAGGAAGGTGGTCGCCGCGGCGGTGGTGGCGAACTGAACCACATCCTGCAGCCCGTCGATCACCGCTTCCGGGCGCTGCATGGCCGCGTCCGGGTTGACGTACTGGTCGAGCGCGCCGGCGGTATTGCCGAAGCCCGAGACGTAGATCTCGCCCTCGAATGTGCTGCAGCTCGCGGTGGGCACGTGCAGGGTGACCTTGGTGGACGAAAGGAGCGTGCCGCCGGTGTTGAGCGTGTTCTCGACCGTGAAGTTTGCCCCGAAGGCCGACGCCGGGAGCAGCCCGGTCCGCAGCCGCGGCCCGGTGATCTGCGGTGCGGCCTTGGGCTGGCCGTGGTGCGCGATCGGCTGGCCGGTCGCCGTGCCGGCGGTAACCAGCGATAGGGCGGCTGCGGTGGCGGCGGCGACCGCGGCGATCGTGACCTTCACCGGTCCCTCCTACAGGTCTCCGATGACGACCCACTGGCGGCCGTCGAGGACCTCGGCGGCCGCGTCGAGGTGCCCCGCGTGCGTCGCGGTCTCCTTGAGCACGTGCAGCATGACGAACCGCAGGTCGGTGAAGCGCTTCCCCCACTCCCCCCAGCGGGGGTCAAGCTGCTGCGGCGGCGCGAGGAGCGGGGTGGAGGCGATGATCGCGTTCGCGCGGGCGATCTCGTCCCGGTACAGGCCGAACACATCCTCGGCCGACTCACCGGGCTCCAGCTGCCACTCGGCGTTGCGGCCCTCGGGGCCGAAGTCGAACGTCTCCCCCGCCACCACGCACCGGAACCAGTAGTGCTCGTCAGCCAGCGCCAGGTGCTTGACCATGCCCAGGCAGTTCCACCCGGACGGAAGTACCGGCTGGCGCAGCTGCTCTTCGGAGAAGCCATCCAGGATGCCGAGGACGTGCTCGCGTTCGGCATCGAGGAAGCCGAGCAGCACCTGCGTCTCGTGGTCCACGTGACCATAATCGGCGAACCGGGGCGCGCTGCACGTGCATTATGCGAAAAACGTTCGCGAACCGCCGGAGCCGCCGGGCGCCTTCCGCGAGCCGTGGGCGCCGGCAGGCCCGGCCGCACGGCACAATGACGTCATGCCAGCACGAAGAAACGGTGCCACGCCTCCCCACGGCCCAGGAACCACTGAGGATTTCGAAGAGAACATCGTCGACATCGACGTCACCGAGGAGATGCGCGGCAGCTACCTGGAGTACGCCTACAGCGTCATCTACTCCCGCGCGCTGCCCGACGCGCGGGACGGGCTGAAGCCGGTGCAGCGCAGGATCCTGTACCAGATGAACGAGATGGGGCTGCGCCCGGACCGCAGCCACGTCAAGTGCGCCCGGGTGGTCGGCGAGGTCATGGGCCGCCTGCACCCGCACGGCGACTCCGCGATCTACGACGCGCTGGTGCGGATGGCCCAGCCGTGGGCGATGCGGCTGCCGCTGGTGGACGGGCACGGGAACTTCGGCAGCCTGGGCGGGGACGACGAGCCCGCGGCGATGCGCTACACCGAGGCGCGGCTGACCGCGGCCGCGATGGAGATGGTCGCCTCCATCGACGAGGACACCGTCGATTTCGTCCCGAACTACGACGGCAGCGAGACCCAGCCCGACGTGCTGCCCGCGGGCCTGCCCAACCTGCTGGTCAACGGGACGTCCGGCATCGCGGTCGGCATGGCCACCAACATGGCGCCGCACAACCTGACCGAGGTCATCGCCGCGGCCCGGCACCTGATCAGGAACCCGGACGCCAGCCTGGCCGCGCTCATGCGCTACGTCCCCGGACCCGACCTGCCCACCGGCGGCCGGATCGCCGGCCTTGAGGGCATCAGGGAGGCGTACGAGTCGGGCCGCGGCATCTTCCGCACCCGGGCGACCGCGCGCATCGAGCAGATCAGCCCCAAGCGCACCGGCATCGTGATCACCGAACTGCCCTACACGATCGGCCCGGAAAAGGTCATCGCCCGGATCAAGGACCTGGTCCAGGCCAAGAAGCTCAACGGCATCGCGGACCTGAAGGACCTCACCGACATGCAGCGCGGCCTGCACCTGGTGATCGAGGTCCGGGCCGGTTTCAACCCCGACGCCGTGCTGGCCGAGCTGTACCGGCTGACGCCGATGGAGGAGACCTTCGGCATCAACAACGTCGCCCTGGTCGACGGCCAGCCCCGGGTCCTGGGGCTGAAGGAGATGCTCGAGATCTACGTCGCGCACCGGATCGAGGTGACCAGGCGGCGCACCGAGTACCGCAGGCGCAAGCGCGCCGAGCGAATCCACCTCGTCGACGGCCTGCTCGTCGCGCTGCTCAACATTGACGAGGTCATCCAGGTCATCAGGTCCAGCGAGGACGCAGCCGCGGCCAGGGAACGGCTGATGGCGGTCTTCGAGCTGTCGCTTATCCAGGCGCAGTACATCCTGGACACCCCGCTGCGCCGGCTGACCCGGTACGACCGGTTGGAACTCGAGCGCGAGCAGGAGAACCTGCGGGCCGAGATCGCCGCGCTGACCGAGATCCTGGAGTCCGACGAGAAGCTGCGCGAGCTGGTCAGCGACGAGCTGGCGGAGGTGGCCAGGAAGTTCGGCACGCCGCGCCGGACCGTCCTGCTCGAGGGGGACGCCGAGGCGCCCGCCGCCGCCGTCCCGCTCGAGGTGGCTGACGACCCGTGCGTGGTCCTGCTGTCCGGGACCCACCTGGTGGCCAGGGTGGCCGCGGGCGCCGGTTCCCCGGATCTTTATCCCGAACGAGCGGTGGTGCCTCCCCTGGGCGACCTCAGCCGGTCCGGGCACGACGTGATCATCTCCTCGGTCCGGGCCACCGCCCGGGGCACCGTCGGGGTGGTGACGTCGGCGGGCCGGCTGGTCAAGGTGAACGTGCTCGAGATCCCGGCGCTCCCGCCGGGCGCGGGTGCGGTGTCCCTGGCCGGCGGCACGCCCGCCACGGAGTTCGCCGTGCTCGAGCGGGGCGAGACGGTGGTCGGGCTGTGCGCCGTGGACACGCCGGGCGCTGGCGTCGCGCTGGGCACCGCCGAGGGCGTGGTCAAGCGGGTGCTGCCGGAGTACCCGCAGAACCGGGACGAGTTCGAGCTGATCGCGCTGAAGTCAGGCGACCGGGTCGTGGGCGCCGCCCAGCTAGACGGCGAGTCGCCGGAGCTGGTGTTCATCAGCAGCGACGCGCAGTTGCTTCGCTTCTCCGCGTCCTCGGTGCGGCCGCAGGGCCGGGCTGCGGGCGGGATGGCCGGGATCCGGCTGGCGGCGGGAGCGTCCGTGGTGTGGTTCGGCGCGGTGGACGAGGCCGCTGCGGCGGGGATACCCGTCGGGCCGCCGGGGACCTACTCCCCCGCCGTCGTGGTCACCGTGGCCGGCAGCGCGGGAGCGCTGCCGGGCGCGGCCGGGCGCAGCATCAAGGCAACCCCGCTGCACGAGTTCCCCGGCAAGGGCCGGGCTACCGGCGGCGTCCGTTGCCACCGGTTCCTCAAGGGCGAGGACGTGCTGGTCATGGCCTGGGCCGGGCCCGCCCCCGCGGTGGGGGCTACCGAGTCCGGCGGCCCCGTTGACCTGCCTGACCCGGTGGGCAGGCGCGACGGATCCGGCGTCGCGCTGACCCGTCAGCTCTTCGTGATCGGCAGCGCCGGGCGCGTTCCGTAATAGCTGGTGCAGGTCGTGTCGCTGGTCAGCAGGCCGCCGGCCATGCCGGGCGGGGAAGCCCGCGCGTGGCGGGTGCCGGTCCAGCAGGGCCTGCCCGGCTTGCGGGGCTTGCTGGGTTCTCGCGGGTTGCGGGGGTGGCAGGGTCCGGCGCCGCGCCGGCGCGGCGTGGACGAGCTCGGCGAGCAGGTCCGCGGGACCCGCGGTGCTCTGGTCGGCGAGCTGCCATTCGGTGACGATGGGCCAGCCTTCGGGGCCGGGATCGAAGGCACCACCCCGGAAGCATCCGGCCGCGTCCAGCGCCGCGATCCGGGGTTCATGATCGGGGAAACGCTCCAGGTACGCAGCCGCGTCAAGCAGGGACACGACACTGCGCGTGACGTGCAGCGCTGGGGCGCCCGCAATGTCAAGCCGCCACCAGGCCCGGGCCCGCAGGAATTGTGCCACCAGATTCGCCTTAGTCACGAAGAGTAATGTTAACCAGACTTAAAATGATCACCCGGTAACGCTACGTCTAACAATTTTCGGGCGTGTCGTAAATCGGGGCTGGTAGACGTGCCGTCGGCGGTCAGGTGTCGATGCGGGAGGGATCAAGCTCGGCGGCGCCGGTGACGATGAAGTCCCGGCGGGGGGCCACCTCGGTGCCCATCAGGAGGCTGAAGATCTCCGCGGCCGAGGCGGCGTCCTCGATCCTGATCCTTCTAAGCGTGCGGTGCCTGGGGTCCATAGTGGTCTCGGCGAGCTGGGCGGCGTCCATCTCGCCAAGCCCCTTGTACCGCTGCACCGGCTCCTTCCACCGCTGGCCGTGCCGCTCCAGCTCGAGCAGCGTCCGGTTCAGTTCGGCGTCGGAGTAGGTGTACCGGTACTTTTCCTGGCCCTTGCGGGGGTTCACCAGCTCGATCCGGTGCAGCGGCGGGACTCCGGTGAAGACCCGGCCGGCCTGGAGCATGGGCCGCAGGTACCGGTGGAACAGCGTGAGCAGCAGGGTGCGGATGTGCGCGCCGTCGACGTCGGCGTCCGCGAGGAAGATGATCCGCTGGTATCTTGCCGAGTCCAGGTCGAACGAGCTGCCCGAGCCCGCGCCGATCACCTGGATGATCGAGGCGCACTCGGCGTTCTTCAGCATGTCCGCGAGCGACGCCTTCTGCACGTTGAGGATCTTGCCCCGGATCGGGAGGAGCGCCTGGAACTCCGAGTTCCTGGCCAGCTTGGCCGTGCCCAGGGCGGAGTCGCCCTCGACGATGAACAGCTCGCTGCGGTCGTCGGACGAGCGGCAGTCGACAAGCTTGGCCGGCAGTGTCGAGCTGGCCAGCGCCGACTTGCGCCGCTGGTTGTCGCGGTGCTCGCGCGCCGCGATGCGCGCCTGAGCCGCGGCCATGATCTTCTCCAGGACCGCGCGGGCCTGCTGCTTGGCGCCCCGCGGCGGCGTCTCGAGGTACGACCGTAGCTGCGTGCTGACGATACCGAACACGATCTGGTTCGCGGCCGGGGTGCCGAGCACCTCCTTGGTCTGCCCCTCGAACTGCGGCTCGGGCAGCCGGACGGAGACCACGGCGACCATGCCCTCGAGCACGTCCTCCTTGAGGACGCCGCCGTTCTTGTTCATCCGGGCCGTCTTGAGCCCGTCGTTCACGGCCTTGACCAGGGCTCGCTCGAAGCCGGTCACGTGGGTACCGCCGTGCGGCGTGGCGATGACGTTGACGAACGAGCGGACCGTCGTGTCGTAGCCGGTCCCCCACTGGACCGCCACGTCGACCATCAGCTCCCGCTCCACGTCGGTCGGGGTCATGTGCCCCCGGTCGTCGAGGACGGGGATGGTCTCGGTGAAGTTGCCCGAGCCGGTCAGCCGGATCGGGTCGGTGACGGCCTCGCTGGAGGCCAGGTGCGCACAGAACTCGCTGATCCCGCCGGCGAAGCGGAACTCCGCCTCGCGGGCCTCCGCCTCGGCGTCCAGGATCGCCGTGGCTTCCTCGCGGATCACGATGGTCAGGCCCGGGACCAGGTAGGCGGTCTGCCTGGCGCGCTCGGCTACGGTGTCGAAGCTGAGCCGGGCGTCCCGCAGGAAGACCTGCCGGTCCGGCCAGAACCTGATCCTGGTCCCCTGGGCCTTCCTGCCGACCCTCCCGGCCTGGCGCAGCCCGGCCTTCCTGGTGAACTCCGCGTCCGGGCCAGGACCGGCGAACTCGCCGGTCACGCCGCGGCGGAAGCTGGCCGCCCAGGTCTGCCCGTCCCGGTCCACCTCGACGTCCAGCCGCGCCGCCAGCGCGTTGACCACGGAGGCGCCGACGCCGTGCAGCCCGCCGGAGGCCGTGTACGACCCGCCGCCGAACTTGCCGCCCGCGTGCAGCCTGGTCATCACCAGTTCCACGCCGGAGAGCCTGGTCTTGCGCTCGACGTCGACGGGGATGCCGCGGCCGTTGTCCCGGACCTCGGCGGAACCGTCCGCGTGCAGGATCACCTCGATCCGCGAGCAGTACCCGCCCAGCGCCTCGTCGACCGCGTTGTCGAAAATCTCCCACAAGCAGTGGTGCAGCCCGCGGCTGTCGGTGGACCCGATGTACATGCCTGGGCGCTTGCGTACGGCGTCCAGGCCCTCGAGGACCGTCAGGTGCCGGGCCGTATAGGCGTCCGCCGAGGCCTCGGCGGACCCACGGGCTGCGGTGGTCAAGGTGGACACGGCCGGCCGATCTCCTTTCCGCGAGCAGCCTAGGCGGGGAACCTCACCGAAGGGTAACGTCCCGGACGGGCTACGGTCGCACGCCACGCGGCGAGCCGTACGCAAATCCGGGCCCGCCGTGGCGTATGCTTCCCCTGCCCACAATTCGAGAATATATACGAACCAGGGGAGCAGCCGGTAGCTGACGGCCGTGTCGGTAAACATGGCCGGTCGGGGGAACCGTTTCGCTTGTGGCGTACGTCCCCCCGAGTAGGGAAGGGCGGCGCGTGGGTATGTGTTGCACTGAAGGTATAAGGCAGGAAACGGGAGCCATCCGGATACCGAAGCCGGAGGCAAACGCGAGGAGGCGACGTTGACTGGAACACTAGCCCCCACCAAGCCACTGACCGCACTGGACATTTGCGATCGCTGCGGCGCCCAGGCGTATGTTCGCGTGCTCCTCGCCAACTCGGGGGAGCTTCTTTTCTGCGCGCATCACGGCCGGCTGCACGCCAAGGCACTGGCCAAGGTCGCCGTGGACATCCAGGACGAGAGCAACCGCCTGTCAGAGCCGCAGCCGCAGTAGGCCGCGGTAGCAACCAGGCGGGCGAGGCTCGCCGGCCTGCAGACGGGGTTCAGGGGTCATGGGGTTACGGGTCGGGGTCACGGAGTTAAGGGGTCCGGGGGCTTCCGGGGCACGGGGTCACGGGGCTTGGGGGCACGGGCCTTGGGGGGTCACGGGGCTTTGGGGGCACGGGCCTTTGGGGGCACGGGCCTTTGGGGGCACGGGCCTTGGGGGGGCACGGGCC